>CADBDT010000028.1 GCA_902793465.1 uncultured Coriobacteriaceae bacterium | reverse complement strand
TAGACAGAGGCCGAATCCGCGAGGCGCCATGAAAAGCAGCCGCGCGCAGTTCCGCAACGAAGTGAGGACTGTCTGAGCACGGCGCTTGTTCATGGCGCCGGAAGGATTCGGCCTCTGTCTAGGGGCAGGGTCCGAGACCCGTCACCGTGCGCGAATGCAATCACACGAGTCCGTACTCCCGCTTTGCGCTAATAATTCGCCCAAGCGACTCGTCTATGCGCTCCTCGCTTATCTTGCCTTGCTTAACCGCGACAAGCAGGCCCTTGTACGCCGCCTTAAAGTCCGACGGGAGCAGAACCATATCTGCTCCTGCCTCGATAGCCTTTATCGCTTGGTCGGCGGAATTGCACGCATTGGAAACTGACTTCTTGTCCATGGGACAGGTTATAACAACGCCGTCAAAACCTGCCCGCTCCCGTAGCAGCCCCTCTATTACGTCTGCGCTCATGCATGCGGGAACCGACCCCGCACCGTCACCCAATCCTGCACAACTTGTGCTCCCAACCATCACAAGAGGGGCGCCCTTGTCTATGGCGCCAACAAAAGGCACGACCGGGCCATTAAATAGCTCGTCGGAAGTTAGCGAGGAAGTGCTTGTGCCAGCGCCCGACGCATCGCATCCGTCCACCCCAGGAAAGCTCTTGGGGCAGCACAACATGCGCGCGCGTCCGTATTCTCCAACCTGCACTCGCACCAGCTTTCCAACCACGTTGGCATCCTTGCCAAACGATCTGGAATCGCCCGTATCCGAGGAAACGCTTGCCACAGGTGCCAGGTTGGTGTTAAACCCAAGGTCGCTAAGATATCCCGCTATAGCACGCGTTGCATCCCGCACTTTTTCTTCGTCGTCCAACGACCCCAGCGTAGCCGCGTTTTCCACCGCAGGAACGTCAAAGGCTTCGTTTTGCGCAACGGGCGAATAATCTCCACCCTCCTCGCTTATGCACGTAAAGAGCGGTATTCCACATGCGTCTTTAACGTAGTTCTGCGAGCTGCGCAGCATTTCCTTGGTCTGCTCGGGAGTCTGGAGATTACCGGATTGGTACAGAAGCCCTCCAACAGGATAGGTGGTAAGTGCCTGTCGTGTTGTTTCTCCCGCCGCAACTGCCAGCTCGACATCTGCCACCGACTCCGGTGAGGCAACAAAGAGCTGCGCAACCTTTTGTTCGAGGGTAAGACCATCTATGAGCCGTTTTACCTTTGGGTCAAGAATCATCTCTTTATGCTGCGACTCTATAGCGGCTCTCTGCTGCTCTACCCTGCCCTGTTCGTCGGCCTGGCGCCAAATAGAGAAGCCCACAATCCCAACAAGCGCCATAACAACGAACACGACAACAAAGCGCGGCAACGACGAACCGCTACGCGACGGTGCACCTTTATGTGGCGCGCCAGTGCGCTTGTGCGGCCTCACATCGGCCGAACTACCAGCCCTGTTACCGTTTTGACCCATCGTATTTCCCATCGTCTCCGCTTATCGGGCTGCTTATTGTACATCGGTCAAGAATAGTCATACTGTAGCCGTGTGTTAAACAATACAAATGGTACAATGTGTTCCAGTTGTAAAAACCAATGAAGCAACGCAAAAGGGAGACAACATGGAGATTTCTGTTACTCAAGACGGAAACAAGGCAACTATTGCTCTTAATGGAAAACTTTCCGTTGCCACCAGCCCCGATCTCGAGTCTACCATTCAGGGACTGCCAGCCGACACCAATGAGTTCGTAATCGACCTCACCGACCTGGATTACATTTCGTCCGCTGGTCTTCGTGTTCTGGTTAGCACCGAGAAGATTGCCGCGCAGCGTAGCGGCAAGATGCTGCTCCTGCACCCCAACGAGGAGGTCAGCGAGGTATTCGACATGACCGGTCTCGCCGATGTGTTTACCATTGAGGCATAGGCGCAGCCAATTGCATATGTATTAAGAGTCCGCCCGAGCGAGCACGCCCAGGCGGACTTGTTTATAAGCTTGCTTTTATAAACAGTCGAGGGAAGGAACAGCATGTTTGACATGGGGAAACGTTTTATTTGCGCAGCACTAACAAGCTCGCTTGCCATCTGCGGCCTAACGGCATGTGTCGCACAGCCTCCCAAGAACGCAAAGGAGCTCATCGAGCGGTTTAACGCAAACAACGACCACGGCAACTACAGTGCAGAAACGCAGCTCTCTGTATCCATGGATGCACTTGGTACGTCGGGCACCATAAACTACACCGAAAGCGCAAACGTGGCGGGAGACAACGCGCATGCCACAATTACCACCGGCTTGTCGGAAAGCGACCAGAGCAAGAGCGAAATGTACGTCGAAAAGGACAAGGACGGCAAGTACAACACCTATACATCCGCACAAATTGGAGACACGACCGTCTGGTACAAGCTTACAACCGACTCGGGCCTTCTTTGCAAGACTCTCATAGAGAACCCGGCGCTCTCTGAGGCAAATTTTGAGACCACAAACGATGGATACAACCTCGTGTTGTCTGGAAGCACTTTTGCCGACACGATAACGGGGACCCAAAACAGCCTTACCAACTCTTTGGGCGGATCGCTTGCAGAGGGCGTTAAGAGCGCGCTGAGCGGAGCAGATATCGTGTATTCCTACAACAAGAACTGCATGCTCACCGGCATTACTTATAAGGTGAGCTCCAACTCGAACGACAACTCGCAGTCCACCGAAGGCAACGAGACCATGTTCTCTGGCTCCATTGAGCTAAACGCCACAGTAAAGGACTACGGAAAGACGGATGCCAAGGTTACCGCCATACCCGAAAACGTTAAGAGCGAGGCCATCGACGCAACCTCCCTCATAGAGGACGTAAGCAAGGTTGTGCAGGACGCCCCCGCCGAAGAAAACGCCGAAGGCTCCACGCAAGGATCGGGAGAATAGCAGCGCACGAAATCGCTTTGCTCAGGACAAAGGGGACGGGGGAGTTTGTCCCACCCGGGACTCCCCCGTCCCCTTTGTCCAACAGCCCCGCCCCTAAACAAAGGCCGAATCCGCGAGGCGCCATGGAAAGCAGCCGCGCGCAGTTCCGCAGGTAGCGAGGGGTAACCAAAAAGGTTAGGGGTACTCAACTCGCGCGAGGAGCGGAGCGACCGCGTGTGCAGTCTTCGCGAGGACTGTTTGAGCACGGCGCTTGTCCATGGTGCCAAAAGGATTCGGCCTTTGTTTAGGGGCAGGGCTGCAGGCACGGCGCCTCTTTCAGACGACCCCCTACCGCGATCCCTTAATGTATGGCACGCCATCCGCCTTGGGCGCCACCGACTTGCCAACAAACAGCACCAGCACGACGATGGTCATAACGTAGGGCAACATAGATAGAACCGTAGACGGAATGGGAAGCTCGCCACCGCCCAAAATAATGGCAAGTGCCTGGGTGGCACCAAAGAGCGCACACGCCCCACACGCCCCAAAGGGAGTCCATTTGCCAAAGATAACAGCCGCGAGCGCTATAAAGCCCTGTCCTGCAATCGCCGTCTGCGTAAATCGGGAAATAATGCCAATGGTAACGGAGGCTCCGCCAAACCCCGCGAGCATACCACTAATAAGGACGCATATGTAGCGTGTCTTGTATACATTGATGCCCAGGGTGTCTGCCGCCGCCGGGTGCTCGCCCACCGCACGCATGCGCAGACCCCACTTGGTCTTGTACATAACAAACCACACGAGGATGGCAAGCAGTATTGCAATTACGGTAGATACGTTAACGTTGAGGTTGGCCCACGACGTCCCCTTCATCCATTCTTCTCCAAGGATTCGAGGGAGCTTTACCACCATTGGCGACATTGCCGCACCGTCGAAAAAACGCCTGCATGCGAACAGGGCAATGCCAGGCGCAAGCAGGTTTATTGCCACTCCCGATACCGTCTGGTCGGCTGCAAAGGAGACCGAGGCAATTGCGTGCGGCAGCGCCATAAGGGCGCCAAAGAGCCCCGCAACAATAAAGGCAATCCATGGGTTTTGGGTAAAGTAGCCCGTAACCGCAGCGGATATGGCACCGATGACCATCATTCCCTCAATGCCAATGTTTGTTACACCTGCGCGTTCCGAAACGACTCCGCCCAAAGCGCCAAACACGAGCGGCGTCGCATACATAAGCGTTATGCCCAAAAGCAGTATTACAGTTTGCATACTATGCCTCCTCCCCCTTCGTCTCCTGTGCCAGATTCTTGTTTTCGCGCGACCTCCTGCGCTCGATGGCATCGGCAATCCATGGTGCCATGCTGGGTATTGCGGTAAAGAATACGATGATGCCAATCATTATGTTTATGATTTCGGAAGGAACGCCAACCACCTGCTGCACCGTCATACCGCCGTACATGAGGGCAGAGAAAAACAGGCTCGAGGGAATGCAGCCCACCGTCGAGCAACCCGCAATAAAGGCCACGGAAAGGCCATTGAAGCCGTATCCCTCTTGGGCAACAAGGGTCGAAAGGGTATGAGGATTAATTCCCGTTATGTTGAGCGCTCCCGCCAGACCGCAGATGCCGCCCGAAATGAGCATGCACAACACAACGCTCCTTTCCACGGCAATGCCCGAGAAACGAGCGGCGTCCTTGTTGAGTCCCACGGCACGAAGCTGGTATCCAAGCTTCGTGCGCTTGAGCAGGATTCCCACAACAATGGCCACGAACACCGCTACCAAAAAGCCCACGTTGAGGTCCGTCTTTAGAAGCACATCGCGCAACCAGGGATGCTGCAGCAAATACTCTATGCCCTCGTCGGACACCTTCCATTGAGGAAGGATCATGGTGTATCCGGAGGGGTTTATGGGATATGCCGTATTGGAGTTGGGGTTGTGGAATGCCTCCGACGAGACCACAAAGTTGCAGAGATAGAGCATGATCCAGTTAGTCATGATGGAGGTAATTACCTCATGGATTCCAAGTCGCGCTTTAAGGAAACCGATAAGGGCGCCAAGCAACGCGCCGCCCAAGGCACCCGAAAGCACCACCAGGGGAATCTGCAAGACTGCAGGCAGGTTAACGCTAACGCCCACAATGGTGGCAACGATGGTTCCCAAAATGTACTGGCCCTCCGCGCCTATGTTAAACAGGCCTGTTCTAAACGCAAACGAGACGGCAACGCCGGTTAGCAGTATGGGTGTTGCCTTAATTATTACGTTTGTTATGTACTTCGGGCTTCCAAACACACCGTGCACCAAAGTCGCTACGGTCTGAAGCGGATCGTAGCCGGTAACCAGCACAAGCAGTATGGCAATTAGAAGGCCAACAAGCACCGCCACGAGGGTGCTCGCAATCGGACGCCTCAAAAACTTTACGAGTCCGCTCACTTCGCACCGCCCCCTGCCATATAAAGGCCAAGCTCTTCCTCGCCTACCGTTCCCTGTTCAAACGTTCCCACGATCTTTCCGTGGTATATAACGGCGATTGTGTCCGAGACGTCCATTACCTCATCGAGCTCGTACGACACGAGCAGAATCGCCGCGCCACGATCGCGCTCGGAGATGAGCGTTTTGTGAACGAACTCGATCGCGCCAACATCGAGCCCTCGCGTGGGCTGAAACGCTATGAGCAGCTTGGGGGCCTGCGTTACCTCGCGGGCTATGATTACCTTTTGCTGGTTGCCGCCCGAAAGCCCTGCTATACGCTCGTCCTCGCAACCCGATGGCCGTATGTCAAACTCCTTTATGAGCATGGACGTATACTCGTGCATCTTGTTGTAGTCGAGCATGATTCCCTTGCCAAAGCTGCTCTTGTCATGCTGTTCGAGCACGCTGTTTTCGGAAACCATCATGGGAAGCACCAGACCCCAACGGTGGCGGTCGGACGGTATGGTGGAAACCCCGTGCGCGATGGCGTTTCGTGGTGAGGTGTTCTGAATCTCCTCCCCCACAACAACGGTTCCCGCCTCTGCTTTTGTCATGGACACTATGGCGTTTACGAGCTCCTCCTGGCCGTTTCCGTCTATGCCCGCTATTCCCACTATCTCTCCCGCACGCACTTTAAGATCCAGGCCACACACCTGCTCGATGCCGCGGTCGTCGCGCACCACCAGGCCGTTTACATCGAGCACGACCTCGCCTGGAGTGGCGGGGGTCTTCTCCACCTTAAGGTTTACGTTGCGACCGACCATCTTTGCAGCAAGGTCCTCTTCGCTGGACTGCGAAACGTCCACCGTTCCCATGTACTCGCCCCGGCGTATTATGGTGCACTCGTCGGCGGAACGCAGGATCTCCTTGAGCTTATGCGTAATTATTATTATGGTCTTTCCCGAGGCCACAAGATCGTCCATAATCTGGAGGAGCTTGTCTATTTCCTGTGGCGTGAGCACGGCCGTGGGCTCGTCCAATATGAGCGTCTGGGCACCGCGGAAGAGCGCCTTTAGGATTTCCACGCGCTGCTGCATACCAACCGATATGTCTTCTATGCGCGCGTCCGGGTCTACCTCAAAGCCATATTGCTCCACAAGGTCAAGCACCTGCTTGCGAGCCATACGCATGTCCAGCGTGCCGGCTGGTCCACACACTTCGTCACCAAGCATTATGTTTTCGGTAACGGTAAAGTTCTCCACCAGCATAAAGTGTTGGTGCACCATGCCAATGCCATTGCTTATTGCCTCGTTTGGCCCAGTAATGCTATGCGGGGTTCCGTTGAGGTATATCGTGCCCTCGTCGGCCTGATACAGTCCGTACAGGATGTTCATGAGCGTGGTCTTGCCAGCGCCGTTTTCGCCAAGAATGGCATGCACGGATTGCTTGCGCACGTTAAGGTCCACTTGACTCAGGGCGGTGTAGTTTCCAAAGCGTTTGGTTATGCCATGCATTTGCACCGCATAGCTCGAATCCGGCTCCATGCCTCTCCTCTCTCTTAGACCTGCCGTAGCAAACGGCCTGCCAAGCACGTCTTGCTATACGATCCCAATTGACTTCGTAAACGCCGAGTACGCTTCCTCGGTTGCGGGGGGCTCTATTTCCTTGGCCTTAATCTTTTCGATAACCGCAAGGGCATCTTGGTAGACTTTGTCGTCAATATGCTCGTGATGCTCCGGTATGCCAAGGTAGTCGCCATCGGCCAACCCCAGAATTATGTCGGTTCCACCTGCTATCTCCCCGTCGAGCAGTTTTGGCGTTAGATCGAACAGGGCTTGGTCCACTCGTTTAACAGCAGAGGTAAGAACGCTCGTGGGCGAAAGGTAGGACTGGTCCATGTCCACACCAATGGCAAAGTTTCCCGACTCCTCAGCCGCCTCAATTACACCGATGCCAACGCTTCCCGCAGCATGAAACACGATGTCGGCACCACCCGAGTACATCTTTTGTGCAATGGACTTTCCCTTGGCATTGTCGTTAAACGACTCCGCGTACTGTCGCTCTACCTCTATTCTCTTTCCCAGCTCCTTGGCCGCATAGTCAACACCGGCCATATAGCCAAACTCAAAGGCGTAAATGTTGTCGGAGGCAATGCCGCCAACGAATCCCACACGGTCCTTCTTTGTGGTCCTACCTGCAATGTAGCCAACCACAAAGGAAGGCTCCTGCGCCTTAAAGAGGACTCCGGTAAGACTTGCCGCCCCGCTGGTATTCGCATCCACGATTCCAAACTTAACGTTTACGTCGGGGTTTATCTTTGCCTCAAAGGCAGCGGCGTCTGCCATCGCAAAGCCAATGGACCACACGTACTCGGCACCGTAGTCTATGGCCTTATCGATGTTCGTGGCGTAGTCGGAGTCCAGCTTGGACTCTATGTACGACACGTCGTAGCCTTTCTCGTCACGCAAACGCTTTAACCCATCCCACGACAGCTGGCAAAAGCCTTGGTCGTTTATGCCGCCCACATTCGTGACCATGGCCACTTTGCGGCCTCCGGAACCCGCTTTACCCGAGCCCCTTGAACCACCGCAGGCAATGAGCGACAAACCCCCAAGCCCTGCAGCCGCCAGCAGCGATCGACGCGTAATAGCAGCTTTACCCATAGGAACCTCTCTTGTTTGGCAACAATACGTAGGTGCAAATGCGATATACATAAAAATAGCATGGTATGGTTCGTGTTCGAACGACGTATTTGCAAAGGTTCGCCATATGTCTGCGTACGCGGATAACAACGGTTGGCTGTGATACGTTTACTTGGGGGCATACCACTGGCAGCCCGTCCAAAAACATGGCGCACATAACCCTGTTCCAACAAAGATCAAAACCGCGAGGTGCCATGGAAAGCAGCCGCGCGCAGTTCCGCAGCGCGAGACAACCAAGAAGGTTCGTAACAGCTGATCGCGCGAGGACTGTTTGAGCACGGCGCTTGTCCATGGCGCCGAAAGGTTTTGACCTTTGTTGGAACAGGGGTACGTGCGCCCCACCCCGCCATGGTTTTCATACGATCTGAGTCGAGCTTACCCTCGTACAGAGAACCTCGTAAGCCCAGGCTCAACGAGTTCGACTCTGTCACACAGTCCATCGATTATTGCCTGCGAGTACTTGTCTGCCATGTCGGCAAAGGGATCGTCGCCCTCGTTAAATGATTCGCGCCAATCCACGGTAAGCGTTGTGTCCACGCCTTTTTCGCCCGCCGTAAGGGTAATGTGCGCCTTGAGGTCGTGCAGCCCGCGATTGCGTGCCGCGCTAAGCAGCTGGTTGGCCACAATTTCCTCTATGAGCAGGCTGCATATGTTTGCCTCTCGAAGCTCCATAAACTGTCTGTTGCAATACTCCGTTAAGGAGGATTCGAGCTCGTAGGTATCGGGCGCGGCGGTGTTTATGTCCCATTCCCAGCTACGCACGCGGAATATGAAGTCGTGCGTTTCCTGGCGCTTGGGATGCTTGAATATCTGCTCGGGCGGACCCGCCTCCCAGAGCTCGCCTTTGTCCATGTAGAACACCCTGCTGCTCGCATCCTGGGCAAAGCGCATCTCGTGCGTTACCACGAGCATGGTTAGGCCTTGCTCCGCCAGTTTGGTTATGACCGCAAGGACCTCGCTCACCATTTGGGGGTCAAGCGCGCTAGTAGGCTCGTCAAACAGAAGGATCTTTGGTCGCATGGCAAGAGCGCGTGCAATGGCCACGCGCTGACGTTGGCCGCCCGACAGCTCGTGCGGCCAGCTTAGAGCCTTCTCGCGCAGGCCAACCGTCTCCAGAAGCCCAATGCCCTGCTCGTAGGCCTCTTGCTTGGAGAGGCCGAGCTTGTCCATGGGTGCCATCATCAGGTTCTCGATAACAAACTTATGGTCAAAGAGGGCGTAATTCTGAAAGACCATACCCATCTTGCGCCGCATGGCCGAAAGGTCGGTTGCCGGATCGCACATGTCAGTGCCGTCTACGATCACTTGCCCCGACGTAGGCTTCTCCAGGCGATTAATGCAACGGATAAAGGTGGACTTTCCCGTGCCTGAGGGACCAATAATGGATATGACCTCGCCCTCTTCCACGGTGGCGTTAACGTCCTTGAGTGGCGTGATGTTTGGGTACTCCTTGCGCAGGTGGCGCACCTCTATGATGCTCATATCTCTTCAACCCCCTCAATCTTGCGCGGACGGTTGTTGATGTCAAACTTGTTGGCCAGTTTGTTGAGGCCCCAGGTAAGTAGGCGGCAGAACAGGAAATAGATAATGGCGGTGGATATAAGCGGGAAGAAGGCGTCCATCGTACGTGAGCGAACGATATCGCTCGCGCGCGTAAGGTCCTGCACGGCTATGTAGCCAATAACGGACGTCTCCTTAACAAGGCTCACGAACTGCCCCAAGAGCTGTGGCGTAAACTGGCGTCGCGCCAGGGGGAATATAATCTTGTTGAATACCTCCCAACGCGTGTAGCTCAACGCCAGGCCGCACTCCTCCTGAATGTTGTCGATGCCGTTTATGGACATCCACATGGTCGACCCCGCAGTGGCACCAAAGGAAAGGATAAACGCAAGGATGGCAACGATCTCACCCGCAATTTCGATTGAGCCAAACACCACGTAGTACAGCACCATAAGAACCACCACTATGGGGACTCCGCCCATAAGTGCCTGATAGCCGTCCACGAGCTTTCCTACCCACCGCACGCCGCTCCTGCGAGCGAGCACGGTAAGGTATCCCAGAAGCACACCCAATGCGCCCGAGCATACGCTTATAAGGATAGTGACGCCTAGACCCTTTACGAAGAGCTGCCAGCGGTTTTCCTGAATAAAGGTCTTGTAGAAGGAGCTTGAGATGTCGTTCCAAAAGCCGCCGCTCGGTGCGGGTTCGTTGTCTTGGGCCCTAACTATTGCCACCACGGCTCCGTTGTAGTCGGGTACGGTAAAGTCGTACGTTTTCTTGCGCTCCTCCGTTATGGAGATTCCGCCCCCTCCAAAGTCTGCCTTTCCTGAGGCAACGGATGCCATAATCGCCGCTCCGGCTTGGTTCTCCACGTTTATTCCGTAGCCAAGTTCCTTGCAGCAGATGTATGCCACCTCAATGTCGTAACCAGTGGTCCTCGAACCACTTACGTAGGTAAGAGGCTCCTGCTCGCCAGTCGTTGCCATCGTTAGGGTGCCGTTTTTTGCCTCCCAGTCCTGCTTGGGCAAGGTCTTTGCTGAATCGTCTGAACCACACCACTTTTCCTTGAGTTTATTTAGCGTGCCGTCTGAGCGCAGCGACTCGATTACCTTACTAAACTCGCCTGTAACCGGGCTTCCCTTTTGGAAGAAGAAGCCGTAATTGTCGCTGGCAATAGCTTCGGGAACCATGCCAATGCCGCTGTTCCTGTTTACCGCAAGGACGCCAACAGGCTCGTCGGCAGTAAACGCGTCGATCTTGTGCGCCTTGAGCGCAGAGATTTCGTCAGAGATGGTGTTGAAGTACTTTAGCTCGTAGGAGCCACTCAAATTCTGCTTAATAATCTGGTCGTAGTTAGATCCGCTCAAAATGCCGATTTTTTTGCCATCGAGTTCGCTAAGTGAGTTAATCTTGAGCTGCGAGGTGTTGGTGCTCGACTGATTGCCCGAGCTACTCGATTCCTCCGCGTGTGCGAATGACAGCATGAGGGCCATAGCACAAAACAGCGCGATTGCCACGCCAACCGCAAAGGACCTTGCTCTTTTCATCCACCCTTCCTTCCTCGTTACCCCTAACCACAAATAAGGGACAGTCCCTTAGTTATGGTTACTACCAAATCACAACTAAGGGGCTGTCCCCTATTTGTGGTTCAGCCGCCATAAAAAAAGCCACGCTAAGCGTGGCTTTGTTGTTTATGGTGGGCGATGCTGGATTCGAACCAGCGACCCCATCCGTGTGAAGGATGTGCTCTACCCCTGAGCCAATCGCCCTTTAACGAAAGATACTTTAGCAGAAGGCCCATCCGTACACAAGGGTCTTTTTTTGGACAGGCTAACCAAAAATGCGTGCCGCCAGAGGATGTTCCCTCTGGCGGCACGTAGCAGTTCGTTTATTCAGATTCTATGCCGCGGCCTTAACAGAAGAGGAGGACTCGCTTGCGCTCTTGGCGTTGGTGTAGGTTACGCCGTCACCGTAGATGGTCTTCCAGTCGTTCTTCATGGAAACGGGCACATAGCCGTTCTTCTGGCAGTTCTCGAGCATCTCGTTGGCCTTCTTTTCGTTGCCGTTCTCGCGCTCGAGGTCGTCGCAGCACAGCTGGAAGGCAGCGTGCTTATAGGTGGGGTTGGAAAGCGCGTAGTTGTCCATGGCAAAGTCGCCAGAGCTGTTGCCAAACGACAGCACGGGCTGCTTGGCTACCTCGCGCTGAATGATGTAGCACTTGTTCTCCTTGAGGGTCTTCATCATAAAGTTGCCGCCCGTTACGAGCTTTTCGTCCTGACCAAAGGTGTAGTCGAGGCCGTCCTTGTCGCCCTGGTTGGAGCCCACGAGCGACTCGTCGGAGCCAAGGACGTGGTTGAGCGGAAGCTTTATGGGACAGCTGGGATCGGAGAAGATGCCACGCAGGATCAGGCGGTCGGTACCGGTCATAATGTAGACGTCAAAGTCGTTAGCCTGCAGGTACTGCACGACCTGAACCATGGGCTGATAGAAGCCTCCGCCACGCGTCATGCCCGTGTAGCTGGGCATTGGCTGCTTCATAAACTCGTGCACGTAATTGTAGAACTCGTCGATGGTCATGCCCTTAAAGGCAGAGGCAACGGCCTGACCGTGCTCGATTGGCAGCTCCTCGTACTTGGTACCGTTCTTGTTCTGGTCGTCGATCTTCTGTGCGACGGACTTTTCGAAGTCGGACGCCTTGTCCTTGTAGTTTGGGTCCTCCGTTACACGATAGAGAAGCATGGTGTAGTCAAAGTAGTTGGGGTCGGTCTCGCAGAACAGCGTGCCGTCAAAGTCGAAGGTGGCTACGCGGTCCTCCACGGGAATGAAGTCGGGGCTCTTATCGTCGGTAACAGCCTTAACATAGTTGACAAGCTCCTTCTTAAGCGGGGCATCGTCGTTCCAAAGGCTCAAAGGGTCGCCGCCCTCTACCAGACTCAGGTTTGCACTGCTCGCGGTTCCCTGCCCTTCGGACTTTGCCTGCGTTGCCTCCTGTGTGGAGCCTGCCGGCTTTGTGGCATAGAGCACCACAGCCACCACACACGCGCACGCCGCAATAATTGCTACGATGCGCCACCAGCTAGGTACAGTTTTCTCGTTCTCCATAACTCTCCTTCCAAATCGAAAACCCCTTTTTTATACGCTCACTTGAACGTCCACAGAATCTTACTTCCCTACGTCAACAAAAATGACACGGAAAGCTCAAAATGAGCGCACCGCCATGTTTGGCGAGTTTGATGCACTCACAATCTTAGCCGATGCATTGGCGACAAATCGTTAGATTTCGCGTCGCACTTCCTTTTGTAGCCAAGACAGCCGGTAAAGGTCCTATTTACGACAGTGGTAAAGAGTGGGACAGTCGTTGAACTCATAGCAGTCATCGTAGCCATTGCAAAAAATAAGGAAGATAGCTCTGCCAGCAGCCAGGGGTGGTTTAAGCTCATGAATCATGTTTGCTAGCGTACGAGCTTCCTATTCGTTCCTAACGTAACCACTAATCTTGTCGGCCAGAAGACGACCCACCAGGACGGTCTCGCGGGCACCCGCACGCATGGCGGATTCCACACTCTTCTCGAAATACAACATGCATACGATTTCGAGAGGAGAAGCTTAAAATCAATTTCGTTACCAACATCTACTCTTTGGCCTTTGCTTGGGGGCAGAGTACCTTGCCATCTACCCCACCCCACATCCGTGATGTTAAACTCTGTTCGTACATACCCCACAACCCTTGGAACGACTGCCATGCACAACCAAGAACAAGAGCTCTTTGCCCGCTGCGCAAGCGGATTTGAGCAAACGCTTGCCCAGGAGCTTAAGAATCTAAGCATTAAACGAGTCCGTCCACTCCGAGGAGGCGTTGCCTTCTTTGGCTCCATGGCCGATGCCTATAAGGCATGCCTCTGGAGCAGAGTGGCCACACGCATACAGCTCGTTCTTGTGCGCGTAGGCGCCAGGAACGCAAACGAGCTCTACCATGGCACCCTTGGCTTCGCATGGGAAAATCACCTTGGCGTTGGTTCGACCATATCGGTAGAGGCACACGGCTCAAACGCAGAGCTTCGCAACACGAAGTTCGTGGCACTCAAAGTAAAGGACGCCATATGCGACCGCATGCGCTCCGCGCGAGGCGTGCGCCCGAACATAGATGCAAGGCACCCCGACTTTGCCGTAAACGTTGCCGTTCACGAGCAGCGAGCCACAATTTACCTCAACCTCTCGGGAGAGTCGCTGCACAGGCGCGAATACAGAGAAGATGGCGTTCAGACGGAGGCTCCCCTTAAGGAAACGCTTGCCGCGGGAATACTGCTCCTTGCCAAGTGGCCAGAGACTTTCCGCAGCGGTGGTTGCTTTGCGGATCCCATGTGTGGGTCGGGTACGCTGGCAATCGAGGCCGCGCTTATGGCCTCAAACACGGCGCCTGGGCTCCTGCGCACTCGCTGGGGATTTGAGGGGTGGCTCAAACACGACAAGACGCTCTGGTCTTCTGTGCTTGAACAAGCACAGGCACAGGTGGAATACCCTACGGGTCCAGCTGCCATAGTTGCCGGCGACATAGACCCCAATGCTGTGAGCATCTCCAAAAGCAATGCCGAACGGGCAGGCGTGGATATGTGGATTCGCTTCTATACCAACGACGCGTCGCGTCTAAAGAGGCATATGCGGGGCTTGGGCGGGGACCGTGCCTCCTTTGGACTTATGGCCACCAATCCTCCCTACGGAATGCGGCTCCTTTCTTCCGCAGAGCTACCTCAAACGTATCTATCGCTTGCCACAGCAGCAGAAGGCCTCGGCGACGGCTGGAACCTCTGTGTTATTACCCCCGACGCAGGCATAGACGCAACCCTGGGACGCACGCCCGCTTGGACCACGCCATGTCTCAACGGACCCATTTCAACATGGATTCGCATGTATTCGTTAGGTGATTCCCCTTCCTCCATCACCGTTACGTCACTTGATGGCAAGCAGGCTAAGGTGCCATTCGCTGAGCCCAACAGCGCCCAGTTTGCCTCGCGGCTGCGCAAGAACGCACGAGATCGCGTACGCTGGGCGCGCAAGGAGCACATTGGCTCCTTTCGTACCTACGACACAGACCTACCCGACTATCCCCTATCCATAGACGTATACCATGGGAAGGTGGAAGGCCACTCCAAAGAGCTCCTTCGCATCCAAGAGACCCGCAGGCCTAAGTCCGTTGACGTACAGCAGGCCCAGAGGCGCCTTGCCGATGCGGCAAACATTGCGTCTGCCATATTTGGAATCCCGCGAGAAGACGCATTCGTTCTCCCACACGACCCCGATTCAAACAAGACGTCAAAGGGTATGCCTGGACTCGCCATACGCATAGAAGATAACGGCCTGGCCTTTGATATCGACCCGCTTGCCACATCCGTTGGGCTCCCCCTTTGCATGCGCGAGGTGCGTGCTGCCGCTGGCAAACTTGCTTCGAGCCGACGCGTAGCCGCACTCTTTGCCTCCTCGACCCCCTGCTTGGCAGCTGCCCTCGCAAACGGTGCGAAGGAGGGCGTTTTGATCGACGCATCCAAGGGTCAGCTTGCCAAAGGACGGGAGTGCCTAACCATAAACGGCATTTCCAGTAAACGCTACAAGACTGCCTGTATGGACATTCGGAGCTGGACACAGCGCGAGCAAAAGGCTGGCCACACATACGACCTCATACTCTGCACGCCGCCTACCTGGCTTCCAAAGAAGGATGCCGGGTCCGCAGAATGGGACCTTAGGCAGGAATACGCCGATCTCCTACGCACATGCGCGCGCATCCTTGCAAAGAACGGCATCGTGTTGTTTGCCTACGCAGCATCTGGCCTCGACCTAAACATGCACGTCAAAAAGCTCTCCTCGCTGCATGTTGAGGACATAAGCAAATCGATAGTGCCCCACGACTTCGAGCGCTCGCGCGAAAAGCCACGCTGCTTCCTTGTAAAATGAGCAGGGGACCCGTCCCCTGTTCACGTCCCCTGCTTATCCTTATGGCCTACCACATAAAAGAAAATAGTTTCGCTTACAACCTTTTTCTAGCCGTAGGCGAACCTTTATGCCAAACTAGCTCTGTTGGTTGTACTAGGACGAGAGGAATCACATGCTTAGAATCGGTATGCTCACGAGCGGCGGCGACTGCCAGGCCCTCAATGCGGCAATGCGCGGCGTTGCAAAGACACTCTATGCCCAGAGCAAAAGTCCCGTGGAGATCTACGGTTTTCTGGATGGTTACCGCGGAATGATTTACGGCAACTACAAGAAGCTCAGTCCCCTGGACTTCAAGGGCATTCTTACTCAGGGCGGAACCATGCTCGGCACGAGTCGCACCCCCTTTAAGCTGCTGGACGAGCCCACCCCCGAGGGTCTGAACAAGGTAGCCTCCATGAAGCAGACGTACAAGGAGCTCCAGCTTGACGGCTTGGTTATGGGTGGCGGAAACGGCTCCACCAAGACCGCAAACAGGCTGTCGGAAGAAGGCCTCAACGTAATTGCGCTTCCCAAGACCATCGACAACGACACGTGGGGCACCGACTACACCTTTGGCTTCGACTCCGCAATCGAGATTGCCACCAAGTGCATAGACGACATCCACACCACTGCAAGCTCCCATGGTCGCGTTTTCGTAATCGAGATAATGGGTCACAAGGTTGGATGGATTCCCCTGTATGCAGGCATCGCCGGTGGCGCAGACGTAATCCTGCTTCCCGAGATTCCCTACGACATAAACAAGGTAGTGGAGACCATCGAGCACCGCGATGGCACTGGCAGCCGCTTTTCCATCATCGTTGCCGCAGAGGGCGCCATCTCCAAAGAGGACGCCAAGCTCCCCAAGAAGAAGTACAAGAAGAAGGTTGCGAGGCGCGGTCACTCCGTTGCATATGAGGTCGCAAACGAGATCTTCGAGAAGACCGGCCGCGAGATTCGCGTTGCCGTACCCGGACACACACAGCGCGGCGGCGCACCCTGCGCGGCAGACCGCGTATTTGCCACCCAGGTTGGCATCGAGGCCGCATCTGGCATCCTTAGCGGCGAGTGGGGCTTTATGGTTGCCGACAAGAACCGCGAAATCGTACGCGTTCCCTTGGATATCGTAGCCGGCCGCCTGAAGACCGTAGACCCCAACAGCCAGCTCGTAAGGCAGGCCAAGCTTCTGGGCATCAACTTTGGCGACTAGATAGCCATATTCTGAGCGCACTGGAACAGGCTCTCCGAAAGAGGGGTGCCGCTAGGGGATACTCCCCATCGGGTACATCGCAGATTGGCCTCTCATAATGAAATGGGATGCTCGCGATGTACCCGATGGGGAGTATCTTCTAGCGGCACACCACTCCATCACTAATTCTCGGACAGTCTGAGGGGGAGCACTCCAATGCGCTCTATCCAACCACTATGGAGCCGTCTGAGCAAAAGGTATAGTCTGCCTCATAGAACTCGCAGAGAGCATGCGTAAGAAACGCCGTATCCCTTACGCCGGCCGTCTCGTAAGACGAATGCATTGCCAGTTGTGGAAGGCCTATATCGAGCGCACGCATGCTCACGGTGCGCATTAGGAGATTTCCCAGCGTGGATCCGCCAGCAGAGTCGCTGCGATTGGCAAACGACTGAACAGGAATACCAGCACGCCTGCACACAATCTCAAACAGAGCCCGCGACTGCGCATCGGTCGTATAGCGCATGGGTGCCGACTCCTTTATTACGATGCCTTGATTAAGCCACACCCTGTTTCTCTCGTCATAGAGCTCTGGGTGGTTGGGATGAACGGCGTGCGCGTTGTCGCAGCTCACCACAAAGGATTCTTGAATGCCGCGCAAGTATTCGCCACGCGACTTGCCCAGGCACTCGCATATGCGTTCGAGAACATCTGCCAAAAAGGTTGAGAGCGCACCCTGCTTCGTGCCCGAACCCACTTCCTCGTTGTCAAAGCAGCCGAACACGGAGATCCTGTTTTTATTCGAGGACCCTACAAACGCTTCCAAAGAGGCAAACGCGCACTGCAGATCGTCGAGTCTGCCAGCAGATACGAACTCACGCGCAGCTCCCCAAATAGTTGGCTGTTGCCGATTTACCAAAACAAGGTCGTATGCAAGAACCTGCGAAGGAGTTACATCGAGCCTGGCCGCAATCATCTGCGCAAAGCCGTCCGCATCGCCATCCGCAGACGAATAGAGCGGACACATGTCCACCTGACGATTAAGAGAGCCGCTCTTGTTTACCTCGCGGTCTTGGTGTATCGACACACTGGGAATAAGCAGCAGGTCTTCGTCGGGCGCAAAGAGCCTGGAAGAGATGTTGCCAAACTCCTCAACCATAACCCGTCCAGCCAAAGAAAGCGGCCGGTCGAGCCAGGTGCGGTCTATCATGCCGCCATACCCCTCCACGTTGAGCTTGACGTATGGTCCGGGCCCAACGAGTTCCGGAACGGCCTTTATCTTGTATGTGGGAGAGTCGCTATGAGAAACGGCGATGCTAAACTTTGGGTCGCAGAGCTCCTGGCCCACCGTAAACGCAAGGATACTTGAGCCGTTGCGCGTAGTGTAATAGCTTCCACCCAGTCTAAGGTCCCAGTTCTGGCCTTCGTCCAAGCACACAAAGCCGTGCGCATCCAAACGCGTACGTATGGCTTCTACGGTGTGGAAGGGACTAGGGCTCTTGCTCAAGAAGCCACAGAGTGCCTCGGTGAGTCGCAAGTCTTCCTCTGTGGGCAGGCAATGCTCCATGCTAGCGCTCCGCACGCTTTGCCATGCCACGCGCAAGGAACACTGCTATAAGAGTAACGATGGCGGGTACCACAGACGCACATACCGGAAGTGGCTCCTTAGACACCTCGCTCGGTCCCGTTAGGTACACTATAGCCGCAACGCAGGCAGCCTGTAGCAGGAAGATTACAAGGCCAAAAACAACGAGCTTGCCAATACGTGCCGGAACATTGGCAATAAGGGCGCCACGGACGCCAAACACGAGAGATATGGCTCCCTCTCCGCACAGCACGTACGGCGAGGCATTCTTTGCGCCTGTAACCAGCAGCACGATGCCAAACACAACAAGTGCAATTCCCAAAAAGAGCTCTATAAGCGTAAAGATCTTAACGCGTTTTGCTTCTGCAGACATGGCTACCTCGCCTCGTAGTTCCAATCGTTTGACCTTGCCTGTCTAGCATAGCACGTCCTAAAACTCGTGGCGTCGAGGGGCGCCGATGGGGAAGCACTCTGTGCGCATTGGGGATACTCCCCATCGGGTACATCGCGAGCAGGCCATTTCTTCATGAGAAGGACTATTCGCGATGTACCCGTAGGGGAATATCCCCAATGTGCACAGCCCTCTGCCAGGGGTTTCCAGCTCCTTAACTAAACGGCGGACAACCCATCCCCTACGCGTGCCGCGTTTTCGAGTAGGCAAAGCCGAGCAGCATTATGCTAATCACAGCCACGCACGCAACCAACGCGTTGGGCAGAGATGCGTCTTTTGTGGCAGCGAGTTTTGTCTTGGATGCCGAATCCTGCTGAGGTTGCGGCTGAGGCTGTTCTGGGGCAACAGGAGCCTCGGACGCGGCGTCGGAAAAGGCCTTGAGCGAGATGTTGTCGTAGTCATAGTACGGGTTAAGCGCTCCCTCTTGCTTGTCTATGGCAGCGTTTAGATCCTTTACGCCCTCAGCCTCAAGCTTGGCGCCCGCGGCCTGCCCCTCTTTTATGGCACCCGACCAATCCTTCCAGGAGCCCTCTCTCAAAATGTAGCTCTCGCCCTCGTTTACCACACCCGTCACATAGGTGGTAACCGCCTTGCCGTATTTTTTGATAGCCGACTCGTTAACGTCGCGATGCACCGGCACCTGATACGTGGTGGCACCGTCGTTTGTGGTCGTAAGCCGCGCCACCACCGAAAAGCGTTGCCCCTTGTTCATAAAGCTCGGCTCTTCAAGGCTAAAGCGGTGATAGCCGCCCCACTCGACATCCTTTTGGATCGTTGCCACGCGCGTACCATCCGTAGGCACCTTTGCCCCGTCGTTGAGCTTCCAGAGCTCGAGCTCAACATGCGTGTTGGGCTTTTCCGTCTCTACCGAAAGCGCGTGTATGTTCTGGTTTTCCGCAGCGGTAAACACGTTTGCGCTCGCCACCTCGCTATTGTACTTTTGGGTATAGGGCGCAGATGCCGTCATAAGGTCATACTGGTTTATAAAGTCCGATATGTGACCGCTCGAGTCGTAGTTGAAGCTCGTGGGATACGTAAGGCTCATGTCGTAGTATGACACGCGCATGTATCCCGAATGCTTTCCTTTTTCATCCAGATAGCCAATCTTTCCCTCGTTGGGGAAGCCGGCACCCTCGGCGCCATAGCTGTTCTTGATTATCCATGCGCCTGGTGCGGGGGGCTTTTTGCCCACAAGCGTGTCAAAGTTGTCTACAGCCCATGTGTCGTCCCATCCCACAATGTTTACGTTGTGCGCTGCGCCATAGATCTTGCCGTCGTCACTCGCTACATATTGCGACCATGAGTTTCTGTTAATGAATTGCGAGCGGCCACGGTCGTCGGTTCTTGTGGCCGTGTCGTCATATAGGGAAAGCGTTACGCCCTTTCCCGCAAGCAACTCCTGCTTTATTGCACGCGTAGCTGCCTCGTTGTAGTTGTAGGGCTGTCCCGCATATCCGCCCGTCACCTGTGGGAGCGTGTTTGCTTCCTCAAGCTCGTATCTGCGTGTAAAGCGCTGGCTCTCGTCTACGCTCCAGTCGTATACGGGCGTGTCTTTTGTGGGCTCTTGAATAAAGTTGCCCGCTGCGTCAAAGATGGGCTCAGCGGCGTATTCGGTAAGCAAACCGCTCGCAATACGCTCGGGCGTTGCCTCTACTCGGTTGGGGTGCCTTGGGCGGCCTCGGGCTTGGCCTCAAGCTCTTTTACGGTATCGCCTTTGCTCTTTTGGAGCTCTTGCGGGCCAGTCCCTGCGTTTTGCCCTCCCTCGCCACGTTGGCTTGCATCGCCTTTGCGAGCATCTTGTTTCTCGTTGCCGTTAGTGTCATCCGTTGCCTGTGACTCCCCAACGTCCTCCCTTGACTCCGAGCTGCCATCCGCTGCAGGAACTGTTTGATTACCAGAGCCCTGAGCGGACGTGTTTTTGTCGTCCGCCTGTGACCCTGACTCATTGGCAGTGCCTTGCAAAGATGCCTTCTGTTCGTCCGTCTTCGACGCTTCACCCTCGGCCATTTCCCCATCCGCAGTGCTTTCTTTCTTTACCGCAGACTGCGTCGAACTGTTTGAAGGGCTTTGGGGCTCAATCTCCTGTCTAAACCCCCGATACTCTACACCTGGGTGCTCCGCTAGAAACTGGTTGAGCGTCTGTCCCATCTTAAGGCTCCCAACGTAGTCTTTGTCCTTGTCGGGATCGCAGGCATATTCGGCCATGTTTTCGTTGTTCTTATAAGGCACATCCTGCAAGGTTACGGGACCCATGCCCGAAGCCAAAACTACCGCAGCCAAAAAAGGCATACCACCGGTCTCCAACGGATGGGCGTGCACGTTCTCGTTCCCGTACAAAATGGTCATTCCCTCACCCGCTTGGGAAGCATAAGGGGCAAGAGCAGGCGTTTTTTCCATAACCTCCTTGCCGGAAAGGGCGGTGCTCGCAAACCACGCAAGGTGTCGAGGCGAGAATTCCACCTTACTGGCATCGTAGGTTGTTCCCAGCTCGCTATAAATATTGGATTCAGATGCCGCCAAGGCTCCAAACGCCCAGCACGACCCCCAGGGGTTCTGATTCTTTACAGGGCTTACGGCGCCCTTGTCGCGCATGTCGAACTTCTGGGGAAGCGACTCCTGGCCAGAAGCTGCCTCCGCGCCTATTTGTACATCTTCGGATTCCTGCGCATATGCAACAGATGGAACCGCATTGCCCGCTAGAGCAAGCCCAAGAAACAACGCGCCAACCCTGCTTGCAATACCGTTTTGCCTCATATTTGCGACGCTCCCTACTACTTCGTTTGTGGCTGCATTTCCGAGGATATATATTGAGGATATCACAGAGAGATGGATAAGCACGGCTAGTAGCTCTCGGAGGGCACGGACGACGTTGGGAGACACATGAAGAAGCACCTGTATGAGTGCAGGTAGTCGTACGCGTGCGTGGACAAGGACACCATCGACGAGTTCACGGCCTAGCAAGCGACACGAGAGACGGTTGGCAAGGGCACCTGCGGGTACTCAAGTTTTAAGGAGGACGACGACCCGAGTGGAATGAGCAACAGGGAGGAAAGAGTCTTGCACAATCGGCCCGAAGATGAGATTATATGTACAACATCTCGTACAATAGAAAAGGAGGCAACCATGCAGGCAGTCACATACTCGGCGTTCAGGCAGAACCTCAAGCAGCACATGAGAAGTGCGAGGGACGACGCCGACACCATCCTGGTGACGAACAACGACCCGTCGGAGAACGTGGTCGTGATGAGCCAGCGCGACTACGAGTCACTCATGGAGACGGTGCGCGTCTACGAGAACCCTTACCTCAGGGACAAGCTCGACAGGGGCATGGCGCAGGTGGCCCGTGGCGACGTGTCCGTGCACGACCTCATCGAGGTTGACGATGATTAAGGTGTTCACCGACGACGCGTGGAACGACTATCTCTCGTGGGAGTCGGACAAGCCCACACACCGAAGGATAAACAAGCTGGTGAAGGACATCGACCGTCATCCATTCGAGGGCATTGGCAAACCCGAGGAGCTCAAGAACAACTACTCGGGCCTGTGGTCACGCAGAATCAACCATGAGCACCGGATAATCTATAACGTATCCAACGACCAGATCGTTTTCTACTCGTTCAGGGACCACTACGGGGACGATCGCAAGAGCGACGCGATATCGAGGGCGCGCAAGAAGATGTAGTCGACGGAAAAAAGCAACGAGTTTCAGCGAGGGCATCCGAGAGGGTGTCCTCTTTCGTTAGAGAGGAAGAGGCATGGCAAAGGTTGCCCACGAGGACATCGCGTGTCTGGGATAGAACTACTACGAGGTGACTGTGTACAAGCACGGCGAGGAGGAATCTGGCGACGGCTTCTGCTGCTATGGCGGCGTGTGGGACATCATAGACATGATGGACACGCTGTGGCTGCCGGACGCCGTCCCCCACGAGGGATGGGACTGCTACCACGCATGCATCATCCAAAGCAAAACCTCGTGCATCTGACGTCATTGATTAATGCTCGCGCATTATTGAGGTTGATCTGGGCATAACCCCACTCCCCTTCATCTCACTCGCGGAGAGAGGAAGTACTCCGCCACGTCCTCACGGCTCCTGACTATTACGTCATAGCCGAGTGCGTCGCACATCTCGGAGAACACGTTGGAAATGACGTTGTCGTTGGAAATGATGCTGTTAGCGTATCCCCTGCTCTTATTTAGCTTGCTGGACAGTTCGACGGTGGAGACTCCCTCGCGTCTCAATACCTCGCGAACGATCTCGGCAGCGGTCATTTTACATCACCTGCCTCCACAAAACTGCTCGGACGAAACTGCCTGTGTCTTGTTCCTGACGACGCGACACAAAGTGTTTGTCGGAGTTATATGCGTCACTATCGGTTGGCGCCCTGCGGGCTGGACCCGCATCCTTTGCATGCGTTATATGGACGCAGTTAGTCGGCGGCCCCTCTTCGCCATCGAGCGATACCACGAGCCAGCATGCTTCAGCCCGCCAAGCAAAGCGAACACTATTTGCATGTGCAACCTACCGCAAGCTCTAGGTCCTACACACGACCTCAAAAGCATCCCAGCGCCACGTCGAGCACGCGCTGGCTATGCGCACCATGCCATACGGCCCGGCCTGCGCACCGTACAGCCACCGAGTTCTGTTCGGGACGCAATCAGAAAGTGGCCGGTGTGGGAATTCTGTACCGTGAGGATTATTGCCGGCGCCCTATTTCATCTCGGCATCGCCTTTGCCGCACGGCACGTCCTCGCCAACTTCTGGTTCCGTCCCAGCAGTCTGGGTCGGACTTTACGTTATAGCCGTAGAACATCGCCACGGACTGTACCGCGCGAAAGTACAGGAACGTCGACAGCACGATGTTGAACGGTATTCCCGCGAATCCGGGAGCGCCCGTGGCCGCACCCTCGAAGAACGCAAGCCCGAGATGACCCGTCCGCTCTGCACCGACGACCTTGGCGACGTCATTGGACCTCAGACGGTCGTGAGGCTGAGTGTCGTCTGCATGGTTTTCTCCGAGTTTGGCTAAGTGTTCCCACAGTCAATCATTTTAACTATAGATATGGACACAAATTAACGCACCGCGTTATCGGCCAGTTGCCTGAATAACCCAGGCACAGACGATTGCATCTGGGTAGAGGGATGGATACCGCCCTGCTGCCGATGTCGCTCGCCACGTGGGTTAAGCTGCGTTGCCGTGAACGGCTGAACAATGCTTGTCGGATCGGCGGGCATGTCGGTCCGGCAGGCTGTTCCTAGATAGGCGGTAACGACCGAGCGCCCGCAGGCCCTCTGCCTGTCCGGCAACCGCAGATCCTAAACAGGTGCACGCGTCTGGCGGTTCCGTCGGTAGGCGCGGCTCAGTTGCTTGCTGGACGGTGCTATGGTAGTAAGAAGCATGATGCGTCGCTTAACGCAGGACGCATTATCGCCTCCAAGCTGGAACACGTAGTCAAGGGAGGACGCCATGGCGTATTACGAGGTGTTCAAGGGCACCCTAACCCCACAGTGGACGGTCAGTGACCGGGGCATCACTTTCAAAAACACGGTATACCCTTGGGACCAGGTCTCGAACCCAACCGTTTTCAACGACCCCAGGACCCGTTTGACCAACGGGGTCTTCCAGGTCACGCTTGGCGGGAAGCCACGCGCCCTCGCTTATGCCACAAAGGACAAAGCCAGGGCTCGTGAGGCACTTGCGTTCATACAGGATAAGCTGCGAGAACAGGAGCTGATCAGGAGCGGCGTACGTCCCGAAAGGCTTGCTGAGGCCATGCGAGAGACTGACAGGAGGAGAAACCTGATCCTCTTTAACGCGAATGCGATAGAGGACATCATGGCCATCGCAGGGCAGGTGATCCCACATAGCGAGGAGCTGTACGTCGCCCTCAAGGGCACGTTCAAGGAGTACCTGTTCTGCACCGACAAGATGGTCTACATCCACAAGACAGGCTTCATGACGGGCCACACCTTCGGCAGCGGTGGGTTCAAGATGCCGTACGCCAACATAACTAATGCCGAAGTCGACTATCACATGACGACGGGATACTTTGAGCTGTCATCGGGCGGACTGCAAAACAGGCCACTGAACTACTGGAACAACAAGGGGAACAGTCCGCAGAAGGCTCCCAACGCGATTGCCATTACCGGCCCTGTCCTCAAGGGGCAGTTTGAGCAGGCGAGTCGTTTCATCATGGAGAAAGCCGGCGAGAACAGGGGCCACCCGACCGTTGTCGTAAAGGGCGAGGCGACGCTAGCAGAGCAGATACGCGATTTGAAGGCGCTGGTTGACGAGGGCTTGCTTACTCAAGAAGAGTTTGATGCGAAGAAGAGGCAACTGCTTAATATTTAACATTTGAACATGAGGCGCCTGTTCGGACTAGGCATGCAGCTGGATCCCGTCAGACGTCGGGAATAGCATGCATGGGTCTATTGCCCTCTCCCGGCTAGGCCGTCAGGGGGTCCCTTTTTGCCCACCACGACAGGCTATAAGCGCCACTTGCATTCGGAAACGACTTTGATTGGTTTATGGGAAAACAAACATGAAAGTGAGCGCGAGCGGACATACGACAATCTGGCACCGGAGCCAGACTTTGTCTACCATTTGAAACATACAAACACCAAGAGACACAAGGGGCTTGATCGCCTTCCTTCCGCTAGTGCGTGAACTAGCACAGTCCAGACTCGACGGCGCAATTCCTGTTTGGCACAGCGCGTAACGCAACCTCTGTCTCCCTCGCATGACATAGGCTAATGCGTCGTGCGAGCGGCTCCTACCAGCTCATATCATCGTCGAAGTTTGCGACGAGGAGATACGCCAGGCCTTCCGAGCATGCAACCAGCCGCCTAGCGCCAGGCGGCTAAAGATAGCCGCCGCCCTGTCACCAGCACGTAGGGTACCGCATGCGCAGAATGTACAACCAGGGCATATGCACCCAAGATATGACAAAAGTCCGTAGGCGCACTAGCCGAAAGCATTCATCTAATGCATCGCTTGTGCAGTTAAGTGATGTCAAACGACGCATAATTGCTATGGAAGACTGATAGTGTCACTTTTCTACAAGAGCATAAATCTTCCGATTTATTTTGCTCATTTTAGTTTGATGGGTCGTTCGCCAACGTTTAGACCAATAACCTTTCGAGCTCGTCCACGTTCCGACAGAAGTTCGGCTTGGCTACGTATATAGACGCATGCGAGGATCAGCAGTTTTCTGCGCCTACCCACTCTTCGCGTTCACCTTGGTGCACTTCGTATACTGCAAGTAGTGGGTCGTTACCCATTGCTAAACAAGAGGCACTTTCCTCGCTCGCGCCTTCGTCCCACGGCAGCCTCACACACAATCGGCTGCTTATTATGGAATGGGTAACAGTAACGACGAACGTGCAGGTAAAAAGATACTTTAAGTCTTAATAATCCCGCGCAAGGCAAGGTTTGGGCGACACGCAGTATTTGAACCTACTGCGACGTTGCCAAATTAAATAATATGGAGCCACCGCGTTACATCTATCGCACGCATCGTTTCTCCTCATCTTCTCGCTGCAGACTGCGTATTTGTCACGTTCATTCTGAGTTCGAGTCCAACGATAACTTTCAAGGGCAAAAACAGCATATTCAACAGGTAGAACGCCGTATGGACTCGTAAGCTTTTTGCTCACCGCTATAGTTAGTGCATTTCAACTTTGAGGGCATTATACTAGCAGGTAGCGGTAACTAAATGGGGCGGGTAAAACAGCACAACTTTTTTTTCCTATAGCCCGCATATACCACCAGAACCCATTGCGCAGAATTAGTGTACATCTGTGTGCATTGCATGAAGCGTAATTATGCTTCAACTCTCTATGGACACGTTACGGTGTAACGAAAACCCTCTGCGATTCATCTCACAACGTGTGACCCATCTGTGACTCACGATTGTGACTCAACTAGATTCAAAACAAAAAAGGCAGGTAGATCATGTAATCTACCTGCCATTTCTTCTATGGTGGGCCCGGAGGGATTCGAACCCCCAACCCAGGGATTATGAGTCCCCTGCGCTAACCGTTGCGCCACAGGCCCTTAGAAACAAGGCGACAACTTTCGTCATCGCCCAGAATACTTGGTGGAGAATAGGGGGATCGAACCCCTGACCTCATGACTGCCAGTCATGCGCTCTCCCAGCTGAGCTAATTCCCCGTTGCTTGGTGCGAGGAATAATATATGTTAGTCTCGCACCGATGTCAAGCTACTTTTTCAAAAAAATCTAGTCTTGCGGACCCTGATACTGGGCGGAGCCAAAGCCAAGAACGAGCGTCACAATGTTGTTGAAGAAGATCCATGCGACAAACCAGCCGGCACCCTTGCCAAAGGCCTTGAAGAGCTTGAACTTCTGGATGAGCATGATTACAGCGCCAGCCAAAACAAGAACGCTGGAAAGAATGCCCACGAATCCGCCACCAGCAGCTGCGCTCGAGCTCTGGGCAGTCACAGCAAATGTGCCACTTATCGTACCGATGAGGTAGCCACCAATAATAAGGCCGAGGGAAACCCAGAACATGGTCATGTTAGTCCAAGAAAGCTTCCACTCTACGTAGTCGGAGTAGATGGGGATAATGGACTTCCATCCCTCCTCGCCTGCCTTGGTAAAAATCTTCCAACGCGCAATGACCGTAAGGACGAACATTACGATACCAATCATGGCAACCATCATAATAGATGCGCCAAGAATGCCACCGACTGCAGCAGCTTCGTTAGTGCTCATAATTACTTCCTTTCGCTATCCCGCCACCCTTTAGCGGGTGAGGTGATTATACACAAATAATCTCCATATGGGAATACCAGAATCTATTTTGTAGCCGAGACTTTGAGGTTCTTTGGTTCTTTTGGTTCTTTGGTTGCAGGACATTCCGGGAGCGCATCCGAAAACCCTTTGTTGTGGGCTTTGCGCCTAGAGGATACCCCCTTTGGTTAAAGCTCAGTCAGGCCATTCCATCGCGGAAGGGGTCATTCGCGCTTTAACCGAAGGGGGTATCCCTAGGTGCAAAGCATTTTAGGGCAGTCGGCGTATCTATCGCATGCGCTGAGGGACGATCTTTTGCGCCAGCCATTCACACACCGCGTCAATGGGCACATCCACGCGCTCGCCGGTAGAGCGAACCTTTACCTCTGCGACGCCGTTCTTTACCCCTCGCCTACCGAGGACCACCTGATACGGGAAGCCCATAAGGTCGGCATCGGCAAACTTGACGCCCGCACGCTCTTTGCGATCGTCCAAAACGACCTCCAGCCCCGCATCTACTGCGGCAGCCGCAATCTGGACAGCAGCGTCGTAAACCTCGCCCTTAACGTCCAGAGGCACGACCTCCACCTCATACGGCGCCACGCATACGGGCCACACGATACCATGCTCGTCGTGATGTTGCTCAACTACGGCCTGCAGCGTACGGCTTACGCCAATGCCATAGCAACCCATCTGGAACGGCTTCTCCTTGCCGTCCTCGTCCATAAAGGTCGCACCCATGGATTCCGAGTACTTGGTACCCAGCTGGAACACCTGCGACACCTCAATGCCGCGTGCGCCGTGCAAGGGCTTTCCACAGCGTGGGCATGCGTCACCCTCTCGTGCAGTAGCAACGTCCACCCAGCGGTCGTCGACAATAACGAAGTCGCGACCACGCTGTGCGTGTACAAGGTGGTTGTCTTTCTCGTTTGCACCTACGATCCACCACTCGCTCTCGCGAAGGCTCTCGTCTGCAAACGCCAGCACTCCCTCGGGCAGGCCAACTGGTCCCATAAAGCCCTTAACAAGGCCGTAGTACTCAATCTCCTCGTCGGTCATAAGGTGGAAGTCGCCAAAGGCATGCTCTGCTTTTACGTCGTTCATCTCGTGATCGCCAGGCACGAACACCACCGCTGGCTTGCCCTCGCCGGTAACTATTGCAAGCGCCTTGCGCGTTGCCGCCTCCGGCACCTTGAGGAACGCCGCGAGGTCCGCTATAGTCGAGCACTCTGGCGTAAGCACCTTTTGCATGTCGCCTGGCTCGCACTCCTCTATGCGAATGCCTGCGGTCGCAGCCTCGGTGTCGGCCGCAAACCCGCAGTCGCACCATACGAGCTCGGCCTCGCCGGCTTCGGCAATGGCCATGTATTCCACGCTGGTGTCTCCGCCAATCTGTCCAGAGTCGGCCACCACGGGAAGCGCCTGAAGGCCGCAGCGCTCGCAGATGCGCGCATATGCCTCCTTCTGCTCCTCGTAGGACTTTTGCATACCCTCCACCGTGGCGTCAAAGGAGTACGCGTCCTTCATTATGAACTCGCGGCCGCGCATGAGGCCAAACCGGGGGCGCATCTCGTCGCGGAACTTGTCCTGTATCTGGTAGAGCGTAACCGGCAGCTGCTTGTAGCTGCGAAGCTCGTTTCGAACCAGGTCGGTAAAGGTCTCCTCGTGCGTCGGTCCAAGGCAGAACTCGCGCCCGTGACGATCCTCCATGCGCATGAGCTCGGGACCGTACTTGTCCCATCTGCCCGAGTCGTGCCAGAGCTCCGCGGGGGTAACCATGGGCACGAGCATCTCCTGCGCACCTATGGCCTCCATCTCCTCGCGAATAACGGCCTCGATCTTGAGCAGCGAACGCCATGCAAGCGGCAGGTAGCTGTACAGGCCAGCCGCTGTTTTGCGAATCATTCCCGCACGCAGCAAGAGCTTGTGGCTGGCAAGCTCCGCCTCTGCCGGATCCTCCTTGAGAGTCGGGGCATAGGTCGAGCTCATTTTTGCGAATGTTTTCATGGTGCGTCCTTCCTTTTGCGCCACGCGTTTGAATGCTTATCCTAGCAGACGGAGCCAAACCGTCGCTCGATTTCCAAGAAGAGCTCGTCTACGAGGTCTTTTTCCGCAACCTTTCGAAGGCGCTCTCCGCCCGCGAATATAACGCCGCTTCCTTTGCCGCAGGCAATTCCTATGTCTGCATCGCGCGCCTCGCCGGGACCGTTTACCACGCATCCCATTACCGCAACGCTAATGGGAGCTCGCACGTCCTGCAAGCGCTCCTGCACCTCCTGGGCCATGCCAATAAGGTTTACCTGGGTCCTGCCACAGGTGGGGCAGCTCACCAGTTCGGGATGGAGCCTTCGCATGCCAAGGGCCGACAAGAGCTCCCAAGCCACGTGCACCTCCTCAACGGGTTCCGCTGTAAGCGAGAGACGCATGGTGTCGCCAATGCCCGCCTCCAAAAGCGTTGCCACCGCGGCGCAGTTTTTTACCGTACCCTGCCTGAGCGTGCCCGCCTCGGTAACGCCCACATGCAAGGGATATGCAGGAAGGCGCCGCGAGAGCATGCGATACGTGTTAATGGTAACCGGCACGGAATGCGCCTTGGCGGAAAGCACGATGTCCGTGAATCCGCGCGACTCGAAGTGCTCCACAAACGCGGCGCAGCTTTCCACGAGCTTTTGCGAGAGGGTAAGATCCTGGCGTTCGTCCACCTCTTTGGCAAGTGATCCAGCATTGACGCCAATGCGAATGGGAACGCCAGCGTTTCCCGCTGCATCAATTACGGCGTCCACGCGCTCGAACGACCCAATGTTTCCGGGGTTGACGCGAAGCGCGCTAGCACCTCTTTCCACCGACCCGATGGCAAGACGATGATCAAAGTGAATGTCCGCCACCACGGGAAGGGGCGATTCCGCACAAATTCGCTCAAAGCCGTCGAGCGAGTGCTCGTCGGGAACAGCCACGCGAATTATCTCGCAGCCTGCCTGCGCTAGCTCCTCTATCTGCGCAAGGGTGGCCTGCGCGTCGGAAGTCTTGGTTGTGCACATGGACTGAACGCTTACCGGCGCTCCCCCACCTACGGCAACTCCGCCCACAACAACACGACGCGTTTGCTCGCGCGCAAGCAAGGTCTCGCTCTTGTTCATGCGTACCACCTAGAAACCCAAAATATGAACTACGTCGTTCTTAACGACCATTACGAACACAAACACAAAGAAGGCAATGCCCACATAGCTTATTGCCATTTGCGCCTTCATGGAAAGGGGCCTTCGAATGAGAACCTGGATTAACTCCACCAGTATCTTTCCGCCATCCAAGGGAGGTATGGGAAGAAGGTTCATAAAGCCCAAAGACATGGAGATTGCAGCCATAAGGCTTACGAGCTCCACGATGCCTGCCGCAGCAGCCTCCGAGGCCTTTACAGAAATCCCCACAATGGAGGAGGATTGGTCGAGAACCTCCATGGTGTGCTGAGGCATTATGAGCTTGGTAACTGCCTCCCCTACCATACCAGCATAGCGCAGCGACATTTGCATGGCCTCAAACAGCGTGGGGTGGTACGCCTCCATGGCGCAGGTAACGCCAATGGCCTCGACCGCCTGGCCTTCGGGCAGGTCCAAGGTGGTGGTGGACTCCTTGCCGTCACGCACGTACGTAACGGTAAAGTCCGTCCCCTTCTTGCAGGCTGCAGACAGCTGGTCCCGGAGTGTCAGCCAGTCTGTTACCTCTGCGTCGCCCACACGCACGATCTGGTCGCCCGCAGAAAGCCCGGCCGCCTGCGCGATTGAGCTTTCGGTAACGCCGCCCAGCACGTTTGTGTTCTTTGGTATGGAGTACTCCGTGGCCATTATTACGCCCGTGGTAAGCACAAACGCCAAAAGAAGGTTTACAAAGGGGCCGGCAATGAGCATTACAAGGCGTTTGGGAACGCTCACGCCCCTATACGTATGCGAGACCTCTGCTGCAAGCTGCGCTTCGGCATCGTCCAAGGGTCGCGCCTCGCCATCGCCGGTGGACTGTGGCGTATTAAAGTCGTGGCCGGCGTCGTACTCCGTAAGCATGGTGGCGTCTCGTGCTACCGTTTCGAACGCCGCAGGATAGTCCCTTTGGTAAGGCTTCTCGCCAAGCTCGGGATTGTAGTAGGGTCGTATGGCAGCAAGGTCCGCAAGGCCAACCATCAGGGCATACGCGCGCTCCATGTCTACGTTGAGTTCCCGCGCAACGGCTTCGACCTCTACCCTGCCCTCGCGCTGCACGATGGCAAATGCGGGAGCCATGAGCTCGTCGGCCTCGCCCTCCATGCCGCATATGCGGTTGTAGCCACCCAAAAGCAGAGGCGTTACCCCCACCTCGGTCCCGCGCTTCTTGCTCTTGTAAAAGAGCTTGAACCTGCAGGGCAGCCCCAGGTAGAACTCGGTTACCCTTACGCCAAATGCCCGTGCGGCAAGATAATGCCCGCCCTCGTGAACAAACACAAGGATGGAGAGGAGCAAGACTCCCCAAAACACCGCAGAGAGCGTGCCCAAAAGCATGCTCATCGACCAACCTCCCGTAGTGCCATGCGCGCCAGTTCCCTCGATCGGGCGTCACATTCTTCAAGCTGTTCCAAAGACTCTACCCTCTCGGGCTCGGTCTTAACCATAACAGCAGAAACAATGCGCTCGATGTCAAGAAAACCACATGTACCCGCCCTAAACGCAGCGTTGGCAACCTCGTTTGCGGCATTCATGGCACAGGGAAGCGTGCCGCCCGTGCGTCCGGCAACCCGTGCAAGCGCCAAGCACCCGAACGCCTGCTCGTCTGCCTCGCCCAGGGTGAGGGCAGGCTCAGCGCACCAGTCTGGCACATCGCAAGGCGCATCCCAACGCTCCGGATAGCTAAGCGCATACTGGATTGGTATTCGCATGTCCGAAGGACCGAGTTGCGCCTTTACCGATCCATCCGCAAACTCCACCATGGAATGGATGCGACTCTGCCTATGCACGAGCACGCGAATGCTGTCTACAGGCACGTCAAACAGGTGGTGCGCCTCAAGCACCTCGAGGCCCTTGTTCATAAGCGTGGCGGAGTCGATGGTAATCTTTGGCCCCATGCTCCACGTGGGATGTGCAAGCGCCTCCGCAGCCGTTACGGACGCCAGCTCCTCACGCGTCCTTCCGTAAAACGGACCGCCCGAGCACGTGAGCCATATGCGGCTGAGGTCTGCCGAGCGCTCCCCCACCAGGCATTGGTATATGGCGCTGTGCTCTGAGTCTACAGGTATAAGCTGCCCTGGCTCTACAAGCGGCATAAGAAGGTCCCCGCCAACCACAATGGACTCCTTGTTTGCGTAGGCGAGCACCTTTCCTGCCTTAACGGCAGCAAGTCCCGCCTCTATGCCAGCCGCTCCAACGACGGCGGACACAACGCAGTCAACTTCGTCCAGCGTGGCAATGTCTGTGACCGCCTTAGGACCAATGCCCAGCTCGCATCCCTTTGGCAGCTCGTCCAATACGGGATCTTGCCCGTGCGCTACGTCGGAAACTGCCACGTGGCGCACCCCAAACTCAAGTGCTGCCGAAACAAGCTTCTTCGTGGAGGCATGCACAGAAAGCGCTACCACCTCCACCTTGTTTGCATGCTGCCTGCACACGTCGAGCGTCTGGGTGCCAATGGATCCCGAGCAGCCCAGCACTGCCACGCGCAGAGGACGGCGGCGCTTTGCGCACCCTGCCGTATTCTCAAATATGCTCAAATTATTCCCCCAAATAGCAGAATGAAATATGCCACGGTGCCGCCAAAGAGCATCGAGTCGGTCCTGTCCAGAAGACCGCCGTGTCCCGGAAGCAGGTTGCCCGAGTCCTTGACTCCCACGCTTCGCTTTATGCGCGACTCAAAGAGGTCCCCAAGAACCGCCACCACGCCTTCCGCAAGCCCGCAGATAATTGCAATGGGCCACGTGAGTCCGCCCACATGGAAGAAGGCGCCAACACACCAAACCAAAACGCATCCAACCATACCGCCAAAGAAGCCCTCCCAGCTCTTGTTGGGAGAGATTCGCGGTGCCATCTTGTGCGTTCCAATGCTCGAACCAACCAAATACGCGCTGGAGTCCTCCACCCACATGGACCCAATGACCAACAAGGAGAGCAGGGTACCATCCATACCGGGATTGCTGGCGCGAATGAGCGAAAGCGACGAGAGCATGAGCGATGCATAGAGCGGGCCAAACACCGTTATGGCAACGTCACCTATGCTCGACCTGGGATTAAACACGTACCACACACAAACCAAGAGGGCCAGTATGCACGTAACGGCAACAATGGACGTAGCCCCAAAAAGAGCGGATAGGATGGGGTATGCAAGCGCGGCCGCAAGGCCACAGAACTCGTTGGGACGACGGCCTGCCATTCTGCAAATGCGAAAGAACTCGGAGCAGCAGAGCCAACCCATGGCCGAAAGAAGCACTGCCGTGGGTATGATTCCCGCAAACAGGCAGGCTATGATAATAACTACGTATACGAATCCGGAAAGCGTGCGCGTGAGGAGCTTTTCTGTCCAGCCCCTCACCCGTTGTCCCTTAAGCGCGCCAGCTATGCGCTTTTCTTCTTTTGAAGCGCGCCTGCTTTCCAAGCGCTCGATTCCACGGTCCAGCCCAACGGGCTCCTCCGTGTTCTCCACCTTGTCGGACTGACCAACGCTCACGATTCGACCACTCCTCCGAACCTTCTTCCCCTACCCTGGAACGCACGAATCGCTCGCAGGTATTCCCATTTGGAGAAGTCGGGCCAATACATGTCGGTTACATAGAACTCCGTGTATGCGAGCTGCCACAGAAGGTAGTTGGACAGACGGAGCTCGCCCGAAGTCCTTACGAGCAGCTCCGGGTCGGGAAGTCCCCCCGTGTACAGGTATTTTGCGAAGACGGTATCGTCTACATCCTGCGTGTCCAGGGTCCCGGCCTTCACATCCTGCGCTATAAGGCGCGCCGCACGGGCAATTTCGGCTCGAGAGCCATAGTTTACCGCCAGTGCAAAGGTCATGCCCGTATTGGAGGCAGTCTCGTTGAGACCCCGCTCAAACACCTTGTACGTCTTGCGCGGAAGCGACTCTATGTCCCCAAAAAAGCGCAGCCGGACGTTCTCCTGATAAAAGAGCGGAAGCTCCTTTACGAGCGTCGTGGCAAACAGGTGCATGAGGAGGTCGACTTCCTCCTTTGGGCGTTTCCAGTTTTCTGTAGAGAACGCATAGGCAGAAAGCACGTCGATTCCCAGGCGCACGCTCGTGGTAACGGCCTCGCGCAGCGAGTCGACGCCGGCTACATGGCCCTTGGAACGGGACAAGCCGCGAGCTTGAGCCCAACGACCATTGCCGTCCATAATAAACGATACATGGCAGGGCAGCCGATCCAAGTCTATATCGTCCAGGCTAACGTCCTCGGGGGGATTCGCAAAGTAGCTACGCAACTTGCCCTCATCTCGCTGCATTTGCGCCTCCAATCTTGCAGAAAGGCTACTAAGACAGAACTACGGGGATGCCGTGCCAATAACAATGGCGTTTTGGGTATGGCATCCCCGCGTGTGTGCTACGACCAGACTATATGGACATAACCTCGTCGGTCTTCTCCTTCAAGCGCTCGTCAACAAGCTTTACGTACTTGTCGGTAAGGTTCTGAACGCGCTTTTTCTCGGAGTTCTGCTGATCCTCGGAGAGCTCCTCATCGCGGTCGATGGCCCTGTTTGCGTCCTTGCGGGCGTTGCGAATGGAAATGCGGCACTCCTCGGCAAGCTGCTTGCAGTCACGCACGAGCTCCTTGCGGCGCTCCTCGGTAGGCTGCGGGAACGGCAGGCGGATGGAACGTCCGTCGTTGGAAGGCGTTATGCCCAGGTCGGACTGACGAATGGCCTTTTCGATGTTGTTGAGCGCGCTCTTGTCCCACGGCTCGATTACGAGCATTGATGCCTCGGGCACCTTTATGCCTGCGAGCTGCGTAATGGGCGTGGGCTGACCGTAGTAGTCGACCTTAATGGGATCGAGGATGTGCGGATTCGCACGACCCGTACGTACGCGGCCAAAGTTGTACTCCAGAGACTCCATGCTCTTTTCCATGCGAATCTCGGCCTCATCGGTATGAATGCTCATGCTACTCGTCCTTCCCTTCAATCACCGTTGTTCCAACATGCTCTCCGCGAAGAGCCCCGGCGAAGGCCTCCGCCTCTTCCATGCTAAACACCATTATAGGCAATTTATTATCTTGGCATAGCGCAGTTGCCGTCGCATCCATTACCTTAAGCCCTCGGTTTAGCACCTCGGAATAGGTAATGGTGTCAAATTTCTTTGCGTCGGGATTCTTTACCGGGTCGGAGTCGTAGATGCCGTTTACCTTGGTGGCCTTCATGAGCACCTCGGCGTCTATCTCGCAGGCACGAAGCGCCGCGGCGGTATCGGTCGTAAAGTAGGGATTTCCGGTACCTGCGGCAAATATTACTATGCGACCCTTTTCCAGATGACGAATCGCGCGACGACGAATGTAGGGTTCGGCAACCTGGCGCATCTCTATGGCGCTCATAACCCTGCAGTCCATGCCATTGCGCTCAAAGCAGTCCTGAAGCGCCAGCGAGTTGATTACGGTTGCAAGCATGCCCATGTTGTCGCCCTGCGCACGATCCATGCCAGCGGCCGCACCCGAAACGCCACGGAAAATATTGCCCCCGCCAACAACTACGGCTATCTGGACGCCGTTTTCCCACGCAGGCTTAATGTTTTTGGCAATGCGCTGCGGCACGGCAGGATCTATTCCATATTCCTGCGAACCCATAAGAGCCTCACCAGAAAGCTTTAGCAAAACGCGCTTGTATGTATAGTTAGACACACGACCTCCTTCTTTCGTTACCGTGCATAGTCTAGCAGAATGGCAACGCCGTCACAGTGTTGCGTTTGCCAAAGGTGGGCGCGATGCAAAACTTTTGAAATCGACGTAGCGCTAGATCACAACTAAGGAACACTCCCGGCATTGCGACGAAGGGGTACCCCCTTTGGTTAAAACGACTTTTAACCAAAGGGGGTACCCCTTCGTCGCAATGCAATCCTATGCGTTATGCCTTACTCACCAAACTGGAAGCGCACGAAGTCGACAATCGTAATCTCGTCGCCAACGCTCTTGGATACGTTCTGAGCAAGCTGGCCAACGGTGATGTCGGGATCCTTAATAAAGTCCTGCTCGGTAAGGACGCTCTCCTCGTAGAACTTCTTCAGGCGACCGTTTACGATGTTGTCCCAGAACTTCTCGGGACGGCCAGACTCTGCAGCCTGTGCACGGTAGATCTCCTTCTCGTGCTCCACGACGTCGGCAGGCACGGAGTCGATGGTGGCACCAGCCGGAGCGGATGCGACAACCTGCATAGCCACGTCGTGGGCAAAGCTCTTAAACTCGTCGTTGTTAATCGTTGCGGGGTCGTTGAACGAGAACTCCACCAGCGCACCAAGCTTGCCGTTGTGGTGGATGTAGCTCACAAGGCCACCCTCGGAGACCTCAACGCGCTCGAAGCGCTGGATCTTCATGTTCTCGCCAATAACGTGAATCATTTCCTTGAGCTCTGCGTCCACGGAGTTGCCGTTCATCTCGCAGGCAAGCAGCCCGTCCACGTCGGCGGGCGAAAGCTCTGCAACAACCTTGGCGAGCTCTGCGGCAAAGCCCTGGAACTTGGCGTTGGAGCCTACGAAGTCGGTCTCGCAGGTGAGCTCCAGAAGAGCGCCCTTCTTGCCATCCTCGCTCACGTAAGCGGCAATGGTTCCCTCGTTGGTGTCGCGGCCAGCGCGCTTGACTGCCTTGGCAAGGCCCATCGTGCGCAGTACGTCAACGGCCTTCTCGATGTCTCCCTCGGCCTCGACCAGAGCCTTCTTGCACTCCATCATGGGAGAGTCGGTCATCTCGCGAAGCTGCTTAACCATAGCAGCGGTAACTTTAGCCATGTTATGTCCTCCTTCTTAGGCGTTTACACTAATGCACGTGCGGTGTTTACTCGGCCTCGGCGGCAGGCGCCTCTTCCGCTGCAGGCGCAGCCTCGGTGCCGGCCATCTCCTCGGCAGTAATCTGCTCCTTGCCAGAGCCAGCAAGAACGGCGTCGGCCACAAGCTCGCACATAAGAGCGACCGAGCGAATGGCGTCATCGTTGGCGGGAATGCCATAGTCAATAAGATCGGGGTCGGAGTTGGTGTCCAGAAGGCCGATTACGGGGATGTGCAGGCGGTTGGCCTCCTTTACGGCAATCTCCTCGCGCTTGGTGTCTACCACAAAGATTGCCTGGGGCAGGGACTTCATGTTGCGCACGCCACCCAGGTTGCGCTGAAGCTTTTCGAGCTCCTTGGTGAGCATAGCCTGCTCCTTCTTTACGAAGGAGGACATGCGGCCGTCCTCCACCATGGCCTCGAGCTCCTCCATGCGCTTAATACGCGACTGCATGGTTACAAAGTTGGTAAGCATGCCACCGAGCCAGCGCTGGTTAATGTAGGGCATGCCGCAACGCTCGGCCTGCACCTGAATGGACTCCTGCGCCTGCTTCTTGGTGCCAACAAAGAGCACGGTACCACCCTTGGCAGCAGTCTCGCGAAGCATCGTGTAGGCGCGGTCGCCGTTGATGATGGTCTGCTTGAGGTCGAGGATGTAAATGCCGTTGCGCTCGCCAAAGATGTAGGGACGCATCTTGGGGTTCCAACGACGCGTCTGGTGACCATAATGGCACCCGGCATCAAGCAGTGTGTGGATATTAATCTTTACAGCCATGTTCTACCTCCTGTGGTTGGTCCTCCGCGTGAGGTCATTCCCCTCTATCCACCCGCTGTCTGGCTTCGCAGCGAGCACCACGGACGAGGAGTCGTCACGCGTGCGAAATGTAGCCGTGCGGACGCACGACAAACAAACAGTATAACAGATTACATCTCCATCACAACGTCTTTATGAACTCGTGTCCGTAGACTGGTATTGCCGATATTGCTGTGTATATTGTTATTCGCGGGCCGACAGACCTCTGCCTTACGTTTTTTCGCCCTTTGCACGACGGCGCTCATATGGATACGATGTCTTCCGACGAGCTGCCTGTGCGGTCGAGGAAGGTAGCGAGCATGGTGTAGTCGTCGTTGTAATGGCACTGCAGGTTAGAGATGCTGTGGGTACCCATCCCTCTGTCGCCGAGCACTTCGTCCGCATAGCGCACGAACCACCGAGTGGCGTTTCTCATTCCGCTGCCCAAGTTAAAAGCCCCAATGGTGTAGAAGAGGAACGCGGTTTCGGACATGGCCCCATCCAGCGTGATAGATGAGGAGTCGAAATCTCCGACATTGCGTTTGCCGCATACGACGGTAAGGGCATGTATTGTTGTAGTCAAACCCAATGCGTACGCTCTAGGCAGAGATTGCGTTAAAGGACAAAAGTGTCCGTTGAGGAAGAGCCCCAACGGACAGAGGAAAGAGCAGGATAACAGCATTATGTTAGCCGCGCGGGTGTGCTTGGCGCGTGGCAGACTTAAGCCTGTCGATGGAAAGGTGGGTGTAGATCTGCGTGGTTGCGAGGCTCTCGTGGCCCAGGAGCTCCTGGACAGCCTTGAGGTCGGCTCCTCCAGAAAGGAGTTCGGTCGCAAACGAATGGCGTATTCCGTGCGGGGTAATGGTGTCGTCAAGACCGGCAAGTCGCATATGCGTATGGAACGTCTTGCGCAGGGCGTCGCCGCTCATCTCGTTTCCACGGGTGGACACAAACAGCGTGCGTGCTGGCTCGCCCTTGCGGCGGGCCGCCACCAAGGTCGGACGCGCCCGCTCAACATATACGCTCACGGCCTTTAGCGCTACATCGTACACGGGCACGATGCGCTCCTTGGCGCGCTTGCCAAAAATGCGAACCTGCCCCAACTCGTAGTCAATGTGGCTTGGCTCCAGCGTTGCAAGCTCGGAGATCCTTGCCCCCGTAGCATAGAGCATCTCTATGAACGCAAGGTCGCGCATCCCCTCTGCGGTTGTCTTGTCGCATGTGTCCAAGAGTCGGGAGATGTCGTCATCCGTAAGCGTCTTGGGAAGCATCTTGGACAGACGACGACCCTTTAGCATGGCCACGGAGTCGGCCGTGCCCATGCCCTCGCGCTCAACCCACATATAGAACGATTTGAGCGATGAGAGCCGCCTGTTTATGGTCTTGTCTGCATATCCAGAGCGTCCCATATATGCGAGGTATCCCCTCAGTTGCCTGCGCGTTGCCTCGAGGGGAATAACGCCCTCCCTCTCGCACCAGTCCAGGTACTCCTGAAGGTCGGTGTTGTATGCTCTGGCGGTATGGCGCGACAAGCGTCTGACCTCGGAAAGATACAGCACGTAGTTGCATACCATACGCCTCGTTCGCGCGAGCTCGTTCGCGCGAACATTTGCCTCTTTGTCTTCGCTACTCATCCAGCGCCCCCAGGGGGTTGCCCTGCGCATCGCAAAAGAGCTCGGGCCTACGCTCCAAGTACTCCCTAAGGTCCTGCTGCGCACGCTTGGAGTAGGCCACGTAGCGTTCCTTCTTGCGCAGCCGCTTTCCCTCCAGCGGAGGTACTATTCCAAAGTTGACGTGCATGGGCTGGTAAGGCAGGGTATCCGGATTGGTGGCGTAGGCAACCAAGGACCCAAAGGCGCCAGTCCGCGGCAATCGCACGCGGTCGTATCCACGCAGGTCCGCAGCCACGTTTGCCGCTGCCAACACACCAGACGCTATTGCCTCCACGTAGCCCTCCGTACCGGTAATCTGTCCAGCAAGCCTCACGGTGGTGCCTGGTATCGCAAATGTTGAGTCCAGGCATCGAGGCGTGTCCACAAAGGTGTTGCGGTGCATTACGCCAAGGCGAACGAACTCCGCATTCTCCAAACCGGGTATCATCGAGAACACGCGTCGCTGCTCCGGCCACGTAAGGTTGGTTTGGAAGCCAACAAGGTTGTAGGCGGTGCGCTCCTTGTTTTCGGCGCGGAGCTGCACGACCGCCCACGGCCTTCGGCCTGTGCCCGGATCCTTTATTCCCACGGGCTTCAAAGCGCCAAACCTCAGTGTGTCTATTCCCTTGCGTGCCACTTCCTCCACCGGCTGGCATGCGCTAAAGAGCTCCTTTTGCTCGAAGTCCCTGGCAAGCACCCGCTCTGCACCCACCAGCTCGTTCCAAAAATCCTCATAGGTATTCTTGTTCATGGGACAGTTGAGGTAGTCACCGGCGTCCGCTTCCGCATCCTCGTAGCGCGATTGCGCAAACACGACGGAGCGGTCTATGGACTCTGCCGCCACCACTGGGGCTGCCGCATCGAAGAACGCCAGCCGCTCCCCTCCCACAAAGGAGGAGAGGGCTGCAGAGAGACCCGGCGAGCAGAGAGGCCCGGCGGCTATGACCACATGGCCCTCCGGAATATCGACCACTTCCTTGCGCACGAGCTCTATGAGGGGTTGGTCCTCGATGGCCTGCGTGACCATGGCAGAAAACTGCTCGCGATCCACCGCCAGGGCACCTCCCGCAGGAACGGCACAGCGCCGTGCCATGCGCAGCAGGCGCGAACCCATGAGCGTAAGCTCGCTCTTTAGCAAGCCGGCGGCGCTTTCGGGCCTTAGAGCCTTGAGCGAGTTGGAGCACACGAGCTCCGCGAGGTCTTGCGTGCGATGCGCGGGCGCATTGCCTCCCGGCCTCTGCTCGTACAGACGAACTGGTATCCCCCTTGCCGCCAGCGAAAGGGCACACTCGCTGCCAGCCAGGCCTCCGCCGACCACCGTAACCAAACGTGTCAAACCTATTCCCCCCTTGCGGGCTCGCCCGCAGTCTCGGCCTGCATGCCTCCCAGACGATACTGCTCGTATGCCTGCGCGGTAAGAGAGTACCGCCCGTCCGGTAGGTGTTCAACGATACCACGGCTTTCGTAATCGGCAAGCGTGCGAAGGAGCGTAAGCGTGCTTTGTCCAAGACGCGGCGCAAGCTCGTCCGGACGCATGGGCATTGCCACCAATGCAGAAAATATCTCGCCCATTGGGCCGGCAACGCCCTCAGCCACGACGCGCAGCACACCAAAGTCCATGGTGAGCCGCTGTTCCAGGTCAACCTCGCTGCAAATGGGTAGGGCACCCTCGCAAATGAGCCTGTTTGTACCTTGGCTCGTGGGCGAAAATATGGAACCTGGGGCAGCGTAGATCGTGCGGTCCATCTCCAAAGCTGCGTCTGCGGTACTCATGGTGCCGGACCGCTCCCCCGCCTCGGCCACAAGCAGCACCGAGCAGAGGGCGGCGATTATCACGTTTCTTTTGGGAAACACAAACGGCAAGGGCGAAGTACCCCACGGCTCTATGGATACTATGGCACCACCACGGGCAACGGCGTCTCGAAACACGGATTCCGACGAGCTGGGATATATTCTGTCGGCACCCGTGCCGGTAACTATAACGGTCTTTCCGCCCGCATCCATAGCGGCCCTGCTCGCCGCGCAGTCGCATCCCATGGCACCGCCAGAAACAACCACGATTCCAGACTCCCCCGCAACGCGTCCCGCCATCTCTGCAATGGCAATGCCATACGGCGTCGCACGTCGCGCGCCAATTATTGCCAGCGCTGCCTCCGAAAGGCATTCGGGATTGCCTATGCCATAGAGAACCTCCACCTTGGCATTGCTGTTGTCTCTTAGAGCTGGGGGAAACAGCTCGTCGTCTGGCCTGAGTTCCCAACGCTTGTAGTCCATGTTCTCCTCCTCGCATCCGTCTTTTTAAAACTCGTATCCTCGTTCGCGACGCCAAAGTCACAACGAGGAGCGCGTCCTAAACGCGCATGCCTCCATAACGTTGTCCTTGCTCACCTCCCTCTGCTCGGCAAGATCTGCCACGGTGCGCGCCACGCGGGCGATTCTTACAATGTTTCTGCCGCCCAGTCCCAGACGCTTTGCCATCCCTTCCAGCGTTGCACTCGCGCCCGAGTCGAGTCGTAGCTCTGGCACGCTTAGTGCGCGGTCCGGCCTGTCTTCCCCGTCCTGCGCCCGCCTCCACGACGCATATTCACGCGCGACGGCCACTTGCTCTGCCATTTGCGCGGAGGACGTGCCCCGCTCTCCCGCTATGATTCGCGAAGAAGAGGGCCTGGCAACGTCTACTAGCACGTCAATGCGGTCCATAAGCGGCCCGCCTATGCGCGACTGGTACTGGTGGATACGCGTTGCGCTACACATACAGGTGTGGTCCGGGTCTCCCAGGTATCCGCAGGGACACGGATTCGCAGCCGCAACAAGAAGAAAGTCGCTGGGAAACACGTATGTTCCGTCCACTCGCACCAGCCGCACCTCATGCTCCTCGAGCGGCTGCCTGAGCGCCTGAAGAACGCTGGGGCCAAACTCTGGCAGCTCGTCCAAAAAGAGAACACCCCTGTGAGCCAAAGACGCCTCTCCTGGCCTCATCGGCTTTCCGCCGCCCACGAGTCCTCCCATGGATATGGCGTGGTGCGGAGCCCTAAACGGACGCTGTCCCTTGCGAATCGAATCCAGTTCCTGTCCGGCTACGGAGTGGATGAGCAAAGCCTCGGCTCGCTCGCTTTCGCTCAGCGGCGAAAGGATTCCCGGCATGCGCTTTGCCATCATGCTCTTGCCTGCCCCCGGCGGTCCCACCATCAAGAGGCCATGGTTGCCTGCCGCCGCTATTACGAACGCCCGCTTTGCCATCTCTTGGTCCACTACGTCCGCGAAGTCCGCATGGGCGGGGGCTTCTTCCGCAGCATATGAGGAGGGGTTGTCCTGTTCGCAAACGGGCAGCTGGCCAACTCCCTGGCGCAGTTGCGCCAGATGGGTTATGGTGCGCGTCTCACCAGAGCCCACGGACGTCATGCCACTAGGCGCAACGAGGGTTAGGCCCTGCTCCTCGGCAAGAATCTCGTACGCAACGAGTCCTCTAATGCCACTGACCTCACCCTCTAGGCCCAGCTCTCCCACAAAGAGGCATCCGTCGAGGTCTTTGATGGGTATCTGCTCCGTACACGCGAGGATTGCTATTGCAATAGGCAGGTCGAACCCAGCACCCGTTTTTCGTACCTCGCTTGGGGCAAGGTTTACCGTAAAGTGAGCAAGTGGCCAATCGAAACCGCATGCCTTGCAAGCGCAGCGAACGCGATGGCGCGACTCCATAACGGCGGCATCGGGCGTCCCCACTATGGTCACACCAGGTATTCCCTGCGAGACGCTTACCTCCACAACCACCGGCAAGGCCTCAACCCCGCGCAGTACGGCGGTCCTCACGCAAAACGACTGCCGCGCCATGGCTAGTCATCCCATTCGTACGCGCCGTCCAGGTGTCGTACAACGGCGTCGTTTTTTCCGTGCAGCTGAACGGCAACAACGTCAAAGCGTACGGCCTCAAAGCGCGGATGCCGCGAAAGATAGAACAGGGCGAGCTTTCTATACTTTGCCTGCTTTCTATATCCCACCGCCACCTCTGGCACGATCTCGTTGTCCTCAAAGCATGCGATGCGCGTCTTTACCTCTACGAGGACCAGCGTTTCGTCATCCTGGGCAATTATGTCTACCTCACCAAAGCTGCAGCGCCAGTTTCTCTCCAAAATCTCAAGGCCGCACGACTCCAAGAAGATTGCCGCAAGGTCTTCTCCGTAGTTTCCGATCTGTTTGCTCGTGCACTCGTCTGGCGGCTTTGGCAGGCCTCCTCCGTCGCAGTGCAATACGACTCCCCGCACGGAATCGCCAGACACCTCTCCCTGGTCTTTTTGCAGGACCTGCACCGACTCCATTACAGCCATATCTCCTCCTTACGTTGGGTGGAGAAACAGCCTGACAGAGGCAACTCGCACAAAACTCCCCGTTTTTCGCAGAAAGCTCGCACCAATTGCGCACGCAACTACACGCTTGATTGCGCATCACAAAGCCGATAAGGGTTTTATTTCGTAAATTTATGTGGTCAATAGAAAGGGGCCTCTAAAAGAGACGAGGCGTCTCCACAAAGTTGCCACAAAAGCTCGCTCGGTGAATATCAGAGAGTCCCAGCCTGCGTATGGCCTCAATGTGCTCGGACGATGCATAGCCCTTGCATTCACGGAGGTGGTAACCGGGATACAGATCATCGTAGCCCACCATAAGGGCATCGCGGGTAACCTTTGCCACAATGGAGGCGGCTGCTATGCAGGCAACCTTGGCATCGCCCTTTACCACACAAACCTCGCGGTCGTGCACATGGACCGGATTTCCGTCAATGAGCACGGCGGACGCATTTACGCCTGCATTTTGTATGGCCTGCGCCATGGCGCTACGCAATGCGCGCGCCATGCCCACGCGGTCTATCTCCTGCGGTTCTATGTGTGCAACCCCCACTGCCAGCGCCACATCCTCAATCTGCTGCGCGAGCACTTCTCTGCGCGCGGGAGTAAGCTGCTTTGAGTCGTTAAGGCCCCAGATTCTTGGCTCGGGTGGCAACGATACCGCGGCAACGGTAAGTGGCCCCGCAACGGCACCCCTGCCCACCTCGTCCACACCAAGCACCACGCCGCTGCCGCCCAGCTCCTCCTGGAGCGCATACATGGCATCCACGCGTTTGTGCTCCGCCTTGCTCTTGTTCAGGCGCCTTCGCGCGCGTGCAAGCGAGGACTTTACCTGCTTTCGAGGATCGTCGCCATAGCGTCGCTCGTATTCCTCGAGCTCTTCTTCGTTGGCGCCCGCAATAAGAGCAGAGAGTTCTGTGGCACGTATGAATCCCGCGTCGGCCATTTAGCATTCACCCATTTCAAAACAAAAAACGGGAACACACCATGGAGGCATGTTCCCGCTTGGCATACAACGGCAGTGCAACGCGCTAGATGCGCTTCTCGCGAATGCGAGCAGCCTTGCCAACGCGATCGCGGAGATAGTAGAGCTTCGCACGACGTACCTGGCCGTGACGAACCACCTCGAGCTTTGCGATCTTGGGGCTATGCAGGGGGAACGTACGCTCAACGCCCACGCCAAAGCTCAGCTTGCGCACGGTAAACGTCTCGCGCGCACCTGCTCCGCTCATGCGAATAACGTCACCCTGGAAAACCTGCTCACGCTCGCGCTCACCCTCGCGAATGCGATAGTGAACCTTTACGTTGTCGCCCACGATGACCTTGGGAATGTCATCGCGAATCTGCGCCTTTTCAATGGCGCCAATGTAGTCGATTGCCATACCAACCTACTCTCTAGAGGTGCCGTCGCGTTGCGAAACGACACATAGCCTTACACACAAGGGTGCATTATACGAGAGCCACGCTCATTATGCAAACCCTCCACATCTTGACCCAAAAGAGCGATAAGGCCGCGTTACTGTTCACGGGTCGGCCAGAATATGTCGACCTATCAAGGGGGAGTGCCCCCACCGCCATTTAGTTAAGGGTCTGGGGGTGCCGTGCACATAGGGGGTACTCGCCATCGGGTACATCGCGAGCAGGGTTTCCGTTGGAGTCCGGCCCATCCGCGATGTACCCGCAGGGGAATATCCCCTATGTGCACAGCGCTAACTTAATGGTGGTGGGAGTACCCCCTTTGATAGGTCACACGCAAAAGCCCACGACCACAGACGAGGGGTCTTGCGGCGTACCAAGGGACTCTGGGTTTCCCACGTTGGACACGCGCAGAAAGAAGCCGTTCGTGCCCGTATCGTATCCCACCCAGTCGAACGGGTACGGCGTCCTGTACCACCAGGGCGAGGCTCCGGTGCTGTTCTCCAGCGAGAGAAACGGATTTGCGCCGCTGTTGTACGTAACGCCAGCCTGTGCAAACACCTCGTACTGCCTGCCCTCCGCATTAAGGACGCTGTCTATGTCCTCTGTTCCGCGCTTTTGCATATACTCGTCGATATCCCACGATATGTCGCCGCACACCTCGTGTGCAGAAAAGAGCCAGAGCTTGTCGGCGCTAACAGAGAGGTCCGCGGGATCCAGCACTATTCCGGAGTTGTTCGCAGGCTTGTTTACCTCCGCGATAGCGTCCATAAGATCCTTGTCGAACATCTTGGGAGCCTCTGAGCCAAGCCACGCGCGCAGGGTACTTGCCCCCCATCCGCCCTCGATGGAGTCCTCGTCGTTCATGGGGCGAATGTCCAGAGCACCCACCGTCATAAAGGTGAGGCCTGCCAGACCGCTCCCGTCCGAGCGCTCGTCGTGGCGTATGCCAGCCAGGCGAACATCGAGCGCGCGCGTGCCATTGAGCACGATCTGCTTCGTTTGTGTGCTAAGGGACCCGTCCTCCTCCACCAGACCAAACTGCTTTGCTATCTCGCGACCTTTCTCGTCGGATCCCGCCGAGGCGATCTTGGAGGAAATCTGCTTGATTTCGGCCCAGCTGTAATCGTCGAGTGCCTTGCGCGTGAGCTCAGGCTGCTCGCTCCCCTTCGAACTCGGTTGGGGCGCCTGCCCCGAGCAAGCAATCAACGCCACGGACAAGGCGCAGACCAGCGCGACAAGCAGTTTACGCATAACGACTCCCCCCAGTTGCATTTCTGTCTGCAAAAATGATACCACCGCGAGAGCGCGAGTCACTCGTTAGAGTGTGAGCTGCCACAACCACCGGGCTGCTCCTCAGTTGCGTGCAGGGTTGACGTGCACCTTGGGGGTATTCCCCTGCCATTAAGCTCGCGCCGTGCACATTGGGGATACTCCCCTGCGGGTACATCGCGAGCAGCGCTTACGTTGGAGGCCGGCTCATCCGCGATGTACCCGATGGGGAGTATCCCCAATGTGCACGGCGTCCCCAGACCATTAACTAGATGGCGGTGGTACTCCCCAAGGGGCACGTCATGCTTCCTAAGCAATGCTCCCCTATTTGTGGCTACTGCGCCTGCGACGCAGAACGCCAGCTGCGACGATCGCTGCCGACGCGCATGCGAACGCTGCGGGCAAGCCCACGAGCAAAGGATCGCCTGTCTTGCTGAGCGAGGTCCGGGAAGTTCCCGCAGCGCCGGACTTCCCGTAGGTGTTCGTAACGGTAAAGCCCTTGGCGGCAGTCCCCGTCACCTTGGGGGTGTAGTTTGCGACGCCGCTCTCCTTAACGGTATATGCAATCGACTCGTCCCCGGATGAGGTGGGCAGGCCAGCAAAGCTCCCCCTCCAACCGTTGTCGTCGTTAAGCGTGAGTGTCTTGCCCGTGTCCTGCTCGTTTGCATACAGCTTAATGGTCACGCTCGACGGACGTGCGCCAGCAGAGTTGTTGCTGTCGCTCCATACCTTGTTTACCGCTATGTCTATGGTGTCGCCCTTGCTCGCATTGTAGGTGTTGGTTACGGTGAAGCCTTCAGACGCCTTGCCATCTATGGTTGCCACGTAGTTCTTTACGTCTTCTTCGGCAATCGTGTACACGACCTCTTTGCCACCTGCCACGACCGGAAGGTCCTCGAAGCTTCCCGACCACTCGTTTTCCTCGTTGAGCTCCAGGAACATGTCGCTCTGTCTGCCGTCCACATGAAGCGCCACAACCACTTTTTGGGGACGGACCTTGGCAGCGTTGTTGTTGTCGTCCCATACCTTCTTTACCGGTATGTCGATGGTGGCCGAACCCTCGGGCACATAGGCGTTAATGATCTTGTCACCGCCCTGCTCCGGCTCGTAGGAGAAGAGGTAGTGCTCCACGGAGACCTCGTCCACCCAATACGAGATCTTCTCTCCGTCAGCCGACTCGGGGAGGTTCTCGAACGTACCCGACCAGTTGTTGTCTGCACTCAGCGTAAGCGTCTTGTCCGTCTCCTCGTTGTGTTCCCCGATCTTGGCCATAAGCCTTACGGTAATGCTCTCGGGTCGAGCACCTGCCGCGTCATCGTTGTCGTTCCAAACCTTGTGAACGGGCACGCTCACGTTGCCAATCTTGTAGTTGTTCTCACACTCGATCTTGTCACCGGATTTTTCGAATGTAAAGAAGTAGTGGCTCTCGATGTTGGGTTCGGCCATCTCGTAGCGAATCTCCTTGCCCCCGCTATATTTGGGCAGGTTCTTTACCTCGGTACTCCAGTCGTTGTCCTTGGAGAGGGTGATCTCCCGAACAATCTCG
>CADBDT010000027.1 GCA_902793465.1 uncultured Coriobacteriaceae bacterium | reverse complement strand
AGCGCACCCTCGACGAGATGAACAGGGCGAGCGCCGACATGCCGAGCGCCACCAGGTACCCGAGCGCATACGTCAGGACGACCGCCTGTCCCATCGTGAGCGGGTATGGGTTGTCCAGGCCCCGCGACACCTGCAGCGGCAGGTCCCAGCCTTCGGCGCCGTAGAGGGCGACGCGCAGGCCGATGACGAGCCCCGCGAGCAGTAGCCAATAGGCCGTCGTGAATATCAGGGACGCCGCGACCTTCGCCACGGGAAGCGCGCGCTTGCCCCGGCGCGTGGGCAGCACGACTGCCGCCGATCGGTCGCGGTACTCGCCGGCAAACACGCCCGAGAGGGCGATGCAGATAGCGATCACCGCCAGGCCGCTGAAGCCCTTCCACTGCAGCACATCGTGCCAGCCCTGCACGTAGCCCCACTCCATCGGCCAGATGATGCCGTCAAAATGGCTCCGCCAATACGCCTTCTCGGCCTCCGAGTAGGAAAAGTAGCCCCAGAAGCCCTGGTCGAGCATGCCCTCCATCCTCGCCCCGGCGCCATCCCGCAGGCTGGTCGCGCGGGAGCTCGCGGAGTCGAGCGTGCCCACGACCTCCATGTAGTAGCAGTCTTCGGAAACGGCCCTCGTCTGCTGCCAGAACTCCAGGCCGTACGTGTCTATGATCTCCTGGTTGCCCAGCTCGAAAAGACCTGGGTTCTGATCGCTGAGTTGGTTGGAGCGGTCGAGCGTCGCAGCGTCGGCGGCGACCCTCTCGTCGGTGAGCGGGCCGGCATGTGACTCCTGGAGTGCCCGAAGCGACTGCTGCGCCTCTGCGCCCTCGACGACCTCGCCGGTGAAGAAGTCGCGCGTCACGCTTGTCGTGTAGTTGAGCACCGTCAGCGCCAGGAGCATCGCCAGCACGAGGGCGCACGGCACCATGCCCGCCTTGTTGCCCAGAATCTTCCTGAGCTCGAACCTTATGAGCATTCCCATGCCATTCCTCCTAACACCCGTCGCCGTCGCGGAACACGAGCAGATACAGGTCCTCCAGTGTCGGCTCGACGGCCGAGGCCCCCGCCATGGGCTGCTCGTCGGCCACCACGCGCACGACCGCGTGGCCGTCGGCGGCGTAGCGCACGTTGGCGACCTGCATCTGCGCGGCCATCTCCTCGGCGCGGCGCGCATCCACGTGGCACTCCCACACCTTGCCCGCAGCCTGGGCGACCACCTGCTCGGGCGTACCGTCGAGCACGAACGAGCCCTGACGCATCACGAGGATGCGGTTGGCTATGAACTCCACGTCGCTCACGATGTGGGTGGAGAGGATGACGACCTTGTCCTGCGCGAATCCGGCTATGAGGTTGCGGAAGCGCACGCGCTCCTTGGGGTCGAGTCCCGCCGTCGGCTCGTCGAGCACGAGGATCGCCGGGTCGTTGATCATGGCCTGTGCGATGCCGAGGCGCTGCCTCATGCCGCCACTGAACGTCTTCACCTTGCGCCGCGCGTCGCCGGCCAAGCCCACCTCCTCGAGGAGATCCATGCTGCGCGCGCGGCCGTCTCTGCTGGTAAAGCCCTTGAGCGTCGCCATGTAGCGCATGAAGTCGAGCGCGGTGAAGTCCGGGTAGTAGCCGAAGTCCTGCGGCAGGTAGCCGAGCAATGCCCGATACTCGTCGTCGAGCTCGGCCGCGTCGCGCCCGTCAAGCAAGATCTGCCCGCCCGTGGGCCGCAACACGTCGCAGACCATGCGCATGAGCGTGGTCTTGCCCGCGCCGTTGGCGCCGAGAAGCCCCGTCACGCCGGGTGTGAGCGTCGCCGACACGCGGTCCACGGCGATCCTCGCCCCGAACTGCTTGGTCAGCCGGTCCAATGTGAGTTCCATGTCATCAGTCCTTGTCTAGTTGTACGTCCTTGCCAGATGCGGGGAGAAGGCGTCGAGCCCAGTATTTGCGGCCAGCATCGTCATCACGACCTCACGCACGAGCCATGCGAGGGCCGCGACTGCGGCCGACGCCCACGAGGCGATCGACGCGTGCGCGTAGAGGTCCGGCACCGTACTCGCGAGCGCCATAAGCGCCACCGAGCACGCGACCGCCAGGGCGACGCAGAGCATCGGGGCGGTTGCCGGGGACGCCTTTCGCAGCGCCATGAGAGAGCCCGCGCAGGAGAGGAAGAACGGCGGGCAGGCCCAGAGCGCCACGTCGAAGGCGGAGGCCTCGACGGCTGGCGCCGTCGCGCCCACCATGAGGGCGACCACCAGCGCCGACGAGCACCCCAGCACGATGAGTCGCGCCACCAGCACGCTGGCCGCGTTGCGGGGGCACGCGTACTCCAGCTCGGCCACGCGGTGCAGCTTGCTCGCGTGCATGGTGGGCACGCCCACGAGCACGCACACCGCCGAGAGGATCCCGACACAGACCTTCGTCGGACCCGCGTCACCGGTTGCATGCGCCACCACGCACATGAGCGCGACGAGCGCGACCTGCGCCGCCCACGTCCATGCGGGGATGTAGCGCACCTGGGACGCGACGAACTCGGCCGCCCCCATATGGCAAGGCTGGGTCCGGCGCATCCGGGCGTCCTCGGCCACCATGGCGGAGGCGATGGTGTCGATTTCGCCGACGCTCGCTGCCTCGCGTTGGGCGGCGTAGTGCTGCTCCAGCTCCATCTCGAGCCTCGCGCGTCCGACCTCACCCATCAAGACCACCTTCTTCCAGCCCCTTCTCGAGCATCTTCAGTGCGGTGCCTATGCGCCTCCTGACGGCAAAGCGGCTGATGCCGAGCGCACGCGCCACCTCGCCCACGCCGAGCCCCGAGCCGTACCGCAGCTCCACGGCCTCGCGCAAGTCGTCCGGCAGCCCGGCCAAGGCCTCGTCGAGATCGGCCTCCCGCTCGCTCCGCTCGTCGGCGGCGACCTCGAAGTCGAGGCTCACCGTCTCCGGCCTGCGTTTTCGGCTCGCGTCCACGCAGACGCTCCTCGCCACCCGCATGAGGTAGGCGATGGGCCTGCCGCGCTTGCGGTACCCCTCGGCACGCACGAAGCGCAGGAACGTCTCTTGTGCGAGGTCGGCCGGGTCGTGCCCTGCGGGCGCATGGCGTCTGCAGTACGCCATCACCTCGCCGTAGCACTCCTCGGCTATTTCCCGTGCCTGGTCCGGACCTAGGCTCCCAGGGTTGTTCCTTCGCAAGCCCCGTCACCTCCTCTACCTACTACAACGTAGGGGCCGCCCAAAATGTGCGGCCTTTACCAAAAAGATTTCGAGAACTTGCTCAACTCCGTATCACCCTTGGATACGCGCTCGCGAATCAGCCTTCAGCACGGAATCGACCGTCCGAATCGGACGCTTTTCCGTTCGATCAACGGCCGATTCTCCGGACAAAGGAAGCAGTAACGTGAGCGTCGTGCGTTTGGTCCGTAGGCCACCTCATAGCTTGGCTCACCGTACCCGGCCCACTCCCAGCCGTCGAAGCTTTTGGTCAATTACATATCATCTTCGTGCTGCGCCAGAAACACGCGTTTCTGGGCTTCAATTTCTGCGCGCAGTTCCTCCTCGTCGGGGAGGTAGAGCTTGTACTTGCTCATAAAGAGCTGCTCGCTGCCACGCATCACGGAGTAACGGGCAATATCCTCGTCGGTCTCAGCGCACAGAACGATACCCAAGGTGGGACTGTCGCCCTCGTTGCGCCTGAATTCGTCGTACATGCGCACATACATGTCCATCTGGCCCACGTCCTGGTGCGTGATTCTGCTTGCCTTGAGGTCTATGAGCACGAAGCAGCGCAGGATGTAGTTGTAGAAGACCAGGTCGATGTAGAAGTCGTCCCATTCGGTGCGGATGTGCTGCTGTCGCGCTACAAAGGCATAGCCCTTCCCCAGCTCGAGCAGGAACTGCTGCAGGTTGTCCAGTATGGAGCTTTCCAAGTCAGACTCGTGGATGTGAGGGTCTGCTGGCAATCCAAGGAACTCCATGACCATGGGGCTCTTCACGAACGCGAGCCGCTCGGCCCTCTCCAAAGCGCTGGAGGAGAGAGCCTCACTTTGGCTCAGCTCGACACCACTAGACAGCATGCGTTCGCAGTACTGGCTGGAAATGTTTCGGGAGAGCTGCTTGACGCTCCAGCCCTGGCTAGCGGCTTCCCGCTCGTACCACGCACGGGCTTCGTCGTTTTGCACACGCAGGAGTTCCCGATAGTGTGTCCAAGTGAGAAGAACGTGAGATTGTCCACTTGCTGCGTGGACAATCTCCGGGAACATCCGGTAGAACTGAACGTACTGGTACAAGCTCGTTCTTGTGTAGCCCTTTCCGTAGGTTGCCGTCAGCTCTTTGGCCAGCATTGGCACTACCTTGCGACCGTATAGCTCCAGGCGCGTGTCCCCGCCCAGCTCCTCCTCGGCGATGCGCCTGCCCAGAAGCCAGTTTCGTACCACGAGCGCCACGTTGACGGCCTGATGGGCGCTGCGCTGCGCAGAGTCGATGATGAGCTTGGCGTCTTCGATGAGGTCGCCGGTGTTTCCGTACTCGATACTGCCACCGATCTGTTGGATTTCGTTCACGCAGATCACCCCGCTTTGCCACCGTCCTATCACCAGCTTTGATTCTACCAACCACGTCGGACAGAAAAGAATCCTGCCACTGCTGTCGTTTGGCCCATCTGCCTGCGTGAGTATCGTTTGAGTACCAGCGGGATGGGTTTCGCTCCTTTAGGGCGATTATCGTGAGGCTGCTCGGGTATAGCGGAGCAAGATACCCTTACCAGGTCTCTTCAACTGGGCAAACACGCATCATGCCTGAAGGAGCGAGCCGACAGCTTCTCCACTGGCTTACAGGTTCAAGAACGCAAGACGGCGCAAGATGGACCAGAGCCCACCAGATGCGCCGTCAAATCAGCCTCACGATAATGTGCTGAGCTATTCCCACTCAATCGTCCCTATAGGTTTGGGCGTAAGGTCGTAGCACACGCGGCACACGCCGGGGACCTCGGCCAGAATGCGGTTGGTGATCTTCTTCATAAGCGGCCACTCGAGCTCCTCCACCGTGGCGGTCATAGCATCGGTGGTGTTTACGCAGCGGATGATTACCGGCCACTCGAACGCACGCAGGCCGTCACGCACGCCCGTGGCGCGCATGTCGGGAACAATGCAGAAGTACTGCCAGATGGGCAGGCCGGCGGCATCTATCTCCTCGCGTACGATAGCATCCGCCTCGCGCAGGGCCTCCAGACGGTCGCGCGTAATGGCGCCAAGGCAGCGCACACCCAGACCAGGGCCGGGGAACGGCTGGCGGTCTACCATGGAGTCGGGCAGACCGAGCTCGCGGCCAACCACGCGGACCTCGTCCTTAAACAGGAGCTTAACGGGCTCCACGAGCTCGAACTGCAGATCCTCGGGCAAACCTCCCACGTTGTGGTGCGCCTTTACGCCCTTCTCGGACTCAATGATGTCGGGGTAGATGGTGCCCTGGCCAAGGAACTCGATGCCATCCAGACGTGCAGCCTCCTCGGCAAACACCTTTACGAACTCGCCGCCAATAATCTTGCGCTTGGTCTCGGGATCGTCCACGTCAACCAATAGATCAAGGAAGCGATCGGTCGCATCCACGTACATGAGGTTGGCATCCAGCTGGTTCTGGAAAACCTCAATTACCTGCTCCGACTCGCCCTTGCGCATGAGGCCATGGTTAACGTGCACGCATATGAGCTGCTTGCCAATGGCCCTAATAAGAAGTGCGGCGCATACGGACGAATCTACGCCGCCCGAAAGGGCGAGCAAAACCTTACCGTCTCCAACCTGAGCACGTACCGCCTCCACGGCCTCGTCTATAAAGGCATGCGCAAGCTCGGGAGTCGTTATGCGAACCATGTTGTCGGGTCGCTTGTTGCTGGTAAAGTCCATCTGGTATCTCCTTTGGTCGTAACAATTCGCCTATTGTACACCAGTGCGAAACGCTTGGCACAGACGCGAAACAAGTGCGGCATCCGAAAACGAGGCGCAGATTGGGGATGCTCCCCATCGGGTACGTCGCGAGTATCCCGTCTCACCATGAGTGGGCTATCCGCGACGTACCCGTAGGGGAATATCCCCAATCTGCACCCCACCCGCGATGTACCCGATGGGCACCTCATGTCGCTACGTGTTTTCGACACCCTAAGGAGACGTGATTCCTATCCAGTGTCGCAAAGGGTAAAGGTCGCGTCGCAAACGCAGAAGGACTCGCCGAGCGCTATGTGCGCGGTATCCTCTACCTTTTGCTCCCCAACCATTGTTTTGTTGCGGGCGCCGAGGTCGCAAAGAAGCACGCCCGTCTTGGTGGGCTCCACGCGAACATGCTGGCGGGAGACGGCGGGGCTGTGCAGCATAACGTCGCAGGTAAGTCCTCGGCCTATAAGAAGGCCGCCCTCAGGAACCACAACGCTTGCGTCCACCGCATCGGTGCACATCCTAAGCTTACGCTCGCCCACGTTGTGCCCCGGCGACTCCCCCATGGTCTCCATGTCGGCATAGGCCTCGTCCGGAACGCGCATATCGTGCTCCGAAAACCTAAACATGCATTCGTAGCAGACGTCCATGTCTGCATACATCTGCGCCCCACACTGCGGACAATACCTTGTTTTGTACAACCTCCCCACCTCACATTCCCTGTGCGACGCATTCGGCCGCAACCTCCGTCGACGCATTTGCAATGGCGATCCAAGATCCCGCCGACGGCCAAGGATCCTCCGATGCGGGGCGCTCCAGCGCGTAGTACGCCCCAGGCGCCACGAGCAACCTGTGGGGCACAACGTTTTTGCACGACTTGAGCACGAGCCCATTGCGAGAAACCAAGGCAACGTCCAAGGCATAGCGCATGCCCCATGTGTGTATGGAACTGCATCCGCACAGCGCCACCGGCTCCGCACCCTCATCCGTTCCCAACAGCCCCACCACGCGATCTCCCATGCCTCTGAGCGCCCTAAACCTAAGCGTCGCCTGCGAGTCGGTTGTTCTACATACGATTTGTTCCATGGTCACATCTCCACTTCCGCTAATTGCTATCGACTACCATTACCTTTTGGTGCCTAAGGAATGCCGGCGCATCGTAAACGACACCGGCCATCACAAACGAGGCAGGCCACGGCCTATACTCCAACGTGCAGGTAAAGCGCACCGGCAAAGAGGCGAGGCTCAGCGGTTCCTTGCCAGCCGCATGGCCTATGCGAGAGGCCTCCACCTCGACCGAGCACGACCCGTGCGCGTTGAGCGTATCCTCTATGCGACTCCGCACTTCGCCCACCGCAACAACGCCTGTACGCGCGCCCGTGGCACACCCGCCTTGCGAGAGCACCGCATTGGGTGCCACGCGGTCAAACTCGCCGCATACGCACACAAACCTGAGCAGATTGTACAGAACAAGCGCAACCACTATTACAACGGGCATGAGCAACGCGAGCTCTACCGCCATCTGTCCCGACTGGTCTCTAGCGTCAAAACCTCTCATGGACCGGTCACCTCCGCAGCACCAAAGTCCAGGCGCAACGGTATGCGCCTCTCGGTTCCGGGAACATAGAGCTCCGCAATCTCCATCGCACTGTCCCGACTGTCATCCCACATCCCAGCTCCTATCGCCCTTGCGGCATCGGATGCAGACCCGCATGCGGATAGGGACTGTAGCAACGTGCGTATTGTTCCTCCCTTGTCCACGCCCGCTTTCCCCAAGACGTCCTGTGTGCCGGTGAGCACAGAAACTCGCGTGTGTACATTTGCCGGCTCAAGGTAAACCGACCTCAGCAGCGAGCTCACCTTTTGGCGCAGCCATGCGCCCACCGTTCCCCCAAACACCCCATCCAAGTTCTCTACGACCCTCGCCATGGCATCGCCCGCTCCCTCAAACGATCTGCCGTACGAAACAAACAGCTCCCCCCAAAGCTCGTCGATGCCACCAAGGGCAGAGCGGATTCCAAAACCCTCGGCCCTGACCAAGTGTTCCAGACAACCAGACAGCCCGTCGTTCTCGCGCGCACCGTTGTTCTGGGCAAGCGCCGCCGCAGACGCAGCTGCCCCAGGCGGCAGGCTCGCGCCTGCAGAAAGCATGGTAGAAAGCTCGGAGGGAGATAACGCCTCGCCCGTTCGTGCAGCCACACCTACACAGCCCCATGCGCCTGGCGGACATATGCGGAGACGGGGGGTACGCAGCTGCTCTAGCGCCTGCTCAAAGTCCCTACTCCCCTGCTCCGCCACCGCCTTGGCCTGCCGCTCCGCCGCAGCCTGCTCGTTGCGTGCTGACTCATAGGTCTGTGCCTCCTCCACAACAATCTGCCAATAGTGCTCGTATCCGTTGTTGGCTATTGTCGATATGCTTGCCACTGCCCCCAAGTCCGAAACGTCCATCCCGCAAACAGGGCACCGAAGCACGGCACCACTGTCGATGGCGGCAACGCAGTCCAGCCCCGCATCCTCGCCGGTTGCACCTGGGCACAGGAGTGTTGAGTGCAGGACGCGTTGGTCGTCCTCATAGGTACAGGGCCACGACGCATCAGTGTAGAGCCAGGTATCTCGCATCTCGTCGGAGGTACGCGCTAGGTGGGGAACATGCAGGTCCACCGATCCATCCTCATACTCCAAGCACCACGCCCCATAGACCTCGTCCAGCGCATACTCATAAAACGCCCTGCGTGCGAGCGAGTCCGTTGTCTCCTCAATGTTGGAGGAGAAGGGCGACTCCTGGGCAAGCCGTGCGGCGTAATAGGCACGCGAACGCCGTATGGCCATTCCAAAGTTCCACGACTCGGGACTGCCCGCAAAGGGGTTCTGCGCGTCGCTAAGTCCGGCAAGGCTCTGCGCACGGGACCTCATGCACCGCGGCATATCCACGCAGTCAGCCTGCCAAGCTCGCATGCGCGAATCGTCGGCTCGGCGCTTTGCCTCCTCCACCACACGGATTGCATCCTGCAGACGTCTTGCGTCCTCGCCAATTCCACCAACATCCACTTTGGCGAGCAACGCCCCAAAGTCCGACTGCGACTCCTGGGGAAAAGCCATGGAGGTTCCAACGTACTCCACCCCGCTGCTCGAGTTCGCCTTTGCGCAGCTCCACGAATTTGAGGCAATAACGCCTGGAAGCATGGACTCCGCCCTTCTTAGCCCTTCGGCGGCACTGCGCGCAAACCGGTTGCGCGCCTCTATTACGCTCTCTGCCTCCCGTATCGTTCTGTTTGCAGCCTCCTGCCCGCCTGGGATCGCAGACATTACGAGCCCCGAGCCCGCCAAGGTAACGCCCACCAGGGAAAGGCTTGTGGCACAGGCGTCTATCGCCTGCGAGGCAACACAGAAGTTGGCGACCACGTTCGATCCGGCAAGGGCGGCCGCATCGGCAACGTCCTGCACGTCCGCAGACCTTGCCATCGTCCATTCAACTGTTGCCATGCAAAACACCATTGCCACGCTTGCAAGAAGCGCCGTTATCACAGCAAGCGACGTGTATCCGCGTTCGTCCGCAAACAGTCCCAATCCCATTCTGACCACCCTCCTTCTACCATCCAGACACCCAATCCGCATAGCTTCCTGCCAACCACTCTGGACGCACGAGCTCGCTTACGCGCACATGCAGCACAACGCCTTCCGCGTCGCGCTCCATTGCCAGCGAGGCGATTGCCCCAAAGAGCGGGAGCGGCCTCACATGACCCCAGACCTCCACCGTAACGCGACGGGCATCTGTCGTCTGTGCAACGCTCGTCTGCCAGTCCTGCTCTCCCCCCACGTGAAAGAGGCTTGCCTCCGGAACCGCGCGCAACCGTCTGAGCACAAACGAGCGAACTGCCTCGTCGTCTTTGGAGGTGGCCGCCACGCGTACCGCCTGCGCCGCCGCTTGCCCCATAACCATGCGCGTATACAGCATGCACGCAGGCTGAAGCAACATCCCAAAGAGCAGCATGAGGGTCGCAAGGAGTGCCGCGGCCTCCACCGTAGACTGTCCCCGCTCATCCAGGAAAACAAAATCAATAGCACAGGACGTCTTGCATGAGCCCTGCCTCCTTACCCGCGTTGTGCGAAAGACCTTGCTCCGCCCGATTGACCAGCGCCTGGTCGCTTGCCATGCGCCACATGGCAGCAAACGTTGCGATTGTTGCCATGAACGCAAGCAGTACCAACACGTATTCCAACGTCGACTGTCCGCTCGACTGCCGCGCGCCATCCATCCCAACCCTCCTTTCACCTACTTACCTCCATCCTCACTTCCAGGCTGCCCGAAAACTCGTGATGGTATGGGGTGCCGTCAGGGGATACTCCCCTGAACCTACAGCGAGTTGATGCCATCGGTTATTGCCTGCCAGAGCTCGGAAATCTTTCCCCTAAAGGCAATGATCGCAACAATGGCTATAACCACTATCACGCCAACCAAGATGGCGTACTCCGTGGTCGCCTGGCCTCGCTGGTCACGAATCAGCCCTATGGAGCGCAGCCTTGCAAACAACCTGTTTCCGCACATGTTCTCTCCCTTCCTTGGTTCTAGCCAATTCCCAACGCCGGGGCAAGCAGGGGCCCCAGAATTGCCAAAAGCATTGCCGGCACAATGAGGGTCGTTAGCGGTATGAGCATCTTTACCGGCGCCTTTTCTATCTCCTCCTCTATGAGCGACTTCTGTTCCTCGCGAATTACCTGTGCCTGCCGCTCGAGCGTCTGGGAAAGCGGAGTGCCAAACGCAAGCGCTTCCGACACCGTGGAGGCAAATCGCTGCAGCGACGTGACCCCCTCCTCACTTGCCATGTGCTCAAGCGCCGAAGCGCGGCTCTCCACACCGATGCGCCATAGCTGCATGGTGTCCCACAGGAGCTCGGACAGCTCCGTGTTGTAGCGCTTGCAGTACAGCTCGAGTGACGCGTCAAACGAAAGCCCCGCCAACAGGCCAAGGGTCAGGATGTCCAGGAACGCGGGCATCTGCTGGGCAAGCGCAACCTTTCTGTCGCGCGGAGCAGACCTGTTGCGCGGACCGGCCCGGGCAAACGTCCTTGCGCTCCTTACGATGCGGCGCGTTAGGGCGGGCAACCCGGGTCCGGGCGCCAGAATAACGTATAGGCACAAAAACGCAGCAACAGCACATGCCACAAGAGCAAGAACGAGCGTCGCGTCTCTCATTACAGAACCCCTTTCATTATTCGACGGATCGCGAGCAGGGCTACACCGTCCATTGCGGCAGACACAAGCAGGCAGGCGATTCCCGTTGGCGAAACAAGACCCTTTTGGAAGTCGGGCGATATGAGTGCAAGCAGACACACCATAAGGGGAGGAAGGCTGCATACCACCCGGACCGAGAGCCGCACCTGTGCGGTGCGAACCCTTAGCATTCGGCCAAAGCCCTCTTGCTGCTCGAGCAGCACTGCCGCGCTGCGAAGCAGGTTGCGCAACGGGCTGCCCGTGCGTTGCGATATGCAAAGCGCCGTTACCAGAAGGTTTATGCCCGGGGCATCGAGCTCGTGTGCCAGCACATCGAGGGTGGACTCCACCGACATGCCGCACCTCAGACGCAAAGACGCCCTTACGAACGGCTCCGCAACAGGACCCCGCTCGTGCAACCCCACATAGTCGATTGCCTGCACAAGGGTGTGGCCCGATTCCAGTGCGGTGGCCATGGTCCTCATGACGGAGGGCATTGCCTCTGCTCGAGCACGCGCCAGCCCCTCTTGTGCAGAGCGGTGGCGCAGTTCCACCACGACCACGCACACACAAATTGCCACGGCAGCCGCAGCTAAGGATCGCGACCATAGTCCCACCAATGCTCCGATTGCCGCAGCTGCCAGCAGGAGCGCAACGGCGGCCTCGCCTTGAGGCAGCGCATGTCCTCGGCGTAGGGCGCGGTCGCGCACCTCCGCGCACAAAGTCGCAAACGCATCCCAGCCAAGCGCTATGCGCACCGCACGAGCATTAGACATGCGAGCAAGGGCCCTTCTCACAAGATGTTCGAGCGCATGTAGTCGAGCTCCAGTAGTGGCTCTGCGAACAACTCGTCCCCCCACGAGCAGCCAGCAAAAGAGCCACGCAGCCACGCCGCATGCTAGGCACAGGACAATCGCCATGCGTCCACCTCCGCCTCTCCCAAAACACCCTCGCGTACGCACTGGCTCACGAATGCGGGTTCCCTAACGAGCGACCATGTGCGCGAAACCTCGTCGAACCCAACGCATTCCCGCAGCAGAACTCCGCCGTCCTCTGCCTGCTCCACTGCCGTGAGCGAGGACAAATAGCGGGTACCATCTGCCATACGACGTGACATTAGAATGAAGTCGAGCGCCGTAGCAATCTGCTGTTCCACGAGCTCCGTGGGTATGTTCATCCCAAAACGCGCCATGAGCACCAATCGCGAAACCGCCTCGGCAGGACTTCCGGCATGAAGCGTTGTTAGAGATCCATCGTGTCCGGTGTTCATGGCTTGGAGCATGTCTATTGTCTCCGCTCCTCTAACCTCCCCTACCACTATGCGGTCGGGACGCATGCGCAACGCGTTTTTTACGAGGTCACGAATGGTAACCTCGCCTGTTCCCTCCAACGATGCATCCTGCGATTCCAGGCGCACCACGTTGGGATGCGCGTCAAAGCGAAGCTCTGCGGAGTCCTCTATGGTCACTATTCTTTCGCGCTCTCCAATCTCGCAAGAAAGCGCGTTAAGGAGCGTGGTCTTGCCCGAACCGGTTCCGCCCGCAACGGCTATGTCCTTGCGCGCCTTTACGGCCCATGCGAGCAGCTGGGCATACCAAGAGGGGACCGATCCCAGCTCAACCAGGTGCTCAAGCGAGGTAATGCGGTTTGAGAATTTGCGGATGGTAACCGAGGGCCCGTTCATCGCAACGGGAACGGCCACGGCGTTCACGCGATCCCCGTTTGACAGGCGGGCATCCACCAAGGGGTTCGATTTGTCCAGGCGCCTGCCCAAAGGGGCAAGTATGCGATCTATAACAAGCATTATCTGGTCTGCGGAATCAAACACGCGCTCGGCGGGAAAGAGCTCGCCGTCCCGTTCGAAAAAGAGCTCGTCACAACCGTTTACCATAACCTCGGTTACGGTGGGATCGTCCAGCAAGGGCTGCAGCGGGCCCAGTCCACACACCTCGTCCAGCACCTGACGCACCAAAAGCTCTCGGTTTTCCGCATCAACGTCGCTGTATTCCTTGGAGTTAAGAATGGCCTGGCATGCAACGGATATCTCGCCTCGCGCCTTGTCCGTGTTCTCGTCTGTGGCCATGGCCGCCACCGCCGAAAGACCCAGGCTTTCCACAAGGTCGCGCTTAAGCCTGTCACGCGCCGTACGCATGGACTCGTGCTCTCGCACAGACGCGCTTTCCGCCTGCTCGTTTAAACGCACCCTTTCTAGGACCGACACGCTATACCGCCTCCCTCCTGCGCCCGAACGACCAGCGGGGCTTGTCTGCACGGCTTTGCAGCGCACGTTGCGCTTCCTCGCAATCCGGAAGTCTTCCGAGCTCCGACAAGAGCGTGGCAAGCGCTGCGGAGGAGGACTCCGCAAAGCGTGATCCAAGGTCCAAAAGCTCCCCAGCCTTGCCTTCGGCAAGGCAGTCGGCAACCTCGGGTCCGCCGTCCAACACACGTAAGGGTCGTGCCGTCTCTAGGCCACGATCTGCGCGATTGATCTCGGGCTCTCCCCTGCCATGCGGCCCGCACCTGTTTGCCAGGCGAACGATGCGCGTTCGGGCCACGCCAAGCCTCACCGCCAACGCAGCCACGCGAGCCTGCGCCACGGCCGCGCCCGACCTTCCGTCCACGGTTATTACAAGCCGGTCGCATAGCTGCGCCGCCTGCGCCACCGCATCGGTAAAGGTTGAGGAGGTGTCCACGAGCACCAAATCGCAAAGGTCGCGCAGCTTTGCAAGTAGCTCGCCTGTATGCGGGTACACGAGCTCGGCCATCTCGGGTTGTGCACATGGACCCCAGAGCGCAATTCCTTCACCTACGTTGGACCGGCAGTCCTCAACCGTCCCTCCGTCCCCCTCGCCCGCAAACCGGGCAAGATCGGACGAGTTGGGCGCGCCAAAGCAGCTGTACAGGTTGCCGCACGACAGATCCAGGTCGCACAGACCCACACGCAAGCCCCATCGCGCGGCAACCGTGGCCATCATGGCAACAACCGACGTCTTTCCCACGCCTCCCCTGCCCGACACGAACGCGATTACGGGAGTTGTTGCCGCAGGTTGGCTGCTCTTTTCATCACCACCCTGCCCAGCCACAAAGTCTGCCAGCTCTCTGCGCGGCAAGGTGCTTACCAGCCCCTCCGCCGTTAAATCGTCGCGAGCACTTAGCCCATCCTCCAGCAGGTTGCCCGCCTCCGAACGTGACTGTTGCAGCGGCTCGTAGTTCCAAGCTGGCGCTATACCAACCACCATGGTCGGCAGGTCATCGTCGGGCAACTCCGGTTCATCTAGGTTGTCCATTGGTTCCACAGGCACGTCGCGCAAATCTATTACCGTGCGAATTCCCGCACGTTCCGCCCGCCTCTTTAGGTCGTAGGTCATGCCTTGCACCACGAGCACAACATTTTCGGCCACTCCATCGCGCACCAGCGCTGCGGCAATGTTTATTGGAGACAATGGCCCTTCCAGCGGCCCCACAATCGCACCCATACAAGAGGTCGTCTCGTTAATCCTGGCTCGCATATCCTCCGGAGAGATCGCAAACGCAACCTGCGCCCGCAAATCCAAGTGCTTGAGCGCTCTTCTTGTGTCTGCCATCGACGACTTGCTGCAAAAGCCAATCCACCTGTCCGCCATCCTACTCTCCCTCTTTTTGCGTATCCTGCGCCCTGCCCTGCTCAGCCTTAGCGGCCAAAGCGTCCTTTGCCTCCGCGCCATCGCCCTTGCTCTTGGCCGGCTCTGCCGCCACGTTGTTGCTTGCACTACTGCTTTTTGCGTATTCCCTTACATCATCTGCGGGCACGACGAGCCGCAGGTCTCCCGATGTGCTTGCACTCAGCACAGCAGGCACATCGTTTGCCGCAACGGCCACGGTTATCGAACCCTTGCCCGCAGACGTCCCCGTAGCACCAGGAAGGGCAAGCACCGTGGCACGTTCCCCAATGGGCTCTGCGCCACCCTCTTTTACGCGGTACGCAACCACATGCGATCCAACGGTTGCCGCAGACGAAAGCCCGAGCTTGTCGCTCACGGAAACACATACCGCTACGTGTCCGTCTGGGATGCTTGCGATTTGGCTCGTGTTGCGAAAGTTGAGCTCGCAGAATGGCATGTTAGCGGCCATCGGTATGCTTACCTCACGACCTACCACGTCTTCCGTGCTCAGAAACGCACCTTCGGGAGCAAGCGACGATATCCAGTCACGCATGCTCACGTCTGCCGCACCGACCACCTGCCCAGCCTCAATTGTGTGGTTGGCAACCACGAGCGTCGTCGTTTCCCCGCCGTACCTGCGCAGTGTTTCTGCATGCTCCCGCTCCGCCTCGTTTTGCACGTGCCTGCCGTACGTCACACATGCAAGCACTACCACTAGGGCACAGACCGTGCTTGCGGCTATCCTCAAGCGTTGCGACATGCTCTCCACCTCGTCTCCTGGGTCGGCGCGGGCCACAACTAGGGGACTGTCCCCTATTTGCGGTCCGCAACTCAATTGTGCGTCCAGGGAGGCATGGCGTCCCTGAGTATCTAAGGTGGGGTTGCACCAAGGTTGTGCATATTGCGCACCAATTGCGCGAAAAGCAACGTTCCCGCAGCTCGTGCGCCGTATTCAAAACGGCAACAAGGCGTACGCAAAACGTAAACCCAACAAAAAAGACCCCTTTTTGAGGCCTTTTTCGCTGTTTTATGCATAGGTCGTGTTAACAGCAGACGGCCGTCCGAGCACGTGCCGTTGCGGGTCGTCGCGACCATCTGCACGCAGCCACGTGCATCTGCGCGGCGCTGTCGGCGCGAAATGCACGCCGCTGCGTTATGTCTGGCAGGACTATACGCAACTGCATGCGTTTTGGCTGCCTAAGCGTTGCGAAATGCACGCGCATGCGTGGTGTCGAACTTGTCTGCACGCATCCACGTGCATCTGCGCAGCATCGCCGGCACGAAATGCATGCCGTTGCGTGTCGTCTGGCGGGACTGCACGCAGCCACGTGCATCTGCGCGTCGTCGGCGCGAAATGCACGCCGTTGCGTGTCGCCTGGCGGGACTATACGCAACTACATGCGTTTTGGCTGCCTAAGCGGCACGAAATGCACGCGCGTGCGTGGTGTCGAACTTGTCTGCACGCATCCACGTGCATTTCAAAATTCTCAAATTACGTTGTGCTACCAAATGACATTGCAACTTTAATACCTACCCAACCCAACCAACAGACAAAACGCTTCGGCTGCGAAACAGCGTGCAAAATCAAGCGGGCAAAAGCCGCGCGCTGGGTGCGAGTTTACTGCCAGCTTCCTTTTGTAGCATGTTGTACACCGATTGGAGATTGGAGTAAAAATGGGCAATGGCATACAATCTGACCTGCGTAAACGTTTAATTGATGCACATGAGGAGGGTAGGTGCCTTACGCCTCGCTCATCTTTGGATGCAAATAGGCTTCGAAGAGCATGCAGGCGTGGAGACATTCTTGCACCTGCACAACAGGTGTATGCCCTACCCGAGCTTTGGGACACACTTGGGCCTCTAAAGCGCGAGCTGTATACGATCCGCGCTTTATCGAAACTCCATCCAGACTGGGTATTTGCAAGCGTTTCGGCGGCCATCGTATACGGCCTGTATGTGTCGAATCGACTACTCGGAAAGACACACGTTCTTACAGACCCCCACACGCACTCCAGAAGCAGCAAAGCCATTGAGCGCCATGTTATACCTGGCATAACGCCGCAGATCGTTGATGACGTTCCAGTTACACCGCTCATGCGCACTGCCTTTGATTGTATGCGCACGAGCGACTTTAGGGCTAGCTTGGCAATAGCAGATTCCGTACTTCGGCTTTCGAGCATGTCGCGCGAGGACCTGGTGAACGAGTTTGGTCAGTACGACCGCCGACATCGCGGTATGAGCAATGCCATAGCTGTGGCAGCTCTTGCAGATGGCCGTAGCGAGAATGGAGGCGAATCCACTGCGCGTGCCGTTATGATCGAGCAAGGCTTTATGATCCCATCACTTCAGGTCGAGGTTCCCGATCCCGTGGATTCAAAGAACACGTTTCGCGTAGACTTTCTCTGGAAGCTCGGCAATTCCAACGTAATAGGAGAGCTGGATGGCCGCGAAAAATACCGCAATCCTCAAATGACGGGAGGTCGCGATGCCGTGGACGTACTCGCCGACGAAAGGTTGCGAGAGTCACATCTAAGTGGCACCGGCGCAAAGGTCATGCGGTTCTCGTTTAGCGACGTGCTTGATACGCCACGTTTCTGCAAGCTATTAACGAGTTACGGCATTCCCCGAGGCTTCGATGTACCCCCGGTCGCGCAACATTAAACGGTACAACGATAGAAGCGTACGTGCATACGCCGGCACCATGAGCATGCACCCGCGCGTATTTGCGCCGCGTATGCATCTGCAGATGCACGCCGTTGCGCCACACCGACTGGACAGCACGCAATCACGTGCATCTGCGCGGCGTCGTCGGCACGAAATGCACGCCGCTGCGTTATGTTCGGCTGGACTGCACGCACCAGCGTGCGTTTGGGTTGCCTCTGCGGTGCGAAATGCACGCGCGTGCGTGTCGTCGGCCTTGTCTGCACGCAACCGCGTGCATCTGCAACGCATCGTCGGTTGCAGATGCACGCCTTTGCGGGTCGTCAGTAGCAACTGTACGCAACCGCGTGCATCTTAGCGGAATCGCTGGCGGGAAATGCACGCCGCTGCGTGTCGTCTGGCGGGACTGCACGCAACCGCGTGCATCTGCGCGGCGTCGTCGGCACGAAATGCATGCCGCTGCGTTATGTTCGGCTGGACTGCACGCACCAGCGTGCGTTTGGGTTGCCTCTGCGGTGCGAAATGCACGCGCGTGCGTGTCGTCTGCCGCAACTGCACGCAACCGCGTGCATCTGGGCTGTTCCATCGTCGGGAAATGCACGCGCGTGCGTGTCGTCTGCCGCAACTGCACGCAACCGCGTGCATCTGCAACGCGTCGCCGGCACGAAACGTACGTACATGCGGGTATTGTCGCCCAACCACACGCAATGGCGTGCGCTAGATTACAATGTCGGGGTCGAGGGTCTGGGCGCTCTCGCGCATTTCGTTGGCAAGCGTAAGATACGTTTGCAGCCGGGAGTCCTGCTCGTTGGCACCAAACCGCTCTTGCACCATGCAGCCAGGTTCGTGCGTGTGCGTGCAGTTGCGAAAGCGACATTCGCGCGCGGCATCCGCAATGTCGGGAAACACCTTAGCCAAGCCGCGCTCGTGACCAACCATCTGCAGCGTACGCAAACCGGGCTCGTCCACAATAATGCCTGCATTGGGAATCGCAACCATGCGACGGGTTACCGTGGTATGGCGTCCAACGCCATCACTCTCGCGCACCGATCCCGTTTCCAACGCCTCGCGTCCCAGCAAGGCGTTGAGCAGCGTGGACTTGCCTGCGCCAGACTGCCCTAGCATAATCCCAATTTTTCCCGCGGGAACCAAGGAACGCACGTCCTCAATGCCAGACGTGGCAGAATCGTCCACGGAAGAGCAAACCACCGGGCAGTTTTTGCCAAGAACAGCGCAAACGCTTTCCCGCGCGGCATTAACCTCTTCCACGCTCACCGAGTCGCACTTGGTTAGAACCACCGCAACATCTGCTCCACAGTCGGCAGCAACTACCGCAGAACGAGCGATGCGGTTTAGGGAGAGCCTGCCCTTTTCCAAAGCCTGGACCACAATCACAACATCCACGTTGGCGGCCAAGGTTTGCTTTTCGCCACGCGAGCCGCCGCGCCAACGGGCAATGTCACTCTCGCGAGGCAGTATGCACTCAATAAGACCCATGTCGTGGCCATGCGGAACGCGCACGGCCACCCAGTCGCCCACCGCAACGCGCGAAAAGTCGCTCTTGGTAAGCTGCGCAGAGAATTCCGCACGAAAGACCTCGTCTTCCGTAAGCACGGCGGGGTATCCCCTGTCCAGGCGAACAACGCATCCCAGGCTAAGGCTCTCGTCCACACCGTCGCAGTATCTCTGGAACGCCTCTGCCTGCCGAGAAGAGCATACGAGCTGGTCGAACGCGGGCAGCTCGGTAAGGGTAGAAAGCTCCGGAAGCTGTCCGGCACCCTGGCCACCTTTGTCCCGAACCTTGGCCTGCGCCTTACGACGAATGTTTCGCCTCGTACGACTGTTGCGCTTTGCCATAATTCTCCTCCCAGCACCAATGCGCGCGAAGCGCGCTCTCCGCTGTCAGTAGCAGTGAATCGCAAAGGGCGGTGCTGCCCCTGTTTTGTCTCCAGGCACAAATGCGCGCGAAGCGCGCCCCGCTGTCAGTAGCAGCGAATCGTAAAGGGCGGCCCTCCGATGTTATGACATGCGATTTTTGAGCGAAGCGAACATGAGCATGGCATAACATCGGAGGGTTGCAGGGTCCCATTTACGACTTGTTCTTCTCTACTCCCCTCATTATGGCCTTGTAGATCTCCATAATGGGGATTATGAGTACGGCAAGACCCAGCGCCATGGCGTAGTGCATAGGATCGAGCACCGCAAAGCTAAACAGGTTTGCCAGGAACGGCACCTCAATGACCAGGAACGTGAGCAGCAGCGACACCGCAAAGGCGCCCCACAGCCACTTGTTTTGTCCCTTAAGGGTAAAGATGGACTGACGGCGGCTACGCATGTTGAACGAGTGGAACATCTCGACCATGGAAAGCGTGAGGAACGCCATGGTCATGCCCTCCGTGCCCATCTCGGGATTGGCCACAAGCTGGTCGATGGTAATGCCGGGGAACTGCGCAAAGAGTCCAACAAAGTAGCTCACAAGCGTAATGAGTGCAATAACGATGCCCTGAACCAGGCAGTCGACGCCCATGCCACCGGCAAATATGCCCTCTCGCGAGTCGCGCGGCGGGCGCTTCATTATGCCGGGCTCTGCCTCCTCCATGCTCATGGCAAGTGCCGGCAGGGAGTCGGTAATGAGGTTTATCCACAGCAGGTGGGCAGGCTTAAGGATGGTAAAGCCTATGAGCGAGGCAACGAACACCGATATTACCTCGGCAAGGTTGGAGGACAGCAGGAACTGTATGCACTTGCGAATGTTGTCGTAGATCCTGCGTCCCTCTTCCACCGCGTCCACGATGGTGGCAAAGTTGTCGTCGGCAAGAACCATGTCGGCCACGTTCTTGGTAACGTCGGTTCCAGTAATTCCCATGCCCACGCCAATGTCGGCCTTCTTGATGGAGGGAGCGTCGTTAACGCCGTCGCCCGTCATGGCAACGACCTTGTCCTTCTTCTTCCATGCGTCGACTATGCGCACCTTGTGCTCGGGCTGTACGCGCGCGTAAACGCCAAACTCCTCTATGCGCGTGGCAAGATCGTCGTCGGAAATACGATCCAGCTCGGCACCTGTAATCGCCTGCTCGCGGCGCTCGATGATGCCCAGCTCCTTGGCTATGGCCACGGCCGTGTCTATGTGGTCGCCGGTAATCATTACCACGCGGATGCCGGCGGAGTGGGCCTCTGCGATGGCGTCCTTTACCTCGGGACGAACCGGGTCGATCATGCCAGAGAGGCCGACGTAGATAAGGTCCTTTTCCAGGAACTCGGGCGCAAAGCTCTCGGGCACATCGTCCCACTCGCACCTCGCTGCCGCCATAACGCGCAGCGCCTGGTCGGCCATCTCTTTGTTGTGGGTTAGGATGTCCCTGCGAATCTCTTCGGTCATGGGAACGATCTCGTTCTCGCGCTTTACGTACGTGCAGCGCTTGAGGATCTCGTCGGGAGCGCCCTTGGTGTGCTGGACGATCTTGCCCGAACGCGTGCGCACCACCACGGACATCATCTTGCGACCGGAGTCAAACGGCGCCTCGCCTACGCGCGGACGACTGGCCTCGAGGTCACGGGTAGTGTATCCGAGCTTGGCGGCATCGGCCACCAGGGCCGCCTCGGTAGGCTCGCCCACGGCCTCCTGGGCCACGTCGTCCCACTTGGCGTCGGAGCAGAGCGCCATGGTGCGCACGAGCGAGGTCATGTCCTCTCCCTCGTGGCGTACCACGGTCATCTTGTTCTGGGTAAGGGTGCCCGTCTTGTCCGAGCAGATGAGCTGCGTGCAGCCAAGGGTCTCCACTGCAGTGAGCTTGCGGATAATGGCGTTGTGATGGCTCATCTTGGTAACGCCAATTGAGAGCACGATGGTTACCACCGCTGCCAGGCCCTCGGGAATGGCCGCGACGGCCAGCGACACGGCAATCATAAAGGTGTCGAGCACCAGACCAATGTCGCTAAAGAACGCAAGACCACCGTTCTTTATCATGCCAATGACTACGATAACAACGGAAATGCCAACGACCAGGAACGTGAGGATGCGCGAGAGCTCCGCAAGCTTGACCTGCAAAGGCGTCTGCTCGTCCTCTGCCTGGGCAAGCGCGTCTGCGATTTTGCCCATCTCCGTTTGCATGCCAGTGCTAACGACCACGGCCTTGCCGCGGCCATACACCACTACGGATCCCATGTAGCACATGTTCTTGCGGTCTCCCAGTGGCACGTCCTCGTCGGCAGAGGCAACCGAAAGCACGTTGGCGTGCTTCTCTACGGGCACGGACTCGCCCGTGAGCGCGGCCTCCTCTATCTTCATGCTGGCGCTTTCCAGAATGCGGCAGTCCGCAGGTACGGAGTCGCCCGCCTCGAGCACCACCACGTCGCCCGGCACGAGCTCAGACGAGGGAACGGTGATCAAGCGACCATCGCGAATAACCTTGCTCTGCGCCGCGGCCATCTCTTGAAGCGCCTCGAGCGCCTCCTCGGCCTTGCTCTCCTGAACGACGCCGAGCACCGAGTTAAGAATGACCACGAACAGGATAATTCCCACGTCGGCAAAGCCCTCGCTGCCGCCCTCATAGATGCCGACCACTGCCGACACCACGGCCGCCACAAGAAGCATTATGATCATGGGGTCGGCCATCTGTGCAAAGAACCGCTTCCACAGCGGGGTCTTTTCGCCCTTGTCTAGCTCGTTTGGGCCATATTTGCCCAAACGGCTCTGGGCTTCGGACGCCGAAAGACCCCTTTCGCCATCCGTGCGCTGCTCGTCGAGCACCGCTGACGATTCCAACAAGTAAGGTTGCATATCACTCCTCCTGGGTAGAGTCCGCGGGCGCCGATTCCCGATAATAATTCCCCAGGAGGGGCAAGGGCTCATCTGCGCCTTATGTCTTGGACCTTCGGGATAAACCAGAACTATGATACCTAAAAACACGCGCGCCGATGCCAGAAAGCAACAAAGGATATTGGCCAGCCATCAAAGACGCGCGCGAGGAGCGTTCGACCTATCAAGAGGGGTACTCCCCCTTGATAGGCCGCCCGAGCACGACGCTTGTCCATGACGTCGAAAGGTTTTGGCCTTTGCCTAGGGGCGGACCCGGACGCTCCGCCCCTCGCCTATTCCGCAACCAGAACCACGAGGCTGCGCGGCGCGAGCGTAAAGCTGCCCGCCACCTCCTCGTGGGCGTCGTGGGTGGCGTCGGCCGTGTATGCGTACTTGCGCCAGCTGTATCCGGCCGGAACGATGGGCAGCTCCATCGTGCGCTCCTCCCAAAAGGCGTTTACGCCGCAGTATATATATGAGTCCGACTGCATGCCGTATCTCTGGCCTGGCTGGGCAAACATGAAGCCAAACGTGTAGAACGGGTTGGAGATATCCAGCTGCCAGGCCATCTCTCCATGAAACGACATCTCGGGGTAGCCCGTTTCGTTTACGCCCATGTCGTAGGAGTACCTTCCCACCACGGGATGCGTCTTTCGCAGCGCGATTATGAGCTTGCAGAACTCAAAGACGTCGGCGTGCCGCTTTAGGTCGCCCCAGTCGAGCCAGCAGATCTCGTTGTCCTGACAATAGCCATTGTTGTTGCCACCTTGCGAGTTTCTAAACTCGTCGCCCGCAAGCATCATGGGCGTGCCACGGCTCAGGAGCAGGAGTGCCAGCGCGTTTTTTACCTGCCGGTTGCGTAGCGCCTCCACCTCTGGGTCGTCGGTGGGACCCTCCACGCCGCAGTTCCAGCTCGTGTTGTCGTCCATACCGTCGCGGTTGTCCTCGCCGTTGGCCTCGTTGTGCTTATGGTTGTACGAAACCAGATCGTTGAGCGTAAAGCCGTCGTGACACGTAACAAAGTTTATGTTGGGAAGCTCGTCGTCCTTATACATGTCGGGCGAGCCCATAATGCGCTCGACGAGCTGCGGCCCAGCCCATGCGTCGCTCTTTAGGAACGAGCGCAGGCAGTCGCGGTACTTGCCGTTCCATTCCGACCAGCGCTTGGGCGCAGGGAAGCTGCCCACCTGGTACAGACCCGCAGCGTCCCACGCCTCGGCAATGAGCTTGGTGCGCGAGAGGATGGGGTCGTGGGCAAGCGTTTCTAGCAGCGGCGGGTTTTGCAGGGGACTTCCGTCCTGACCGCGCGAGAGGATGGGCGCCTCGTCAAAGCGAAAGCCGTCCACATGGTAGTCGCTTACCCAGTACCTCAAACAGTCCAGTATGTGCTGCCTAACCACGGCGTTGTTGCAGTTTACCGTATTGCCGCAGCCAGAGTAGTTCGTGTTGCGGCCTGCGGAGTCCAGGATGTAGTACGTGCGGTTGTCTATGCCGCGGTAGCTGTACGTGCGCCCGGGGTCGCCGCCCTCGGCGGTGTGGTTAAACACCACGTCCAATATTACGGATATGCCCGCCTTGTGCAGCTGCTTTACCATGTTCTTAAACTCGTCGCACGCCAGCCCGCGCTCGCCGGACGCGGCATACGCCGCCTTTGGCGCAAAGAAACCCACCGTGGAGTAGCCCCAGTAGTTATGAATACGGCCGTCACCCCTGTATGCAAACTCCAGCTCGTCAAACTCGAACACGGGAAGCAGCTCCACGCAGTTTACGCCCAGCTCACAGAGGTACGGAATCATTTCCACCACGCCCTTGTACGTTCCCCTGCGCTTTGCGGGGCTGTTTGAACCGTTCGTAAACCCGCGCACGTGCATCTCGTATATAACCAGGTCCTCGTAGGGCGTGTCCAGCTGCTGGTCGCCTTCCCATGCGTAGTCATCGAATATTACCTTGCAGCGCATGGGCGGCTGCACGTTGGGGTCGTTGCCCCATACGTCGCGGCCCGTTATAAGCTTGGCGTAAGGGTCCAAAAGGTCAATGGAGTCGTCAAACCGCATTCCGGCAGCAAAGTCGTAGGGGCCAGAAAAGCGGTACGTGTACTCCAGATCCTCTATATCCTGGTCAAACACGATTATGGAGTAGCTGTCGCCCGTCCTAAAGTGCTCGGGTATCTGAATGCGCGCGTACGGCTCGTCCTCGCCCGCATGATACAGGCGCAGCGTGCAAGCCGTCGCGTCGTGCGAGCTAATAGAGAAGTTTATGCCTCCCCCGTCCACGATCGTAGCCCCATAAGGCAGAATGTGTCCCCTGCAGCACCGTATGCCATCTAGGTACACAAAGTCCTGCTCGTCTATTCTCCTCATGCCCTCTTGCCTTTCGTCCGATGTTTCGTCAACCATTCTAGCCTTCAACAAACCCGCAGTCCGCAATAATATAGGATGCATGCAGGCATATATGGAAGCGGAGGTTACGCCATGAGGGCACTCGACGTCAAGCGAGCACTTGCAGTCCCCGCGCTTGTTTGCGCAGCTGTATTTGCGCTCCTTCTTGCAGCTTGCGCCGCGCGCCCGACGCCAACGCCAGACGAACACCTCGACTACAGCCGCAGCGAACTGTGGGTGGAGCTTCCCCAAGATGCAAACAAGCCCGCCGACGTGTTCTTTGTGCTGCCCGTGGTAGACCTAAACAACACCACGCCCGGAAACGAGAACGTCTTTGACCCCAAGACAGCCGGCCGCTTTAGGAAGACCCTCAACATGCAAAAGGGCATAGTGTCGGACTTCGCAAACGTGTTTGCGCCACTGTATCGCCAGCAGACCCTCGGATGCTACCTTAATGGGAAGACCACGATTTCCACCTGGACGGGTAGCGCAAGCGGAAGCAACTCTTATGCCGCCCTCGCCTACCAGGATGTTCGCGATGCGTTTGAGGACTACCTCCAAAACCGCAACGGTGGCCGACCCTTCGTGCTCTTTGGCTTCTCGCAGGGAGCCGAGATGGTCCACAGGCTTGTTGCCGACTTTGGAAACAACGAGGCGTTTGTCTCCCGCTACGTGGCGGCATATGCCATTGGCATGCCCGTAAGCGCGGAGTATGTTGCCCAGAACCCTGCGGTTCGCATGGCTCAGCGCGCCGACGATACGGGGGTCGTAATAAGCTACAACGCCGCGGACGAGCGTGCCTCTTTAGAGGGGATCCGCGAGGTTTCCATTAACCCACTTAACTGGCGCACCGACCCCACCCCGGCCACCCGCGACCAAAACCTGGGCTTCGTGCTGGTGGACAAGGACGGAAACATTACCGACGAGCGACCACAGTACTGCGGGGCATACATACACAAGGACACTGGCCGACTCGTGGTCTCGGACATGGAAGACCCCAACGAGCTCTACGACGCAAACAACGCCCCCTTTGCCAAGGGAGACTATCATCTGTTGGACCTCTCGCTGTTTTATCGCAACCTCCAGGAAAACGTACGGGTGCGCATAAGCAGCTTTGCCAAGTAAGGAGTGGATGGCAATGAAGGCGGCAAAAAACGTAGGCGCCGACTACGACCAGGCGTACGCATCGCTCGTAAGAGCCGTGCTCCAAGAGGGATATCCCGAGGAGTTTGCGCAGGTACTCGCGGGCGAACTGCGCTCGCCTGCGGCCATAGGGCGCATGGCTGCCTACATACGCAACGTACATCCCACGGGGCCCGAGCAGATTGCAGACGAGATGCTGGCCATAGTGTACGAGCGCGACCGATGGGTGCAGCAGAAGATGAGTGAGCATGCAAACGCAAGCATAACCGCTTTCTACAACCGTCCAAGGGACTTAGAGGACGCGTAGACTATTCCCAGGGGGCAATGGGACAAAGCGCTTGAGGGACGGGAAAAATGGCAAGCATAAACGACTACTTAAGATGGCGAGGAGACCTGCTATTTGACGAGCGCCCGTTTAACGACGTGGACAACGTGGTGCTCTCGCTGCTTTCCTACGTGGGCTTTTGGAACATAATCCCCAGCGAGGCACAGGGAGGCGGCATTCGCCTTGCCGATGCATGCGATCTGCTGCTAAAGAGGGCGGGAAGCAACCTTGCCGCCCACCTCTACACGCTAGCCGCAATAGATAGGGAGTTTTTGGAGCTTCTTGAAGCATCCGCGCGCTTTGCGGACGTCTGGCTAAGCGCGTACGTAGATATCGTTAACAAATCGGCGCCGCTTCAGTTTGCCGCCTTTACGGCAGACCTCCCAAACGGCGAGTGCTACGTTGCCTTTAGGGGGACCGACAACACCATAGCCGGGTGGCGCGAGGACTTTATGCTGAGCTTTACCACCACTGCCGCACAGCGAAGGGCAAAGGGCTATTTGCAGAGGGCCTTGCAGCACACGGCCGACCGCGATGCGCCCGTACGCGTGGGAGGGCACTCCAAGGGCGGAAACCTTGCCGAATACGCTGCCAGATACTGCACAGCCGACCAGAGGTCGCGCATCGTGTGCGTATATTCCAACGATGGCCCGGGAATGGAGCCAGCGGTCTTTGCCCAAGACCCTGCAATGGCCGCAGACGTAAACGTAAGGCGCATCATACCCACCTTTAGCGTGGTCGGCAGTTTGTTTATCAAAGACCTTGGGTCGTCCATCATCGTTAAGAGCAGCGCGCGCGGCATCGAGCAGCACGACCCCACCACATGGCAGGTCGTATGCGACGGAATGGACGAGGCGCCGTGCCTGTTGCCAGAGTGCGTGGACCTCAACGAGGCAATTGCCACCTGGACCTGCAAGCTCTCCCTCAAGGAGCGCAAAAGCGTTATTGACGACATCTTTGACGCCTTGGATGCAGCGGGAGCACAGAAGCTCGACGACATTGCCTCCTCCCCCGACAAGCTGCAGCGCGTGCTGTCCGCGCTTGGCAAAACAAACGAAAGGTCGCGCGAGGTTGTGCTCTCCCTCGTGCAGTGCGCGCTCGAATCGTCCGTTACGAGCATTCGCAAAGCTGCAAAAAAGACCTTTGCCCGTCTCTTGTCTGGCGACGACGAGCAGGGATAGGGTACGTCTCGGCGTGCCGCAAGGGGATACTCCCCTACGGGTACATCGCGGATAGCCCCACTCACAAGGGAACGACCTTATCGCGATGTACCCGATGGGGAGTATCCCCTTGCGGCACCCCTCCCCGAGGGTGTCCGCCACCGAGCGTTTCCGTTTGTGTCCATGTGATACTTGGAGCAGGAGTACCCTCCCCATTTACGTATAATGGCCGATATATTTAGTTGGGAGGTTTTAATGGACGAGCTGTTACAGAGGTACCGCACTTGGGTGCTGAGCCAAAACGTGTGCGGCTCGAATCCACGAGAGGTAGACGACGACCACATAGTTATAGAGGTGGACCAGATCGTGGCGGAAGTTAACTTCTACCGCGAAAAGGACGTGCGCACCATCGTGGAGCTACTGGTAATGACCTCCCCGGACGAGGTTCCCGCGTTCTTTCTGCACTTCGTGCTCGAGGACCTATCGCGCGCCCAGGAACTTTTTGAAGAGATGTCCCATGCGCTGGAAAGCGAGATGGACACCTTTGTTACTAAGGTACTCCTTTGCTGCACATCCGGCATGACCACGACGTTCTTTGCGTCTAAGATGAGCGAGGTCGCGCGTGGGCTTTCGCTCCCCTACGAGTTTAGCGCCATGTCTTTTGACCGCGCGCTTGGCGTGCCCGACGACTACGCGGCCATAATGCTGGCGCCACAGGTAGGCCATCTTCGCCAACAGATGGCGCAGGCGCATCCCAACACTATGGTATTCGAGGTGCCCGGCAAGGTCTTTGGCAGCTACGACGCACCTGCAGCAATAGAGCTCCTTATGCACGCCCTTCACGACCTGCACGCCCCGGGAGAGGATGTCGGCAACCTGCATGCCATGCGGGACTTGTCAAATGACAAACGCATTCTTGTTATTACGCTATTCGTGCTGCGGCGCGACGTGAGGCTGGGATACCGACTGTACGACCACGGCAACGTAGCTCGCTACGGCACCGTGCGCAAGGCAAGGCTGGACTACCGCGACGTGGAGGACCTTATAGAGACCATTGCGGGCGGCGAGGTAAACCTGTCTGAGCTCGACGCAATTGGCATAGCCGTGCCAGGCGTGGCGTATCACGGAACGGTAAGCATGCGTGGAATCGTGGATAGCGACTACGACCTTGGCAAGCACATTGCCGACCGCTTTGGCGTACGCGTGCACGTGGACAACAACTGCAACGCCGCCGCCGCGGGATGCTACGTGCTGCAGGACAAGTACCAAAGCCTTATGTTCTACCGCCACGAGTTTGGCCACGCGGCAGGAGGTCTTGGAACCATAATCGACGGGCGACTGCTCAAGGGGCGCCTTAACCTTGCTGGCGAGACGCGCTACTTCGAGACTCGCTTTGCGTACCAGCAAGGCCCAGAGGACGCAAAGTGGAGCGCCAGCGGCCTTATGGAGATCGCAAAGAACATAGTTCTGTCTGGGGTCTCAATCGCGTCGCCCGAGGCGGTTTTTTTGGCAGTGGACACCGTGGACGACATGGATTCCCTGCGCGAGTCGCTTTGCGAGGTCATGGAGGCCGATCTTGTGCCGGACCTCATTTTGGTGGATGACTACTTTGAGCGCGTCTATCTTGGCGAAATGGCGCTGTGCCTGCAAAAAATCCTGGATCCGGACTACCGGTCGCATGGCGTAAGCTAGCGAACTATGGCGGACGAGCACCAAAAAGAGCTGCAAGAGCTGTTAGAAAAGCGTGGTTTTGCGAACAACGGCGTCTCGCGCTGGGGACAGCCGTCGATTCGTGTGGTGCAGGAGGGGCACGAGCCCCAGCTCAGCGGAGATGCCACCGCTCTTCAGAGGCAGTTTGTTGCCTGCGCCCACGCAACTCCCTCGACGGGCGCCGACCTGTGTGCCAGCTGGATAGAGCAGGCCTTTTCTCGCCTAGGCCTGGGCGTGGTCCTTGGCAACGCGGCCGAGCTGTACAACGGCTACTGCCACTACGAAGACACGAGCGACCTTAAGGTAGGAATGATAGTGGCCGTGCCTGTCCACCCCTATACGGCCCAGGGCCATGTCCATGGGCATGTGGGACTCTACGTTGGCAACGGAATGGTTATGGACTCTGTTGCGGAAGGCGTGAGGGAGGTCCCGCTCGCGCTCTGGCTTAGCGCGTACGGCCTTATGGCCCAACCCCGCTGGGGCTGGCTCGGCAGCATTGGGCTGGAGTACGTGGGGCTGGAGTAGCCACAATCGCGTGAACAGGGGACGTATCTCCCGTTCATTTCTGAACACCAGACACGTCCCCTGTTCACGCGTCCCCTGTTCATTTTTGGGTTTTTTATTCTGGAACGGGAGCGCAGGCGCGCTGTGCTATATTCGCAAGGTTGTAGCACTATCCTTCTCTTTTGATTGCGCAGGTAGTTTACCGTGACAATTTTGGAAACGATCTCCAACCACGAAAACACACGTCCCAACAGCCTGGCCTATGTGCTCAACGCGCCAGGCAGGACTTCCAGCCTCACTTGGGGAGAGCTTGGCTCCCGCTCCAACCGCATTGGCACCCACATATTGCGGTGTACGAAGGAGCGCAAGCCAGTAGTAATTTATGGGCACAAGGACCCCCTTATGATTGCCAGCTTTGTGGCCTGCTCCAAGACCGGGCGCGCCTACTGCCCCGTGGACGTATCGGTGCCCGTGGGCCGCGTCCAGGACATCGTAGACGAGGTAGAGCCGGAGCTCATAATTGCGACCGAGGACCTGCCGCAGATCAACTGTGGAAACGCCACCGTCCTCGACGCCGCAGAGCTTGCGCGCATATCCACCGAGGGCGATATGGAGGACCTCACTCCGCACTGGATAGGCCCCAACGACGTGTACTACATAATATTTACCTCTGGCAGCACCGGAAAACCCAAGGGCGTACAGATCACGCGTGACTGCCTGGACAACTTTGTGCGCTGGGGTAAGACCATGTGCACGAACGCCAAGGACGGCTACGTGTTCGTAAACCAGGCGCCCTACTCGTTTGACCTCTCCGTTATGGACCTCTACCTGTCGCTGAGCCTGGGCGGAACGGAATACGCCCTAAGCAAGAGCCTCTTGGAGTCCATGAGCGAGCTCTTTGAGCGCCTTCGCTCGTCCGACGCCACCATATGGGTGTCCACCCCCTCCTTTGTGGAAATGTGCCTTGCCGACCCGGCATTCAACGAGGAGCTCCTTCCGCAGATGCGCACCTTCCTCTTTTGCGGCGAGACCCTTACCAACCGAACGGCCGCTCGTCTCATTGAGGCGTTTCCCAAGGCCGAGGTGTACAACACCTATGGCCCGACCGAGTCAACCGTTGCCGTTACCGGCATCCACGTTACCCCCAGCGTGCTCGAGGAGCACTCTCCCCTGCCGGTCGGCCGTCCCAAGGCCGGAACCGTCATTCGCATAATGGACGAGCAGGGCAACCTGCAAGAAGACGGCAACAAGGGCGAGATAGTAATCGTGGGAGACAGCGTAAGCGTAGGCTACTTTAACGACGAGGAGCGCACGCGCAAGGCCTTCTCTACGGCCGACGTGGACGGAACCACCTACCGCTCGTACCGGACCGGCGACGAGGGTTACCTGCAGGACGGCCTCCTGTTCTACAGCGGCCGCATAGACCTGCAGATCAAGATGCACGGCTATCGCATTGAGCTCGAGGACATAGAGGCAAACATCGCAAAGCTCGATGGCGTGGAGCGCGTGGCGGTACTTCCCGTGCGCAGGCCCGACGGATCGGTTAGGAGCCTTACCGCATACCTGGTAATGAACACGCCCGCCCAGGACTTTAGCTCCAAGGACGGACGAGCGCTCCGCAAGAAGCTTACGGTTAGCCTGCCGTCCTACATGATCCCCAAGCGCATACGCGTTGTGGACGACCTGCCCGTTACCAACAACGGCAAGGTAGACCGCAAGAAGCTGGCAACGCTATAGTCTGCGTAAGACATCAATCGCAAGAACCGCAAGACAAGGAACGCAAGGAACACGCTATGGCACGACCGAACGAAGAGGACGTATACGAAGACGACAAGCCCAGGCGCAAACAGGGCAAGCCCGCGCCCGAGGGCCAAAGGCGTCGGCGACCAGCCAACGCCTCGTCCGACGGAAGGCAACAGACCCAGCGCAAGCGTCGCCGCGCTCCTCGCCCGGACTCCGACGCCGATGCCGGCGCTTCGCAGCACTCGTCCAACCGCAGGCGGAGGCCAGCATCCGCGGACGGCCGTCGGCGACCCTCTGGCTCTGGTCATGCCGACGGCAGCACACCTAACCGGAGGAGGTCCGGCCAGCGGCCCAGCCGCAGGCCTGCAGGCAACGACGCGCGCAGGCCGGCAAACGGCAATCCCCGCAGGCGCCCCAGCGGCACACGGCCGTCCGCAAGCCGTCCCGCCGGCAGCCCGCGCGCAGCAGTAGCGGGCTTGTCGCCCCAGATCCTTATTGCGGGCGGCGTCGGTGTCCTGCTTATCGTAATCCTCGTGTTCGCCATTGCCCGCTGCACCGCCAAGCCAAGCGAGAACAGCCAGCAGGCAGAGCAGCAACAGCAAGCCGCAGGCACAGCCTCTACGAGCGAGGCCCAGTCGAACAACAGCTCCTCCTCGGGCTCTGGCTCGAGCGCAAGCTCTGGCTCCACCACCGTCTCGGAGGACGACGTTAAGGTACCCGACCCCGCATGGAAAAAGGCAGCGGGCGTGCCGGACCTCACCAAGCAGGGAACCGACCCCACAAAAATAGCCGCCACCATGCAGGCCGAGCGCGAAGCAGCCAACCTGGCGGACGGCTACAAGGGCGTGGAGTCCCCCTGGATAGACGGCGGCTACTTTACCTCCGGCGACAAAGACCTGGACAAGCAGGTAAAGGAGTTCTGCGACAAGCACTCCAGCAAAGACAAGAGCGTAGACGAAAACGCCTACAACACGTTTTGCAACATAACGTGGTCGGATTACAACGAGTGGGAGGGCAACCAGTACCCCCGCACGTACGACTGGACCGTAGACTATGCCAAGGACTTCTTTAGCAAGGGCGGCAACTGCTTTAGCATGGCGTCCGCCATCCAATGGTGCCTAAGATACTTTGGCTACACGGACGCCCATGCCGAGCTCACCTATCAGGAGCGCCAGAGCGGGCTTTGGCTCGATCACGGTCTTACCTGGGTAACCGACAAGAAGTCCGGAGAAATAAAGATGGTAGACTCCGAGATGGCGGCAAACGGCTGGATGATGAAGCCTTCGTCCTACAGCGTGGAGATTTTGGACCCCACAAGCAACTGGGAGCCCAGGTCGTCTGCATTCGATGTGGCGAGGAACTGATGATTTAGCGCATTCCATTACATAGTTGCGTTGTGTGGTAAAGTAAGTCGCTCATGTTTGACTATAGACTCTAAGGAGACATGCTATGAGCAAGAAACTTCAGTCCGTACTCACCTTTTTTGTTGCCCTTTCGCTCGTAATGGGCTCGCTCGCCCTTACCGCCTGCGGTGGCAACTCCAGCAGCAACTCGCAGGACAACTGCTACGGCGAGGACATGCCCGTAATCAAGGAATAGCTGAGGTCAGGACGGCATCGTGGATTTCTTTGTAGAGCCAGCATTCTTCGTACTGTGCGTACCTATAGTGCTCATAGCCGCCATTTTGGGCATGCGCGAGCGTCCCCTTGGCCGCTATGGGCTGGTGGCGTCTGTGCTAATGCTGGCACTGCTGTTCTTTCGCTCGATACCGTCGCTCATATTCTTTGGCGCCTATCTGCTTGGCTCGCTTGCGCTCTATGCGTGGGTGGCCGGGCTCTTTAGGAAGGAGCATCCCAAGGCCGTAGCCTTGTACCGCGTGGCCCTTGCGTGCCAGATTGCGCCTTTGGCCATATACAAGGTGGGTGTGCTGTTTGCGCCCGACTTCCCCGGCTTTTTGGGCATCTCCTACATAACCTTTAAGTCCGTACAGGTACTCATAGAGGTGCGCGACGGGCTAATTGACAATATGACTATAGGCGAGTACCTCTCGTTTTTGTGCTTCTTCCCGCCCTTTACCTCCGGCCCCATCCTTCGCAGCCGCAACTTCGTAACGGACCTGCGTACGCCGCTTTCGCGCGACGCGTATTTGGAGCGGCTCTACAGAGGCCTTGGTTGGTTTGTGCTCGGCGCGCTCTACAAGTTTGTGGGGTCGGCCCTCGCCCACTGGGGACTCTGGATGGCACCGGCAGTTATAAGCGTGCCCGCGCTCTCCTTTGTGGCCGAGTCGTTCTGCTTTGGACTGGACCTCTTCTTCGACTTTGCCGGCTACTCCAACATGGCCATGGGCCTGGGACTCATGCTTGGCATAGAGGTACCGCGCAACTTCCACATGCCGTTTGCGGCAAAGGACATAAAGGAGTTCTGGGACCGCTGGCACATATCGCTTTCCACGTGGCTGCGCGACTTCGTGTTTATGCGCTTTTCGTCGTTTGCGATCTCGCACAAGCTCTTTAAGTCCCGCCTTACCACCGCGTGCGTGGGATTTATGATAAACATGACGCTTATGGGCGTCTGGCACGGCATAACACCGGACTATATTGTGTATGGCATATACCACGGCGTAATGCTTGCCGCCTGCCACTACCTGCAAAAGAAGTGGAAGTTCTACAAGCGCCACAAGCGCGATCGCTGGTTTGTTGCCGCATCGTGGCTGGTAACCATGGTCGTGGTGTTCTTTGGCTTCGCGCTGTTTGGTGGTTATGTTGTAAGCCCCCTTTTGGGATTGTCCTCTTAACGCTAATATACGCTTTGTTGGGACACGCACCATCGAGAGGAATCACTCATGGACAACTTGGAAAAGCAGATTATTGACCTCATTATTGAGATTACCGACGAGGAGGATGTTGCCGAGGAGCGCGACATAGATCTCTTTGAGGAGGACATCCTGGACTCCATGGCCGCCATCGAGCTGCTGGTTGCCATTAAGGACAACTTTGGCGTAACCATTGCGCCTACCGAGCTTGAGCGCGAAGAGATGAACACCACAAACAAGATTATTGCCCGCGTTCGCGAGCGCATGTAGTCGAGCCACGGATCTAAAGAGCTGCTGGTATGGAAGCGCACACACTGCATAGACGCCTCTTGGCCTTGCTGTTGGGCATTGCCGTTGCCGCTTGTGCGGTATCGGCAACGTTCGTGCTGCTTCCTACCCAAGACGTGCGCGACCAAAACACCGACTACGGCTACGTATATTCGGGTGCCAAGTCGTCCAGCACGGACTTTATCCATGCAAACATGGGCCAAGACACCCTGCTGGTTCTTGGGTCGTCGGAGTTTTCTACCCCAAAGAGCCTCGTTCCGCAGGTTCCTGCGGCCACGTTTGGCGAGCACAACTATGGCAAGCGCTTTATGCTGGTTGGCGAGGCGTTTGACCAGTGCCTTTGGGACACCATGGCCATTGGCGCCATAGCCAAGGACGGAGTGCCTCAAAACAAGGTCGCACTCATAATTGGCCTTGGCATGTTTACAGACGGCGGAGTGGATGCAAGCACCTTTTCGGCACGGTTCTCCTACTCGCTGTATCGCGGGTTCTGCAGCAACAAGCAGATTCCCGACGAACTGCGTCAAAAGGTAAAGGATCGCCTTGCCCAGCAGGGTGTGGACACCAACACCATTCGCGCCGGCGCGCCCCAAAACCCCCTCGACGCAATAGACGGGGTAGTTTTGGGCGGTATTGACGACCTCAAAATAAGGAGCCAGCTGGCAGACGTTCGCTCGTCCGGCATTCCCTTGGCCAACGGCCCCGTGGAGCAGCCTGACTGGGATGCGCTCCGCGAGCAGGCGCTCCAAGATGCCAAGCGTATGAGCACCAACAACGACTGGGGCGTGGAAGACAAGTTCTATGCGGAGGGACTCGAGCCTGCCTTGCCCTCCCTCAAGGACTCGCGTGCGGAGGAGACCTACAGCAACACGCCCGAGTACGATGACCTCGACTTGTTTTTGCAAGCATGCGACGCGTGTGGAATATCTCCGCTCATCGTAATTGAGCCCACGCTCGCACCCTACTACGACTACATTGGAATTGGCAAAGACAAGCGAGCGGCGGCTTACGACCGCATTCGCGAGGTAGTGGCACGTCATCCGAGCGCTCGTTTGGCGGACTTCTCGGATCACGAGTACGAGCCCTATTACCTCTTTGACATCGTTCACTTTGGTTGGACTGGTTGGATTGACGCCGAAAAGGCGCTCTACGAATTTGCCACGGAGGGCAACTAGCATGGCACGCAAGAAGGCAGATACACTACGCAGCAAGTACGACGCGTTTCTTGGCAATCACCCGCTTATGGGCGATGTAATTGTGTGCACGAGCGTTGCCGCCGCCCTCATAGGACTCTTTTTGTTCGTGGCGTTCTCGGGCTTCGGCTCATCCGCCGAGTTTATTTACAACCAGTTCTAACGTGCAGGTTTAAGGAAGTAACATCTTGAACAGAGACGTTGAGAATACCCAAGAGAGACCCGTAATACAGACGCGCAGAAACGCCCATGTACGCGACTCTGCGCGTGAGCGTCGCAGTGCGGACGAATCTTCGCAGGCCCGGCGTTCTGGCGCCCGCAGGAGTTCGTCCTCATCGCGTACCCGCCAGCACCCAAGCAGGCGTACGGCCACCCAGGCAAACCACCACACAAGCAGGTCTGCTCAGCGGCCCCGTGGCGGGGTTCCGGTGGCCGTGGTGCTTATCCTGCTCGTTCTGGCTGCTGGAGTAGCCGCCTTTGTTACCTTTAGCATTTTGTCGCCTCGCGTCGAGGAGGCACAAAAGGAGGCAACAGCCGCCAAGAGCCAGATATCCACCCTCACGCAGCAGCTAGCTAACCAGTCCAAGAACAACTCCACCACCTCCGACTCTAGCTCTAAGAGCGATTCGGACAAGAAGGAGAGCAGCAGTTCATCTTCGTCCTCCTCCTCTTCTTCCTCGTCCTCGTCGGCCGCCTCGACCCAGGAGGGTGTTGATGACCCGTGGACAAAGTCGGGTAAATACACCTCGGGCGATACCGTGCTCGACGGCGAGGTAAAGGCGTTCGTCGACTCCAAGGTGAGCAAAGACTCCATGAGCCGCGAGGACGCCACGTTGGAGGTATACAAGGGTATTGCCTGGTCGGACTACGTGGAACGCGACTCGGCGCAAAAGCCAAAAGGCAAAAACTGGCGAAGCGAGTTTGCTCGCATGTACTACGAAAACAGCTGCAGCGGCAACTGCTACGAGTTTGCCGCTTTTCTTATGTACTGCCTGCAGTACCTGGGCTACGATGACGCAACTGCCGAGGGACTGCTGATTGAGTTCGAGAGCGGATCGTGGGGCGACCACGCCGTCGTGTTTGTTACCAACACCGACGGCTCCAAGTGCATGTGCGACACAGCCCGCGGAACCAACGGCTATATGATTTCCGCCAACTCCTACAACATGAAGGTCCAGGACTTTACGAGCGAATAGTTGAGTTCGAGCCACAAACTGTCCGCCTGGCCATGGATAGGCCTGCCCCCAAACGACGAACGGAACCTTTCGGCGCCATGGACAAGCGCCGTGCTCAAACAGTCCTCGCTTCACTGCGGAACTGCGCGCGGCTGCTTTCCATGGTGCCTCGCGGTTCCGATCGTCGTTTGGGGG
>CADBDT010000026.1 GCA_902793465.1 uncultured Coriobacteriaceae bacterium | reverse complement strand
CGAGGGGCAAACGGCACATACGGAGACCGTGACCAATGCGGCCGACGGCAGCGTGACCTTCTCCAAGATCAACTACAAGAAGCCGGGCACCCACTACTACAAGATTGCGGAGGCTAAGGACAACAAGCACCCCGGAACTGCCTACAGCGATGCGTCCTACGTCGTAAAGGTGGACGTAACCGATAACAACGACGGTACGCTCACAGCCACGGCCGACAAGAACCCCGAGCAGGTCGAGTTCGTTAACGTGTATAAAGCTGAGACCACCTTTGCCTTCCAGGGGAGCAAAGAGGTAACGGGCCGCACCATGAACGAGGGAGACATATACACCTTCGTCGTTCAAGGCGACGGGCAAACCTGGACGGTACAAAACGACGCTACGGGCAAGATCGCGTATCCAACCTTTACGTATGCAAAGAATGCGGACGCCGATCAGACGGGCGATCACGTATACACCGTTCGCGAGACGGCCACCACAAAGGGCGGCATAACCATAAGTGACGTGGTATACACGGCAACGGTTACCGTTACCGACAAGGGTGACGGCACGCTTGAGGCAAAGGCGACCTACCTCAAGAACAACGAGGCGTACTCCAACACCACGCTCGACTTCAACAATACCTACAAGGCTTCGGGCTACGTTGACATCAAGGCAAAGAAGACCTTGGAGAACAAGCAGCTCGGCAGCGGGCAGTTCTCCTTCACGCTTACCGAAGTGGCTGACGCACAAGGCAACGCCCTTCGCCTTCCCGAGGGCCAGCAACCGTATACCGACACAGTAACCAATGCCGCGGACGGAAGCGTTTCCTTCAAGAGGATTTCGTATAGCGAGCCTGGTACCCACTACTACAAGATTGCCGAGGAACATGCCGGCGAGACCATAGACGGCATTACGTATGCCAACGCCAAAGTGGTTACGGTAACCGTCGAGGACAACGGTAACGGCGGGCTGGAAACCATGGCAACACCCAACGAGGATGCGCTCAAGTTTGTCAACGCATACAACGCAAACGGCTTTGCGGATGTAGAGGTTACCAAGGAGCTCAACCGTCCGTGGAAGAATGGCGACGTGTTTACCTTTGAGCTTAGCGGAACCGACGACGCAAGCAAGCAGAGGCTGCCTGAGGCCGTAACGGCACAGACCCAAAGCGTGCTGGACGGCAACGACGTGCGCCATGTGGCCAAGTTCGACCACACTGCCATAGCCGGTCTCAAATTTACGCAAAAGGATGTGGGCAACACCTACACGTTCCTTCTGCGTGAGATTGAGCCTGAGCAAAAGATTCCGGGCATAACATACAATACTCAGACGATGTACAACGTGGACATAGAGGTAAAGAAGGACAACGGTGACGGTACGCTGGAGATTGCTACCACCTACACCGATGTGGCAACTGGCAAGCAGGTAGACAAGGCCGTCGTAAAGAACACCTACGAGGCCAAGTCCACCAAGCTGAGGTTTGGCGCAACAAAAGTGCCGGTTATTGCCTCCAACAACAACAAGCAAATGGAGCGTGGCGAGTTTGAGTTCGTGCTCAGAGATACAAACGGTACCGAGCTCGACAGGCAGCGCAACGGAGTGTACGAGGCGCCAGATGGCACAAAGACCAATTTGGAAAGCGTGGGCCAAGTACAGTTTGACGAAATCGAGTACAAGGGTGTAACCGATTCTGACATAAAGTACACCATCGAGGAGGTCGTGCCTGCCGAGGCAAAGGATGGCAAGCTCGACGGCTGGCAATACGACACGACCAAGCACACCGTGTTCGTAAGCGTAACGGACGAGGGCAACGACGGCCAGCTGGATGCCACCTACAAATACGACAACGTGGATGGCAACACCACCGCGCCCACGTTTACCAACAGCTACTTCAAGTCTGTGGCACACGTGGAGTTTGACAAGTACTTCTACGGTGCCGATACGGCTCGCAAGTTCAACTTCGTAATGGTGCCCGCCACCGAGGACTTCCAACCCATAACTGCCCAGGCAAGCAGCATAAAGCTCACGCAAGGCGACTTTGTTAACAACGTGGCCCGGGTAACCTCTGAAGACATTGAGTACGACGCACCTGGAACGTACCGGTATGTAATTACCGAGCAGCCGGAGAACGACTCCAAGCTAACTACCGACGCCACCGAGATTCTGACAACCGTTACCATTGGCAAGGATGCAAGCGTGCAGGACATAAAGTACGCAACGCGTGTTGATGGCCAGACTTCCGAGTTCACCAACAACCTGGCCACGCTGTACAACAACGGCATGGTGTCCATGGCATTCCGCTCCCGTGCCCTGCGCGCGCAAAGTAGTGCTGTGCGCCTTGCAAGCTTCGAGCCTGCTGTGCGCAAGGTGCTCAAGAACGGCATCCTTACGGGCGAAGAATTCAAGTTCGCAATGTACTCTGGCGACTCTGCCACGGGCGAGCCCATGGATGTTGCCACCAACGACGCCAACGGTGCCGTTAAGTTCGCCAACATAATGTACGGGCCAAGCGACATCGGCAAGACCTACACCTACACCATTGCCGAGCAGAACACAGGCGATGAGGCTATTAAGTACGATGCCAACAACATCAAGCTTACGGTAACCGTAAGCGAGGAGACCCAGGGCGAGAACGCGGGAGCGATTAAGCTCGACGCCTCCTACGAATCCATGGGGGAGAACGGCCAGTATCAGAAGACCGATGACCCCTCGTTCGTAAACGAGTACGACACCATAGCGATCCACACCGTAAAGCGTTCGCGCGAGCTCAACGAGTTTGGTGAGCACGACGGCTTGCCCGGAGCGCACTACGGCCTCTGGATGGTCAACCCGAGCGGTGAGGACGTATACATGGGACTCGGACGCAACCAGCTGGAAGAGGCTGGCAGCAAGCAGGAATCCGACGAGAACGGTAATCTGTACTACGACGTTCCTATGCTCGAAGGCGTAGCCTACTACTTCCTGGAGGAGTGGCCGCCTCCCGCGGGACACCTGGTCGACCCGTATCCCACCGACTACTTTACAATCGTGCATGAGGACGGAAAGTTTAGAATCGTATACGAGACCGAACCCGAGTTTGCCGAGAAGTGCCCCGGCGTGTACTATCAGCTCTCGGCGAGCAGAAAGGAATAGCGCAATAACATGCTTACTGGCAGGTTAAAGCGACTCATAGCATGCGTGACCATGGTGGCCCTTGTGGCCGCCATGGCGGCGCTGCCTGCATTTGCGCAGGCAAAGGTGGTTCTAGACGTGTATGACGAGAACTACATCCCAAAGAACCCCGTTGCCGACAACATTACGCGCCTATACGTAAACAAGCTCGACAAGAACTCGCGCGAGCACGTAAAGGGTGCAATGCTGTGCATCATTAACGAGAGCACAGGGCAAATGGTGGGCGAACCCTGGGAATCCAACGGCACCGCGCACGAAATAGCGCGTAACGTGGAGGGCGTGGGTAAGGACGGCGCTCTGGACATCGACACCTGGTACATCCTTAAGGAGCTCAAGGTGCCCGAGGGATATTCGGGCAACTTTAAGGACCTGCAGGACGACCCAAACACCCCGCACCTCATACGCTTTAGAATTCACTCCGACGACTTCAACACGACGGGCGAGCTTCAGGTAGACGACGAGATCAAAGATTTTGTTGACTCCAGCGAAATGCACGGCTCGGGACCCGAGCAGGCATTTGTTATTAACCTGTACAACGAGGCAATTGCCTACGAGGAAACCGTTAGAACAGAGACCAACAGACAGAACAACGAGAGCGGTGGGCAAGTGGAAACTGGCAACAGCACGAGTACAAGCTCGTCGACCAGTGCCAGGTCCACTACCTCTAGCAGCACATCCACGTCCGGCCTTACAAAAACGGGCGACGACACCAACTACACGCCCGTAATCGTTGCCGCAGTGGCAGGCGTAGCCGTTATTGCTGGCGCCATTGTGTGGAAGCGCAAGAAGTAGTGCCTAGAGCATAGGCACGTGTTGGGGCGTACCGTGAGGGGGAGTATCCCCTCACGGTACGCCAATCTGCACCCCATGCACACAACGTACATTTTTTCGTGCAATGCCTTGCATAACGTAGTATTATTCAACCTTGTGGCTCTATCTGTTTCGGATGCAGATACGAGGTGCGAGGTCGGAACCCCGCACGTCATCCACCCAAGAGTTAAGGAGTGTACATGTCCGAGAACAAGTACGTACCCCGTCTTAAGGAGCAGTACTACGCCACGGTTCGTGACGAGCTGCAAAAGAAGTTTGGGTACAAGAACGTTAACCAGATTCCCAAGTTCGAGAAGATCGTGGTAAACATGGGCGTTGGCGAGGCCGCCACCGACTCCAAGGCAATCGACGGCGCCGTTGCCGACCTGCGCACCATTACCGGCCAGCAGCCCATCGTAACCCACGCTCGCAAGTCCATCGCAACCTTTAAGCTGCGTCAGGGCATGCCCATTGGCGCCAAGGTTACCCTTCGCGGCGACCGCATGTGGGAGTTCCTGGATCGCCTTATTGCTATCGCAATCCCGCGTATCCGCGACTTCCGCGGCATTTCTGCCAAGAGCTTCGACGGCCGTGGCAACTTTTCCATGGGCTTCAAGGAGCAGCTGGTGTTCCCCGAGATCGACTACGACAAGATCGATCGCACCCGCGGCATGGACATAACCATTGTTACTACCGCTCCCACCAACGAGGAGGGCAAGGCGCTGCTCGAGGCCTTCCACTTCCCGTTTAAGGCGGACAAGTAACCATTATTTAGACCAAGGGGGCACCCCCTTTGGTGCAAAAAAGCCGGTAGGCGCCCTGGACTGCCAGGGCTCACCATAAGAAGGAGGATTTGTGGCAAAGACATCGATGATCGTCAAAGCGGCGCGCGAGCCGAAGTTCTCGACCCGCAAGCAGAACCGTTGCCAGCGTTGTGGGCGTCCCCACTCCGTGTATCGCAAGTTCGGTCTGTGCCGTGTCTGCTTCCGCGAACTCGCGAGCAGAGGCGAGCTTCCTGGCGTCACCAAGGCAAGCTGGTAAGACGCAAGGGCTCTCGCGTAAAGGCGTCTTTGTTATGGGCAAAGACGAACCATTCGCGCAGTTTCATCAGTAAAGAGGGAGACAATTTATGAAAATAACTGATCCGATTTCAGACATGCTGACGCGCATTCGCAACGGCAATACCGCAAACAAGGACGAGGTGTCCATGCCCTCGACCAAGGTGCTGGTAGAGGTCGCTCGCGTCATTTGCGAAGAGGGCTACATCGAGGGCTACAGCGTGGAGGACACCAAGCCCCAGGCAACTCTTCACATTACTCTTAAGTATGGTCCCAAGCGCTCCAAGATCATTCGTGGTATCAAGCGCATCTCCAAGCCGGGACTTCGCATCTATTCCAAGGCCGAGGACCTGCCGCGCGTTATCGGCGGCCTGGGCATTGCCGTAATTTCCACCTCCAAGGGCATGATGTGCGACCGCGACGCTCGCAAGCAGGGTGTCGGCGGCGAGGTCATCTGCTACGTCTGGTAAATCACAGCAGGAAGATAGGAGGAGACAATGTCTCGTATTGGTAAGCACCCTGTCCAGATTCCTGCCGGGGTAACCGCAACGGTCGAGGGATCCCACGTGCAGGTAAAGGGTCCCAAGGGCGAGCTGGAGCGTACGTTCTCGCCGCTCGTAGAGCTAGTTCATGAGGGCGACCTTATTACCGTAAAGGTTCCGCGCACTCCCGAGACCAAGGACCTCTCGCACGAGGAGTTCAAGCAGACCAAGTCCTACAAGGCCGCAAACGCCATGCAGGGCCTCACGCGCACCCTCATTGCAAACATGATTGAGGGCGTGAGCCAGGGCTTCACCAAGAAGCTCGAGCTTACGGGCGTTGGCTATCGTGCCACGCTTAAGGGCAAGGACCTGGACCTCTCGCTGGGCTATTCTCACCCCGTGCTTTACACCTGCCCCGAGAACATTACCTTCGAGGTGCCCGACAACACCCACATTGTGGTAAACGGCATCTCCAAGGAGCAGGTTGGCCAGGTGGCCGCAGAGATTCGTGCCAAGCGTCCGCCCGAGCCGTACAAGGGCAAGGGTATTCACTACGAAGGCGAGCACATCCGTCGCAAGCTCGGCAAGGCTGCCAAGTAGTAACAAAACGCAGAAGTCCATCACCCCGTTAGGTGGTGGCAAAGTGAGGAGAAGGAATGAACAAGCAACAGAAAAAGAGGGCAGCCCTGCACCGCCGTGCACGCAGCGTGCGTCCCAAGGTGTATGGCACCGCGGATCGTCCGCGTCTTACCGTGCACCGCACCAACGCAAACATCTATGCCCAGGTAATCGACGATGCCGACTCCAAGACCATCTGCTCGGCCTCCACGCTTAGCGCGGAGTTCCGTGCCACGGGCAAGATTGGCTCCAACAAGGAGGCAGCCGAGTTCGTAGGCAAGCTCATTGGCGAGCGTGCGCTCGAAAAGGGCGTTACGGCGGTTCGTTTTGACCGCAGCGGCTTTTTGTACCACGGCCGTGTGAAGGCCCTTGCGGACGGTGCCCGTGCAGCGGGCCTGAAGTTCTAGGAGGATCAAATGCCACGAGATCAGCGTAACAAGCGCCAGCAGCAGGACTCCGAATTTCAGGAGCGCGTAGTATACATTCACCGTGTGTCCAAGGTCGTTAAGGGCGGTCGTCGCATGAGCCTCGTCGCCCTGGTGGTAGTGGGCAACGGCAAGGGCACTGTGGGCATCGGCATGGGCAAGTCCACCGAAGTCCCCCTGGCCATCCAGAAGGGCGTCGACGACGCCAAGAAGAACCTGTTTAAGGTTCCCGTAACCGAGAGCGGCACCATTCCTCACGAGGTCGAGGGTCGCTTTGGCGCAGGCCGCGTGCTCATTAAGCCGGCTGTAGAGGGTACCGGTGTTATTGCCGGCGGCCCCGTTCGCCCGCTCTTCGAGCTTGCCGGCATTACCAACGTACTGTCCAAGTCCCTTGGCACCAGCAATGCCCTTAACGCCATCAAGGCAGCTGCGGAGGGTCTCAAGGAGCTTTCGAGCCCCGAGGAGGCCGCCGAGCGTCGCGGCATGACCGTTGCCGAGATGTTTGTGGGGAAGGAGAACTAGCGATGGCAGACAAGCTAAGGATTAAGCTCGTACGCAGCTGTGGCCCCGCCGTCAAGAAGGATCAGACGGCAACCTGCCGCGCACTCGGCCTTCGCAAGATCAACAGCGTTGTGGAGCAGCCGGACAACCCGAGCATTCGTGGAATGATCTTCAAGGTCAAGCACCTTGTAGAAGTGGAAGAGATATAGGAGTCACCAATCATGCAGCTTAATGATCTTCGCCCCGCGGAGGGCTCCACTAAGGCGCGCAAGCGCATCGGTCGCGGCAATGCGTCGGGCCATGGCACCACGGCCGGCCGCGGAACAAAGGGCCAGCTCTCGCGTTCCGGTGGCGGCAAGGGCGCAGGCTTCGAGGGCGGTCAGCAGCCGCTCGCCATGCGCCTGCCCAAGCTCCCCGGGTTTATCAATCATGGTCGTGTTGAGTACGTTGCCGTAAACGTGTCCCGTCTGGATTCCGTGTTCGAGGACGGCGACGTAGTCGATTCCGACACCCTTACGGCCAAGGGCGTAATAAAGCACAACTTTATTCCCGTTAAGGTCCTCGCAGACGGCGAGATTACCAAGAAGCTCACCGTTCGCGTAGACAAGATCTCTGCTGCCGCCCAGTCCAAGATTGAGGCGGCTGGAGGAAAGGTCGAGGCCGCGTGCTAAAGGGAATCGCTAACGCTTTTCGCGTCAAGGAGCTTCGCACCAAGATCCTCATAACCTTGGGGATTCTTGTGCTATACCGTTTTGGTGCGTATCTGCCCGTACCGGGCATCCCCTTTAGGGGCATGCTCAACGCGTACGAGACGGCTGCCGCCGGAACCGGTCCGCTTGCGGTGCTCAACTTGTTCTCGGGAGGCGCTCTTTCACGCGTATCCGTGTTTGCACTGGGAATCATGCCCTACATCACTGCGCAGATTATCTTCCAGATGATGCAGGCAGTAATTCCCAGCCTGCAGGCACTTGCTCAGGAAGGCGAGTCGGGCCAGCGTAAGATTACGCAGTACACGCGCTATCTTACGATCGTGCTCGCTCTTATTAACGCCATTGGCTACCTGTTCCTCTTTAAGAGCAGCGCCTATGGCCTGGACTTCTCTGGGCTTCCCTTCCCAGGATGGATTGAGGACATAATTATTGTGGGCACGCTGCTTACCGGCGCCATCATAATTATGTGGCTGGGCGAGGTTATGACCCAGCGCGGCATTGGCAACGGCATGTCGCTCATCATCTTCGCAAACATTATGAGCGGTCTTCCCGTGGCGCTTATCCAGTCCGTAACCACGGCAGACAACGGCCCGGTTATTACGGTTATCACGGTTTTGGTAATCCTTATTATCATTCCCATAATCGTGTACATCGAGCGTGGCCAACGTCGTATTCCTATCCAATACGCCAAGCGCGTGGTGGGTCGTCGCATTATGGGCGCTCAGGCAACGTACTTGCCCATTAAGGTAAATACCGCCGGCGTCGTGCCCATAATCTTTGCCAGCGCAATCCTGTACTTCCCGGCACAGATTTCGGTGTTCTTCCCCGACGTGCAGTGGATTCAGTCCTTTGCTGGCGCGATTACCTCTGGTTGGGTTAACTGGCTGCTTTCGGTGCTGCTCATCGTGTTCTTTGCGTACTTCTACACCTCCATGGTGTTTAACCCGGAGGAGACGGCAGACCAGCTGCGCAAGGCCGGCGGCTTTATTCCCGGCGTGCGTCCTGGTGCAGCTACCGCGGCCTACATTAAAAACGTGCTCAACCACATAACGTTGCCCGGTGCGGTGTTTATGGCAATTATTGCCGTGGTGCCCTCCATCGTGTTTACGTTTACCAACAACAGCCTTATTCAGTCCTTTGGCGGAACGTCGATCCTCATTATGGTGGGCGTTGCCATGGATACCATCTCGCAGCTTGAGTCGCAGCTCAAGATGCACAACTACGAGGGCTTCTTCAAGTAGGAGCTTCTGCGTAAGAGCATGTAGGAAAAGGGGGCCGTTGGCCCCCTTTTTTTTATGTGTGGAGAGTACCCTCTCTCGATAAGTCCGAGACATATTGCGACGCGCAAAGCTTAGGCCTGTGCATGACAAAGCCCGCTCCGGGGTACAAGAGAGAGACAGGCCTGTTTGCAAAACTGAATGCAAGCGAGAGCTTTGGCTGCGAAATGCGAAAGCAAGTTGCTCGGTTGCGTCGTAAGGAGGGTGGTGCAATGCCAGTTACGCTTTCCCACTATTCTGCTTTGGATGCAATGCGTGCGCTACGCATGAATGACGACGACTTGCAGGGCATGGATCGAATCGCGCTTTGGAAGCCAGTGCCTTGGGTAGGCAAACAATGGACCATCCGGGCATTTTCCACAGAGCATTGGAAATGGGCGCAGCCGAGCAAAAAACGACCACTTCATGTTCTTGTGCCAAGCCAGCAGGACAAGATACGCATGGACACGGTGGTTTCGCATGTGTGCGCCAAGAAGCTCCCAACCTCGTCTATCATATGGCTTAACGAGCACGCATCCATGGTCTGTCCCGAGCTGCTGTTCTTGCAAATGGCCCCGGAGCTCTCGCTGCCCGAGCTTGTGCTGTTGGGACACGAGTTGTGCGGTTATTACTCGCTACCGAGTAGCAATAACGCTGGCGGGAAGGTGCAAACCCAAGTGCCTTGCGCGACGAGCGTGGAACAGATAGAGGATTATCTGAACGCGCGGCACAGGGCGTGGGGCGTGAAGAAGGCCCGGGCTGCCTTACCCTACATTGCAGACCATGCGGCATCTTTTCCGGAAGGTGTGCTCTCCACCATATATGCGCTGCCGACCGATTTGTGTGGCTATGGCTTTGGCCGTATGGAACTAAACCAGCGTGTAGAGGTGGGTGAAAGCGATGACGGCAAGAAACGCCATCGTTATCCTGACTTGCTGTTTTCCTTTGCACCAATAGGCATTAACTACGATGGCGAAGATCATCTGGATTTAAAGGGTATTGTTGCGGCCGCGTGTGCTATGGAGGTGGCCGAGGGAGACGAGCGGGGAACCAAGTACGAAGACTTGCACAAAAAGCTGCGTGAAGTCCGGTCCAAGGTAGTGGACGACATAGCTCGAAACCGAGAACTGGCGTCGCGCGGGCGCATTGTGCTTCCCATGACCAAGGAAAACCTTTACGGCGAGGGGAATTTGGATAGCTTTACGTTGCAGTTACTCGAATGCGCCGAGTCCGTCTTTGGCATAGACGTAAAAGATGCTAAAAACATTATATTGAATAAAGAAATGGCCAACAAACGATACGAATTGCTGAGCGCACTGCTTGAAAAGGCTTAAGTGGGCGGATTGTTGAGTCCAAATGTGTACATTCTTTTGGCGGTAAAACAAAAGAACCTGGGCAAACGCGTCTGCGGGCTCAAAGATTGTACAGGTCGTATTTTATGACCTGTACAATCTTTGAGTTGGAGTCGCGAGCCAACTGGGAATATAGAGTATTGAATTAAAAGAATGTACACAAATGAAGGCAGCCACGACGGCTCGTTGGCTGCGCTGGCAACGTTTAGCCAATCCGCGGAAGCAGTGAGGGGGTGGCTGTCCGAAAGGGGGCGCCGTAAGGGGATACTCCCCTTACGGGTACATCGCGGATGGGCCGGTTTGCAAAGGAATCCCTGCTCGCGATGTACCCGATGGGGAGCATCCCCTTACGGCGCCCCACTCCAGCACGAGTTTTCGGACGGTCTGGCGGGTTGCTGCGCCCATCTGGCCCCATGGGGCGTGCAATCTTGTTCTATACCGCCTCCATGGATCTCTCCCGACGTTCGCAATCCCGACGACGCAGCGTATTCCAACATTGGCAGGACTTCAAATAACAAAGTGCGTCTTAAGGCCATAGCTGTCGAATGCCTAAGTGCAGAAAACTTCGCAGTCGAGGGGAGCACGCTGCGTGCAAAAAGCGCTAGACTATAGCCGTGTACAAAATGCAAAACGAAAGGCGGTACGTTATGAATATCGTTCTTCTAGGCGCGCCTGGCGCCGGCAAGGGAACCCAAGGTCAAAAGCTCGTCGAGGAGTATGGCATTGCCCATATCTCCACAGGTGACCTGCTGCGTGCGGCCGTAAAGGCGCAAAGCGAGCTGGGCAAGCAGGCCAAGGAATACATGGATGCCGGCCAGCTTGTTCCCGACCAGCTGGTAATCGACCTCGTTAAGGAGCGCCTGGCCGAGCCCGACGCGCAAAAGGGCTTTATGCTTGACGGCTTCCCCCGCAACATTGCCCAGGCACAGACGCTCGACGGCGAGCTTAAGGACATGGGCGTAGAGCTGGACGCCGCACTGCTCGTGGACGTGCCGTTTGACGTTATAGTAGAGCGCCTGAGCTCGCGCCGCACTTGCCGCGCGTGTGGTTACACCGCCCCTGCAGGCACCGACACCTGCCCTCGTTGCGGTGGCGAAATGTACCAGCGCGACGACGACAAGCCCGAAACCATTAGCAAGCGCCTGGACACCTACCAGAACCAAACGCAGCCGCTCATCGACTACTACAAGGGCCATGGCATCCTTAAGGCCGTCGACGGCAACCGCGCAGTGGACGAAGTGTACGTAGACGTAAAGAAGGTACTCGGCGCATGATTCACATTAAGACTCCCGAAGAAATAGAGGAGTTTAAGGTCGCAGGCTCTCTTTCCAAGGCTGTCCTGCGCAGGGCTGGCCGCATGGTTCGTCCCGGCGTTACAACGCGCGAGATCGACCAAGTGGTGGAGAGCTTTATTCGTCTGCACGGTGCCGTGCCAGGGTTCAAGGGCCTCTACGGCTTTCCTGCCAGCATCTGTGCTTCGGTAAACGAAGAGATCGTGCATGGCATACCGTCGGAAAGGATGCTCGTGGAAGGCGACATCCTTTCCATCGACACCGGCGCCACAGCTGGCGGCTGGGTGGGCGATAACGCTTGGACCTTCTTTGTGGGCACGCCCAGCCCGGAGGCACGTGCCCTGTGCGAGGTTACGCTCGACTGCCTTAAGGCGGGCATTGAGCAGGCGGTGCCTGGCAACCACATTGGCGACATTGGCCATGCGGTTCAAACGCTTGCGGAACGCAACGGCTTTGGCGTGGTGCGCGAGTACGTGGGCCACGGCGTTGGCCGCGTAATGCACGAAGATCCCAACGTGCCCAACTTTGGCAAAAAGGGCCGTGGCGTAAAGCTGCAGGTGGGAATGGTAATAGCCATCGAGCCCATGATTACGCTGGGTACCTTTAAAAACCACACGCTCGCCAACGGCTGGACGGTTGTTACCAACGACGGCAAGCCGGCGGCACACTACGAGAACACCGTTGCCATTACCAAGGATGGCCCCGTTATCCTAACGCAGGATGCCGAAGGCCCCTGGTGCTCGCTTCAGGGCGGAGAATAGCATCGGGTACATCTCGGCGTGCCGCAAGGGGATACTCCCCCCGCGGTACATTGCATGCAATGTACCGCGGGGGGGAGTATCCCCTTGCGGCACGCCCCTTCCCGCTGGTTACCTATCAAGGGGGAGTACCCCTCTTGATTGGCGCCGATAATGGCGTTGCGCTAGCCCCGACGGCGACGCCAGTAGACGCCGACGCCAATAACAAGGGCGCCAGCGGCAAGCACCCCCGCCCATAGCAGGGCGTTCGTGGGATCGCCGGTACGCGCTAGCCAGCTGCTCCGTGCCCGCGTAGAGTACGCTACCTCAAACAGAGAGAAGCGGTCGCTATCCATCGTTATGCAGCCTCTAGCGTACGAAGAGCCAATACGCTGTGTAACATCCAAGTGGTTGCGCACAACCTCATAGTTTCGTCTGACAGCCCTATGTTTAGAGCTCAGCAAGAAGATTACGCTCAGCATTTTGCTCAGCTGGTGCAGCTGACGTGGCTGGGCGTCGCCCACCTTGAGCCATGCGATAACGTCCAGATACACGGCGGGCGTATATCCCGCGCTCATGGCGGAGTGCATTGCGTCTTTGGTGGCATCGTCGAGCGTAGAGGTTACGTCGACGGCCTCAATCCAAAACCTGGCGGAAGCACCATTCTTCATTGCCGCGATTTCTTCGTCGGTAAAGGGTATGGCCTCCGCAATCTCATCGTCGGTTTGCGTTACCCTGGCAAAGCCATAGTTCCCATTCTTTATTTCTTGGATAAGCTTTCCAGGGGCCGGCTCCTTCTTCCAAATTGCGTACAGGTCGGTATTCTCGTGAACGCCCACGGGCTTGCCTGCGGCATAGATTCGGCCGCTTCCCTGGGCATCTGCGCCCCAACCCACAAACCTATAGCCCTTGGGACACGTAAACGCAACGCTCTCGTAGCTGGGAAGCGTTGCCTCCCCATTGGCGGTATCGGGTTTAACGGAAATTGGGCCGGCAGTAACGTCGTTTGTACTATCGGGATAGTTTGCGTGCAGCGTAATCTTGGGGCCGCCCGCAACCGTCGTGTTGCCGTAGATCGCGTACAGGTTTACGTCGTCGACAATAACGTAGTCGTTGGGCACGAGTGAGCTCATGTCGCCCTGCTTTGTGCCCCAGCCAAGGAACGGAAGGCCGTTGTGCGTTGGCGCGGGTGCACCGTCGAGCTTGACTACGGAATTCTTAAGGAACGTGTTGTTGTGCTTCTCGAGCGCGTGTCCGTCTGCATCGTAATAGGTTTCGTAATAGGTTATCTTGCACGGCTTGCCATCAATCCACCGTGCGTAAACGGTCGTATTGTCATGCGCTGTAAACGTGTTGTAGTTAAGGGGCGTATCGAGGCTCTTGTCTAGGTACCATCCGCCAAAGACCTTGCCCGCGCACGTAACCTCGCCGGGCCGATCGCCCACGTCGATGGCCTTGCCGGACTGTACCTGTACGTCGTACGTACCTTTGTTTACGTCCTTGCCGCCCTCAGTGTTTTTGATAGTACCGCCCTGGGCATCGTAGGTAACGGTATACGTTGCGAGACGCCAGCCGGCATACAGGTTGACTTCCGATGCTGGCATCGTGGCATTCTCGGGCAGCTCGATAGCCTTGCTAACGGGGTCATCCGGGTTGTCTGCCGCAGATTCGGCCAAGAACCATCCCGCGAACGTGTAAGTTACGCCGTCAACCACGCGCGTGGTATCTTTCGTATACGCAGGCAAATAGCGCTCCAGTGTTTCGCCGTACTTGACAGTTCTGTTTTGAGCATCGCTTTCCTTAACGAGCTTGTGGAACGTCAGATTGTACGGTGTGCGAGTGAAGTAGTGGTCATAGTAGTATTTTGAGTAGCGGTAGTTATCTTTGATCTTACCCGGTACTGTTGGCATAACAGTCGTATCGTTGTAGGGAATGAGTCGCACTTCACCCGTGTCGGAGCCTTCGTCGTTGCAGATGGGACTGCCTTTGTAGGCCCATTCCACAAGTCCACCGTTTTCGTATGTAAAGCCAAAGTGCTCATCAGCTTGGTCTGCGTATTGCGCCATGCTTCCCCACGACTCATTACGGACCCAAACAAATGTACGTGTCTCGGTGCCTACGGTTACCTCGGTTCCAGTTTGGCCCTCAAGGGCTTCGTAATAGAACTTCGCTGTAACCAGTGATCTCACGGGAGTATTGCCTTCGAACGCTGTAAGCTGTACGGGATACTTATCGTGATTCTTTGCTGCCTCTGTATAAGGAATGGTGGTCTCCTTGCCTGTAAAGGAGTAGCCGACCTCCGTATTCTCCACGTATCGTTTATTTTGATCCACGTTGGCGCTATAGACATATCTGTCGAAATACCCTGTCTTGTCGTAGCCAGGAGTGTTCAGCCAGATGGCAATTTCCTCGCCAGACTTAACGTACGCATCGGGAAGAATCTGTTCGCCTGCATGTGGTCCAAGGGTGGTGGGAGTACACTCCAGCTTAATGCGGTTGGCATTGTAGTACACGGGCTTGATTGTGGTGCCGTCGCCCTTGATTAGGGTTGGGGTCGTGTTGCTCTGATAGGGTTTTTCGTCAGGCGTGCAGTAGTGATGATAGTCATAGTCTTTATTTTTATATACATTCTCGGGGATTGCGGTGCCGGCTGTGCCGGTATGCGACTCTGTCTTCTTAAGGATATAGGCACCCTCGCCGGGCTTACCGCTCTCGTCCTCGATCATGTAGGCAATGGTGTATTTAACGTTCGTCTTGGCGGTCCACTTGGCATAGATCTTGTTCTGGGTGGTGTCGAGCTCTGCCGTGCCGGACGTAAACTTGCTTCCAGCAGCAAAATCCGACGACAGGTACCAGCCATCAAACGTGTAGCCACGATAGAAGGTGTCACTCAGGACCGCCGTGGTAGGCAAATCCTCGTACTTTAGCAGGTACTTCTTCTTCGCGCTGTCGTACTGGGCAAACACGTCCTCCAGCACGGGAGCGCCGTTCATCTGTAGGTCGATCCACTTGCCGTCGGTAACGGGGTAAAAATGCGTGTCCCCTGTGAGCGTAGGCGTGGCATCCAGTGCGTACTCCTTGTCCGCATCGTCGACCCATCCAATTACCTTGCTCTTTGTCGTGGATGGCGAGTAGACGTCCAGTATGTCTCCAAGGTGCACGGTTCCGTCGGCGTTCGTGCTTAGGGTGCCCGCAATAATGCCGCTCTCCGCGGTGCCTTTGGGGCTCCAATGGAAGTAGGCGTGGTAACCCGTTTGGTAGTTTGCCGCAACGTCGAGCTGCCACAGGTTGGTGGCGTCGTCGACGGCCGTGGCACCGTAGGTGCTAATCATGTCCTCGATGTCTTGCTCCGTAAGCGCGTTGGTAAGGTACTTGTTGTCGACTTCCTTGTCTCCCACGCGCCAGGAGTGGAACACCTTGCCCTGCTCGTTGGACGAGGGGGTGGGTGCCGCAAGACTGTCTCCCGCGCGTACGATTTGCGTGCTCAGCACGGCGCCGTCCTTGTTGCCGTTGCGGAACACCACCTCGAGTCGCGTGTACTGCTCGTTCTCGCCTTGGATTACGCTGCCGCCCACAATGCCGTACACAGAGAAGTCCGTGGCCTCAAAGCTCGCGCCCTCCTTGGTGGCATTGCTGTCTACGACCTCGGCAACACCGTTGTCCGCAACGTGCACGGCGGCAAAGGAGGTGCCGTTTACAGGAGCAATGGGCTGCAGGTCCACCAAAACGGACGTGCCGTCCCTAGGTTCTATCTCGCTTCCGTCGTGGATAAAGCAGATGTCCACCGCGCGGGCATCCACGGGGTCGCCCTCAACGAAGTCACCGGAACTGGCCATGAACTTCTCTACGTTGGCAGGCTGCACCTGCACGACGGTATTGGCGGGGAAGGCGCCTTCCAGCGCGTTGATCCTTACGGCTAGGCCGTTTGCGTACTCCGTGGTGTTGATGGCAGGGAAGGTCGGCTTGGAGTCGGATTCGTCCTCGGACTTCTGGTCGTCGGCCTTCTTGTCCTCCTTTTGCTCGTCGTCCGATTTGGAGTCGGAGGATGCCTTGCCGTCCTTTGCGTCCGACGCGGCGGTGGGCTTTTGCGTGGCGTCGCCCTTGTTGCCCTGGTCCTTATTCTCGCCCTGCTGGGCGTTGCTCTGTTGCCCGTTTTGCTCGGGGCCCTGCTTTTGCTCGCCTTGGCCACCCGAGCCGTTTTGGTCGCCCTGCTGGCCCTGCTGGTCTTGTCCGCTTTGCTGCCCGCCTTGGTTTTCCTGCTCGTTTTGCTGGGAATCCTGCCCCGACTCGTTGGACCCGTTGGGCTCGCCCTGCTCGCCCTGTTCGCCCTGCTTGGCCGGCGCGTCCTGGCCACCCGTCTTTTGCTGCTCGTTTTGTTGGGCCTGGCCCTCGGCCGAGATGTTAAGCACTTCGGCCACGGCGTTTGTTGGTATTCCCTGCGTTGCCAGAACCACCAAGAGTATGACTGCAAGTACTGCCTTTAACGAGTTCCTGTTTGGCATGTCCATCCCCTAAAACGTAGCGAGAAATCGGCACGTATATAATTATATTGTATATGCAGGCGATGGGTCTATCGGCAGCAATTACGCGAAGGCGTCCGGGACAATGGGGACGGACCTACCAAGGGGGAGTACCCCCTTTGATTGGCACCTACCAAGGGGGAGTACCCCTTTCGGTTGGCACCTATCAAGGGGGAGTACCCCTTTCGGTTGGCACCTACCAAGGGGGAGTACCCCTTTCGGTTGGTACCTACCAAGGGGGAGTACCCCTTTTGGTTGGTCACCGCCGACCATCGGTTTACGTGGCTTGTGTCGTTTCGATGCACCGTAGACAACGCAAACACTTTTTAGTAAAGTGTATTGTTGCTCTGTCAACCGAAAGGAAAGGTAGTAAAGGGTGAGCAAACAAGACGCAATCGAGCTTGAAGGTACCGTTGCCGAGCAACTGCCAAACGCAATGTTTAAGGTGGAGCTCGAAAACGGCAAAACCATCCTATGCACCATCTCGGGCAAGATTCGTATGAACTACATCCGAATCCTTCCGGGCGACAAGGTGGTCGTGGAGATTTCTCCCTACGACCTTACGCGTGGCCGTATTACCTACCGCTACAAGTAGGGGCTACGTACAGCCGGTTATTCACGCCAGCGGCTGGGCGAGCATATAGTTGCGGGCAGCTCCACCTGCCTCGCACAAAGGAATTATTAGGTTCGTAAGAGCATTATTGGAAAGGACAGACGATGAAGGTACGCCCTTCTGTCAAGAAGATGTGCGACAAGTGCAAGATCATTCGTCGCCACGGCAAGGTCTACGTCATCTGCGAGAACCCGCGCCACAAGCAGCGCCAGGGCTAAGAGAGGAGCTTCAAGTTGGCCCGTATTAACGGTGTCGACCTGCCGCGCGAAAAGCGCGTTGAGGTCGGACTCACTTACATTTATGGCATTGGCGCCACCCGCGCCAAGAAGATCTGCGAAGCTGCCGACGTAAACCCGGACACTCGCGTAAAGGATCTTACCGAAGACGAAGTTACGCGCATGCGCGACTTTATTGACAGCAACTACACCACCGAAGGCGATTTGCGTCGCGAGGTTCGTCAGAACACCGCGCGCCTTATGGAGATCGGCTGCTACCGCGGCCTGCGTCACCGTAAGGGCCTCCCGGTTCACGGCCAGCGCACCCACACCAACGCACGCACCCGCAAGGGCAAGCGTCGCCAGATCGGTGCCAGGAAGAAGGGCTAGGGAGTAGATCATGCCTAAGAGGAAACAGCAGCAGGTTCAGCGCGTGCGTCGCGCGGACCGCAAGAACATTGCAGTGGGACAGGCTCACATTAAGAGCACGTTCAACAACACGATTATTACTATCACCGACCCCCAGGGCAACGTTATTGCCTGGCAGTCGGGTGGTACCGTCGGCTTTAAGGGCTCCCGCAAGTCCACGCCGTTTGCCGCTCAGATTGCGGCCGAGGCGTGCGCAAAGGCTGCCATGGAGCACGGCGTGCGCAAGGTGGCAGTGTTCCTAAAGGGCCCCGGCTCCGGCCGCGAGACCGCCCTTCGTTCGCTCCAGGCCGCAGGCCTCGAGGTATCGGGCGTTCAGGACAAGACCCCCATTCCGCACAATGGTTGCCGACCGGTCAAGCGTCGTCGCGTATAGGTAAGGAAGGACAGTAGCAATGGCTATTGATAGGACCCCTGTCCTCAAGCGGTGCCGCCAGCTCGGCATCGACCCCATTGTTATGGGGATTAACAAGGAATCCAAGCGCGAGGTTCGCCGCCGTCGTCGCCAGGAGAGCGAGTACGGCATGCAGCTTCGCGAGAAGCAGAAGGCCAAGTTCATCTACGGCGTGCTGGAAAAGCAGTTCCGTGGTTACTACGACAAGGCTCGCAAGATCGAGGGCATTACTGGTGACAACCTGATGACCATCCTCGAGTCGCGCCTCGACAACGTGGTATTCCGTCTTGGCTTTGCTCGCACCCGCAAGGAGGCTCGCCAGACCGTGCGCCATGGTCACATTCAGGTAAACGGCAAACGCGTAGACATCCCCTCCTACCAGGTTAAGGTTGGCGACAAGGTGTCTGTTGCCCCCAAGTACAAGGACCTGCTCCCCATTAAGGAGGCGCTGATCCGCTCCGAGTCCACTACCGTACCCGGATGGCTTGAGGTCGACATCGACAAGCTGCAGGGCTCCGTGCTCCAGCTTCCCACCCGTGATCAGATCGACCTGGAGATCGACGCCCAGCTTATCGTCGAGCTTTACTCCAAGTAATAGCCTGGATTTGGTTGGAGGTATACATGTCCGAATTCATCCGGCCGCAGGTGTCGGTGGAAGAGATAAGCGATACGCTCGCCCGCGTTATAGCCGAGCCTCTTGAGCGCGGCTACGGCGACACCTTGGGCAACTCGCTTCGTCGCGTTCTGCTCTCGTCGCTCGAGGGCGCAGCGGTGCAGGCGATAAGAATCGACGGTGTACAGCACGAGTTCACCACTGTTCCCGGCGTGTACGAGGACGTAACGGACATCGTCCTTAACGTTAAGGGACTCGTGTTCCGCTCTGTAGCCGAGGGCGACGTTGCCGAGGCGACCATTAACGTAGAAGGCCCCGCGACCATAACCGGTGGCGACTTTAACATCCCCGCGCAGTTTGAGCTCGTTAATCCCGAGCAGCACATCTGCACGCTGGGTGATGGCGCTCGCCTAACCATGTCCATGCGCATTGGCATGGGCCGTGGGTATGTGTCGGGCGACGACAACAAGGCAGACAACGATCCCATTGGTCTTATCCACGTGGACTCGCTGTACTCTCCCGTGCGCCGTTGCGCAAAGTCGGTTGAGCCTTGCCGCGTTGGTCAGCACACCGACTACGACAGGCTGCTGCTTGAGGTCGAGACCAACGGTTCCGTTGCCGCTCGCGACGCCGTCGTTGAGGCCGCAAACATTATTAACCAGCACATGACTGCGTTTATGGGGCTTGCCGACGAAGAGGAGCCCGTGGAGGACACCTCGATATTTGCCGTCGGCACCGAGGAGGACAACAGCGAGCTCGACAAGCAGATTGAGGATCTGGACCTTTCCGTCCGTTCCTACAACTGCCTCAAGCGCGCCGGCATTCATTCCGTTCGCCAGCTCGTGGAGTTCTCGGAGAACGATCTTCTTAATATCCGCAACTTTGGCGTCAAGTCCATCGAGGAAGTCAAGGACAAGCTCGAGACCATGGGTCTCGGCCTCAAGGCGTAAGACGTCGCTTGAGCATCGCATAGGAGCAGTAGTATGAGGCACAACAAGAAGAAGGGAATGAAGCTCGGTACCGACGCGAGTCATACCAAGGCAATGAAAAAGAGCCTTGTGACTTCCCTTTTTATGAACGACCGTATTAAGACCCTCGAGTCGCGCGCCAAGGCAATTCGCCCCGACGTGGACCGTATTATCACCTGGGCAAAGAAGGGCGACCTTGCTAGCCGCCGTCTTGCCATTGCCAAGCTTGGCGACAAGGAGATCGTACGCGAGGTATTCGAGAAGGCCGAGCAGGGCATGTGGGCCGACCGCAACGGTGGCTACACCCGCATTATGAAGCTTGGCCGTCGCAAGGGCGACAACGCAGAGGTCGTTATCATCGAGCTCGTAAACGAGCCGGTGGCAAAAGACAGCTCTGCAACCGTTACCAAGGTCGAGGAAGACTAAGTAACAAACAACAGCAGTTGGCAAAGAGGGACAGTCCCATAGCTGTGGCTAAAACCACAAATAGGGGACTGTCCCTTAATTGTGACCTGCGCAGTTACGTAAGCAATTGGGAGCAGCAGTCCAAAAACGGGGTGCCGCAAGGGGATGCTCCCCTACGGGTACATCGCGGATAGCCCTCCCTATAAAGGAATATTCTTGCTCGCGATGTACCCGATGGGGAGTATCCCCTTGCGGCACCCCCACTCCATCACGAGTCCTCGGAAAGCTTCGGAAAGGGGAAGCACGCCGTGTGCAGCAGTCAGAAGACGCTCGTAATAAAGGTTGGCTACCGCGGTGCGGGCTTCTCGGGCTATGCAGCCCAGGAGAGCCAGCGCACTGTGGAGGCCGAGGTGCAGCGCGCGCTAGAAACGCTTCTTCACCGTCCCTGCGACCTGGTGTGTGCCGGCCGCACCGATGCGGGCGTATCGGCCCTCGCGCAGTACGTGAGCCTGCCCGTGGACGCAAGCGAGCTGTGCCGCGAGCCGCGACGTATGTGGCGCTCGCTTATCGCGCTTACCCCAGAAGACATTTCCATACGCGGCCTGTACCTTGCGGACGAGGGCTTTTCGGCACGCTTTGACGCCGAGTCGCGCAGTTACCGGTATCGCATTGCCTGTGGAAACGCGCAGCCTGTGTTGGCATGGGATCATGCCTGGTGGTTGCGGTCTACGTTGGACGTTGCGCAGATGGCCAAAGCCGCGCAGGCGCTCGTGGGCGAGCACGACTTTAGGAGTTTTTGCAAGGTGAGCTCGGCCCAGATGCTTATTGCGGACGGGCGCTCAACCTCGCGCTGCGTAAAGCGCGTGGGTGTGCGCGAAATTTGTGAGGCGGGCGAGGACCTTGTTGCAGTAGACGTGGAAGGCAATGCTTTTTTGCATAATATGGTGCGCATAATGGTGGGTACACTTGTAGAGGTGGGGCGCGGCAACAGGCCGGCATCGTGGCCAAAGGCTGCGCTCGACGCCTGCGACAGGCGCGCCGCCGGACCCACGGCACCTGCAAAGGGCCTCGTTTTGGAATCGGTGAAATACCCCAAGGGAGCACTTGTTCCTTGGGAGTAGGATAGGGGCCGTAGCTGAATGCGAAACCACAAAGAGGGGACAGCTCCCTATTTGTGGTTTGGGCGGCTTAGAGGAGAGGACATCTTATGTCCATGGATATGGTTATGGACGTGCTGGTAGACAGCGTAAAGGACACCGTAATGCTGGTGCCCTTCCTGCTTGTTACCTATCTCGTAATGGAGACTTTGGAGCATTCCTCCGATGGGAAGGCGGAGCGCCTTATACGTAGTGCGGGTTCGGCGGGGCCAGCCGTGGGAAGCATTCTGGGTGCAATTCCGCAGTGCGGCTTTTCTGCCATGGCAGGTACGCTGTATGCCGGCAGGCTCATAACGGCCGGCACGCTGGTTGCCGTTATTCTTTCCACATCGGACGAGCTCGTTCCCGTGTTTGTGGCACATCAGCAGCCCGCGCTGCGCATCCTGGCCATTCTTGCCATAAAGCTTGTGGTGGGAATGGTGGTTGGCTTTGCAGCCGACGCCGTCTTGCGAGCGCTGCATAGAACCGGAGACGGGCATCCTCACATACGCGAGCTTTGCGAGCGCGCTCACTGCCACTGCGGCAGCATAGACGCTGCGGGTCACAATCACGCGCACGACCATGGGAACGATGACCCCGCACACACGCACGAACACGACCGTGGTCACGATCACGCGCACGTACACGAGCGCGGCTGGTCGCGTTGGGCACACATTTTGCGATGCTCGCTGGTACACACGGCTCAGGTCACTGCGTTTATCTTTGTAATCACGTTTGTGTTTGGCCTTGTAATCGAGGGACTGGGCGAGGATGCCCTTGGCGCGTTTTTATCTGCACAGCCCGTGCTCGCGTCGTTTTTGGCGGCGCTCATTGGCCTTATACCCAACTGCGGGGCAAGCGTGGCCATTGCCGAGCTGTTTGTGGAGGGTACGCTCGAAACTGGCCCCATGCTCGCGGGCCTTTTGGTGTCTGGCGGAATGGGCTTGCTCGTGCTCTTTAGGACCAATGCGGACATGCGTCAGAACGTTATTATCGCTGCGTTTGTGTATTGCGTTGGCGTGCTCTGCGGCGTGCTTGCCACTGCGGTTGGTCTCGTTCTGTAGGTGCGGGGGGCCACCCCATAAAAGGACGATGGAGACGGAGACGTTTGCCTCGCATGTCTGTTTTCGGGACAATTGTCTCCCCTTTGCCCGTTCGTGAATCGCTGCATTCTGTGGCTTGCAAAATGTACAGTTTGCGTGTCACAGAATGCAGCGGTTTTCTCGACAAGCCATCTACCTGCGGTTATACGAGATATTTGCTCCTCTGTGCATTCCGTGACCCGTGGAATGCACATTTTGCGACTCGCAGAATGCAGCTCCCGGGACAAACGCCTCCATCAACATTGTCCCGTTGCACCAATACTCGAGACCAGCCGCCAAGATACCCAACGCGCAGCGTTCATGCGTGCGTATATTGGAATAAATGTGCCTTTGCACAGTGACGGCGTGCCCGGCGCCGCGGCCTGTTATCTTATTCTGTGTTTTGTAAAGAGACGGCAGACAGGTATACGCAAGCATGCCAATTCGGTCTAACAGCTATCCAATGGTCACGGTTATAATCCCGGCGTATAACGTGGAGGATTATGTTGGACGTGCCATAGAGAGCATGCAGCGTCAGACCTTTACCGACTTTGAGATGCTTGTGGTCGACGACGGATCAACCGATCGCACGGGTGACATAATTCGTCAGTTTACGCGTCACGACCTGCGGATTGTGGACTTTCACCCGCAAAACGGCGGAGCGCCGGCAGCACGTAACCTTGCGCTAAACCACGCGCGTGGCAAGTACGTTTACTTTATGGATGCCGACGACTGGGCCGAGCCGTCCATGCTGGCAGACATGGTAGCCGCCGCCGAGCGCGACCACCTGGAGCTGGTTGTTGCCGGCTTTTACATCGAGACGTACTACGGCAAGGGTGACGAGCACACCACCGAGCTCAAGAGCCGTCCGAGCGCCGTCTATCCCACCCAGCACGAGTTTAGGGTCGCAGCGGCGGAGCTCTTTGACCAAAACCTGCTGTATCCGCCATGGAACAAGCTCTTTTTGCGCGAGCGTATAGAGAAGCTTGGACTGCGTTTTCGCGACACGTTTTGGGATGACTTCCCGTTTGTGTTGGACTACATTCGCGACGTGGAGCGTGTGGGCGTAATCGAGCGCGCGTATTATCACTTTATTCGCCAGAGGCAGGATTCCGAGACCACTCGCTGGCGTCCCGACATGTACGAAAAACGCGAGGAGGAGCACACGTGGATGCTCGACCTCTACAACCATTGGGGGCTGGATGGAGACCCAGCCAGCATGGAGGTCGTACAGAGGCGCTATGTGGAACGCCTGGTGGGATGCATCGAAAACGTTTGCAACTCGGCTTGCGCCATGTCGGTTGATGAGAAGCTCGCGGCTATTGAGGCCATGATATGCAGCGAACGCGCCCAAGTTGCCGTTGCGCTGGCGCGGCCTCGTTCGCGCATGATGAAGACCATGCTGGCGCCCATTAAGTCGCAAAACGTAAAGCTCGCGTATCGCGAAGGCTGCATAATCTCGTACGTAAAGTCGCGTAACACCAAAATGTTTGCGACGCTCAAGGCTCGCCGTTAGACTTGGCCGCGCCCCGGCGGGCACATTTGTCTCGCTCGCATACGGGGATGCGCCCGCGTGGGCCCCGGACTCTCCTGCCCGCTCAGCGCTCACTGCGTTCGCTCACTCGCTTCGCTCGTGATTCGCTTGCAGGAGAGTCCGGGGCCCACGCGGGCTCACGTGTTGTTCGCGGCGAGACAAATGTGCCCGCAGGGGCGCTCCGTCTATCGGGCTCGTGGCGTCGGGCGGGGAGAGGGATTGGTTCGCTCGCTCCGCTCGCGACTTGGATGCACTCGCTTCGCTCGTGATTTGCGCCCGCGCCCGCCAGATGCCCCCGGACCCTATCGCCCGCTCAGCGCTCGCTTTGCTCGCTCACTCGCTTCGCTCGTGATTCGCGGCGATAGGGTACGGGGGCATCTGGCGGGTGTGGAAGTCGCCAGCTGGAGGAGGGGTACGTCACGGAGTGCCACCCCGGGAGGTACCCCGGACTGTCCCAGCAACGCATCATGTTCGGGCGCTTTGCTTGCGGCTATCGGCTATTGGTTAGGTGTTCGCGAAGGTCGGCGGCGGCTTGGGCGGGAGCTATGGCGTTTACGATGGCGCGTCCGACGAGTACGAGCTCGGGTCCGGCTGCTACGACCTCGTCTATGTTGTCGATGTTTATGCGTCCTACGATGGCGGGCAGTGCGTCGCCTACGGTGTTTGACCGAATGAGGCCAAGCTCGCGCAGGGGATTGTCGTAGCCAAGAACGGAGCGGAGCGCGCGTGCGATGCCAGGGCGTGCGTCCGAAAGGGGATTGCTTGCAAGCTGGCGGTCTTCGTAGCCGGTGTGTGCACATAGATAGCGAACACCAAGCTCTTCCAGCTCTCGTGCGCGCAGCGCAATGTCTGCGATGCCCGTAAGGTCGGCCATAATGGAGCCGCCCATAAGCTCCGCCGCTGCCACGGCTCCCTCGATGGTCTGGTCGGCGGCGACGCCCATAACCGTAACAATGCTGGCGCCGTGATCAAAGCAACGAGAGGCAATGTAGTGGCCCGAGTTCACAATTTTGGCGTCCGCACAAATGCCGATTTGCGGAAACTCGTTGCGTAGATCTCCCACAAGGGTAATGCCGGATTCTATGATAAGCGGGTTTCCAACCTCCACTATGTCCACGTACTCATGAATCTGCTCAACGATTTCGGCGCACTCTTCGATCTTGGGGGTGTCGAGCGTAACTTGGAGCAGCATGGCAGGCCTTTCTGTGGGCGCGAGGATACGTAACTATCGTAGCATTTTGGACGTGCTGGTAAGGCCTTCGTTTAGGAGCGGGAGCCGGCTAACAGGCACCAAGCCCTAAAGGGTGACAAAACCCACCCCTCAGACACGGATTGTCACCCTTTAGCAACCAATCTACCAGCGCAAATGCAATTGTCACCCTTTACGGTGTCACCCTTTAGCCGGGGCGGGCCGAGATTGTTACCCTTTAGCACTGGCGGGCTAGGCCCAAGCCCCTCGGACAAGCTCCTCCGTCCCCTTTGTCGACCTATCAAGGGGGAGTGCCCCTCGTATAGGTCGAATATTCCTCGCGCATAGGGACATAGGGAAAAAAGGGGACGGGGTCCCCAACAGGCACCCCGCTTGTACCCAGCGGAACATCCCCTACGTGCGCCCCGCCACTATACAACCTGGCTGGGTGTGGGCGCTGGGTGTGGGCGCTGGGTGTGGGCGCTGGGTGTGAGCTTTATCTTTATGTCGTTTGAGAACGTTAAGCTTGGTAAGTGCTGATAGAATCTAAACGGGCTAAAACGTAGCTACAGATTGGAGATGCTCATGTGCGGAGTTGTTGGCTATACCGGTAGGAATCAGGCGGTGGACTGGCTGTTGGACGGCCTGGCCACGCTGGAGTATCGCGGGTACGACTCCGCCGGCGTGCAGGTGGTCTCCTCTTCCGGCAACCTCCACGGCGTAAAGTGCGCCGGTCGCGTGGCCACGCTGCGCGAGCGCGCGGCCGTGGCAAACCTCAACGGGACGTGCGGCATTGGCCACACGCGCTGGGCAACCCACGGCGCCCCCACCGACCGCAACGCGCACCCGCACCTGGACGGCACCGGGCGCATAGCCGTGGTGCACAACGGCATAATAGAGAACTACCAGGAGCTGCGCCGCGAGCTCATGGCCGCTGGCCACGAGTTCTTGTCCGAGACGGACACGGAGGTAATCCCGCACCTTATCCAGGAGGCGTGGAACGGCCCGGCCAAGGGCGACCTGGCCCGCGCGGTGCGCTACGCCTGCGACCGCCTGGAGGGCGCGTGGGCGCTGGCCGTGGTGTGCTCCGAGGTCCCCGGACAGATGGTGGTAACGCGCAACGGCTCGCCGCTGGTGGTAACCTCCACCGAGGACGGCGCCTACGCGGCCTCCGACGTAATGCCGCTGGCGTCCGTGGCCACGCAGGTCACGCAGCTCGAGGACAACGACATAGCCACGCTGAGCCCGGATGGAAGCATCCAGATAGTGGACCGCAACGGCGCGCCCGTGGCCAACCCCGCCACCCTAACCATAGACTGGGACGCCTCGGCGGCACGCCTCGGTGGCTACTCCGACTTTATGGCCAAGGAGATTAGCGAGCAGCCCGAGGCCATTGAGCGCCTGCTAAAGGACCGCCTGGGCGAGCACGGCATAGAGCTGGACGAGCTGTCCCTTACCAAGGCAGAGCTCGCCGCCGTGGACCGCATCGTAATTATTGCTTGCGGCACCTCCTACCACGTGGGGCTCATCGCCAAGGCGGCCATCGAGCGCTGGGCGCGCATCCCGGTGGCGGTCGAGTTTGCGAGCGAGTTTAACTACGACGAGAACTACCTGGTAACGGATCACACCATGTGCGTGGTCATAACCCAGTCCGGCGAGACGGCGGACACCCTAACCGCGGCGCGCCGCATGCGCGGCATGGGCTGCACCGTGTTCGCCATAACCAACGTTCTGGGCTCCACCGCCGCGCGCGAGAGCGACGGTACCCTGTACATCCAGGCGGGGCCGGAGGTGGCCGTGGCGTCCACCAAGGCATACACGGCGCAGATCGTGGCGTCGTTCCTGCTCGCGCTGCGCCTGGGCCTGGCAAACGGCACCCTCGCGCGCGAGGAGGTGGAGCGCCACTTTGCCGACCTGGAGCGCATACCCGACCTCATGCGCGAGGTCCTGGCGCGCCGCTGGCAGGACAAGCAGGCCGCGCGCCTGTTCCAGGGCAAGCACAGCTCGCTGTTCCTGGGCCGCAACGTCAACTCCACAACGGCCTACGAGGGCGCGCTCAAGCTCAAGGAAATAAGCTACCTGCACGCCGAGGCCTACCCCGCGGGCGAGATGAAGCACGGCCCCATTGCGCTTATAGAGGGCGGCTTCCCCGTGGTGGCAATCGTGCCGGCCGACCACGTGCACGACAAGACCGTGTCCAACATAGAGGAGTGCCTGGCCCGCGGCGCGGTGGTAATTGGCGTTGCCACCGACGGTGACGAAAAGGTGGCCAAGCTGTGCTCGCAGGTGCTGTGGGTGCCGCAGTGCCCCGACGAGCTCGTTGTGCCGGTGGTGGCCATCCTCCATCTGCAAATGCTCGCGCGCTACGTTTCGCGCGACCGCGGCTACGACGTAGACAAGCCCCGCAACCTGGCCAAATCCGTAACGGTGGAGTAGGCATGGCTCTGGCGGGCATTGGTGTGGACATGCTGGAGATCGCGCGCATGGAAAAAGTCCTTGCGCGCCGGCCCAGCTTTGCCCACCGCGTGTTTACCGAAGAAGAGCGCGCATATTGCAACAAGACCGCCCGTCCTGCTCAGCACTTTGCCGCACGCTTTGCCGCGCGTGAGGCGGTGCTCAAGGCGCTGGGCACGGGCTTCTCGCAAGGCATTGGGCTTGCGGACGTAAGCGTGGTAAACAACGAGGCGGGACGCCCCGAGGCCGTGCTTGCGGGCCGTGCGCGCGAGGTTGCCGCCGAGCAGGGAATTGTTGAGGTGGCGCTTTCTCTTTCGTACACCCACGACATTGCGGTCGCAAACGCGGTGGCCATGACCGACGAGGTGCGGCCCAAGCAGGAAGAGCGACCCGACCCCAAGGAGGAGCTAAGGGCCTCCTTTAGAGAGGCGCGCTCGGTAATCGACGAGCTCGAGCGCGTGGAGGAGCAAGGGCAAACAACCGAATGACTTAATGCAGGCGCCGCTTGGGGCTTGCCCGAGGGAGTGTGATGCACCATGCAACCGGTGCTGAATGTAGATGATGTTCGCGATGTGGAGCAGGCGCTGGTAAAGGAGGGGGTAAGCCTCTCTGAGCTCATGAGAAGAGCTGGCGCGGCCGCGGCTCAGGAAGTGGCCCGACACGAAGGCACTTCTTCCGTCGTTATATTTGCGGGCTTTGGAAACAACGGGGGAGACGGCTGGGTTGCCGCGGAGCGGCTGCAGTCACAGGGCTGCTCGGTTACCGTGGTTACGCCGGTGGAGCCCGCGCAGGTAAAGAGCGACCTTGCCCACGTGGTGGCCGTAAGCGCGGAGCGTGCGAACGTTCCCGTATTGGTGGCGCCGCCTCGCGAAAAAATTGAGAGCCTGCTGAGCACCACCGATGTTGTGCTGGACGCCATGTTGGGAACCGGCTTTAGGGGAGAGCTAAAGGCTCCGTTTGACGTGTGGATAGACTGCATAAACCGCTCCGGCGTGCGCGTGGTGGCGGTGGACGTGCCCAGCGGCCTTTCGGCGCAAACCGGCAAGGCCTCGTCCAGCACGGTGGTGGCAGACTCCACCATAACCATGATTGCGCTTAAGCCGGGCCTGCTTACCGACGACGGCCGCGACGTGTGCGGCTCTCTTGTGGTGGCGCCTCTGGCCGAGCAGACCTCCCGTCTTGTGGTGGAGGCCGACCCCGTTGCGTGGCGCAACGAGCCCGAGGACTACCTAGACGTAATGGTTCCGCCGACCTCGTCTGTAGACAAGTTCTCGCGCGGGTCGGTGCTTGTTGTGGGTGGCTCGACGCGCTACATTGGAGCGCCCGTGCTCGCAGCTCGCGCGGCCGCTCGCTCTGGCGCGGGCTACGTAACGCTGGCCGTGCCCGAGCCCGTTGTGCAAACCGTGCAGGCGCACGTGGCAGAAATTCCGGTAATCGGCATGCCCTACGACCCCAGCTGCGGCTCCTTTGCCGCCGACGCGCGCGAGGAGATGGCGGAGCTCGCGCTTAAGAACACAGCCGTAGTGGCGGGACCAGGCATAATGGTTAACGCCTCGACGACCGCGGTGGTGGCCGGGCTTTTGCAATGCGACGTTCCGCTGGTGCTGGACGCAGACGCCCTTAACTGCCTGGCGCGCCTTACGTCGGGCAGGCTGGACAGCTTCCCAGAGCTTATTCGCCGCACGAGCCCTCTGGTTCTTACCCCTCATCGCAGGGAGCTGGGACGGCTGGTGGGCTTGGCAGACACGCCGCCGAGCACGCTGAGTGCCGCCCTTGAGGCCGCACGCCGCATTGTGTGGTCGGAAGGCGGAAGCGAGGTGTGCGTTGTGGCCAAGGGAACCGCCACGGCCTGCGTTGGCGTAGACATAGCGCTGCTGCCCAAGCCTGGCCCTGCGGCGCTGGCCACGGCCGGCTCCGGCGACGTTCTTGCAGGCATAATGGGATCCACGCTCGCCAAGACCGCCGGCATGGTGGAAAACGAGAACCTCCCGCTGCTCTGCTCGTATGCGTGCGAGGTGCATGGCATAGCGGGCGACATTGCGGCGGAGCGCTACGGCTCGCGCGGCGTGATGGCGGGAGACGTTGTGGACGCGGTTGGCCTGGCAGTTGATTTGCTGGAGGAGCAGGCTTCTTTGTAAGACGGTTCGAGCGTGCTAAGGAGGCGCACGATGGTACGGGGGATTCGCAGCCCAGAGGATCGATGGGCATGGGTCGAAATCGACTTGGAGGCAATCCGACAGAACACGGCGGCAATCAGGCGCATGATAGAGCGCGACGCGCAGATGATGTGCGTGGTAAAGGCGGACGCGTACGGACATGGTGCCGTAAGGTGCGCGCGGGCCATGCGCCGCGCCGGGGCAGACCAGTTTGCGGTTGCCACGGTGGCGGAGGGAGTGGAGCTTCGCGAGGAAGGCATTCGCGAGCCCATTCTTATCCTTTCCGAGCCGCCCCTGGAAACCGTGCAGACCATCGTGGACTACGACCTAAGCCCCACGGTGTACAACAGGGACTATGCCCTTGCGCTGGGGGAGTGCGCCGCGGCCGCCGGCAAGGTGGCCACGTACCACTTGGCCGTGGACACGGGCATGACGCGTATTGGAATCAACTGGCGCGACGCGGCGGAGTTCCGCAGGAGCATAGACTTTCACCGCGGCATAGAGTGCGCCGGAACCTTTACGCACTTTGCCACGGCCGACGTACAGGGAGACTGGGACTTTGGCATGCAGACCAGGCGTTTTGCCGATGCCGTAAAGTCCATCCAGGAAGCAGGCCTCGAAACCGGCCTCGTACACTGCGCCAATACCCCGGCAACCATCCTGCATCCCGAGGTCCATTTGGACATGTGTCGCGCTGGCATTGGGCTCTATGGCCTGCATCCCGCCTTCGAAACAAGGCGCAAGGTGCGTCTTGTTCCCGCCATGAGCGTACGGGGACGAATCACGCGCGTGGAGCGTCCCGAGGTGGGCACGGGCGTAAGCTATGGCCTTACTTATCGCGTGCCAAAGCCCAACATTCAAATATGCACGGTGCCCATTGGCTATGCGGACGGCCTTTCGCGCAACCTTTCGGGCAACATGGATGTGCTTGTTAACGGCGAGAGGTGCCGTCAGGTTGGGCGTATATGCATGGACCAGTTTATGTTTGCGGTAACCGTAAACAACGTGCGCGCATACCGGCCTGTCCGCGCCGTGGAGTATGGCGACGTGGTAACCATACTGGGGCGCGACGACAACGAGTTTATATCGGCAGACGACATGGCAGCACGTCGCGACACCATAAACTACGAGGTCGTATGCGACTTTGGCCTTAGGCTTAAGAAGATCTATGTGTAGCGCCGCCGCAGCAGGCGCGCGTGGACGCCGTCGCGCGCCGCGAACCTATTTATGCGAGGAGGACGAGTCCATGCCAGTAATGCGCATTCCCGGACACGACCACCAAAAGCCCCAAGAGGTGCGTTTGGAGGAGATTCGCGACCTTATGGGTAACTGCCAGCTTTGTCCGCTGGGAGAGACGCGAACAAACTTGGTGTTTGGCGTGGGCAACCCCAACGCCCGCGTAATGATTGTGGGCGAGGGGCCAGGGCGCAACGAAGACCTGCAGGGCGAGCCCTTTGTTGGTGCCGCCGGCAAGAACCTGGACGCGCTGCTCCAGCTTGCGGGGCTGCGTCGCGAGGACGTGTACATTGGTAACGTAATAAAGTGCAGGCCGCCCAACAACCGCAACCCCAAGCCCGAAGAAATTGCGGCCTGCGCGCCGTTTTTGCGCGAGCAGATTCGCTCCATCTGGCCAGACGTAATCGTATGTTTGGGCAACTTTGCGTCGCACTTTGTGCTGCGCACCGAGGTGGGAATTACGAGCCTGCGAGGGCGATTCCACCAAACGGGCCACTTTGCCGTAATGCCCACGTTCCATCCGGCGGCGGCCCTCTACCACAGGGAGTGGCAGCCCGTGCTGGAAGATGACTTTCGCATGCTGGGCACCTGGCTCGACGAACATCCCGCGGGGCCCGGCAAGGAGGGCCAGCGATGACGGAGTTTAGGACGCGTACTGCCAACGAGACCATCGAGCTGGGAAGGCGTATTGGTGCCGTGCTGCGCGACGGGGACGTGCTTGTGCTCAACGGGGACCTTGGCGCGGGAAAAACGCAGCTTACCAAGGGTATTGCGGATGCGTTGGGCGTTGTGGAAAGCGTTACCAGCCCCACCTTTACCATCCAGATGGTGTACGAGGGGTCCGAGCTCGCGCTCTACCACTTTGACCTGTATCGCTTGGAGGACGCGGAGCAGCTGGACGATACGGGCTTGTTTGACGTGCTGGGTGCAGACGGCGTGTGCGTTATAGAGTGGGGCGACAAGTTTGCGGACCAGCTGGGCGACGAGCGGCTGGATATATGCCTAATGCGGCTCGACGATATGGCCGAAGCTGGCGAGGAGCCCGCTCGTCTCGTGTGCCTTGAGCCGCACGGCCCGCGTGCGCAGCAGATCGCGGACGCGCTTGCGTGACAGGCGCTCAGAGGGACTGTTACGCAACGCGTTGCACTTAGGGGATACCCCCACCGCCATTTAGTTAAGGGTCTGGGGGAGCTGTGCACATTGGGGATACTCCCCATCGGGTACATCGCGAGCAGGGCTTACGTTGGAGTCCGGCTCATCCGCGATGTACCCGTAGGGGAATATCCCCAATGTGCACAGCGCTAGCTTAATGGCGTTGGGATACCCCCTTCGGTTAAAGCGCGGATTGCCCCTTCCGCTATGGGACGACCTGCTCGCACTTTAACCGAAGGGGGTATCCCCTAAGTGCAAAGCCCACAACAAATGGTTTTCGGGACAAACGTCCCCGTCCCCTTCGTCCTTTCTGCACACAACGTCGCAAAAGTGTATATTCTTTGCGCCATCATTTAACGTCAACAGGCGTTTTGAAAAACGGCGCCCAAAGAATGTACACCTCCTATTTTATGAACTGTACAATCTTTGGGCTGCATTTAACAAAACAACTGTTGGCAGCATAGACCAATCGAAAGAATGTACACATTTTTGTATGGACTAACCTCCGGCTATCCGCGCGTACCTGGAACGCGGGGACCACCCCACCTTGCACCCGTTTTGCGCTACACTTGCACGGTTGCTAGAAGGGATTCCAAAATGAGCGATACCAACAATACATCCTCCGTCGTACTGGCGGTAGATACCTCCTCCGACATGCTGTGTTGCGCCGTGGGGCGCACGGACGCAGACGGCCAGGCCATGTTGCTGGCCAGCTGCGACCAGCTGTGCAGGCGCCATGCAAACGAGACGCTTGTGCTTACGGCGCAGGCTGCGCTCGAGGACGCGGGCTTGCGCATGCAGGACGTGGATGCCGTGCTGGTGGGTCGCGGTCCTGGGTCGTTTACCGGCGTGCGCATTGGAATAGCCACGGCAAAGGGCCTCTCGTGCGGGCTCGGGAAGCCGCTCTTTGGCGTATCCACGCTGGATGCCTGCGCCTGGACGGCGTGGCACGCGGGCGTACGTGGCACGTTGGCAGTGGCCATGGACGCCATGCGCGGCGAGGTGTACCCCGGCATCTACGTGCTAAACGAGGCCGGCGCAAGCCGAACCTTTGCCAGCGAGACGGTATGCAAGGCCGACGAGTGCGTGGAGCTGTGGGCGGCTCGTCCCGACGCGACGGAGCTGCAGCTTGTGGGCAACGGCTTGTTTAAGTACCGCGATCGCTACGAGGCGGCGGGTCTGGTGCGCGTGCTGGACGAGGAGCTGTGGTATCCCACGGGCGAGTCGCTAATAACGGCGTGGTCGTGCGGACGCGGCGATACCCAAAACGACGGCGATCCCGCGCTCGTGCTGCCCGTGTACACGCGCCTTTCCGACGCAGAGGAAAACGAGCGCAAGCGCCTGGGGTTGGCCCAGCCGGCAAGCGTGGAGGTTACGGGCGTGTCGGACGAGCTGGCAAACAAGCACCTGCAGCTGCGACCCATGTCCGTAAACGACGTGGAGCAGGTTGCGGAGCTGGAAAAAAGGTCGTTTGAGGGCGCGGCGCACAACCCATGGACGCGCGCTCAGTTCGAAGAAGAGCTGGATTTGCCGGGACGCACGTGGTGGGTGGCCCACGACATGGGCTCCATCGTGGGCTTTGCCGGCGGGGTTCTTGCCGGCGACGTTTTGGACGTGCTGGACATAGCGGTAGAGGCGGACAGGCGCCATCAGGGCATTGGGGCGCGCCTGCTGCGTCGCCTTGCTTACGACGGACACGTGCTGGGGGCGCACAGCATTGCGCTGGAGGTCGCGCACAACAACGACGCGGCACACTCGCTGTACGAGTCGCTGGGCTTCGTGCAAGTAGGCCGGCGAAAGGACTATTACGAGTGTGGTGTTGACGCCTTGGTGCTCAGCGCCAGCCTGCCCCTTATGGCGGCGCCGGACAACAGCATGCCCGAGCCGCAGGCGTCTATTCGTCCCTGGCCCATAGTGCCTGCCCCTCGTTCTGCGGATGCGAGCGAGCGCATTGCAGCGGCCCAGCCGCTCATTCTGGCCATCGAGTCGTCGTGCGACGAGACCGCGATGGCCGTGGTGGACGGCAACGGACAAATACTGTCTAACGTGGTTGCCACCCAAATAGACTTCCATGCGCGGTTTGGCGGCGTGGTGCCCGAGATTGCCAGCCGCAAGCACACCGAGGCCATTGTGGGCGTGTTTGAGGAGACCCTCGCTCGTGCGGGGGAGCGCTTGGGCGTGGACACGCTGGCCCCTGCCGACCTGGCCGCCGTGGGCGTAACCGCGGGACCGGGCCTCGTTGGCGCGCTGGTGGTGGGCGTCGCGTTTGCCAAGGGGCTTTGCGGCGCCACGGGATTGCCGCTAATAGCCGTGCACCATTTGGAGGGGCACCTGTTTGCCAACCTCTTCCAAACGCCCGACCTGCAGCCGCCCTTTGTGGCGAGCCTCGTAAGCGGCGGCAACACCATGTTGGTGCACGTGCGCGACTGGGGCGACTACAAGCTGCTGGGCGCGACCATAGACGACGCCGTGGGCGAGGCCTTCGACAAGGTGTCCAAGGCGCTTGGCCTGGGGTATCCCGGAGGGCCAATAATAAGCAAGCTCTCCGCCAAGGGGAATCCGCGCGCCATAGCGTTCCCGCGCGCCATGATGCATAGCGGCGACTATCGCTTTTCTCTCTCCGGTCTCAAGACGGCCGTTATCACCTACATCCAGGGCGAAAACAAAATGGGCCGCGCCATAAACCTGCCCGACCTTGCGGCGAGCTTCGAGGCGGCGGTAATAGACGTGCAGGTGTCTAAGGCAACACGCGCTGTGGAAGAAACAGGCGTGGCGGACTTCTGTGTGGGCGGCGGCGTTGCGGCCAACCCCAAGCTGCGCGAGGCGTATGGAAACAAGCTCGGCAACATGGGCGTGCGCGTTACTGTGCCGCCGCTTTGGGCCTGCGGCGACAATGGTGCCATGATTGCCCTCGTAGCCCTGCGCAGCTACAACGCTGGGCTCTTGTCGGACCTCTCGCTGGATGCGGCACCCAATGCGCCGCTGGGCAGCTGGTCCTGCGACACCCCGCCCACGGTGCAGGCGTAAGGTGTGCCTAGAGGGGATACTCCCCATCGGGTACATCGCGGCTAGCGCTCCCATAATGAGGTGAGTTTCCCGCGATGTACCCGTAGGGGAGTATCCCCTCTAGGCACACCTCCCGTACCCCACCCGCATCCCACGCCAGTAGGCGAGCATCCCCCACAGGCGCGCCGCCAGTAAGCTAGACTTGTGCCATGCGCAAGCTGACTACTTTTGGGAGATGACAAACTCGTTATGGCGGGCTCTGGCACAGATACGCGATCGCTTGGCAGGAACGTGGTGTTTCTTGTTGTGGTTGCGCTTGTCTACATGCTGTACCTGGTGTTTTCGGGTCAGATGGGCGAGTTTGTGTCGTCGCTTGCGGCTGCCAACTACGGATGGGTTGGCGTGGCAATGCTCTGCTACGTGGCTTACTATCTGCTTGGCGTTACGGCCTATGCCGTTGCGGTGGTGGGCGATCCAAAGTCGCCGCTGGGCCTGCTGGACCTTATGAGCGTAGAAGGTACGGGCGTCTTCTTTTCTAACCTTACCCCAAACGGAACCGGCGGCGCACCGGCGCAGATTCTGCGACTTACGCGATCGGGTCTTTCGGTTGGCTCCGCGGGCGCGCTGCAATACACGCGCTTTATTATCTACGAGGCGGGCGAAGGGGTGTTTGCCGCCCTCATGCTCATTCCGCGCTTAGGCTACTTTATGGACACGTACGGCAACGTGTTTTTAGTAGGAGCCCTTCTTTTTGGGGCAAAGGTCGTAGAGGTAATTAGCCTGCTGCTGGTTTGTTTGCTTCCGCGGCAGGTGAGCGCTGTTGGCAGGTGGGGCCTGCGACTCGTGCGGCGCCTGCGCTGGATTGGCGACGACAGGTACAAGCGCTGGAACAAGGTGGTAACCGAGCAGATTTACGAGTTTTCCAACGGCTTTAAGGCCGGCGCGCGCAACGTTGGCCTTATGATGCTAACCATGCTGGTAACGCTCGCACAGCTTGGGTTTTTGTATGCGCTTCCCTGGGTGGTGCTGCAGGCGTTTGGCAAGCAGGCCGACTTTCTTACGTGCTGGGCGTGCGGCGCCATCTTGGAGCTTCTAACCTCTGCCATACCGTTGCCGGGCGGCACGCTTGGGGCCGAGGGAGGCTTTGCCTTCCTGTTTGGCTCGATGTTTGGCAGCGCGCTTTCTGCGGGATACGTGGTATGGCGCATGGTTGAATACGTTCTGCCGGTGCTCGCATCCGTGCCGCTAATGGGGCTGCGCACGCGCAGCGGGCTTTCCATAAACGCGCGTCTGCGTCGCATAAGGGCGCGCAGGCGCAGATAATAGCGTGCAGTCCGAAGGCTCGTGTTGGGATGGGGTACCGCTTGGGGATACTCCCCATCGGGTACATCGTGAGAAGTCCATTTCCTAACGAGGAGGCTCGTCCGCGATGTACCCGTAGGGGAGTATCCCCAAGCGGTACCCGTTTTCGGGCGATCTGAGGGGGATTTAAGGCTAGGGATACCCAACGCTGTCCAGTTAAGCCGTGGGCTTCGAATGGCCCCGCCGCCGTGCACGGTTCTGGGACGGATGGGTCCCCACCGTGCGCAGTTATCGGCCGGAACCGTACACGGTAGGGAGGCTCGCGTCCCGGAAGTGCGCACGGTGCCAGGTTCGTGCCCACGGCGGCGTTGCGGGCGCTCCTTTATTGCAAGTCCCCTTCGCGCCGCGCGGCTGTGGCGTATACTGTTACGGCCAAACGAACGACAAAGGTGGACTATGACGGAAGTAATCGAACTCGTGCGATGGACGCTTGACGGAAAGGCGATAAGCGTCCCGCACGATGCCATGCTCGGCGAAAAGCGCTCTCCAAATGCGCCCACCGGCAGTGCCGGGGCGTACTTTAACGGCGGGACGTACACCTACGAGTGCTGTGTCGACGTGCCGGAAGGCTGGGCAAACAAGCACGTGCTGCTCGAGCTGGAAGGCGTTATGGGCCGCACGCGCGTATTTGCGAACAAGCGGCTCGTGGCAAGCCACGCATACGGCTACACGGGGTTCGTGGTAAGCCTTACCAAGGAGGCCGTGCCAGGCGAGCAGCTTTGCATACAGGTGCAGGCCAACAATGCGGATCAGCCTAGCTCGCGATGGTACGCAGGCAGCGGCATGTATCGGCCCGCGCGCCTGGTAATCAAGGACAAGTCGTGCATCGCGTGGGACGGCGTAACGATAACGACCGAGCACATCTATCCGGCGCAGCTGCGTGTGCAGACGGAGGTCGTGGGCGAGGGTACCCCGTACGTTCGCATAGAGCGAGACGGCGTGGCTGTTGCGGGCAAAAGGGGCAGTGACGTTCGCCTAAACGTTCCCAACGCCCGCCTGTGGTCGGCGGAGCATCCCTATCGCTACGTGTGCCACGTTATGCTGCGTGCGGACGACGGCGATCTTCTGGACGAGGTTCGCGTTCCCTTTGGTATACGCAAGCTCGACTGGAACGAGGAGGGGCTGTTCGTAAACGGAAGCCCTGTTAAGCTTCGCGGCGGGTGCCTGCATCACGACAACGGCATTCTTGGGGCCGCCGACCTTGTGGAGGCGAGCCGTCGCAAGGTGGCGATCCTCAAGCGCTGGGGCTTCAACGCCATTCGCAGCGCGCACAACCCCATTTCCAAGAGCATGCTGGACGCATGCGACGAGCTGGGAATGTACGTAATGGACGAGTATGCGGACATGTGGTACCGGCACAAGAACCCCTACGACTACGCCGCGGACTTCGAGCTCTGCCATGCCGAGGACCTGCAGGCAATGATCCAAAAGGACCGCTCGCATCCCAGCGTAATAATGTATTCCATAGGCAACGAGAACGCCGAGCCCCACGAGGAGCTGGGCGTGCTAACCGCACGGCTTCTGGCCAACATCGTGCGTCGCGCGGACCCCACGAGGCCGGTTACCGCCGGGGTAAACGCCACCATTCTGTTTGCGGCGGGCCTGGGAATCGACTCCTTCAACGGCGGAGAGAACAACGACGACGGCGTGTCGCACGACGGGCTGCGGGCCAGCGTGGGATCCTCGCCCAACAAGACCGTCGACACCAGCCTCGCATACAACACGTACGTGGCAAAGATGGGCGACGTTATGGAGCTCCTTGCGGGCAGCTGGCCTGTGGGACGTGCCGTCGAGCCCTTTTTGAACGAGCTGGACGTAGCTGGCTACAACTATGGCACGAAGCGCTACCTGCCCGACTTGCGAAAGCATCCCGAGCGGCTGGTGTTTGGCAGCGAGACGATGCCCTACGACTTGGTGCGCAACTGGCGTCTTGTGGAGTCGGACCCGCGCATAGTGGGCGACTTCATGTGGACCTGCTGGGACTATCTGGGCGAGTGCAGCCTTGCGGCGTGGTCGGACGACCCCACGCCCGTGAGCAAGCCCTATCCTTGGCTTGTGGCAGACACGGGAGCGCTCGACCTTTTGGGCGACCCAAACGGCGAGGCTGCCCTGGCAAAGACGGTGTGGTGCGACCCGCAGGAGCCCCTGCTGTTCGTTAGGCCGGCCGACCTGCCCAACCCGCACAAGGGTCCCTGGAGGGGAACGAACTCGGTGCCGTGCTGGAGCTGGCGCGGCTGCGAGGGCAACATGACGACGGCCGAGATATACACGCAGGCGCCCATTGCAAAGCTCTACCTCAACGGTCGGCACGTGGGCACCAAGCGCGTGCGCGACTGTCACGCTGACTTTAGGCTGCGCTACGAGCCAGGTGAGCTCGTGGCCGTCGCCTGCAATGCCTCCGGCCTGGAGCTAGGACGCTCGTCACTCGTTAGCGCACAGGGGCAGCTAGGGCTGCGACTCTCTTTGGAGCGTCGCGACGGCAACGTTGCCTTCGTGCGCGTGGACGCCACCGACGCCGAGAGCACGGTGGAGGGAACCTTTAACGACGAGGTATGCGTAAGCGTTGTTGGCGGTGAGCTCCTGGCGTTTGGAAGCGCTGCGCAAAAGAGCGAGTGCTCGTACCTGGGCGGAAAGTTCCCCCTGCGATACGGTCGCGGCCTGGCTGTCGTGCGCACAAACGACGGCAGCGAGCCCTGCGTGATCGAGGCGCGCTCGGCAGGTGCGGGCGACGTAGCCGTGGGACGAATCCGCATCTAGCGCAACTACGTACCAACCGAAAGGGAGTACCCCCTTTGATTGGTGCCTACCGAAGGGGAGTACCCCTTTCGGTAGGTTCGGCATTTCTAAAGCATGCTTTAAGCAACCTGTACAAATCGTGGTCTCGGCCTAGGTGCGGTATGCGCCACTCCGGATGAGGAATACCAATTATAAAAACCTACCAAAGGAGTGGATTATTATGAGAAGACCAAAAAGCTTTCGCCCTCGCATGCTCTGCGCCGCCATCGTAGCCGTATTTGTCCTTGTGGCCGGCATCCTTCCTAAGACGGCCCTGGCCACGCAGGAGTCGGCGCATCTTGCCCAGACGGCCGTGGAGCACGTAAACCTTATCGCCATGATTGGCTGCCTTGCCGCGGCATTCCTGCTTGCCGCAATCGTTGCTGTTATCCGGCACATCCGATCTGCATAGGGCCTTGCATCCAGGGGCGTCCCAACGCCGTTCAGTTAAGTCGTGGGCACGAACCTGGCACCGTGCGCACTTCCGGGACCTAAGCTTCCCTACCGTGTACGGTTCCAGGCGATAACCGTACACGGTGGGGACCCATCCGTTCCGTAACTGTACACGGCGGCGGCGACTGCGCACGGTAGGGACCCATCCGTCCCAGAACCGTACACGGCGTCGGTGACTGTACACGGTGGGGACCCGTTTGTCCCAAAACCGTACACGGTGGCAGCAACGGTGGCGGCGACTGTGCACGGTTTCGGACAACCTCCCCGGAACATGCCCCACCTAGCCACTCCACGGTTTCTTATGTTATGTCACCGATGCACGGCGCCTCATCCTCGCACGATTTGATAGTCTATTAATTAAGTTCACATAATCTGAGAGAGGAGATGGTTGGTATGGCTTTTCCCGAGGGCTTCCTGTGGGGTGGCGCAACGGCGGCGAATCAGTATGAGGGTGCGTGGGACGTAGACGGCAAAGGTGCGAGCATAGACGACCACCTGCGCGGCGGCGACGGCATCCACGGCATCCCGCGTCAGATAGACGCCGAGTGGGATCCCAATGCGCTGTACCCCAGCTGGGAAGCAACAGACTTTTATCATCACTACGAAGAGGACATTGCGCTGTTTGCCGAGATGGGCTGGAACGTGTTCCGCATGTCCATTAACTGGTCGCGCATATTTGCCAACGGCGACGGCGAGCCCCTGGAGGCCGGCCTTGCCTTCTACGACAAGGTCTTTGACTGCTGCGCCAAGCACGGCATCCAGCCGCTCGTAACGCTAAGCCACTACGAGATCCCGTATTCGCTGGTAGAGCGCTTTAATGGCTGGGCTTCTCGCGAGCTCATAGATATCTTCTTTAACTACGCCAAGACCGTGCTCGACCGTTATCACAACAAGGTAAAGTACTGGCTTACCTTTAACGAGAACAACCTGGGCTGGTCCGACATGGGCACCATGCTCTCCACGTCCATGCTCAAGGGCTTTACGGGCACGGCCGAGGAGATTAAGACCACCGCTCAGGACCGCGTAAACGCGCTGCACTATCAGTTTGTGGCCGCGGCCAAGACCATAAAGTACGCGCACGAGAACTATCCCGACCTCATGATGGGTAACATGGACTGCTTTATCCTTAGCTATCCTGCCACGTGCGACCCTGCGGACGTCCTGCTAAACCAGCAGAACATGCGCAAGTCCAACTGGTACGCCTCCGACGTGCAGGCGCGCGGCAAGTACCCGCGCTATGCAAAGGCGCTTTGGAAGGAGTGGGGCGCCGAGCCCGACATCCAGCCGGGAGACGAGGAGCTGCTGCTCGAGGGCAAGATAGACTTCTACAGCTTTAGCTACTACATGTCCAACACCGTAACCACGCACGAGGGCGCCGAGCAGACCGCCGGCAACATGAGCTTTGGCGGCAAGAACCCCTACCTCAAGGCGAGCGACTGGGGCTGGCAAATAGACTCCACCGGTCTGCGCATTGCGCTCAACGACATCTACGACCGCTACGAGCTTCCCCTTATGGTCGTGGAGAACGGCTTTGGCGCGCTGGACGAGGTCGTAATAGAGGACGGCGTGGAGCGCATCCACGACCCGTACCGCATCGACTACCTGCGTGCTCACGTTGCCGACATGGGCCGTGCCATCGACGACGGCGTGGACCTTATTGGCTACACCTGGTGGGGCCCGATCGACGTCGTAAGCGCAGGCACAGGCGAGATGCGCAAGCGCTACGGCTTCATTTACGTAGACAAGCACGACGACGGCACCGGCGATCTGCACCGCGCCCGCAAGGACAGCTTCTACTACTACCAGAAGGTCATCGCCAGCAACGGAGAAGACCTCGACTAAGTTTTGATGGGTGGCGTGCCTAATGGGGAGTATCCCCATTAGGCACGCCACCCACACGGCGCGACGTACGCTGGCGGGAGTCTCCCTTGTCCACACCACGTGAGCCCTCGTGCGTTTTTCTCGCATGCAAACGCAACGCTCAACTGGCCATTTGGCTCCTTTACCAATGCCTCGGATCGCATTGTGATACTTGAGCTACCATGTTTTAAACTCCCACATTATTGCTTATTGGAGGACAGCCATGCGCAAGGCTGGTTCAACTGTCTATGAGAATAGCCTGCAACTTAGCAGCGAGTCTATACCTGGCGGCTTTGTTCGCTACTTTGCCGATGGCAATGAAGAGATTATCCACGCAAACCAGTACGTCATAGATCTTTTTGAATGCAACGACTTTAAAGAGTTCCTTGATCTTACGCAAGGGTCCTTCCGCCACTTTGTGTGCAAGGACGATTTGGTGGCCGTGGAAAACAGCATATGGGGGCAGGTTGGAAGCCGTCAGAACCTCGACCATGTGTATCACCGCATACAAACAAAGACGGGAAAGCTCGTTACGGTTGTGGACTACGGAAGGCTCGTAGACGAGTCCGAATACGGGCGGCCAATCTTCGAGTTGTTTGTGGCCCGCGTTGCGCCCGAAAGCGCCGTGGACTGGCTCACCGGATTGTCGGGCATGGACCGCTTTCACGCGCTTGCGCGCATGGGTACCTCACTTTTGGCAAGTGCTGGGCAGCGCACCGTGGCCATGGCCTTCGACATTATGGGCATGAAGTCGTTTAACACGCGCTATGGCAGGACGGAGGGCGATCGGCTCCTGCAGGCCTTTGCCGATTCGCTGCGCTCCGAGTTCGGCGGGGAGGCGTGCTCGCGCGTTGGCGAGGACCACTTTTACGCGTACGCCCCGGAGGCGGGAATCCTGCAGAAGGTCCAGAGCTTGTTTGCCGGCTTTGCCGAAGCGGACTTCGAGCGGGTTCCGCCCGTGCGCGCGGGGCTCTACCTCTGCGTCGAGCAGGACGACATCGTTGAGGTGGGCTTCGACCGTGCGCGAACGGCATGCGACCTGGACCGCAGCACGTGGCGGTCTCACTTCGAGTGGTTTACCGACGAGATGAGGGCGGAGGCGCAGCTGCGCGGCCATGTGCTCGAGTGCTTGGACCAGGCCATAGACGAGGGATGGATCCGTCCCTACTACCAGCCGGTCATGCGATCGACCACCTGCAAGGTGTGCGAGGAGGAGGCGCTGGCGCGTTGGGTGGACCCAGAATACGGCGTGCTGCCTCCCGATCGGTTTATTCCGGTGCTCGAGGACGCTTCGCTGCTGCACAGGCTCGACCTTCACATAATCGATTGCGTTTTGGAGGACCTCGGGAAGAAGCGCGAGATGGGCGTGCCCGTTGTGCCCGTGTCGGTAAACATTTCCTACCGCGACCTTGTGCAATACGAGGTCGCGCAAGAAATTGCCTCGCGCGCAGACGCGCTGGGCGTGCCACACGAGCTTCTTCACGTGGAGTTTACCGAGTCCGCCATCCACTCCGACCCAGAGCTCTTTATGACCCAGGTCAGGTCCCTGCACGACGCGGGGTTCGAGGTCTGGATGGACGACTTCGGCAGTGGCTACTCCTCCCTCAACGTGCTGCAGCGCTACGAGTTCGACGTGCTAAAGCTCGACATGGAGTTCCTGCGGGGAGCCGCGCGCGACTGGGAAAAGGCGCGCTCCATCGTGGCGGGCATCGTGCGCACGGCAAAGAGGCTTGGCGTGCGTTCGCTTGCCGAGGGCGTGGAGACCAAGGAACAGGCGGCCTTCCTCGAGGGAATAGGGTGCGACATGCTGCAGGGCTACCTGTTCTCGTCGCCACAACCGCTCGACGTAATTGCCCAGCGCTGGTTCAACGGAACCGGTCTTCCACGCGAGGCACGCGGCGAGGAGCCCTACTGGAATGCCGTAAGCCGCATCAGTCTTACGGACTTCTCGGAATACGACGACGGGCAGGGCATAGAGGGAATCTCGATTTCCGAGTTTCCTGCCGGCGTATTCGAGAAGCGCGCCGGCAAATGGCGTGTGGTGCGCGACAACCGCTCTTTGGGGGAGTTTCTCGAGCGCATGGACATTGTGCGCAAGGGCCACTCCGGCCTGGAGATAAACGAGACAAAGCGCGATCTGGACATCGAGTTCCAGACAGCCTGTGCGCGCAGCGACAAATCCAACGCATGGGAGCTTATTGCGGGCAGGCTCGAGTACGGCTCGGGTTTTCAGTTTTACGTTAAGCCCCTCTCGGTGTCCAAGGATGCCAGTGCCTATACCGTAGTGGGCGTTCCTACCATGCTGGGAACCGCGCTGGGATCGTACGGCGACGTTCCGGTGGGCTACGCGGTATTCCGCGTGATTCTTAACGAAGCGGGCGACAAGGTCGTAGACACCGTTTACGTGTATGCAAACGAGCTCTATTGCGAGTGGGCAGGATACGGGGACGTGGATCCAACTGGCCGCTCGTTCTTGGAGACGGCGCCCAACGCCAGCGAAATGTGGTTGCCCTACTGCTATAGGGCTGCCGTGCTGGGCGAGGAAGTGCACGACACCGTGTACAGCCCCGAGATTGGTCACTGGCTCAACTTCCACCTTGCGCCGTCTCCGGTAAAGGGATGCTGCGTGTACGCGTTTTCCATGGCAGACGACGAGTACCACGAGCGCGAGGAAATGCGCGTGGGCCTGGACACGTCCGACATCATTATTCGGATTGCCAATGCGCTCAACAGGGAGTTGAGCTACGAAGTTGCCATGAACAACCTGCTTAAGAGCATAAGCGAGGTAATTCATCCCGACCGTCTGTATGTGTTCGAGTACGGCGAAACATGCGTGAACAATACCTTCGAATGGTGTGCGAAGGGCGTCGAGCCGCAGATCGACACGCTCCAGAATCTGGACTTCTCGGAGTTTGCCACTTGGGAGAAGCTGCTCGCACGCGAAGACGTTGTTGTGATTCCCGAAGTCGAGAAGTTCAAAGAGGTAGATCCACAAATGTATTGGCAGCTCTCTCGCCAGGGGATCACCCACCTGTTGGCCGTGCCCTTCTACGACGGAGACAAGCTTCTTGGTTACCTGGGTGCGGACAACTACATGCTGGAAGAGGACCTGGACTCCATTCGTGTGCTTCAGACCGTTGCCTCGTTTGTGGGCGCGCGCATTGTTAACCGACGGCTTATGGACACGGTCGAGCGGCTTGCCACGCGCGACGAGCTTACGGGCCTGCTAAGCCGCGGCGGAGTGGACCTCGTTATGGACAATCGCTTGTCCGAGAGCGGGGATGCGCCGTATTCGCTGGCGCTCATAAGCATCGATGGGTTTAAGGGCATTAACGATGCGCATGGGCGCGCGCTGGGAGATGCCGCTCTCTGCGAGGTTGCGCGGGAGCTCGAGGACATGTTTCCTGCAGAGTCGGTTATTGGCCGCAATAGCGGAGAAGAGTTTATTGTTGCAATGTTTGGGCAGGACGCACAGCAGATGGCCCCGTGCCTCGCAACGCTTGCGAGCACAAGCTTTGCTTGTGAGAGTGCAGGGGAGAAGGTCGACTTTACGGTGTCTGCTGGCTACGCAAACTGCCCCGAGCAGGCGGATGACCTGCACAGCGCCTACTCCAATGCCGACGCCGCGCTACATGCCGCCCAGCGCGCGGGCGGGCACGGGTGCCTGCAGTATGAGCAGGGCCTCGTTGCTGCTGTGGCGGCGGGTCGCGGGTAGGACGCGCGGCTGGCGGCGCTCGGCGGCGGGCGCGTGGCAGCGACTGTACACGGTAGGGACCCGTCCGTCCCAAAACTGTACACGGCGCCCGGGCCCGCGGCAGCGACTGCGCACGGTGGGGACCCGTCCGTCCCAAAACTGTACACGGCGGCACCGTGCGCACTTCCGGGACCAAACCCTCCCTACCGTGTACGGTTCCGGCCGATAATTGCGCACGGTAGGGACCCATTCGTCCCAGAACCGTACACGGTGGCGGGGCGCTCGGCCAGGCGTGGTCGCGACTGTACACGGTGGGGATTGTCCCGTCCCAAAACCGCACACGGTGGCGGCGACTGCGCACGGTGGGGACCCATCCGTCCCATAACTGTACACGGTGGCAGCAACGGTGCTGGTGACTGTACACGGTGGGGATTGTCCCGTCCCAAAACCGCACACGGTGGCGGCGACTGCGCACGGTAGGGACCAATCCGTCCCAGAACTGTACACGGTGGCACCGTGCACACTTCCGGGACGCGAGCCTCCCTACCGTGTACGGTTCCGGCCAATAACCGCGCACGGCAGGGACTCGTTTGTCCCAAAACCGCGCACGGTGCTGGGAGTTGCGGAGGTGACTGTACACGGTAGGGAACAGCTCGTCCAATAACTATACACGCTAACGTGGCGCGCGACAGGGACTGCGCGCGACGGGGACGTATCGTCGTGTACGAGTCGTACAGGATCTTTGGAGCGGTATCGTACGCATAAGAATAGGCGTCGAAGCACCCCCACCCGGTGTTGTATAGCGTAGTCTAAAACTGTGCCACGCAACGGTTGAAAAGTGTGCCACTCCAAGTGCTCCTTTGCCAAAATGGGAGGCGAAGGAGGTGGATTGG
>CADBDT010000025.1 GCA_902793465.1 uncultured Coriobacteriaceae bacterium | reverse complement strand
TACGCTCCTCGCGCGAGTTGAGTGCCCCTAACCTTTTTGGTTGCCCCTCGCTGCGCTGCGGAACTGCGCGCGGCTGCTTTCCATGGCGCCTCGCGGTTTCGTACCATTGCTCGGGGCAGGCGATGGGCACGCAATCCCATCACAAGTTTACGGACTGTCTGCCCTCGGATAAACTCAGGGGAGTATGCCCAACACGCATATCCCGCTAAAGTGTAGTACAATATGGCAACGAACCAGAACATGTGTCCTATATCAATGCAAGAACGGAGGACCATGAAAGTCCTTATTGTTCCAAATTACATGCGACCGGACGCCATTGAGGACTCTGCGAAGCTCGAGGCGTGGCTCGAGACGGAGGGTATCGAAGTCGCATGGGTTCCCGACAATCGCATAGCCAAGATACGAGATCTGGATCCGAGCAAGTTTGATCTTGCCATATCTCTTGGTGGCGACGGCACGCTGCTGCGTGCCGCGCGAACCGTTGGCTATACGGGCGTTCCCATTGTAGGTATATCCTATGGTCATCTTGGTTTTCTTACCTGCGCTGGTCCAGAGAACCTCTTTGACACGGTAAGCGACGCGCTGGCTGGCGAGCTGCATGCATCCAGGCGGGCGACGCTGAGCGTAGAGGCGCACTTTGGCACGTCCGATGGAAAAGAACACGTTGAGCGTTGCATGGCGCTAAACGACATGGCGCTTTCGCGTGGTTCCATGGGCGACGTTATTGCATTCGAAGTGCTTGTTTCGGGCAACCACATCGACAATTTGCGCGGAGACGGATTTGTGGTCTCTACCGCAACGGGGTCTACGGGCTATGCGCTTGCGGCGGGAGGGCCAATAGTCACGCCGGAGTTCGCCGGTATGGTCTGCGTGCCCTTGGCGCCCCACACCATTATGGCGCGCGCGTTTCTTACATCTCCCTCTGACATAGTGGAAATAGTGGTTGACCCCGACCGACCGGTGGAAACCTGCCTCTTTGCCGACGGGCAACGCATTGGAAAGGGCATGAGGCTGGACAAAGTAACGTGCAGGCGCGGCGAGGGAGACATTATTCTTCTTGACTACAGCGCCCAGGGTTTCTACGGTTCGGTATCGCGCGTGTTTTACGGAAAGGCGGCGGGCCGATGATAGACGAGCTGCATGTTTTGGATGTTGCGCTCATACGCGACGCAACCATACAGCCGGCCGATGGACTCACCGTTCTTACTGGCGAAACGGGAGCAGGTAAGAGCGCGCTTCTCTCGTCGGTAAAGCTTCTTATGGGTGAGCGCGCCGATGCCGGTGCGGTACGCGAGGGTGCGGACGCGCTGGTGGTGGAAGGTCGAGTGTTTGCGAATGGCCGGGACCCCGACGGCGTTGTGGTTCGTCGGCGCGTGAGCCGCGACGGTAGGGGACGCGTGACCGTGGACGGTCGCATGGCATCCGTGCGTCAGCTGGCAGAGGAGATTGGCTCCACCATAGACCTATGCGGTCAGCACGAGCATCAGCGGCTGCTGCAGGTGGCACATCACGTGGAGCTTTTGGATGCCTGGGGACAAGAGACGGTGTCTGTTGCGTTGGAGGGCTACAGGAAGGCTTTTGGAGAGGCACGCGCGGCATCCAAGGAGCTCGAACGGACCGAAAAGATGTGCAGGTCGGCGGAAGAGCGACTTGAGGAGGCGTCGTTCGTCTTGGCACGCATAGACGAGGTGTCGCCCCAAAAGGGAGAGCTCGAGGAGCTGGAGGAAACGCTTCCTCGTGCCGAGCATGCGGAGTTTCTTATGCGTGCGGCAGGCGGGGCGCGGGAGGCTATAAGCGGCGACGACGGCGTGCTGGACCTTTTGGGAGATGCCCTCGAAGAGCTGCGAGATGCCGCGCGCTACGACGAGCGCCTTAAGCCCTTTGCCGCATCGCTGGAGAGCGACCTCATAGACATTGAGGATGTTTCCCTCGAGCTGCGTAGATATCGCGATTCGGTGGACTTTGACCCTCAGGAGCTCGATGGTATGCAGCAACGCATGTCGCAGCTCCGCGGGCTTATGCGCAGCTACGGCCCGCATATGGAGGACGTGTTTGAGCGCAGGGCAAAGGCAGAGGAAATGGTGCTTGCGGCAAACAATTCCGAGGAGCTCTTGAGTGCTGCCCGATGTCGTGCAAAGGAGGCGGAGGAGGCGCTTTTGAATGCAGCGGACGTACTGGACGATGCCCGTCGCAAAGTCGCGCCACGCTTTGCGGCCATGGTGAGCGAGCAGATGGCTTTTTTGGAAATGGGCACGGCCCAGCTGGACGTCTCCTTCGAGCGCCTGGAGCGCAGCCAGTGGACCAACACGGGCCCGAGCAAGGTCGAGTTGCTGTACAGGCCTGCGGCGGGACTTACGGCACGGCCATTGCGTCGCATAGCGTCTGGCGGCGAGGTAAGCCGCGTAATGCTGGCTTGCAAGGTTGTACTGGGGGAGGCAGACGCTACGCAGACCCTCGTGTTCGACGAGGTTGACGCTGGAGTTGGTGGCGCCACCGCCGTGGCGCTTGCCAGCGTGCTGGAAAGGCTGTCTACTACGCACCAGGTAATCGTAGTAACGCATTTGGCGCAGGTTGCCGTTCGCGCCGACCGCCATTATGTTGTGCGCAAGTCGGATGCGGCGGACGAGGACGGCATTCCGCAAACCACCATCGAGCCGCTGGAAGGCGAAGATCGCGTAAGCGAAATCGCGCGAATGCTCTCGGGCGACTCGAGCGCCGCATCGCTCGCCCACGCGCGTGAGATGCTCGAAAAAACCTCCTAAAGCCACCTGGCTGCCATGATCAGGGAGGCGCTGATCGATAGGGGGTGCCGTTTGCCTGCCCCCAAACAACGGTCGGAACCTTCCGGCGCCATGGACAAGCGCCGTGCTCAAACAGTCCTCGTTCCTGCGGAACTGCGCGCGGCTGCTTTCCATGGCGCCTCACGGTTCCGACCGTTGTTTGGGGGCAGGCAAACGGCACCCCCTATCGATCACGAGTATTTCGAACAATCTCAAGGGTGCCCTCTGTTGGCATGGTCTCCTGTGCGTTAGCACCCTTCCCTTAACTTTTGCGTAACGTATAGGACTTATGGGCGCGATAGAATAGAGTCCCGTAAGAAGGAACGAGTCTTGCGGGAGGCGTCTATGACAAAGCACGTGTTTGTTACAGGTGGAGTGGTTTCGGCGTTGGGAAAGGGCATAACGGCGGCGTCGTTGGGGCGCCTGCTAAAGGCCCGCGGCTACAAGGTGCTCATGCAAAAGGCGGATCCCTACCTTAACGTAGACCCAGGCACCATGAGCCCCTTTCAGCACGGAGAGGTGTTTGTGACCGAGGACGGCAAGGAGACGGACCTCGATTTGGGGCACTACGAGCGCTTTATTAACGAGAATCTAAACGAGGACTCAAACTTTACGTCGGGACTCATATATCACGAGCTTATTGAGCGCGAGCGTCGCGGTGATTTTCTTGGTGGTACCGTGCAGGTTATTCCCCATGTTACCAATGCCATAAAGGAGCGCTTTAGCCGCATAGAGCGCACGAGTGGTGCCGATGTGGTAATTACCGAGCTTGGGGGCACCATTGGCGACATAGAGGGTCAGCCCTTTGTGGAGGCAGTGCGACAGTTTCGCAACGAGAAGGGCGAGGGCGAATGCTGCCTTATACACGTGAGCCTGGTTCCCTACATTGCGGCCGCCCACGAGATAAAAACAAAGCCAACGCAGCATTCCGTAAAGGAGCTGCGGTCCATGGGCCTTTCGCCAGACTTTATTGTGTGCCGCTCCGACCACGAAGTGGATGAGGACGTTCGTGCCAAGATTGCAAGCTTTTGCGACGTTGCGCCGGACTGCGTGTTCGAGAACTCGGACTGCCCTTCCATATACGACGTTCCGCGGCACTTGGCGGACCAGGGATTTGATCTTAAGGTATGCCAAAAGCTGGGGCTCGAAGCTCGCACGAGCAACATGAGCAGCTGGTACTCGTTTACCGGAGCGCTTCACGAGGCCGAGACGCTTCGCGACATGACGCGCATTAAGGTGGTGGGAAAGTACACGTCGTTGCCCGATGCCTACCTTTCGGTTATTGAGGCGCTGCATCATTCGGGTGTGTACTATGGCCGCCACGTGGATATAGAGCTGGTGGACGGAGAGACGCTGGAGTCTGGGGACTTGGCTGAGGCGCTGGGCTCTGCCGACGGCATTCTGGTTCCGGGAGGCTTTGGCTCGCGCGGCTTTGAGGGAAAGATAAGGGCGGTGCGCTATGCGAGGGAAAACGGTATACCCTTCCTCGGCATCTGCCTGGGTCTCCAAGCCGCCGTTTGCGAGTTTGCACGCAACGTATGCGGCATGGCGGAGGCGCAGTCCTCGGAGTTTGATCCGAGCACCCCATACCCCGTAATCGACCTTATGCCCGAGCAGGAAGGTGTGAGCGAAAAGGGTGCAACAATGCGCCTTGGAGCATATTCCTGCAAGCTCGCTCCAAACACGCTCGCATACCAGGCGTACGGTTGCGAGATGGTGTGCGAGCGGCACAGGCACCGCTACGAGGTAAACAACGACTACCGAGAAGCGCTCCAGGAAGCGGGTATGGTAATTTCTGGAACGAGCCCTACCAACAGTCTGGTGGAGATGGTGGAGCTGCCTGAGGACGTGCATCCGTGGTTCGTGGCTTGTCAGGCGCACCCGGAGTTCAAGAGCCGACCCAACGCACCGGCGCCTCTCTTTAGGGAGTTCGTGCGGGCCGCCATAGCATTGCACGAGGGCGTGGCCAGGCTCGACCTCAACGTTGTGGGCGTGCCGGTAATCCCCGACGACCTGATTTCGGAATAGGTGTTAAGGGCACGCGATGAAAGTTGAGCACGCAAGGCAAGAGTACCTGGAATACCTTGAGGTGGAAAGGGGCAGCTCCGCAAATACCATAGACGGCTACGGACGCGATCTAAGACGTTACGAGCGCTTCCTACAAGAGCGGGGCATAGACGATGTGGAGGACGTTACGCGCGACGACGTGCAGGCGTTTGTGGCCTCGTTTGCGCAGCTCGAATATGCCGCCACGTCCACAGAGCGGGCGCTTGCGGCCGTGCGGGGCATGCATACCTTCCTTGTTGCCGAGCAGTACTGCAAGAAGAACCCCGCCCGAGAAGTCCCAACGCCAAAGAAGCCGCAGCGTCTGCCCGAGGTGCTTTCCATAGAGCAGGCCAGGAGGCTGGTGGAGCAGCCCTTTGGCCAAAACGCCCCCTCCCAGCGCGACAGAACGATCCTAGAGATACTGTATGGGTGCGGCCTTCGTGTGTCGGAGCTCTGTGGCCTTGATCTTCGTGAGGTGTTTTTGGAAGAGGAGCTGCTCCGTGTTTTGGGCAAGGGCTCAAAGGAGCGTGTGGTGCCCGTAACCGGCGCCGCAAAGAGGGCGCTAACGGAATACGTGGACCATTGGCGCCCCCAGCTCCTCAAGGTTGGCAGGCCCATGGACGCCGTGTTTCTAAACCAGCGGGGTGGCAGACTCTCGCGGCAGTCCGTGCACTCCATTTGCGAGAGGTACGGAAGATACGCTGGAATCGAGGGCCTGCACCCGCATACGCTCAGGCATAGCTTTGCCACGCATCTGGTCGAAGGTGGCGCCGATCTGCGTGTGGTGCAGGAGCTTCTGGGTCATGCGAGCATAGCCACCACTCAAATATACTCGCACGTGGACCGCACGCACATCCGCTTCGAGTACCTAACCGCACACCCCCGCGCGCAGTTCCGCAGCGCAGCGAGGACTGTTTGAGCACGGCGCTTGTCCATGGCGCCGGGAGGTTCTGGCCGTTGTGTGGGGGCAGGCTGTCTGTGGTCCAACGCGAGTTTTAGCCCCACGAAACACGTATGACCTGCTATATTCACAATTCCTACATAAAGTGTTCTTATTCAAATCTCAGATGAACCTGCGCGTTTGTGTTTTGCCAGAGGGAATTCCACAACATCTTGGGTTCCCTCTGTTCGGTTGTAAGGTGGGGTGGAAAAAAATATTGGAGGGAGAAGGTGGGGGAAAGTGTGGATAGGTGTATTATGTTCTCACGCATTCGAAGCACATCGAATGCCCTCGTGGGGAAGGCCTAAACACCACCATCGTTGCTTAATCGCACTACCACATACCCAGGCTTTCCACGTGGCGTTGGAGGGGATGTGAGACATGTACCTATACGGCTCCAAGCGATACAACTTGGATGCCAAGGCGCGTCTCACGTTGCCGGCAAACTACCGAAAGCAGTTTGACGACAACCAGTTGCTGCTGATCCCGCTTAAGGATGCGTTGTACGGGTTTACTCCCGAAGGTTTTGGCCAGTGGGTAAACAGCTTCTTCGAAAAGGACGGGAAGAAGTTTGACGCTGGCAACCGTCGTCACGTAGACCTCCGTCGTAAGCTTACGGGCAGTGCCGTTCCGGTGGACATAGACTCCGCCGGACGTATTGCTCTCGGTAAGGTGGACGCATGCGACGCGGCAGCACGCACCCGGCTTGGGCTCGACCGAGACGTAACGGTCGTGGGCGTAGAGGACCACTTTGAGGTGTGGAACACCCAGAGGTGGGAGGAGCAACAAGCAAACCTCGCCGACGATCTGGACGAGCTCATGTTTGGCGCGGAGCTTTAGGGAGTGGGCATGTTGACAAACGAATATCGGCATGTGCCCGTATTGCTCAAAGAGGTGCTGGAGTACCTGCAACCACAACCGGGAGAAGTCGTATGCGACTGCACCTTGGGTGGGGCGGGACACAGCGTTGCCCTTGCCGCACAGGTGGCACCAACGGGAATCCTTATTGGAATAGACCAAGACGACATGGCGTTGGCTGCCGCAGGCAAAAGGCTGGCAGACGAAGCTCCAGCTGCCCACACAAAGCTGCTCAAAGGCAACTTTGGCAACTTGGACGAGCTGTTGGTGGACGCCCAGGTACCAGGAGTGGACTGCTTCCTGTTTGACCTGGGGGTTTCGAGTCCGCAACTCGACATTGGACAAAGGGGTTTCTCGTATAACGAAGACGCTCCTTTGGACATGCGAATGGATCCGGCCACAAACCCTTTGAGCGCGGCCGAAGTCGTAAACGAATACGACGAGGCAGAACTCGTTCGAATCCTGCGCACCTATGGGGACGAGCGCCACGCACGCGGTATAGCCCGTCGCATAGTGGAGGAGCGCACGCGAGAGCCCATTCGCACGACGCTGCAGCTCGCAAACATTGTTCGCGACGCCATTCCGGCACGCGATCGCAGGCATGGCAAGCATCCGGCGCGCAGGTCTTTTCAGGCCATACGCATTGAGGTAAACCACGAGACGGATGTTTTGGAACAAGGGCTTAAGGCTGCCATACGCTGGGCCAACCCCGGTGGACGCATTGCGGTAATTAGCTATCACTCGCTTGAGGACCGCATTGTAAAACACGTGTTTGGCCAAATGAGCAAGGGATGCATATGTCCGCCGGATCTTCCGGTGTGCGCATGTGGACACGTGCCGATAGTGAGGGTTAACACCAAGCGACCTCTGTATGCATCTGCAGAAGAGGTGGCCAGCAACCCTCGAGCGCGCAGTGCGATTATGCGCGTTGCAACAAAACTGGAGGTATAGGACAAAGACAAGAGCAAACGCAGACGACCCCACCGGCATCGGAGCACAGACGAAGCGTAAACGAAACACAAACGAACAGGGGATAGGGCATGTTTGACCAAATTCAAGAAGAATATATACTAGGTCAGGTAGCTTACGATCGGCGGGCGCGAGGGGCCGACCTCACGCCGGTTGAGGGCGGTCGACTCGACGCTCGCGCCCGCCGTGAGGCTTCCCCTGCATTCTTGCAGGCGGTGCGCTATGTGGTTGCGTTTGCCGTCGTACTGCTCCTGGCAGGAGGAATAAGCGTTACACTTACCTCCAACACGGTGGCGCTCTTGCAAACAAACGCCATGACCAGTTCGCAGATAAAGGAAGCGCGCACGCAAAACGACGACCTTCGCATCGAAAGGTCCCTTCTTACTCAAGGCGACCGCATCTCCCGCATTGCCACCCAGAATTTGGGTATGGTGTATGCAAGCGATGCCGAGGTGCTAAGGCTGGACTAAGCTGCTACCCTAGAAAAACGGTAATTAATTGTTTGCGGGCGCCTGGTTTGTGCGGGCGCATCGCTGCGTATTGGTGGTTCGGAGAGGGTGCCGCTAGGTGAGGCGCAATCGGGATATGAGCGAGAACAGGCGAGCGCGACAAGAGGACTCGTATGACGAGGCCGCCCGCGAACGCTTTGGTTCTGGGGGAGGTCGCTTTGGCTTTGGCCCTGGCGGCGGCGGTCTGCCCGGCGTCTTTATTCTTATGTGCGTGCTTCTTCTGGGAATCGTGGGGCGTCTTGCGTACCTGCAGCTGGTTGAGGGACAAAAGCTGGCGGATGCGGCCGAAAAGCGTCGCACCAACGAGCAGACGCTCATGGCACGTCGCGGGACCATATACGATCGCAACGGCAACGTGCTTGCCATGAGCGAAGAGTGCTACGACGTATACTGCAACCCCAAAGAGGTAACCGACGCCGATGCCCAAAGCAACATGCTTGCCTCGTGGCTCGGCGGCGACGCCTCAACATACAAAGAAACGCTCACAAAGGACACCACGTTTGCCTATTTGGTGCGCAAGGCATCCAAGGGCGCGTGCGAGTCGTTGCGAAAGGAGCTCCTTTCCAACGAGTACGCAGGGGTATACCTGCTGGAGCAGACCAAGCGCGTGTATCCGTATGGCGAGGTGTGCGGCCAGATTCTGGGAATGGTTAACACCGACAACGTTGGGATATCGGGTCTGGAGCTCGCATACGACAAGGACCTTGCCGGCACCAACGGAAAGCTCACTATGGAAACGGGGCTCGGAGGCACGCCCATAGCAGGTGCTGCGGCAGAGGTAAAGGAGCCCGTGGACGGGAAGGACCTCGTGCTCTCCATAGACGTGGACGTGCAGCGCTGCGTAGAGGAACAGGTTGCGGGATCGCTTGAGCAAAACGACGCAAAGTCTGGCTTTGCGATGGCATGCGATCCCCGGAGCGGGGAGATAATTGCCGCCTGCTCCACCCCCTATGCAAACCTCACAAAACCTGAGGAGCTCACCAACGAGGCCCTTAATCTCAAGATGGTATCCAACTCGTACGACCCAGGATCCATCTTTAAGGTGCTCACGGCTGCTATTGGCCTGGAGAGCGGTACCGTTCAGTCGAGCACCTACTTTACGGTGCCGCCCACCATACTCGTTGGCCACGACATAGTGGCAGATGATGACGGCAGGGGAGAGTACATGCAAATGAACCTGCGAGAGGTGCTCCGCCGCTCGTCAAACGTAGGCGCGGCCCTTATTGCGCAGGAGGCAATTGGCGCAGACACGTTTGCGCAGGGAATCGAGAAGTTTGGCATAGGCCAGCTTACGGGCATCGACTACCCGGGCGAGTCGGCGGGTATCGTTAAGCGTCGCGAGGAGTACGACGGCTCGTCGGTAGGGTCTATGTCCTTTGGCCAGGGCTTATCCATTCCCATGGTCCAGATGGTGCGTGCGGTGGGCTCCATCGCCAACGGCGGCAAGCTCCTTACCCCCCATTTTGTGGCATCGGTGGACGGACAGCCGCTGGATTGGCCCTCCCAGGGCACGTCGATATCGGAAGACACGGCCGAAAAAGTGCGCGACATGATGCGCACGGTGGTGGAGGACGGTACGGCCACCACGGCAGCCGTCGAGGGATACGACATTGCTGCAAAAACGGGCACAGGCGAAGAGGCGGAGAACGGAAAATACATAAAGGGCAGATACCTTGCCTCGCTCATAGGCTTTGCTCCTGCCAGCAATCCACAAATCCTCTTATATGTAGGCTTAAACGAAACTCCATATCTCGCATATTCGAGCGCAGGGCCGGTGTTCTCGGCTATCATGGGTGAAGTTCTTGAGGACATGGGCATTTTGTCCAGTTACTCAGATGTGTAAGGAGAGTACCTAATGATTCGTATGACGGTCCAAAACATGGTTGTGGCAACAGGCGCCTCGCTTGTTGCCGGCGACCCAGAGGTCGTCTTTGAGGGAGTGGGCATCGACTCGCGGGCTGTTCCCGCAGGCGGTGCCTTTGTTGCGTTCGTGGGGGAGCGTGTTGACGGCAACCAGTTTGCCTACAGCGCGTTTGAGGCAGGCGCAAACGTGGTGGTACTTACGGCAAGTCCCACCAAAGAGGTGCTGCAGCGTGCGCAGGAGCCCGGAGTCGCGCTTGTACGTGCCGCAAACGACGACGGCACTGCCTTCCTGCTGTCTCTGGCGCGTGCGTGGAGGGAGCTCAATCCCCAGTGGACGGTAGTTGGCGTTACGGGGTCGGTTGGCAAGACCACCACTAAGGAGATGCTTGCGGCAGGCTTGGGCGCCTGCAGGCGCACGCATGCCACTGCGGGCAACTTTAACAGCCTGCTTGGTGTGCCCCTTACCCTTTTTGCCGCGTCTCCCGAAGACGAGGTTCTGGTAGTGGAAATGGGGATGAACAACGCGGGCGAGCTTTCCCGAATCTCGGCCGCCGTCCAGCCCAGCGTTGCGGTTATAACCAACGTGGGAACCAGCCACATTGGCAACTTGGGGTCGCGCGAGGGCATTGCGCGCGCCAAGGCGGAGGTTGTAGGGGGGATGCGTGCCAAGGATGGCGTTGGCCCCACCCTCGTGCTTACGGATGGCGACGACTATTCCGACTTCATACAACGCGAGTTCTGCGAGCCTGCAGGCGTGGAAACGCTTCGTGTGGGGGGCAGGGACTGTTTGGTGCGAGCAACGAGCGTGACGCTAGACGAGGACGGTTTGCCCACGGTTAAGATCGAAGTGGGAAAAGAGATGCTTGCGGGCACCCTATCTCTTCCGGGCAAGGCCATGGTGTATGACCTCTTGAGTGCCATGGGCGCCGTGTATGCTCTGGGTATGCCCTGCAAGGAGTCCTTTGAGGCCATATGCAAAATGAAGGCGGCCCACATGAGGCTCGAGGTCGGTGTGGCCAAGAGCGGAGCACGCGTTATAGACGACTCGTACAACGCGAGCCCCAGTTCGATGGCGGCGGCGCTCGACGTGCTTTGCTCCATGAAGTGCGAAGGTAGGCGAATCGCGGTCTTGGGCGAGATAGGGGAGCTTGGCGACCAAGCATCTCGTTTGCACGAATTGGTTGGTGCCTATGCCGCGGCCAAGCCGCTCGACATGCTGGTTGTAATTGGTTCGCAAAACGCCCGCCAAATGGCGCAGGCGGCGTGTACCATGGGCTTCTCTGAGGATAAGCTGGAGTCGTTTGCCAACGCGGACGATGCGGCGACCACCATTGCGCCCCTTTTGGGACAAGGCGACCTCGTGCTCGTTAAGGCCTCGCGTGCTGCAGGGTTAGACAAGTTTGCCAAGGAGGTGCTGGACGCATGATTGGGATGCTCATTGGCAATCCGGCATACCCCACGTACCAGGTGTTCGTGGCCATCTTTGTTGCCGCGGTGCTTACGGCCGTAATAATGCCCTTCTTTATTAAGTTTATGAAGAACGGCGGCATAGGACAGCAGATACGTGCCGACGGGCCGCAACGTCACCTGGTAAAGCAGGGCACGCCCACCATGGGTGGCGCAGTAATGCTCGTATGCGTTACCGTAACCTGCATCATAATGGTTCCGTTTACCCCCGACCTCATATGTGCGCTTCTAGCCATGCTGGCAACGGGCATGCTGGGCCTGCTCGACGACATCGAATCGGTGGCGCACAAGCGCTCGCTGGGACTCACGCCAGCGCAAAAGATGGTAGGTCTCGTGCTCATATCCGCGACCTTTTGTCTTGCGACCGTAAACTGGGTAAAGATCTCGCCTGCCGTTCGCTTTCCCGGCGGCTTTATGATAGACCTCGGCGTCCTTACGACCACCATAGGAACCGGGCCAAACGCGTTCCAGATTCCATGGCTTTACATGCTGTTTGTGTTTTTGCTTATGGCCGGCCTGTCTAATGCGGTTAACCTCACAGACGGCCTTGACGGCCTTGCGGGTGGTACGGTTATGATGGCAATGCTCGGCATGGGCATGGTGGCGTTTCAGTACGGCGAGCTTCCCCTGGCGGTGTTTGCGGCCGCGATTGCCGGTGCTTGTGTGGGATTCCTTTGGCACAACTGCTATCCGGCATCAATCTTTATGGGAGACACAGGCTCTTTGGCGCTTGGCGCCGCGTTTGCAGCATGTGCCGTTATAACCAAGACGGAAGTAACCTCACTTGTTATGGGCGGCCTCTTTGTGGTGGAGGCGCTTTCGGTAATTATCCAGGTTGTGGTGTTTAAGAAAACGGGTAAGCGCGTGTTCCTAATGGCGCCGATCCACCACCACTTCGAAAAGCGTGGTTGGAGCGAGAACAAGGTCGTAATCCGCTTTTGGATTATATCTGCGATGTTCGTTGCCCTTGGATTCGCCCTGTACTTCCAACTTCGCTAGGAGGAAAGCATGAAAGATTCTGGTTCGCTTGGCAAAGTTGCCGTGTTGGGGCTTGGCAAGACCGGCCTTGGAACAGCGGAGTATTTGGCAGACCTCGTTCCGTCCAAGGCGGAATCGGTAACGCTTTACGGCGGGGCGTCGTCTGTGCCCAACGAGCAGACGCGTGCGCTCGAGGCTCGTGGCGTTCGCGTTGTTTGTGGAACCGAGGACGTGGATGGGACGTACGACCTTGTGGTGGCGTCTCCGGGAATACCTTTGGACTCCGCGTTCTTCCAATCGGCGAGCGCGCATGCGACGGAGGTAATAGGCGAGCCAGAGTTTGCTTGGCGCCAGAGCCCTGAGCGTTGGGTGGCCATTACGGGCACCAATGGAAAGACCACGACCACACTGCTTACCACGCAGCTGCTTAATGCCGGAGGGTTTAATGCCAAGGCGGTTGGCAACGTTGGGACGCTTGCCACGGGAGAAGTTCGCACCCGCGAGGTCGACGAATGGTTTGTGGCCGAGCTCTCGAGTTTTCAGCTTGCCACCACGGTGCACATGCATCCCCGTGTGGCCTGCTTGCTAAACGTTACCCCCGACCATCTAGAGTGGCATGGGTCCATGGAGGAATACGCCCTTGCCAAGGAACGCGTTTTTGCAAACATGGGAGAAGGCGACCTGGCCGTCGTGTCCTGTGAGGACGAGTGGTGCCGTGCGGCCATAGAGCGGCTGGAAAAAAGAGGGGTGCGGGTATGTAGCGTATCCGTGCACAGCGAGCCGACCACAGACTGTGCCGCCTTCGTGCGTGACGGGCGGCTCGTGGTTAGACTGGACGGCACCGAGCAGGTGCTTGCATCCGTCAGCAGCCTTGCCATCAACGGCGACCATAACGTGCAAAACGCCCTCGTGGCGTCCTCCGTTGCTCTGGAGCTCGGAATTCCCAGCAACGCGGTTATCCACGGGCTCCTGTCGTTCAAGCCGCTGGAGCACAGAATCGAGCCATGTGGCAAGCTCGATGGCGTGGAGTTTATAAACGACTCAAAGGCCACCAACGTCGATTCCGTCCAAAAGGCGCTCACCGCCTTTGTTCCCGGCAAGGTAGTGGTGTTGCTGGGCGGACACGACAAGGGCACCGAACTCTCCACCCTCGCGCATGCGGTGTCGGCGCGCTGCAGGGCGGCCGTGTGCTACGGCGAGGCGGGTCCGCGCATTGCCGATGCGCTACGGCTCGAGGATGGCGAAATGGGGCTCAAGATCGAAAACGCCCCTCACATGCGAGAGGCACTCGAGGTGGCTCGTGGTTTGGCGCATGAGGGCGACGTTATTCTGCTTTCGCCTGCCTGCTCGTCTTTTGACGAATTTAGGAGCTATGTTGAGCGCGGCAAGGTGTTCAAGCAGCTGGTCTCCTCCCTCGTGAGCCAGGCAGGCAAAGATGAGTGACGCCGCTCGCGTAGCGGGCTACGGTGCAGGCGGCCGCGGCACGGACGCCGTGCTTCAAGCGAGGCGAGAGGGTGTGCCCGCGCGCATAATGGTGCCACGCGTCATTTACGTAGTTTGCTCGCTGGGGTTGCTGTTCTTTGGCCTCCTTATGATCTATTCGGCTTCGTCCATAACGGGGCTCACCTCCAAGGCATATGGCAACGACCCCGCCTACTTTGTTATTCGCCAGGCTGGCTTCGCATTTGCTGGCTTGGTAGCGGCTGCTGTGCTTGCTCGTGTGGATTATCACGTGTGGGCTGGGCCAGCGCTTAGGGTCGCATGGGTAATTACGCTGCTCTCGCTGCTCTTTGTATACACGCCCGTTGCCGGCCACGACGCATACGGTGCAACCAGATGGGTTGCCATAGGCCCCTTTACGCTGCAGCCGTCCGAGTTTGCCAAGGTTACGGTCCTGCTTACGGGTGCACACATCGCGGACGAATACACAAAGGGAAACCTGGAAGACAGGCGGCAGCTCGCCATTCTTTTGGGTGTGGGAGTCGTTGCGCCCATGCTGCTCATCCTGCTTCAGCCCGACAAAGGCACCACGGGTGTGCTTGGCATAACCTTGCTGGTAATGCTGTATCTTTCTGGCTTTCCTCTTAAGCGCATCCTTATGGTGCTCGGTTTCCTTGCGTTGGCAGCAGCCGTGCTTGCCCTTAAGGACGAGTACTCGCGTGCGCGCGTTATGACAATCCTTGACCCGTTTGGCGACGAATATGGGGCGGGGTATCAGCTTGTGCAGGGATTCTACGCTCTGGGTTCTGGGGGTGCGACGGGCGTCGGCCTTGGGATGTCCCACCAAAAGTACAATTATCTGCCCATGGCATATAACGACTTCATATTTGCGGTGATAGGCGAGGAACTCGGGTTTGTTGGTGCAGCGCTTATGATTGCCGCTTTTGGACTGCTACTTTGGGCTGGCTTCAAGATTGCAGAAAATGCGCCAGACCTAACTGGTCGCCTTATTGCTGCTGGTTGCAGCACGCTTTTGGTAGTGCAGATGCTGCTCAACGTAAGTGGCGTGCTGGGTGCGTTTCCCCTTTCGGGCAAGCCCATTCCATTTGTTTCGTATGGCGGTTCCTCGGTCATATCGTCACTCATGCTCGCTGGCCTTGTGGTCTCGGTATCCCTGAGGTCCAAGCTTCCCGAAACGCGCTACGACAGGCGCAGGGCACAGCTTAGGATAAGCGAGAGCGAGGATGTGCGACCCAGCCTGAGCATTGTGGAGGGTGGGCTATCGCGCTCGTCCAGAAGGACCGAACGTGCTAACGTAAGACCTACGACACTCAAGAGGGTAGACCTTGGGCCGAGTGCCGCAGACAGGTTGCGGGGAACACGCAACAGAAGGAGTTAGGGGGAGCCGTGACACAAACGTTGGACGTCGCCATTGCGGCAGGTGGTACGGCAGGACACATTAATCCGGCGTTGGCCTTGGCAGAGGAGCTTACACAGCGCGGGCACAAGGTAACGTTCTACGGGCAGCGCCACCGGCTTGAGGGGACGCTCGTACCCGAGGCAGGGTATGACTTTTGCGAGATAAAGGTTACGGGCTTCGACCGTGCTCGACCTTGGACGCTCGTAAGTGCGCTTTGGCGCATGCGCAAGGCAAGGAGCGAGCTAAACAAACGGTTCTTGTCCGTTGGTGCGCCATCGGTGGCAATCGGCTTTGGCGCCTATGTGGAAATGCCTCTGTTGGAATGGTGCAAGAGCAATGGCGTGCCCTACGTAATCCACGAGCAAAACTCTGTGCCAGGACTCGCAAACAAGACCTGCGCGCACGACGCAAGCACCGTGTGCATTTCGTTTCCCAGCGCGTCCAACGCCTTTGACGGCAAGGTTGGGCCAAACACCAAGGTGGTTATGAGCGGAAATCCCGTTAGGCGCTCGGTGGTGGATGCCTCGCGCGAACAGGGGAGGAACGCCTTTGGCGTTGCAGAGGACGAGACCCTGCTCCTCGTGTTTGGCGGCAGTCTGGGTGCCCGCCATCTTAACGAGGCAATTGTGGCGCTAAGTGGGAAGCTTATGGAACGTGGCAAGCTGCGTGTGGTGCATTCCACGGGAAAAGAGCTGTACGACGAGGTAATGCAGTCGCTCAGCCTTGCGGAAGACGACAAGGATCGCTGGCAGGTAATGCCATACATCAGCAACATGGGGGAGGCCCTGAGCGCGGCAGACCTCGTGGTATCGCGTGCAGGAGCGTCTTCGGTGGCAGAGATCGCGGCCTTGTCGGTTCCTTCGATCCTCGTGCCGTATCCTCTGGCGACGGCGGACCATCAGACTACCAACGCACGCTATCTTGTGGATGCAGGCGCGGCACGCTTGGTTTCGGACGACGAGCTTGACTCCAAGGACTTCCAGACGACGCTGCTTGAACTGGTGGACGATGCCGAGCAGCGCGAACAGATGCGCGAGGCCGCTCGCAAACTCGGTCAGGACCGTGCCGCAGCCGTTCTCGCAGACCAGGTGGAGTCTGCTGCAAAATAAAACGATATGCGCCCACGGGCACGCCCTCGGCCCCTAGACAAAGGTCCAATCCTTCCGGCGCCATGGACAAGCGCCGTGCTCAGACAGTCCTCGCTTCACTGCGGAACTGCGCGCGGCTGCTTTCCATGGCGCCTCGCGGATTGGACCTTTGTCCAGTGGCCGAGGGCGTGCCTTGGAATTCGCCAGCTGTGGAGGGACCATAGAAAGGAAACGACCCCCGATACTGAGGGCGGGTCAATGGGGGCGGCGGTGCGGAGTGATGCCGCGCGCAGTTCCGCAGCGCGAGGTAACCAAGAAGGTTTGTGGTGGTTAATCGCGCGAGGACTGTTTGAGCACGGCGTCCTCCGCACCGCCGCCCCCATTGACCCGCCCTCAGTATCGGGGGTCGTCCGGTCCCATCGGGTTGGTCCTAAAGACAGTCGCTGTGCGTTTTGTAGGTATGGCATCGTGGCTATCGATCTGGGGTAAACTATTACAGTTAAACACTTCCAAGGAGGTCGTATGGCACAGGAACAGCAGGGCAAGGCATTCAACAGCGCCCACTTTATCGGCATTGGCGGAGCAGGCATGAGCGGAATCGCGCTCGTTCTTCACGAGCGTGGCTGCAAGGTTACCGGTTCCGACCTCAAGGAGTCCCACTACGTGCGAGAGCTGGAAACAGCCGGCATAGACGTACACGTAGGACATGTTGCCCAGACCATAGACGAGGTGCAGCCCGATGTGGTGGTTATATCCACCGCCATTCCCGAAACCAACGTGGAGCTTGTGCGTGCCCGTGAGCTGGGAATACCCGTATGGCCGCGTGCAAAGATGCTCTCGGCGCTTTCGGAGGATGCAACCACAATTGCGGTGGCCGGTACCCATGGCAAGACCACCACGAGCTCCATGGTTGCAACTATGCTCGACAACATGGGGCTGGACCCCTCGTTCCTAATTGGCGGCGTAGTTGAGGGCTACGACACCAACGGCCGCAACGGCAAGGGAGGCTACTTTGTTGCCGAGGCAGACGAGTCAGACGGTTCGTTCCTCTTCCTTAACCCCAACGTGGCGGTGGTAACAAACATTGAGGCGGACCATCTAGACCACTATGGCACGCTCGAGAAGGTCGAGAGTACCTTCTGCGAGTTTATGGGCCTTGTGGGAGAAGACGGTACCATTGTAATTATGGGCGACGAACCCCACTTCTTGGAGCTTGCAAACAAGTCGGGTCAAAAATACGTTTCGTACGGATTCGGGGAGAGTAACGATTACGTGTGCCGGCTTGTTTCCACCGAGGGTCTATCCATGGAACTCGAGGTGCGCACGCCCTCGGGGGAGTGTGTGAGCGTAACAATAGCCGCCAACCCTGGCAAACACAACGTGCTCAACGCTGCGGCCTCGGTTGCCGTGGCAGACGTCCTTGGCCTGAGCGTGATCGATGCTGCCAAGGCGCTTTCGCAGTTTAAGGGAGCGCGTCGTCGCTTTACAGGCGTTGGCAGCGAAGCCGGAATTACCGTGGTAGACGACTATGGCCACCATCCAACCGAGATTGCCGCCACGCTTGCCGCAGCTTCCGATTTGGATTTCAAGCGTATCGTGTGCGTGTTCCAGCCGCATCGCTATACGCGTACCCAGCTTCTTAAGGGGGAGTTTGGGCCTGCGTTCGACAACGCGGACGTGCTGTACGTTATGGATGTGTTCCCTGCGGGCGAAATGCCTATACCCGGGATTTCGGGCAAGACGGTTGCCAGCGAGGTGATTGAACGAAACAAGGTCAAAAAAGTTACCTATGTGGCAAGCAGGCGAAGCCTCGTGAGCCTTCTTTGCGATGAGTGCCAGGAAGGCGATCTGGTAATTACGCAGGGTGCTGGCGACGTTACGCTAATGGGACCGGCGTTTCTCTCTGCACTACGCGAGCGTTTGGCCAAAGGATAGCCCTTCGTGAGTGCGCGTGGGACGCACCGTGCCAGCAGCGGTCGCAAAAACGAACGACAACCGAGCGTGGTAGGTTCCAAAGTTGGCGATGCCTCCAGTCGCTCTCGTCGTAACCTCCCAAAGGGGGGAATACGCGAGCAGGACGGGCTAAAGGTTGCCGAAGGGGCTCTGCCGGAGTCGAGCACAATGGGCGCAGGCGGCAAAAGTGGAATGGCGCAGCGCGTGCTTAAGGTTGCTGCAGTTGTGTCTGGCCTGCTTATAGTTGTTCTAATAATTGGCGCGATTGCCCTCGCGGCACTTTCCAATACATCGGCTTTTCTTGTTACCTCCATCCAAACATACGACTCGGAACATGTTTCTGCCGACACCGTGGCGCGGCTGGCAAACGTTGCAGACGGCACCACGCTGCTAAATTTGGATGAGGAAGCAATACAGGCAGGCGTAAAGAGAAACCCCTGGGTGGCTTCGGTAAACATCGAGAGGGTTTTTCCGGACACATTGCGGCTGAGTACTAACGAGAGGAAGCTCGGCGCGGTGGTAACCATGGGATCAGGCGGTGTAACGTGGCTTTTGGGAGACGACAACGCTTGGATAGAGCCGGTTAAGCTCAGCGTGTCCCAAAACGAGTCCACAAACGATGCTGCGTTGGCAAAGGCCAACGAGCTTGGAGTAATACTCATCTCCAACGTGCCTTCAAACGTTAACCCCGTTGCGGGTGCGCAATGCCAAGATAGCTCGATCCTTACTGTTATGTCCATCGCGTCGCAGCTCTCTGAGGGATTCAAAAAACGCGTCGTATGCTATTCGGCTTCCAGCGTGGACGACATATCGTGCATTCTGGACAATGGCGTGGAAGTACTCTTTGGGTCCGACAACAGCATAGACACCAAAGAATCGGTCGCGCAGAGGATGCTTGACGAATACAGCGGGCAGGTAACCTACATTAACGTGAGGACACCTTCCAGGCCAACGTACAGGCGCGTGGAGTCCGAATATGTGCGTGAGGGCACGGGTGCAACCGGCGTTGCCGTGGATACGGGAAGCGTGGTTCCCAATGCCAATAAGAAGAAGGACGAAAAGACCAACAAGGGCGACGCAAACGCGGATTCAAGCGACACCAGCGCTTCTGACGAAACCGAGCAGAGCCAATCCGATTCCAACGGGTACGATGCCTCAACGTCTAACACAACTGGCAGCAGTGAGAACCATCAGTCGGGGCAGGAGGGGAGCACGCAGTCTGGTGTTGCAAACAACGCCTACTCCGACTACGGGTACGTAGATGGTTACGGCTACGATCAGACTAGTACGTACTAGCGGGGTATCAAAAGACTGGCCTATGATGGATACCTCTCTTTGCGGGTGCTGAACGAGTAGCCCCTTAAGAAACCCGCCCCAAAACGAGGGCCCGGGCCCTCGTTTTGGGGCGCTACCCACAAACAACCGATACTACATGCGATGCCAGCACCCTTGTAACGTCCCAAACGACCGCCCTCTCTTCCGTGTACCAGTTGAAGGTTCCTGTTCCACAATCGGTAAATAATGTATTGACCTCAACCTAAGATTTAAGGTTTTGTCGCTTTTCAACACCCCTGTTTATCAGGCAAATTCATAAAACCTACAAATGGGTTGACATTTCCTGTTGTGCTATGTAAATATTACGCGCTTTGCAAGAGGCATTTAGGTTAACTTGAGGTTGAGGGTTTTGACCTCGGTAAACGCTGCACCACACAACAGAATGAAGCACAAACGCACTACCAACGCACCACCATCGCAGCAATGCCTCCTCAAGGCAAAACGGCACGAGGAACTACAAATGCACATCTAACGAACCGCAAACGCACTACCAAGGACTTACAAGGTTGGCACTGCCACCACGCAAGGAGGAAGCATGAACGAGACCAACATACCCAACAACTATCTGGCCGTGATCAAGGTGGTTGGCGTCGGCGGAGGAGGCACGAACGCCGTTAACCGCATGATCGAGCAGAATATTCGGGGGGTCGAGTTCGTAGCCGTTAACACCGACGCACAGGCACTTGCCCTCTCGGATGCAGACATAAAGGTCCACATTGGGACCGACATTACCAAGGGCCTCGGCGCTGGCGCTGTGCCTGAGGTTGGCGGAGAGGCTGCAGAAGACTCTCGCGACGAGATTAAGGCGGCAATTGCCGGTTCCGACATGGTGTTTATTACCGCCGGCGAGGGTGGCGGCACTGGCACTGGCGCGGCTCCCGTTGTTGCCGACATTGCAAAGAACGACGTGGGCGCCCTTACCGTAGGCGTTGTGACCAAGCCGTTTACCTTCGAGGGCCGCAAGCGCTCGCAAAACGCGACGGAGGGCATAAAGAACCTCTCCGACAACGTGGACACCCTCATTGTGATTCCCAACGATCGCCTTCTGGACCTCTCCGAGAAGAAGACCACCATGCTCGAGGCCTTCCGCATGGCCGACGACGTGCTGTGCAAGGGAACCCAGGGCATCACCGACCTCATTACGGTCCCTGGCCTCATTAACCTCGACTTCGCAGACGTCTGCACCATTATGAAGGGTGCTGGCACCGCCATGATGGGTATCGGCATTGCCTCGGGCGACAACCGTGCCGTAGACGCTGCCGAAGAGGCAATCTCTAGCCGCATGCTCGAGAGCTCCGTTGACGGTGCAACCCGCGTGCTCCTTTCCATTGCAGGCAACAAGGACCTGGGCATTCAGGAGATCAACGACGCCGCAGACCTCGTGGCCAAGAACGTCGACCCCGAGGCGAACATCATCTTTGGTACGGTAGTGGACGAGAGCCTGGGAGACCAGGTGCGCGTTACCGTTATTGCCACTGGATTCAAGGACGAGAACGTAAGCGTTTCCACGCCCAGCATCTCGGCAAGCCGCAGCACCTCCTCCGCTCCGCGCCAGGAGCGCAGGTCCACGCGTCCCGCCAATACCTCCCGCAGTACCTCGTCTTCGTCTGACGCATTCGACATCCCCGACTTCCTTAAGCGCAGCACGCGCATGTAGGAGTTACTGCAGATGGTAGCGCCGGAGCTTGTCCGAAGCACCATCGACGGCGTGACCCTGCTTGGCGACCCAAATCGTCCGGGCGGGGTCACGTTCGCATTCATGGAGCGCACTGGTGGCGTATCCGATGGCTGCTTCTCTTCGCTCAACTTGGGAGACAATACCGACGACGACCCCCTGCGCGTCGCCGAGAACCGCCGCCGGGCGCTCGCTTCGCTTGGTGCAGGCAGCCTATATCCACGTCTTGTGAGCCTCAAGCAAGTTCACGGCACCAACATTGTGGTTGTAAAGGACGATGGAAAAGGGCTCGAACATGCCAAGGCCGCGGCACGCGATGGCGCGGATGGTGTGGTATGCCTTGTTCCCAATGTTCCGGTGCTCATTTGCACGGCAGACTGTGCGGCGGTGGTGCTGGTTGCAGACGGAGCCTTTGCGGTCGTGCATTCGGGATGGAAGGGGTGCTTGTCGCGCATAGCCGGCAAGGCAGCACGCATACTTGCGAGCGAGTCGGGTTGCAACACGTCTGCCATACGGGCGTATGTTGGTCCTCACATAGGTGTTGACGACTACGAGGTGTCAAGCGACCTTGCGGCGCAATTTGCGTCCGAGTTCGGAGATCGTGCGCTTGGAAAAGGCAATCACCTCAACTTGGCAGCAACGATCGTTGCCTCACTCGAAGACGTGGGGGTGCCCACCGCCAACGTTGTGTGCGTTCCCGAATCCACGTTCCAATACGAAGAGAGGTACTTCTCGTTCAGGAGGCAGCAGGGCTCGTGTGGTCGAATGGGAGTCCTAGCCTGTATACTAAAAGACTCCGACTAGGGGAGAGGAGGGTGCAGATGGATGCAAGACGCGACGAAGCTACGGGTCGCCAAAACGAGCTTGATGCCTACGGCGATTTTTTGAGGCGTCGGCGTGCCGTATTGCTCGAGCGAATTGCAAACGCTGCCCGAAGCGTGGGACGCGATCCCTCCGAGGTGCAGCTCCTGGCGGTCTCCAAGACGGTTGATGTTGCTCAGGTGGAGCTGGCCCACAAGGCCGGATACCTGACCTTTGGAGAGAATCGCCCCCAGGAACTCAAGCGCAAGGTAGGTGCGGTAAGGCAGAACCCATCGCTTGCGGACGTGCGGTTTCACATGATAGGAAACCTGCAGACGAACAAGATAAACCAAGTGCTTGGCAACGCCGATCTTGTTCATTCGGTCTCGTCACTCCACCTTGCGCATGCCATATCCACCCGGTCGCGCACGCGAGACGTGGTTACTCCCTGCCTTTTGGAGGTCAACGTTTCGGGCGAGGCGTCCAAGTCCGGGTTCGATCCGGAGCATATTGTTCAGGTGGTCGATGAGGTTATGGGACTGGAGGGCATAGCTCTTAAAGGGCTTATGACCATGGCACCAGCAAACAACAAGGAAGTCGCGCGCAGGACCTTTGAGGGGCTGCGTTTGCTCCGCGAGGATCTTCGTACGCGTACGGGCCTACCGCTGCCGGTATTGTCGTGCGGAATGAGTGGTGATTTTGAAATTGCGGTGCAGGAGGGCGCGACCCTCGTTAGGCTAGGCAGGATCGTATTCGACCCTGCATATGAGGACAGGTAAGACTAAAGGTTGGAAGTAACGTTTGTGCGGTGGCCCTCGCGGCGGGCGCACGACGAGAAAGAAGAAGGGTGAGATCTTATGGGACTGCTGGATAACTTGCGTGACAAGCTTACAGGCGGATACGGCAACAACGACTACGACGACGACTACTATGACGACTACGACGACGACTACGGCGACGACGACTACGAGGAAGAGCGCGGCGGCAGTGGCATTCTTGGCAACACGTCTCGCCCAGAGGCCGAAAGCGTTGCCGTGTACACGAGGTCTGGTCGCCCGGTAGGGACCAATGCGGGTGGCGCCTCTTCCGAAAGCTCCTCGCGCAGCTCTTCGTCTAGCAGGTCTGGATCGAGCCGGCCGAGCGGGAGCTACTCTTCGTATCGCAGCCGCCGCGACGACTTCGATGAGCCGGACGACTACGCGCCGTCGGCAACATACACGCCTTCCACTTCGGCATCGCTCAACACGTCGGGGCAACTCCCGCCCTATGTGCTTAAGGCAGAGGAGTACGAGGACGTGCAGACCGTTGTCCGTCGCGTGCGCACCAATCAGCCAGTGCTGCTTATGCTCGACGAGACTCCCTCCGACGTGGCGCAGCGTATCCTTGACTTCTCGTTTGGCCTCTCGTTTGGCATAGAGGGCGAGGTTCAGCCTGTAGGCACAAAGGCATTCTTGGTGTTGCCCGCTGGCATCCAGCTTTCGCAGTCCGAAATCGATCGCCTTCTAATGCAGTCGAGGTAGCCATGGAACATTTGAATGCGACGGTTGGCATTATTGGCGCAGGCTCCATGGGCGGCTCGATTGCGCGTGGTCTGGTGGCCGCAGGCGTTATTGACGCAAAGAATCTTTACGTCTGCGACCCACTAAAGAGCTGTACTGCACCGCTCGCCGATTTGGGAATTAATATTTCGGACGGTGCCGAGGAGCTTGTTGCGGCTGCCACCGATGTGGTGGTAATAGCCGTAAAGCCACAAGTGCTGTCGGACGTGGTGGGCCCGCTTGCGAATTTGCTTGCCGGTCGTTTGGTGGTGTCTATTGCCGCAGGCGTTCCGCTGGCAACCCTCGAGGAGCTTCTGCCAAAGTCGCGCGTCGTACGCGTGATGCCAAACCTTCCCATTCAGGTGCTTTCGGGTGCCACTGCGGTGGCGCCTGGATCGGACGTACGCGAGGGGGAGGTGGAGCTCGTTCGCTCGCTCTTTGCGGCCTTGGGCTCCGCCCAGGTAATGCGCGAGGACCAGCTGGATGCCGAAGGCGCCGTTGTGAGCTGCGGGCCGGCATACATTGCCCTGTTTGTGGACGCCTTAACGCGTGCAGGAATCCGTGCGGGATTACCTGCGACTGCATGCAGGGAAATGGTTCTTTCCACCATGCAGGGGGTTGCAAAGTCGCTTTTGGAAACCGGCGAGCACCCACGCGCGTACATGGAGCGCGTAACCTCTCCGGGAGGAACGACGGCCGCGGGCCTTTATGCCATGGAGCCCTTGGTCACGGATGCCGCATACGAGGCTACCGATGCGGCCTTGCGTCGAACCGAGGAGCTTTCGGGTAAGTAGGTGATTGTGTATGCAGATGCTATTGTTGGTGGTAATGCGCCTGTTCGACTTTTATCAGATACTCATAATTGTCTGGTGCATTCTATCTTGGCTGCCAACACCGCGAGACGGTGTGCTTGCCGACATCGTGGGCGCCATAGACACGCTCGTGAGTCCATATATAAATCTGTTTAGGCGATTCCTACCTCCGTTTGGCGGTATAGACTTCTCACCGATTTTGGCAGTGGTCGTCCTGCAGCTTATCGAGAGATTCTTTATTGGTATGCTCCATTAAGGTGTATACTATGCAAAGTCAGAAGTAAGGTGCTTTGGCTCGCAGCGGCGTGTCCTGCACTAAAAGACCGAAAGGGAACATAATGGCAATCACACCTGCTGACATCGAACAACTGACCTTCTCTCCGTCCAAGCACGGATACGATACAGAAGAGGTCGATAACTTCTTGGAGCAGCTGACCGTTGAGGTCGACGACATGCTCAAGAGGATTGCCGACCTCAAGGGCAGGCTCAACGCCTCCGAGGCACAGATGCAGTCTTCGCAGGCTCAGGTTGGCTCGCTACAGCAGCAGATCTCCGAGCTCGAGATTGAGCTTGCGTCTCGTCCCACCGTTGCTCCGGCACCCGTGGCTCCCGAGCCCTCTAACGATTACATGGCAACCGAGCGCCAGATTTCGCAGGTTCTTATTGTTGCCCAGCAGAGTGCCGACAAGCTGGTTGCAGACGCGCACGACAACGCGGATCGCATTCGCAACGAGGCCGACCAGAAGGCGCGCGAGGTCATTCGCCAGGCACTGGCCGAAAAGCAGGCCGAGCTCGACGAGATCGATCGTCTTAAGCAGTCCCGCGAGGACTTCCGCACCGAGTACAAGCGTCTTCTGCAGCACTTTATTGACGACGCTGACTCCGTGTTCCCCAACGGCTCCGCACCCAAGAAGGAAGCGGCTCCTGCCGCCACGGCAGCCCCAATTGCAATGCCCGCCGTTGCCAGCACAGACGCCGACTCCACCGCAATGTCCGCGCCTGTAGCAACCGCTCCCGCCGCCGCCTCCAACGACGACTTTAGCGACCTAGACTAACACCAAATTAAAAGAGTGAAGGCTTGCCCCTGTTCACATATCTGTGAACAGGGGCAAGCCTTCACTCTCCCCGCCGCGAATTCCACGCCCGCGAGCCTGCCGCCGCCCACTCTCGCCATGGATTGAATGCGCGCGAAAGCTCCCAGACTCTTCCACTGCGAATCATGAGCGAAGCGAGTGAGCGAACGCTAGTGAGCGCTGAGCAAGTGGAAGAGTCTGGGAGCTTTCGCGCGCCCCTCAAGTGAACGCTAGCCATACGTGAGTGGACGGCGGCTGGCACGCGCGCACCGTGGGCGCAACTTGCGAAGCGAGCCTGTAAGCCGGGTTCTGTCATGAACGATCATTTATCTAGGACATGCGTTACCGCATGCCTCAAGCGCGCAACCCGAGCGCAGTGCGGGCCACACCATAGCGCTCCTATTTGCGTTTGCTCCAAAAGGGGCTTGCCAAGCCACCCTGTTGCCAGGATGCTGGTGGTCTCTTACACCACCGTTTCAGCTTTTCTCTTACCCGCCAAGGCGGGCAGTGGGAGTCTTCTTTTCTGTGGCGCTTTCCGTCGGGTTACCCCGCCCGGCCGTTAGCCGGCTTTCTGCCCTGTGGAGCCCGGACTTTCCTCATGGTGCAAAGCACCCCGCGATCGTCTGGCTCGCTTCGCGTGGCAAATTGTATCATATGCCACCAGCTGGAGGTAATAGTATACTTGCCGTGTACATTAAGACGACTGGCAGGGAGCTGCGCATGGCCGCATATCGTACCATTGCCGCTGGACACGAGGCCATCGGAGAGTTTGAGGACCGACGCAGTAGGTTTATTGCGCAGGCCAAGGGTGTTTCCAGCGAACGAGAGGCCCAGGCCTTTATTGACGAGGTCCGAGCGCGGCATCGCGATGCACGACACAACGTTCCCGCATGGATATTGTCGGATGGTCGCGAGAAGTGCTCGGACGACGGAGAGCCGTCGCATACGGCCGGCATGCGCACGCTCGAGGTGCTGCGCGGAGCGCAGCTGGCAGACGTCTGCTGTGTGGTTACCCGCTACTTCGGAGGAACGCTGCTAGGTCCGGGCGGGCTTAAGCGTGCGTACACCGCGGCAGTCCAGGAGGCGCTTGCGAGTGCCCAAAAAGAGGGGATTCTTGTTACCCGCACCCTGGCCACTCGCGTTACCTGCGTAATACCGTACTCTGCCTACGATAGGGTGCTCCGTATGGCAACAGATTGTGCGGGCAAGGTAGCCGACACCATATTTGCGGAGGACGTGCAGCTTACCTGCCTCTTTCGCACGGGTGAGGAGCAGCGCTTCGTTGATGCCATGCGGGAGTTCTGCAACGGAGAGGACCTCTGCGTGGTGGGGGAGCCAGCCTATGCCGAGATGTAAGGCGTCAGGACGCACCGCGGTGTTGAGCGACAGCCTTGTACCGCCGTCGTATGCCCTTAGCGTGCTGGATGCGATTGAGGGTGCGGGATACGAGGCCTGGATAGTGGGCGGCTGGGTACGAGATGCGCTGCGGGGGAGCGCAGGCCATGACGTGGACGTTACCACCTCAGCACCGTGGCAGGAATCGGCCCGCATCCTTCGCGCGGCGGGGATGGCCGTTGTGGAAACGGGAACAAAGCATGGAACCGTTACCGCCATATGCGAGGGGCATCCCGTGGAGGTTACCACCTTTCGCGTTGAGGGTTCGTACAGCGACCACAGGCATCCCGACGAGGTTCGCTTTGTGCAGGATGTGAAAGAGGACCTCGCGCGGCGCGACCTAACCATAAACGCGATGGCGTGGCACCCCATCCGCGGCATGCTTGATCCCTTTGGCGGGCAACAGGACTTGGAGTCGGGCGTCGTGCGTGCGGTAGGCAATCCCTCGGTGCGCTTTGAGGAGGATGCCCTGCGCGTGTTGAGGGCGGTGCGATTCTGCGTGCGTCTGGGCTTTTCCATAGAGCAGGGTACCCAGCAGGCGCTGTTAGACAAGGCGCATCTCTTGCGTGGTGTTGCATCCGAGCGGATTGGCCAGGAGCTGGACGCCATAGTGCGCAGCGGCAGGGTAGGGACGGCCCTGCTCGAGCAGCCGGAGGTCATGTGCCAGGCTGTGCCCGAGCTGGCCGCTGCGCGTGGCTTCGACCAAAGAAGCGTGTATCACATCTACGACGTATACGAGCATATTGCCCACGTGTGCAACGCGGCGCAGGCATTTACGGCAGGGCTTGCCGTCCCCGAGCTGCAGTGGGCCGCGCTTTTGCACGACGTGGCCAAGCCTGCCACCTACAGCCAAGACGTGGAAGGTCACGGGCACTTCTTTTGTCACCCGGCGGAGGGTGCGCGCATGGCGCGAGCCATTATGCGTCGGCTGGCCTTATCGAGTGACGTTGCCGTGCCTGCCTGTGAGCTCATTCGTCTGCACGACGAGCGCATGCCAGCCACCGCACTTGCCGTTCGCCAGTTGCTGGCACGACTGTCGCACAAATGCGCTGGTCGCGAAGTCTCCGTGGCCTTCTCTCTTTTTGACTTGCGGCGAGCGGATGCTGTGTCCAAGTGTCCTTCTGTGGCGAGCTGGGCCTCGGAGCTGGACCGATACAGCGCGCTGTTACGAGACGAGGTTGCACGAGGACCGGTATATAGCGTCCGCCAACTTGCCGTAAGCGGCGCCGACGTTATGCGAGCGTGTGGCTTGCCAGCGGGGCCTGGAGTGGGGATGCAGCTGGACATGCTGCTTAATGCGGTAATGGAGGGAGAAGTTCCCAACAATCGCAATGCCCTGCTTCGGTGGCTCGTCGGCAACGCGCGCTAGGCGAGGCTTGTGCGGCATCCCTTGTAGTACCATGGTCGAAGCAACTAAATGTCGGGCGCCCGTTGCGCCAGCACCCGGAAGGAAGTGAGCTAATATGTCCACGCCACACAACGATGCCGAAGTCGGTCAGATCGCAAAAGTCGTACTCATGCCGGGAGACCCGCTACGTGCCCGACTTGCCGCGCAAACCTATCTTACCGACGTCGTGGAATTTAACGCGGTGCGCAACATGTTGGGATACACGGGCACCTACAAGGGGGTTCCCGTGTCCATAATGGGCAGCGGCATGGGAATTCCCTCCATGGCGATCTATTCCTACGAGCTCTATAACATGTACGGCGTCGAAACCATTCTGCGCACGGGCACCGCAGGCGGGCTTAGACGCGACGTGAGGCTATACGACATTGTGTTCGGGCAGGCTGCCTGCACCGATTCCAACTATCCGCGCCAATTTGGAATGCCTGGCACGATTGCTCCCATTTGCGACTACGGTCTGCTTGTCAGGGCAACAGGCGTCGCCGAGAGCATAGGTGCGTCGTATCACGTGGGCAACCTGGTTTCGACCGATACGTTCTACAGTCAGAGCTCCACAGGTGAGGCATGGGCATCCATGGGAGTCCTTGCGGTGGAGATGGAGGCTGCCGGCCTTTACCTCAACGCGGCCCGTGCCGGCAAGAAGGCTCTGGTAATGTGCACCATATCCGACTCGTTGTTATCGAGGGAGGTGCTCTCTCCCTCCGAGCGTCAGAATTCGACCATGCAAATGTTCGAGATCGCCCTGCAGGTGGCGATTGACGACTACGCCCAGGGCAAGTAGGGCGTAGGCTTGCGAGTTCGACATGCGCACGCCGCTGTCGGAAGGGAGGGCAAAAATGGCCTCGAGTGCCGAGTACTTGGAATACGTGCTCGACTTGCTGTGCGAAGTGCCGCAGGTCACGGCCAGAAAGATGATGGGCGAGTACCTGCTCTATGCATCTGGCAAGCTCTTTGGCGGCATATACGACGATCGCTTTCTTGTGAAGGAGACAGAGGCGTCGCGTGCGGTGTTCGACACCAGCCAGCTGCCATACGACGGTGCGTCTCCCATGCGGTTGGTGGATGTTGACGAGCGCGAGGTGTTGCGGGACGTGGTTGCAGGCATGCTGGCCGAGTTGCCGGAGCCAAGGCGCAGTCGCAATTAGGTCATTTCGAGAAAAACGCGCGTAGTAGGTTAAGGCAACTTTGTATTTGTGTACGGGTTGCGAAGAGGGGCGTGTGCAGACGGCCTCCACATCCAGGCGCTAACATGACAGTCCCACTATTTTGAGGAGGGCTTATGAAGCGTTTGTCTACGATTGCAAAGCGCATGGCATCCATTGTGGTCGCAATGGTTATGGCGCTATCGCTTGTTCCGTCGCAGGCGTTTGCCGACGGAGGGCGCATTGTTACCTTGGGCGCTAACCTTTCGGCCGACCAGCGGCAGACCGTACTTAAGTTTTTTGGCCTCACGGAGGCGGACTTGTCCAACCTTACCGTTATAACCGTAAACAACCAGGACGAGCGGGCGCACTTTTCTAGCTCAATTGACTCGTCGATTATAGGAACCGAAACCTATTCTTGTTCCTATATCCAGCCAACCAATTCGGGAGGCATTCTTGTTAAGTCTGCAAACCTTACGTATGTAACCGAAAACATGCTGTACAACGCCCTGCAGACGGCAGGCGTAAAAAACTGCAACCTGGTGGTTACCGCGCCCTTCCCGGTTTCGGGCACGGGTGCTCTTACCGGCGTCTTTATGGCCTATGAGGCCAAGGGGCAAAACCTCGACGACGCAAAGGAGCAGGCGGCAAGCGAGGAGCTGGTTACTACGGCGCAGCTTACCGAAACGTATGGTGGCGAGGTTGCAGAAGTTCTCTCGGATGTTAAGAGCCAGGTTGTTACCAAGACCGACAACATGACGGACGACCAGATTCGTGACTCCATTAGGTCTGCTGCACAGAACAAGGGCATCAGCCTTTCCGATGAGGACATAAACACAATACTCGAGCTTATTAAGAAGCTGCGCGGGCTAAACTACGATCCGGATACGTTTGCCGCCACGCTTTCCGACTTTGAACAAAAGATAAAGGACCTTGGCAACCAGGCCCAGCAGGCTGGTGGCATCTTTGAGTCCATCGGCAACTTTTTTAAGAGCATCGGCGACTGGTTTATGAACCTCTTTGGAGGCGGCAAGACGCCCACGAGGGACGAGGTCGAAAAGTCTGCCCAGGACTTCTTCAACAACTTTGACACCAACGTGATCAACTGGGACAGCGCTCGATAGGAAAAAAGTCCCTTAGATGGATGGACGGGGACGGGGCAGGTGTTCACGCTTGCGTGAACACCTGCCCCGTCCCCGTCCATCCGCCCCGTTTGTGACGAATATGTGATTCGCTCTTGTCAAATAAACAATCGTGTACAATATATTCGCACACAAGCAAATGAGAGGAGACAACAATGTCTGTTTATGATCACGTAGCAATAAAGCCCGACGGAACCGAGGTTCCCCTGTCCGAGTATGAGGGAAAGGTCCTTCTTATTGTTAACACCGCAACCGGATGCGGATTTACCCCTCAGTACGAGGAGCTTGAGTCCATGTATGCCGAGTATCGCGACAAGGGCTTCGAGATCCTGGACTTCCCCTGCAACCAGTTTGCAAACCAGGCTCCCGAAAGCGACGAAGAGATTCACGAGTTCTGCACCCTCAAGTTTGGCACGGAGTTCCCGCAGTTCAAGAAGGGTGACGTTAACGGCGACGACGCCAACCCGCTGTTCGTGGAGCTTGCCACGGCCAAGCCGTTCGCTGGCTTTACCGGCGCCAAGAAGCTCGTTATGAACCCGGTTGCAAAGAAGGTAAACAAGGAGTTTGGCGACAAGGCCTACATTAAGTGGAACTTTACCAAGTTCCTTATTGCTCGCGACGGCACAATTGTTGATCGCTTTGAGCCCACGGCCAAGATGTCCGACGTAAAGGCTGCGGTGGCCGCACAGCTCTAGTGTAGGAACAACCCACTGTGGGGTGCCCATTGGGGATACTCCCCATCGGGTACATTGCGGATAGTCCTCTCATAATGAGACGGGTTTCTCGCGATGTACCCGTAGGCGAGTATCCCCAATGGGCACCCCTCCTTTTAGTCTGGTTCCACTGCGTCCGTCGGCAAACGCCTAAAGAACCTTACGATAAAGGGAATGGAGACGGGGAGCGCAAGCACAAACGACAAGGGCTGTGCTTCCTGGATGCCTGCAAGACCGCGCGTGGCGGAGAGCAAAAGCAGCAGGGGAATAAACAGCAAGCCGTTGCGCGTTGCCGAAAGCACCGTTGCTCCGCCGCGAAGTCCGCAGCTCTGGTACAGCATCTCGCACGTAACGCTAAGGGGCAAAGCAAGTGACGCCAGAACTTGTAGCCTAAGTGCCCTTACGCCCACGTCGAGTACAGCAGGGTCGTCGCGGAATCGCGCAATAATGGGTTCGGCGCCCACAAAGAGCACGATTGCGCCAATTACGATGACCACTTGGGAAATAATGCAGGTAAACCAAAACGCGTCTTTTACCCGCTTGTACTTTCCCGCGCCATAGTTGAACGCAGCCACAGGCTGGAAGCCCTGCCCAATGCCCAGCGAAATGGAGAATACAAAAAACACGACGCGCGAAACAATGCTCATGCCCGCTACCGCCGCGTCGCCATACATTGCGCAACAGCCATTGAGCAGTACCGTGGCAATGCTGTTGAGTGCCTGGCGTAGCAGGCTGGGAAATCCTGTTGCCGCTATGTCTGCCAAAAAGAGAGGGCGCGAGCTGCGCAGATAAGAAAGGCTGAGCTTGGTTGACGTCTTTCCGCGCAGGAACATGCTTAGCAATATGGCCCAGCCCACTATCTCGCTGATTGCCGTCGAAAGGCCGGCGCCAAAGATGCCCAGTCCCAAAACTGGCATGAATACAAAGTCACCCACAATATTGAGCAAGGCGCCAACTGCCATGCCAATTGTGCCCAGCACGGCCTTTCCCTCGTAACGCAAAATGTTGTTGAGCGCAAAGCTCGAGCACATAAATGGTGTTGCAAGCAGGATAAAGGAGATGTAGGTCTTAGCATAAGGCGCTATGGTGGGCGTGCTGCCAAGCAGATACACGGTGCGATCGAGCTGCAACACGCAGAGCAGCGCGATTGCCAGGCCACTAAGGAATGCGGCCGTGACTCCCAGCGAGGCATGTATGGATGCACGCTTTTGGTCCTTTTGGCCCAGCGCACGCGACACAATGCTTCCCGCTCCTTGCCCAAACATGAAGCCGAATGCCTGAATAATGGACATGAATCCAAACACGACGCCCGTAGCGCCACTCGCGCTGGTTCCCAGCTCGCCAACGAAGGCAGTGTCCACAAGGTTGTACACGCTGGTAATGAGCATGGAAAGAATCGCTGGTATCGCAAGAGACACTATGAGCTTAGAAACCGGCTCCTGCGTCATGCGCACGTACTGCGTGTCGTTTTGATCAGCCAATCGTCCTCCTCTGTGACGTATGCTGCTATAAGTATCTTAGCCATAAGAATCAGTCTAAACGTGCTTGGTTCACAATTCGTACACTTCTGGGAAGAGCATTGGGACGCATTCCTGGCACGTGAGTATTCCTATGCGGCGGGCGGAACAGAAGCTCGCGGAAAAAATACGGATAGGCGGCACGGGGTCGCCGAAAAAAAGATTGGACGTGAAAAAAATGACGAAGGTAAACAACCAGGCAAAGCACATGAACCAGAACGCTTATGGCAACGGCAAGAGTAAGCGCAAGGCGGGCATCGTGGCTCTCGCGCTCGCAGGCGTGCTCGCGATAGGCGGAGTTGGTGCGGTATGTATAGCTGGGGTCGGTAAATCGCCTGGTCAAGCGCCAGTAGCCACGCAGACGGGTACGGCGCAGAAGACCTCCACCAAGCGTGCTTCCAAGCCTGCGACTCAGCAGCAGAGCAAGCCCGCAGTACAGCAGGCGAGCCAGCAGCAGGCCAACAAGCCGGCAGCCCAGCCTGCGCAGCAGCAGAGCAAGCCCGCGGCACAACCCGTAAAGCAGGCCACCCAGCAGCAGAGCCAGCCGCAGGCAGAGAAGAGCAACTCCGGTCTCGAGGCCAAGCTCTCCCGTGAGGAGTGCATCGCAATTGCCTGCAAGTACGTTGGCGCGGGCGGAGCTGCCAAGGGCGAGGCCATGAACGTAACTGCCAAGGGTCCCATCACCGGCGGCGGAACCGTATACTACGTGGTCGAACTCGATCTGGGCGATGTTCACTACAGCGTTAACGTGGACGCTATCGATGGTCACACCTATGGTGCCGACCAGACCCACGCTGGCACCCGCACTCTCCTCGACGATCAGGGAAACCCTGTCGAGGGCACTGAGTGGCCCGCAGAGGCATAGGGCGCACGGCAAGAAAGGAATCAAAATAGCGGCCCAAGAGGGGTACTCCCCCTTGATAGGTCCCGCGCTAGGGACAAGCCCCATGGCTTTGGTTGTTGCCAACCGTCGCCAAGGGGCTTGTCCCTATCTGTTTCCCGTTCCAGCTGTTGTGTATGGCCTTTGTTTGGGAACGGGTCCGAGACCTACTTACCAGGGCATCATCTGGTTGCGGGAGGAGTTCTGGTTTTGGAACTGCTCCATAAACTGCTGGTACTGCTCCATCTGCTGCTTTTGGGCCTCCTCTTGCTGTTGCGCCTGCTTTTCCTGAGAAGCCTGCAGGGCCTCGTCGGATCCAAGCGTAACCTTTACGCTTTGTGTCTTGCCGTTGCGCACGAACTCCACGTCAACCGTGTCGCCGACCGCGTGGGTGCGTACCGCCAGGAGCAGGCTGTCGGCAGAGGTTATCTTCTCATCGCCAATCTTGGTTACGATGTCGCCGCTCTGGATGCCGGCTGCCTGTGCGGGACCGTTTTGCGCAACCTCCGCCACGTATGCGCCCTCGCTGGTGGAGAGGCGGTTTTCCTGCGCGTTCTGCTCGTTAACCGTTGCGCACGAAAGGCCAATGTAGGCATGCGTTACCTGCTCGCCGGCAATTACCTTGTTGGCAATGTCTACGGCGTAGTTGCCGGGGATGGCAAAGCCAATGCCCGAGAACGATCCGCTACCCGACGCGTCGGCCAAGAGCGAGTTGATACCCACCAGCTGTCCCTGCTCGTTTACCAACGCGCCGCCGGAGTTTCCGCCGTTAATGGCTGCGTCTACCTGAATGAGGTTGGTGTAGAGCGTGTTTCCGCTGGTATCGGCCATAAGCTGGTTGCGGTACAAGGCGCTTACGATGCCGGAGGACACGGACTGGTCCAGTCCGAGGGGGCTGCCCAGGGTCATTACCCAGTCTCCCACGACCAGCGACGAGGAGTCGCCGACCTCGATGGGGGTAACGAGCGCATCCTTAAAGTCGGCGTGGATAACCGCGATATCGCTGGATGCGTCCCCGCCAACGAGCGTGGCATCGTAGGTCTGGCCGTCCATGGTAACGGTAATGTTGGTTGCGTCACCCGCAACGTGCCAGTTGGTAATAATGTTGCCGTCGGTATCCAGTATTACGCCGGATCCGATTCCTGCGCCCTCGGCGGTCTCCACGTTAATGGACACAACCGAAGGAAGGCACTTGGCGGCCACGGCCTCGGATGTGGTGGCATCGTCGCTGGCGGCCGTAAGGGTAATTGCCTGCGAGCGGTTTTGCGCGGCCGTGCTTCCAGATCCGTTGTTGGTGCTCAGAACTCCGGTACCCATGAGGGCGGCAACAAGTGCTGCCGACACCGCGGCTCCAGCCACGGCTCCGCCTATGACGGCTTTGATGCCAGAGGTGTTCTTCTGCTGCTGAGGTTCCGGTTGGTAGTCGTATCCGGGCATGGGGTAGCGACGGGGGTTGTAGTTGTTGTTGTAGTCGTTCATCATCGAGCCTTCCTCTCTGCTTGCTTTGCTCTCGCTATGTATATACCCCTGCTTTAAGGCCGCCAAAGTGAGCAAAGAGGCGTTCCACAGAGGTGAAACAAGGCTTTTTGTTAGCTGAAAGATGCTGAATGAAAGGTGAATGCGAGGTGGCGCAGGACTGTTTGCCCGCGGCCCGTGGCGCGAGTTTGTTGTCCGTCTAGATGGACAACAACGAGTTGGTAGCGACTTCTCTTGGGCATGTTTAGTGTACAGACTGCAGTATTGATAACCACAAGGCCGATACCACGCACGCGCGTGCATTTCGCGCCGCATAGGCAGTTAAACACACGTGAATGCGTATAGTTCGACCAGACATAACGCACTCGCATGCATTTCCCGCCAACAACGCTGTGCAAATGCACGCGGGTGCGTGCAGTCATGACCGATACCACGCACGCGCATGCATTTTATTCCGATGATGCGGTGCAAATGCACGCCGTTGCGTGCAGTACCGGTCCACTACACGCAACGGCGTGCGTTTCGTGGGCGCGCGGTCGACAAAATGCACGAGGTTGCGGGTAGTGCTGGCGACTACACGCAAAAGCGTGCGTTTCAGCTGCGTGCGGCTCCGCAGATGCACGAGGTTGCGGGTAGTGCTGGCGACTACACGCAAAAACGTTCGTTTCAGCTGCGTGCGGCTCCGCAAATGCACGAGGTTGCGTGTAGTGTCTGGCGACCACACGCAATGGCGTGCATTTCCGCCGCATCCGGCTTCCCAGACGCACGCGGATGCGGTTGAGGCGTATAACATCACGCATCCGCGTGCATTTTGCCCGGCCTCCGATTGCCCTCCGCCCGCCGTCCCCGCCTGGCCGTCGTGGAACGGGGGACGTGTTTTGCGTTCCATCTTGCTGTGGTAGGCGCTCTCCCGCAGTTGTGAACTCGAGCCGAAGAATGGAGAGTTCACAACTGCGGGAGGGGACATCTGCGGACGGACGCCAACTGGGGTTTTACCGATATTTATGTCCTCGTTTGGTAGTTGTGTTCTCGGAAAGCGTCTGTGGAGAACACAACTACCAAAACAGCCTTCCGTCGGTCTTTGCGACCTGCGATTTTGCTAAGGCACGCCGCAATTGTGCGCGCGAATCCAGCCCGAGCCGCGCGAGTAGGTCCTCGCAGCACTCTTGCGCTCGGCCATCACCGCTCTGGCCCACCTTATATGCATTCGTGGAAAAGGGGTCTTTTGGCTTTCCGTCTCCACTGGCCCTCGGCATTGCCTAACTACGGGGAGGGGCCCTCAGCGTGGAACGCAAAACACGTCCCCTGTTCCACCACATGCATGGAACAGGGGACGTTATGTGTTCCGTTCCAGCTGGACGCATCAGGTGATAGAACCACAGATGGGGGACAGTCCCTAATTTATGGTCGGCCTCGACTGTCTACGGCTTGACCACAAGACCAGAAGGTCCTCGTACCTGTAGACCAATGCCCGAGATTGTTGCCCCGGACGCAAGAGAGCCGTTATAGGAGGCGTTTGCTACGGAAACCTTTGACCCGTTGGCAGCAAACGTGGCGTTCCAGCCGTTGACGTACGAAACGGCACTGCTAAACGGCAAGGCAAAGCTCCAGGAGGAACGCGCGGCTCCCTTGTTGGTAATGGACAGGTCGTACTGATAGACCATCTTTCCGCTGCCTTCCGGCCAGCTGTTCGTAAGCACGGCCTTGCAGGCGAGCGAGCCCGACGTAAAGGTTACAGTCTGTCCTGCAGGCTGCGGAGCTGCCGTTCCGCCCGAGGAGGTGCTGCTCTTGGAGCTGTCGGTACCGGCGGGAAGCGTGCCGTTGAGCGCCTTTAGCAGCCAGGCGCCCGAGGTCGTAAGGTCTCCAGTTCCGAATCCAGAGGTTGCGCTGCAGCTGCTCTTAATTGCGGAGGCGGACTCGGCCTTGTTGGAAAGGCTCCACATGCACCAGCTTATTCCCAGGCTGTTCATAGTGGTTACCCACGAGTTGGCGGAGCCCTGGTCTATTGCGCCGTTGCCGCTGGCGTCACAAATACCAAACTCGCTCACGAATATGGGCAGGCCGCTCCGTGTTGCACTAACCATGCGATTGCGCAGGTCGTCCTTGTGCGTTGAGGCGTAGAAGTGCAGGGCATACATTACGTTTGTCTGCGGGAGGGGACTGGCGGCGGCCTTGTCGACTTCCTGCGACCAGGTTGGCGTGCCCACAATTATTATGGCATCCGGATCGTTTTTGCGGATTTGCGGAATAACCTGGTTTGCATACTGCTTTATGTCGTTCCAGCTGGTGCCGCCGTTGGGCTCGTTGCATATCTCGTATATAACATTGTTGTTGTTCTTAAAGGTGGCGGACATGTCTGCGAAGAACGCCTTTGCCTCGTTTACGTGGCGGTTGGGGTTTCCGTCGGAGAGTATGTGCCAGTCCACGATGGCATAGAGGTCGTTGCTCGCTGCGAGCTGAACACCCTTCTTCACAAGGGCGGTAAGGCTGCTCTTGTTTCCTCCCGAGCAGTAGCCGCCGTATTCCTCGGTATACATTGCAAGGCGCACCACGTTTGCGTTCCACTGGTTACGCAGCTGTTTGAAGCAGGCATCGTTAACGTAGCCGGGATACCACGCGAGTCCGTGGGTGCTTATGCCCCTTAGCTGTATGGGGTTGCCCTTTTGGTCTACCAGCTGCGAGCCCTTTACGCTTAGGCTACCGGCGGATTTGGGGCCGCGCGTCGGCGTGGCGCTGGTCGTGGTGGGAGCGCTTGTGCTAAAAGCTTGAGACGTTGACTGCCGCACGCCGCCGTATGAGGCGGAGGGAGCTGCTGCGCCCTTGGCAACAAGAACGATCTGTATGGCTTCGAGCCTCTTGGCGAGCCCCGCCGTTCCTGCCTGACTTCCGTTTTTGGTCCAGCCCATCCAGCCAAACGTCTGGGCGTGCACCCTATACCATATGTCGTAGTGCTGCGCCATCTGCCCGGTTAGCTGGATTCGAATGGCCTCCATGCGCTTTGCCTGTCCCGAGGTGCCGCTCATGGCGCCGTTGCGCTTCCAGCCCAGCCATCCATACGTCTGAACATGGGTGCAGTACTCAACGTCTCCGCTGTATGGTTGGTCGGCAAAGGAGATGTTTATGGCCTCCAGTCGCTTGGCCAGGCCGCTTGTTCCGCTAACGGCTCCGTCGTACCTCCAGTCCTGCCAGCCAAAGGTCTGCACGTGGGTTTTGTACTGTAGGAGGCGGGTAACGTAGGGGGCTGCGGTTGCACGACTTACGCCGCCGTAGTTGTTGCTTGGTGCAGACGATCCCTTTGGCAGAAGCACTATTTGTATGGCCTCGAGGCGCTTGGCATAGGTTGCCGTGCCTGCATTGGCCCCGTTCTTCGCCCAGCCCATCCAACCGTACGTCTGCGCGTGGACGCGGTACCACACGTCGTAATTGTTTGCCACGTTTCCGGTAAGCTCTATGCGTATGGCCTCGAGCCGCTTGGCCTGTCCCGTCGTGCCGCTCGGGGCTCCGTTTTGGCTCCAACCCACCCAGCCTTGCTTCTGGATGTGCGTACGGTATCGGATGCCGCCCGACGCACCCTCGAGCTTGAGCTCAATGCTTTCCAGACGCTTGGCCTGGCCCGTTGTTCCAGACACGGCGCCGTCCCTGGCCCACTTGGTCTCCCATCCGTACGTCTGTCGGTGCACATGGTACGTAACGTGAGGCTTGCTTGCCTCCGCCTCGACACCAAGCGCCTCCTCGCCGGTAAGCGACTGAGTCTTGGCATCTGCCTGCGCACTTTGGTCGCTCATCTCCTCTGAAAGAGGGTCTTCCTGCAATGGCGTGCGATCTTCCTCGGAGGTGGAGTTCGTTGCCAGCGCCTCATCTTGGGCGTTGTTTGCTGGTTCATCTGCAGCGGGGGTCGTGTTGCCGTCGTTCTGGTGCTCTTGGGTAACGGTGGCAGTGTTGTTGGAACCCGCGTTGCCGTTCGGCGTGGTCTCCTTGCCTTCCTCTGCCAACGGCTCAGCTGCCTCCGTGGCATTGTTCGGCACCTGCTGGGCATATGACATCGGGGGAGTAATGGGCATTAGTGCCAAGATAAGAGCCAACAGTACGGCTAACGGCTTGTGCCAAGTAATCCGCATGATTTCCTCCCTCGACGTACCTGTCTTACATAATAGTTCAACCGTCCGTTTTGGTTTTGGCGAACTGCCGATTTGGGGCAGCAGGACGTGCCGCTTGGGGATATTCCCCTACGGGCACAACGCGGACAGTCCCTCCCATTTAGGAATGGGCAACTCGCGATGTGCCCGATGGGGAGTATCCCCAAGCGGCACGCGTCTTTCGGACCGCATACCTTCGGATGCATTGGGATCACTTCTCAATCGCTCGTCCTAAATTGCCCTTTACCTCCGTCTGTTTTAGCGAGGGTTCCTCTATACTTTTAATGCGGAAGCTCAAACGAGACACGAACATGCTTGTAATGAAGAAGGGAGATGCGATGAGCAGACCGAGTACGCTAGGCCGCAAGTTGATGTGCGGCCTCCTCGCGGGCGCCATGGCGTTTGGCGCCGTACCCGCGACGGCGCTGGCAAACGAGGGGGGGAGACGTCCCCGAATGGGCCATCGACGACGGCGAGGACGAAAACGAGGACGCTGGGGTCCGGGCGGAGGCAAGCCTACCAACGTCATATGACCTACGCAACGAGGGAGTGGTGACGCCGGTCAAGAAACAGAACCCTTGGGCTTCATGCTGGTCGTTTGGTGCCATCGCGGCCGCAGAGACATCGCTCCTTTCTTCAACGGGCAGCACCTACGCAAACGAGCCACTCGACCTTTCCGAGCGTCACTTGGCCAATTTTGCGCTTACCCCCATTACCGAGGCGGACGATCCGACGCAGGTAGGCGAGGGCTTGAACCTTACGAATCATAAGGATGGTTCCAACACGGCCATCAATTCGGGAGGCGACCCGTTCCATGCAACGACGCTCTTCGCTTCGGGCGGTGGCCCTGCACCCGAAATGTTGTTCCCCTATCGCGGCTCAAGTGCAACCACTGAGTCACAATACTATATAGATCATAAAGAAGAGGTCACCAACGGTGAGATTAAGGAAAACTTTGATTTCATCATGGGGAAGTCTTTGGATAAGTACTTGCAAGACAATCCAGGGACAACCGAAGAGCAAGCCCTGGAAGAGGCGTATAACAAGCAGCTCGAGGCAATGAAGTATAAGGACGAGTATGTGGGCACAGACGACTGGTCCATACCCGCCACCAACGAGAACGGCGTGAGCAATCGATTTGGGACCGTTGGGTATGTTCTTCAGAACGGCAACATCCTGCCCGAATACTGGAATGAGGATCAAACGCTGAACCCGGCGGGTCCAACGGCCATCAAGCAAGAGATTCTGAATGGCCGTGGCGTAGCAATCTGCATGCTGGCCGATCAGTCCCTACCCGACCAAAGCGGCAATCGCACCTACATCAACCAGGAGAAGTGGGCGCAATACAGCTGGGTGCGCAACATGAACCACGCCGTGTGCATCGTGGGCTGGAACGACAACTATAGCAAGGACAACTTCACCCATGACGTGTATAAGAGGGATGCCCAAGGCCACTTTATAACCGACGAACAAGGCAATCAGATTATAGACGAAGACCTGACTGCAATGACGACCCCCGAGCACGACGGCGCCTGGCTCGCGAAGAACAGCTGGGGCTCCGAGACCGACGCCGGCCCCGACGAGCTCGGCAACGTCGTGAACAGGGGCACGTGGGGCGCGAAGGACGGCGACAAGCACACCGGCTACTTCTGGATCTCCTACGACGACAAGAGCCTCACGAAGGCCGAGACCTACGAGTTCTCCATCGACCTCAACTGGCTCAACGACTACGACTGCCTGCAGTACGACTACATGCCAGCCCAGATAGGTTTTGACCGAATAGACCCGGGGGACCCAAACGTCGTCAGCACGGCAAACGTGTTCGACATCGAAGGAGACAGGGAGGTAAAGGCCGTCTCCGCGTTTGCACCCATAGAGAACACCCGCATCACCTTCGCCCTCTACCAGCTCAACGATGGCGCCACGAGCCCAACGGACGGGCGGCTGCTCTACCGCGTGTCCAAGAACTTCGAGTACTGCGGGTACCATCGCCTCGACATAGACACGCCCATTGTCCTGAGGTCGGGGCAGCGCCTGGCGGTGGTCTCAACCGCATCGCACGTCGGCGATAACGGCGGGCGCCTCTATGACGCCGGGTATGCCATCGGCTATAGCAAAGAGTTCATCGACGAGCAGAACGCAGGGAAGCCGGCGGAAAAGATGTTCCCCTTCTACTCCAAGGGCGTGGTAAACGAGGGCGAGAGCTTCCTGTATAAAAATGGCGCCTGGCAGGATTGGACTGTGGAAAAGGCCAGAGCGGAGGCCGCGGACTATAGGGTCGAAATCGACAACTTCGGCATCAAGGCCTACACCGTGGCCGCCGAAGTGCAAGACGCCTCGGTTGCCTACCGCTCGCACGTGCAGTCCCACGGCTGGGAGCAGCAGTGGTACCACGACGGCGACCAGAGCGGCACCACCGGCCAGGCCAAGCGCCTCGAGGCAATTGAGATGAAGCTCGAGAACGCGCCCTTCGACGGCTCGATTGAGTACCGCGGCCACGTGCAGCGCAAGGGCTGGATGGACTGGGCCAAGGACGGCGCCACATGCGGCACCACCGGCGAGGCCAAGAGGCTCGAAGCCCTGCAGGTCCGACTGACTGGCGACATGGCAGACCGTTACTCCGTGTGGTACCGCGTGCACTCCCAGACCTGGGGCTGGCTCGGCTGGGCCAAGGACGGCCAGGCTGCGGGAACCTCCGGACAGGCCAAGCGCGTCGAGGCCGTGCAGGTACAGGTGCTGCCGCAGGGAGAGGTGCCCGAGGGCTACGTTGAGGGCGAGGCCTCCTACGTGGGAGCCGCCACCGCCGACGTGCACATCCAGAAGGCGGGCTGGACCGGGGCAGCGTCCGCGCTCGAGTTCGGCACCACAGGCCAGGCTCGCAGGCTCGAGGCCATGAAGCTTACGGTTCCCGGTCTGCCCGTTGCGGCCGGCGTGACCTACGAGGTGCATGCCCAGAAGAATGGCTGGATGCCCGCCGCCGACGGCGCGCAGGCTGGTACCACCGGCGAGGCAAAGCGCCTGGAGGCGGTGAAGATATCGCTTACGGGCGAGGCGGCCAAGGAGGGCGGCTACTCCGTGTGGTACCGCGTGCACAGCCAGAGCTACGGCTGGCTCGGCTGGGCTCATGACGGCAAGGAGGCAGGAACCACCGGTTTGGCCAAGCGCGCCGAGGCCATCGACGTGCAGGTGCTACCCCAGGGCCAGGTGCCGCGCGGCTACGACGCCGGCAAGGCTGCCTGCGTTAACGGGTAGGATAACGTCTGTCCTCATCTCGGCAGGCTTTCCGAAAGTGCTTCGCACCTACTAGGGGTACCCCCTTCGGTTTAATCGCAGATGGGCCTTTTCGTAATGGAATGGCATGCTCGCGATTTAACCGAAGGGGGTACCCCTAGGTGCAAAGCCCACAAGGAAGGGTTTTCGGCCGACCTCTTGAGGGACCAGGAGCCGTCTGGCCGCTTGTACACTCGGGGTGTACCCATCCGTCAGAGCAACCTTCTCTCTTGTCTTTTGTGCAAAAGGGACCTGCGCCCTCGCTTGTGATTCTACAGCTTGAGGGAGAGTTATTACAGTGGCGATATTGCTCCGCACGTGAAACGCCGTGCTCGTAGTTGGATGACCTCAGATAGGGGACAGCGGCGTTTCGCGTTGTTTTGGGTTAGGGGAGCTGGGGTATATCGCATATTTGAATATGTAAGATATTGTCAGTGTAAAAAATCACTGAGAGGAGTTGGTTGTGATGGAGTTTCCCAAGAGCTTCCTGTGGGGCGGCGCGACGGCAGCAAACCAGTACGAGGGTGGCTGGAACGTGGACGGCAAGGGCGACAGCCTGTGCGACCACATGCGTGGCGCGACTGCCACGACCCCGCGCCAGATAGACGAGAAGTTCGACGCATCCGCCCTGTATCCCAGCTGGGAGGCAACCGACTTCTACGGCCACTATGAGGAGGACATCCAGTTGTTTGCCGAGATGGGCTGGAACGTGTTCCGCATGTCCATCAACTGGACGCGCCTGTTTCCCACGGGGGAGGAGACCGAGCCGCTGGCCGCCGGCGTGGAGTTTTACGACAAGGTGTTTACCTGCCTGCAGGAGCATGGCATCGAGCCGCTGGTAACGCTTTCCCACTACGAGACCCCGTACTCGCTGGTTGCCAAGTACAACGCCTGGGCCGACCGTCGCTGCGTGGACTTCTTCTGCACCTACTCCAAGTTCTGCCTGGACCGCTGGCACGACAAGGTTAAGTACTGGCTCACCTTTAACGAGGTAAACACGGGCATGCCGTTTATGAACAACGCGCTGTCCACGAGCCTCGTTCAGGGCTATACCGGCACCACGGCCGACGCCCCGCGTGACGCAAAGCTATGCTTTGACGCGCTGCACCACCAGTTCCTTGCTGGCGCAAAGACGGTAAAGTATGCCCACGACAACTATCCCGAGGTCATGATGGGCAACATGACGGCGTTTTTGACCACGTACCCGCTTACCTGCGATCCTGCGGACCTGCTGCTTACCCAGCAGAAGCTCGATGACAGCAACTGGTACGCATCCGACGTGCAGGTTCGCGGCGCCTATCCGTACTTTGCCAAGCGCCTGTGGAAGGAGTACGGTGCCGAGCCCACCATCCTGCCTGGCGACGAGGAGATCCTTGCTCAGGGCTGCGTGGACTTCTTTACCTACAGCTACTACATGTCCATGACCGCCACCACCCACGACGACGGCGAGGAGATGGCTGGCAACATGAGCCTGGGTGGCAAGAACCCCTACCTCAAGGCAAGCGACTGGGGCTGGCAGATTGACCCCATTGGCCTGCGCTGGACCATAAACACAGTGGCCGAGCGCTACAACAACATGCCTCAGATGATCGTGGAAAACGGCTTTGGCGCCTACGACGACGTAGAGGTAGAGGACGGCGTGGAGAAGATTCACGACCCGTATCGCACCGACTACCTTAAGGCCCACGTGGAGACCCTTCGCGCTGCCGTGGAAGAGGACGGAGCCAACGTAATAGGCTACACCTGGTGGGGCCCCATCGACGTTGTGAGCGCAGGCACCGGCGAGATGCGCAAGCGTTATGGCTTTATTTACGTAGACAAGCACGACGATGGCACGGGCGACATGCACCGTGTTCGCAAGGATTCCTTCTTCGAGTACCAAAAGATCATTCGTGAGGCCCGCGGCGAGTAGAACGAGGATTCGGCACTGGCCATCTGAAAACTCGTGTCGGGTTGGGGTGCCGCTTGGGGATACTCCCCATCGGGTACATCGCGAGCGTGTCATTTCCCTATAGGAAGGGCTTCCCGCGATGTACCCGTAGGGGAGTATCCCCAAGCGGCACCCCCAGTTTCGTGCAACCTTTGCGTGAATATACCGCTCGTCCACCGCGGCAATCTTTCGGCGGGGTTAACGGAGCACTACGGGAGGGAGTCATGTTTGGGGCGCCGCGCCATGCCGTGCGATGCCATGCTATTATGTGCGCTACGAGCACGGCAGGGCGAAAGGAGATGCCATGATCGAGATACCCGAAGGCTACAAGTCTCAGCTCACGCTATACGACACGCAGCGCGCCATCGAGCGCATTAAGCACGTGTTTATTGCAAAGCTCTGCGCGGCACTTCACCTTGTGCGTGTAACCGCCCCGCTTGTGGTGGACCCCACCACGGGCATGAACGACAACCTTAACGGCGTCGAGCGGCCTGTGGGCTTCGACGTGCCGGCTGTGGGAGCAGATGCCGAGGTAGTTCAGTCGCTGGCAAAGTGGAAGCGCTATGCGCTCAAGCGTTACGACTTTAACGTGGGCAAGGGCATCGTGTGCGACATGAACGCGATTCGCCGCGACGAGGAGCTAGACAACCTCCACTCCATCTACGTGGACCAGTGGGACTGGGAAAAGGTGATCGAGGACGACCAGCGCTCTCCCGAGTACCTGCGCGAGGTGGTGCGACGCATCGTAACCGCCATATGCGGAACGCTGGACGAGCTCCAATGGTATTATCCGCAGCTCGACACCCAGCTGGACCGCAACATAACCTTTGTGAGTGCGCAAGAGCTGGAGGACCTCTATCCCACGCTTGACCCCAAGGAACGCGAGAACCGCTTTGTGTCTGTGCATCACACCACGTTTATACAGGGCATTGGCGGCGCGCTGCGCTCCGGCAAGCCTCACGACGGCCGTTCTCCCGACTACGACGACTGGGACCTTAACGGCGATCTGCTGTTCTGGGATGACGTTTTGGGATGCGCGTTTGAGGCCAGCAGCATGGGCATACGCGTGAGTCCCGAGTCGCTGGATCGTCAGCTGAGCATTGCGGGATGCGATGACCGTCGCGAGCTGCCGTTCCACAAGTCGTTGCTTGCGGGTGAGCTGCCCAGCACCATTGGCGGCGGCATAGGCCAGAGCCGTCTTTGCATGCTGCTTTTGTCCAAGGCCCACATTGGCGAGGTACAGGCCTCGGTGTGGGACAGCCAGACCGCCGCGGTGTGCGCGGAGGCGGGCATCCCACTGCTGTAGGTTGATTACTTGTTACGAAGGGGTGTCCCCACTGCCGTTATGCTAGGCCGCGGGCGCGAATCTGGCACCGTGCGCACTTCCGGGACCAAACCCTCCCTACCGTGTACGGTTACGGCCCGTAACTGCGCACGGTAGGGACCAGTTTGTCCCGTAACTGTACACGGCGTAACGGACTGTACACGGTAGGGACCCATCCGTCCCAGAACCGTACACGGCGGCACCGTGCGCACTTCCGGGACCAAACCCTCCCTACCGTGTACGATAACGGCCCGTAACTGCGCACGGTAGGGACCCATCCGTCCCGTAACTGTACACGGTAGCGGGACTGTGCGAAGCCTATGGCTTAACTTAATGGCGGTGGGGCGCCCCCTTAGGTTGGAGCCGCGACTTTAACCTAAGGGGCGCCCCTTCGTAGCAAGGTGTGCTCCGGCTAGACTATCCTCGGCTCGCAACGTCCCTCTCTACCGCCCGCTTCCAAGATCCGCCGGCCATGGGCGCCCCACGGCGCATGGCCATGGTGGCTGCACGCTGTGCCTCGTGCATAACACGCGTACCCTGCTCGTCGGCCATGTAGGTTGCCGCGAAGTCCGCGGAGATGCCAATTCGGCTTGCCTCGGCTGCCGCGTCGATGTTTGCGCCCAGGAACAGGAAGTTCCAGCCTTCCTTCTCCTTTTGGGATATGAGCTTCTTCACCTGCTTGTAGGTGTACTTGTGGCTTGCGTTCTCCAAGCCATCGGTGGTAATTACCACAATGGTGTGCTCGGGAACGTACTCCTCGGGCAGGTAGCCGTGAACTCTGCTAATGTGCCTTACCGCCCCACCCACCGCGTCGAGAAGTGCCGTGCAGCCACGTACCCAGTACTCCTTGTTGGTAAGGGGCTTTACCTCGGATATTGGCAGTCGGTCGTGCAGCACCTCTATCTCGTTGTCGAAGAGCACCGTGGACACCACGGTGTCGCCCTCTGCGTTGCGGTGAGCCTCCAGCGTCGCGTTGAGGCCACCAATGGTGTCGCTTTCCAGACCACCCATCGAACCGCTACGATCCACTACAAACACAAGCTCCGTAAGACCCTTCTTCATTTTAAGACCCCCTTCTTCGTGCGGGTGGCCCCGTTGCCGTCCCGCTTACAAGAAGAAGTCTACGCACCGTGCCTACGCAATAGGTCAACTGGCAGTTGACATCGGGTGCAAGCTAGAGAATGGGCTGGTCAAAGGCGTAGAGCGCCTCGTTTATGAAATGCGAAGAGAAATAGTGAAGACCTCCGGTCCGGCTAGATTCGTCGGCAGAGGTGCCCTGTCACCAGTTACGCGCCAGATGGTCTTGTGGTTGACGGGGTCGTGAGTACCAATACTCTCGAAGGTGTATATAGCACCAGAAGACAAATCGATGAGCTGCTCCAAAAGGAAGATTCGGGAGATCCGCTAGAGAGAAAGAGATTCAGAGAGCTGGCGCGGTTGTATCTCGACTTTTACGGCAACGCCCCAAATAGGCCTTCGACGCCAGGGGATATAAGGGCCATTTATGACAGGGTCATGGATGGTGAGCCGCTTGACGATACGCACAAGCCTGACGGTGAGCTATTTAGAAGGGATGGCGTCGAGATCTTCTCCCCGAAAGGGAAGAGAGTACATGTTGGCGTGGAGCCGGAGGGCAAGATAGCAGAGATGATCGCGAAGATGCTGAACATCGTGAATTCCGAGGACATGCCACAGACCTACAGCGCGATAATCGGGCATTTTGTGTTCGAGTACGTGCATCCGTTCTACGATGGGAACGGGCGCACAGGCAGATATCTCCTTGCCCTTAACCTAGGCAGCCCGCTCTCCATCCTTACATCGCTTTCCTTGTCGCGAGTTCTTGCGGAGAACCGGAGTGGATACTACTACCGCGCGTTCAGGGATGCGGAGCATGCGATGAACCACGGAGAGCTGACGCCGTTCGTTATTTCGATGCTCGAAAACGTGAGGGCGCCCAAATGGAACTGGATGTGGAGCTTGGAGGAAAGCGGGATTTGTATGAGCATGTGGTCGGGGAGTTCATGTCGAATAAGGATAGGCACGGCTTGAGCAATCTACCTTAACTTCCTGTACAGACTCTCGAAGGTCCTGAACTCCCGCGACGACTGCCGGCCCACTCAAAACTCGCGCAGCCTATAATCGCTCGTGCGAGGTCAGCATCTACCTCGATTGTGGCGCCAGGGGAAGGGGCTACGGCCGCGCCTTGTATGGGGAGTTGGAGAGGCGGCTCAAGGAGGCGGACAACCTCTACGCCTGCATCGCAAGCCCCATCGTTGAGGACGAGTTCCTAACGCATAACAGCGAGCTGTTCCATGCACACCTCGACTTCCAGAAGGTAGGTACTTCCACAAGTTCGGGTACAAGTTCGGTCGCTGGTACGACACGATCTGGATGGAGAAGACTGTCGGCGTGCACGTCTAGCCAGCAGCCCGTTGTGCCAAATGCGAATGGCACAACGAGGGTGTTGCCGCATTGTGCGCCAAGGAGCAATTCGTGTCCCGTGTGGGGAGTATACTAATCATCAAAGTCATTCATTCCAACGGGTTGGAAAGTCTTTGCCTCAATAGCTGTGGTCTGGACGAGGAGTGACTCCATCCTCGTCCAGATGGTTCTTCGCGAGGATGATGGTACGAATGTGGTCGAGCATATAACAAGAGGCAAATAATCAAGCTTGAAGAAGGAGGGACTCATGAATAGCTACGTGCCGCCCTTTAAATACAATGCCAGAATTGTCTCGCTCGTCGCCGAGGTCTCCGAGCTCGTGGGACAGGTTACGGTATTCGATGGTTTGGACCCCAACCCCGTACTGCGGCGTGAGAACCAGATACGCACCATCCACTCGTCACTGCTCATAGAGAACAACGCGCTGACGCTCGACCAAGTGACGGCGGTCCTGGATGGCAAGCACGTGCTCGCTCCACCGAGAGACGTGCGGGAGGTCCAGAACGCCTACGATGCCTACGAGGCCGCCGCAAAGCTCGATCCCTATTCGTTTGACGACCTTCTTTCGGCGCATGGCCTGATGATGGACGGCCTCGTCAAGCATCCCGGATGTCTGCGGAGCGACGGGGTGGGCGTGTACGCGGGAGACGTGCTTATACATGCTGCTCCGCCCCATAACGTGCTTCCCCAGCTCATGGGCGACCTGTTCGAGTGGCTCTGCTCTTCGAACGACCACCCGCTCATCAAGGGAAGCGTATTCCACTACGAGTTCGAGTTCATACATCCCTTCATGGATGGCAACGGTCGAACAGGGAGGCTATGGCACTCCCTGCTTCTGCGCGCATGGCGGCCCGTGTTTGCGTGGTTGCCGGTGGAGACGCTCATCCACAGGAGTCAGCAGGAGTATTACAACGCCATAATGGCTGCGACCAATGCTGGCAGCTCGACGCCCTTCATCGAGTTTATGCTGGGCACTATCCACAAGGCATTGGTGGGCGTTCTGGAGCAGCAAGAGGGACAGGCACAGCTGGAAAGCGACCGTATGGCAACCGTTAGCAACCGTTTGCAACCGTATGGGGGCGACCGGGACGCCATGGTGATGAGCTTCTTGTCCAAACAAGGATGCGCTACGGTGGGGGACATCGCCAAGCTTCTAGGCCTCAGCAAGGATAGGACCCGCGCCGTGTTGCGTGATATGGCACAACGGGGACTCATCGTGAAGGTCGGAGCGGGCCGTGCGACGCGATACGAGCTGAGCGAGTAGCCATACAGTTCAAATCCAAGGTCCAGCAGTGCCGAGCCGACGCCGCAAATGCCCTGTGTCGTATAATGTCAAGAAGGGCTTTCGGATCGGGAAGAGGGGGGGTCGCGAAGGTGGAGAAGGGCAGCGTATGGTGGGACGCCGACGCCTGCCACATGGTGTGTGTTTGAATTCATGTCGCATTACGCGCCGTACCGGCGCAATAGGTCGACTGGCAGTTGACTTCGGCTGCGAGCTAGAGAATGGGCTGGTCGAAGGCGTATAGCGCCTCGTTTATCTCAAAGATGTCGTAGTTTCTCCCACTTATGAAGTACTTAACAATTACGTCCGCCTTGCTGCTGTTGGAGAGGGCGTATCCCGCGCGTGACAACAGGTCGCTCGTCTCGGTAAGGTCCAGCTCCAGCGCCACGGCCAGGGCGAGCACCGTCTTCTTTGTGGGGCGATAGTCTGCGGTGGAGCGAATCTTGCTGAATAGCTGCCGGCTCATGTTCGCGCGCTTGTACACCTGGGCGTCGTTGAGGCCACGCTCGTCTATGAGCGCGAGCAGTGTGGTGGAGAAGGGTGCGTCCATCGAGTCCAGGAAGTCCTGCAGGCTCCTTGTGGGCGCGCCTGCGCCCATTTTTGGCATGGGCGCTGCTGCCGCCGCGTCCATGGTGGGTGCTGGCGCCGCCTCTTCCATGTCCTCGGGGGCCCGCTGTGCCGCGCGTTTGTCCCTCGCACCGCCGAGCACACGTGCGATGCGACTCGCCAGTCCGTCCCTAGACCCTCCTTCACTTCTTTCCCGAGGCCCGAGTGCAGGCCCGCGCATGGCTTCGCGCGCAAATGGCCCAGAGCTTTGCGGTGCGGCTGCAGGCGCGCACTGGGCCTGTCTGTGCCACTCGGGGTGGTCCTCCACGTAGTTGTCGTCTATGTATTCGGCAATGTCCAGGTAGGCTGCCATGCCCGCCCTTACCGAATCGCGGCTGTAGAGCACGAGCCGTACATCTACGTCCTCGTGCTCGTTAATAAACGCGCGAATGGACTCGCGCGCGACGGCAAGCGATATATCGGCTGGAAAGCCGTAGGTGCCTGCAGAAATGAGCGGCAGGGCAACGGATGTGGCACCAGCATCAACGGCGCACTCCAGCGCGGCGTCGTAGGCGCTTCTAAGGAGGGCGGCCTCGCCGTGATTGCCACCGTTCCATATGGGACCCACAGCGTGTACGACGACTTTTGCCCTTAGGTTGAAGGCGGGTGTGGCTACGGCCGACCCGCAGGGGCAGTACCCAATCTTGTTGCAGGCATCTTGCAGCTCGTTAAACCCCGCGGCCTGGGCAACCTTCATTCCCACGCCACCAGTTATCTGGAGCTGCTCGTTTGCCGCCACCACAATGGCATCGGCCTCGACCGAACAAAGGTCGTTTCTCTCGATGGTAAAGGGCATCTTGGTTCACTCCTTAGCTCTCGTACCCACCATTTTAGCCCCAAGCCGCGTAGGGGATAGCCTGTTGGAGTACGCTTCGGAGCGGTCAGAACACTCTTTGTGGTGGGCTTTGCGCCTAGGGGATGCCCCCAACGCCATTAAGTTAGCGCTGTGCACATAGGGGATATTCCCCTACGGGTACATCGCGGATGAGCCGGCCTCCAACGTAAGCCCTGCTCGCGATGTACCCGATGGGGAGTATCCC
>CADBDT010000024.1 GCA_902793465.1 uncultured Coriobacteriaceae bacterium | reverse complement strand
AAAAGCGGGGAATCTCCTGCTGCCAGCGACTCGGGGCATGGAAGGAAGAGGCTCATAATGGCCTCGGCACTTGCCGCGCTGCTTCTTGTTGGCGGAACCACGCTCTACATCACGCGCCCTTGGGACCCCAATGCATACGTTACCCACACCACGGTAGAGGCAGACACCTCCATGGAAGGCTTTCCTGGCGAGAAAGGTCACCTTTCCTCGCAGGACCGCATCGAGGAAACGCGGCAGCAGGCAATCAACGAGCAGCTTGGCGAAACGCTCGACAAGGACAAAGAGCGACTGTCTGCGATTGCAGACAGTATGGATGCCTGTCACGGCGACTTGGTGGAGTATCTGGACAAGGGCCAGCTGCCCGATGGCCGCGATCTGGATGCCAGCATGCAATCTGTAGGGGACGAACTCTCTGCCTTGAGGGAAGAGGTCGACAAGCTGGACATAAAGGATGCGCAACTCGCGGACCGTCGCGAGAAGATGCACGTGTTATTTGAATACCTTGCTGGCGCAAAGAACGTGCTGTCTGATGCTTGGAGTGCGGCAAAGCGAGACAACGGGTCGCTGGCGGCAATTCTGGAAGCGCGTACTGCCCTGGCAGGCGGAGTGGACTCGCGAGGCTACGACGAATGGATTCAACTTTTCAGGAATGCATACGCCAGCTAGCCGCCGCGAATTCCATGCGCCCCCGCCGACTCTCTGGCTTGCGCCTCGCAGGCGCTGACATCCGGTAGAATCGGGGCCTGCGGGGGCGCCGCGCGGGCGCAATAAGCAACAAGCATAGAAAAATGACAAGATTAGTCGTGTGAGATGAGTGTGAAACGCACGCTCTACTGTTAAAATCAATTCGTCGTATTGTCTTTACGTTACGGAGGACGCTATGGGGCTCTTTAGCAGGAAGCAGCTTCATGTTCCCGAGTATGATGTCGTTGGTGACGAGGTTGCCGTTCTTAGGACCTCGCGCGGCACTGTTCGCGTTCGGCTTGATGGCGCGGGGGCGCCCATACATGTGGGCAACTTCTGCGAGCTTGCAAGTTCTGGTTTCTACGACGGTACCAAGTTTCATCGTTACGTACCGGGCTTTGTTATTCAGGGGGGAGACCCCAACACGCGCGACATGACGCCTAACGACGTTGCAGCCGGAATTCCTGGACCCAAGGGAATGCCTGGAACGGGCGGTCCTGGCTATTGCATTCGCGAGGAGTTTACGACAAACCCGAACAACAGCCATGTAGACGGCGCGTTGGCTATGGCGCGCTCGCAGGATCCCAATTCTGCGGGATCGCAATTCTACTTCTGCCTTGGCCCACAGCATGGCCTTGACAGTGGATATACCGTATTTGGCAATACCCTTGAGGGCATGGATGTTATAGCGGCGCTGCGCGCGGGAGACGTGCTGGAAGCCGTTACCATAGAGCACGAGATCAACTAGTTAGAGATATCGAGGAGCTATTGTGAACCAGCAGTATTTTGAATCCGGCTACGCAGCATATCAGGCGGGCGACTGGGCCTCGGCCGCATCTTACTTCCAGCAGGCAAAGGATCCGGGAGAGGTACAGGGCAAACTCGACCATCTAAGGGGCAATGCGCTCATGCAGATGAGCCGCTTTGCAGAGGCTGCAGATGCATACAAGGACGCCCTCGCAGATCCTTCCTATGGAATGGTGGGTGCTCTGTGCACGAACCGCGGTCGCGCGCTCATTGCGTGCGGCAGGCTCAACGAGGCAGTGGAGTCTCTTGTTGCGGCAACGCAGGACAAGTCCTACCGCACGCCGTACAAGGCATATTTGGCCCTTGGCGGCGCGTACCGCGCGCTTGGCGACACCCGCAATGCCGGCATAGCCTACCGTAATGCGGCCATCGACGAGTCCAACCCCGACCCGAGCACTTCTCTTCGCAAGCTTGGCGGATGCTTTATGGAGCTCGGTAGGCCTGCGGATGCGGTCGAATCGTATCGCACAGCTCTGGACTTTTCATCCGACGCTAAGGTGCAAAATGCCATTTACTGCGACCTCGCGCTGGCATATGTTGCGACCAACCGCATGAGTGAGGCAGTGGATGCGTTTGAGCACGCGCTTGCAGATGGCACGTTTAAGCTTTCTCCCGAGGCACAGGCCTCCTTTGATGCGGCACGCAATGCTGTGGCTGCCCGTGCCGGGGAGCGCAAGGTCTCGGATACGGACGACTTCCTTGCCGCTGCTGGCTACGGGCAGTATCCGGTAGATCCGCTCGATCCCACCGGCGAGACCTCTGGCAACCTCATGCCCAGCCCCGAGGACACGGGATTCTTCTCCATTAGCGAGGAAGAGATCGTGGACGGCGACCGCAAGTCGCGCAAGGGTCGCGGCGGCAAGGTCGTAATCGTTATTCTAATAATTCTCCTGCTCCTGGCCGCTGCTGGTGGATTTGCCTACTACCAGGGATTTGGTTGGCCAATGCAAGAGAGCGTTGTTCAGAGCGTCTTTGAGGCGCGTACCAAGGGCGACGACCTGGGTCAGTACCTTGCCAATTCCCTTAACGACGAAAACCGCAAGCAGATTGAGGTTCTTATACCCAAGGACGCAACAGTATCCATAACCGGAGTCGAGCGCTCTATGAACAACTCCAAGGTAAGCGTGTCCGCAAAGCTTGCGGCTGGCGGCGAGCGTAGCTACGACGTCAAGCTCGTGCGCGACGGCCTTGGTTGGAAGATATCGGAGTTTGTGCCCGCATTTGTTGCAGCCGATGCCAACGCAGTTGCTGCCAACGGTAGCACGCAAGCAAAGCAGGAGACCAAGCAGGACTCCACGCAACAGACCGAGGCCCAAACGGATCAAAACAATACCGAAAATGCCCAGCCAGCGAGTGACGACACCGTTACGACCGAGGGCGAAGTAGCATCGGAGTAGTACAAACAGAATCTTCCGCACGCACCACTATTTGAAGGATTGGAAGAAATGGCGTTCTTTGATTCACTGTTTAGCGAATATGGCGGAGACCTTGCCATTGACTTGGGCACCGCAAATACGCTCGTATCTGCGCGCGGCAGGGGAATCGTCCTTAACGAGCCTTCGGTTGTTGCAATAGACAAGGCCGAAGACCGTGTGCTTGCCGTTGGCGCCGATGCCAAACGCATGATAGGACGTACTCCCGGCTCGATTATTGCCGAGCGCCCGCTTAAGGACGGCGTAATTGCAGACTTCGACGTTACCGAAGTCATGCTTCGCTACTTTATAGAGAAGTCGCGCGACCAGCAGTATCCGTGGACGCCACGACCTCGTGTGGTCGTGTGCGTTCCATCGGGCGTTACGTCGGTGGAAAAGCGTGCGGTGTTCGAAGCTACCATCCAGGCTGGGGCGCGCCAGGCGTTTCTTATTGAGGAGCCAATGGCCGCCGCCATCGGAGCCGACCTTCCGATCGAGGATCCCACTGGCTCCATGGTGGTGGACATAGGTGGCGGCACAACCGAGGTAGCGGTAATTGCCATGGGTGGAATAGTGGTCTCCAAGTCCATACGAACGGCTGGCGACGAGTTTGACCAAACGATTCTGGAACACGTACGTGACGTATACAAGCTCTCGATTGGCGAACGTACCGCCGAGGACATTAAGATAAAGGTCGGTTCTGCGGCACCGCTCTTTGAGGAGCTGGACGTAGAGGTAAACGGCCGTGACGTAATGAGCGGAATGCCAAAGACGGTGCGTATTGAGAGCGAAGAGATACGTAGGGCGCTGGACAAGCCCTTGGACGAGGTAACGAAGGCCGTAAAGGACGCCCTAGACGCAACGCCGCCCGACCTAGCGAGCGACCTTATGTATTACGGCATCCTTCTTACTGGCGGCGGTGCCTACCTGCGTGGGCTCGACCAGCGACTTCGCGAGGAGACGGGTGTGCCCGTTAACGTGAGTCCCACCGCATTGGAAAACGTGGTCAACGGATGCGCTCGCGTGCTCGAGGCCAACGCACTTTCGGGAGGCTTCGTGCAGAGCGCGGGCCTGTAGGAGTCTGATTACATGCCCAAGATGCCGTCCATGCCGAGCAACCGAGGACGGTCGCCGGCTTCAAAACTTAAGCGTGCGGAGGCCAACAGTAATGGCGGTGTTCTAGCTGCCATTCTGGTTGGCGTTTCGCTAGTTGTGTTTACGCTTAGTGGCGGCAAAGGAGATGCGGGCATTTTTGCGCCCGCGCAAATGGTCGCTCAGACCATAGTATCGCCTCTTCGGATTGCGGGCTCTACCATAATGGCTCCCTTTACGGGGTTCACAAACGTGTTTAGGAACCTTACTGCCGACCAAAAGACCCTTTCGGAGCTGCAGGAAGAGAACGAGCGCCTTGCTGCTCGCAACGTCGAGCTAGAGGAAGCAGAAATAAATGCCAAAAACCTGCAGAGCCTGCTTGACCTACGCAACACCTATAACCTGCAGTCGCTTGCCGCGCGTGTAATAGCGGGATCAACAGACTCGTGGACCTCCTCGGTAACAATAGACAAGGGGAGTGGCTCGGGTGTAAGGGTTGGCATGCCTGTTATGGACGGCAACGGTGCGGTTGGCCAAGTAATCTCTTGTGCGCCAAACACATCCGTAGTAAGGCTGCTTTCGGATGAAGGATCGTCTGTGTCTGCAATGATCCAAAAGAGCAGGGCACAGGGCATGGTTACCGGTTCGCCAGACGGCACGCTGCATCTCTCGTTTATTCGTACCGACCAGACGGTTGACGTTGGAGACATTGTGGTTACGAGCGGCTTGGGAGGCGTATTTCCCAAGGGGATGCCGCTAGGAAAAATTGTGAGCGTCGAAAGCTCTCCCGGATCGACCTACTACAGCATTGTGATCGAGCCGTATTCGCAGGTAAGAAACCTTGAGGAGGTTTTGGTGGTAACCTCGCTCACAGAGGAGCAGGAGGCCACTGCCGCAGACATAGAGGAGGCGGACAAGGGCGATCTTGACGCTGCGTCTGGCCAGAAGGTGGAATCTGGAAGCAGCATTCGTGAGGGGCAGGAAAACACCGACGAGACACAAGAAACTAACGGCGAAACCTCTGACGAAGACCAAACAAGTTCCTCGTCAGGCAGCTCGCAGGAATCGACCACGGGCGCCTCTAGCTCAAGTACGCAGAACCGCGACTCGCAGAGCAGCACAAACAGCACAAGCAGTTCCACGGACAAAGATAGTGCAGGTGGCTTCGTATCGCCGCATAGCGTATCGGGGAGGGAGTGATAGCAGTGCAGATAAAGGACACCAACAAGAGTCGTCGTGGAAGCGTGGTGCTCATGGTAGTGTGCCTTCTTTTGCAGGTTATGGTCTCTCCCAATATTGGCATGGGCAACGGGAGAATAAACTTTGCAATAGTGTACGCTGGCGTCTGCGCGCTTGAGGTTGGCGGAAAGTCTGCTGTGCTTTCGGGATTCTTTGCCGGACTCGTGTTTGACCTGCTATCCACAGGCCCAGTTGGACTTATGTCGGGTCTTCTTACTATATTTGCGTACGTGTTGGGCAGGGAAGGGCGCAATCGCTTTTCTGACGGACCTGTTTCTTCCTTTTCCGCCTTTGGCATAGCTTCGCTCGCAGTGATTTCGGTATATCACCTGTGCGCGTTGTTCTTTGGCGATGCCGCAACTCTTGGCGACGTTATATTGCTGCGCATACTGCCCACTTTTGCCATGACGTTTATTGGGTTCGTGCCGTTTGCCTACTTTAAGATGCGAGGCGTGGCCCTGGGACGAGGCAAGCATGCGGGTAAGGCGGCGAGCCTGCGCGAGAGCCACTACGATACCAGGAACCTCTAGGCGGCGGCCATGAGCCTTTCTACCATAATCATAATTCTGCTGGTAATCCTTTTGCTTGCCTTGGCGGGGCTCTATGTGTTCTACAACCGCGGAGACGAGAAGCTCCAGTTTGACATAGGCGGCCAGGCACCGCGAGCCTCGGGTGGAAACGACGCGTCTGCCGAAAGGACAATTCGTTCGCGGCTCATTGGCCTTGGCCTTGCTTCGCTTTCTGTTATTACGGTCCTCTTTGCGCGGCTGTGGTCTATGCAGCTCGTGTCTAAGGACGAGTACACAACGCAGGCGGAGTCCAATAGGACCCGTACCATATCGCTGGCCGCACCACGCGGGAGAATACTGGACAGGAGCGGCAACGAGATTGTGGGAAACCGCCCGAGTCTCACCGTAATATCTAAGCCCGAGGTAGCAGACAATGCCATAGAGGTGCAGCTGCTCGGAAACCTTATTGGCATGCCCGCCGCGGCAGTTCGCAGAAAGATACAGGACCAAAGCGAGGGAGCCCAGTCGGACCGAACGGTTGCGTCCGACGTGTCCCGTCGCGTGGTGGCCTACATTGGCGAGCACCCTTACTTGTTCGAAGGCATAACGGTGCAGGAGCGCAGTGCACGCTCGTATCCCTATGGCAAGTTGGCCGCCCATGTTGTGGGCTACACTGGCACGGTTACGCGCGAGCAGCTTGAGGAAAGCGCAAAGTCCGAGGACGAGGGCGCAATAGTGTACGAGACGGGCGACACCGTGGGACAGGCAGGCGTCGAGTTCCAGTACGAAAACGTGCTGCAGGGCATTAGGGGAGAGCAAAGCGTACACGTTGACGCAAGCGGAACCGTGCTCGAATACTCCACCTCGGTCGAGCCGCAAAGTGGCTCAGACATCGTGCTTACCATAGACGCACCTCTCCAACAAGCCGTTGAGGACTCGCTTGCAGACATCATAAACAGGATCCGTTCCTCGGTTTCCAAGAAGTGCAGGGCGGGCTCTGCCATTGTTATGGACGTTACCAACGGCGAGATCTTGGCAATGGCAAGCTGCCCCACCTACTCTCCAAACATTTTTGTGGGCGGTATTTCCAACGACGACTGGAGCGCCCTGCAGTCCGAGCAGAGCGACAACCCACTAATGAACCGCGCGATCTCGGGACAGTATCCCTCCGCTTCTACCATCAAACCCTTTACCACCATCGCGGCACTCGACAATGGGATTGCAAACGACAAGAGCGAGTACGACTGCACTGGATGGTGGACCGGGTTTGGCGAGGGATCGGGCCAGTACTGTTGGGAGCATAAGGGTCACGGTCACATGAACCTCCGCACGGGCATTATCTATTCCTGCGACACCGTATTCTACGAAATAGGCAAGGGATTCTACGAGTCAAAGAACCCCGAGGCGCTCCAGGCAAAGCTCAAGGAGTGGGGGCTGGGTGAGCTCACGGGCATCGACTTGCCAGGGGAAAGCGTGGGTCGCATACCCGACGCGGAATGGAAATGGAACTACTACACCAGCGCGGCGGACACAGACCGCGAATGGAAGGGCGGCGACTTTACCAACCTCGCAATTGGCCAGGGCGATTTGCTGGTTACGCCCATACAGATGGGATGCGCTTATGCCGGACTTGCAACGGGAGGCAAGGTGTGGCGACCACACGTGCTCAAGAGCGTGAGGACAAGAACAGGAAGCGGCTCGGTGGTAGACTACGACCCGCAAATACTGCGTGAGGTCGTGGAGGACGAGAAGTTTAGGAACATAGTTATCGAAGGCCTCAAGGGCGTAATTACCGAAGAGTCGGAACACATTAAACGCCACTTTGAGACTCTTCCTGTGAGCGTTGCGGCAAAGTCGGGAACAGGAGAGCGAATTGGCCACAACCCAACAGCGTGGTTTATTTCCTTCGCGCCTGCCGACAACGCAAAATACGCTGTTATTGTGACTATTGAGGAAGCAACATGGGCATCTACTTCCTCACTGTATGTTAACCGAGATGCCTTGGGCGCTCTATACGACGCCCCGGACTCTATCGTGCCCGCAATGGAAGGAATCGACTCCATTGGTGACTAGGGGGTGATTAGTATGGCTAGCGATCAAGGCATTCGGGAAAGCGAGCCCCAGAGCTTCTTTGATTTGGTATTTGCGCGTCTTGGGGTAAACCTCTCCAAGATGGGCACGTCCAAGCTGCAGCGAAACGGCTATTTGAGCAAGGTATATCTTATGGAGCTCATTCCCAACGCACTGCTTGTGTTGTTTGGGGCATTGGTCATTTGGTCTGCTTCTCTTACTATTCCAGAGGCGTCTTTTTTGCGCCATCTGCTTGGAATCGTGTTGGGTCTTATTGTGGCAGCTGCCATGTGGAAGTACGACTACAGCGTCTTTGCAGATAAGTTTACGTTCCTGCTCGTGCTCGACATTGTGCTAATGCTGCTTCCCGCGGTGCCGGGCTTGGGCTATAACGCCAAGGGCATGACGGGATGGATTCAAGTGCCGTTTATTGGCATGACGTTTCAACCTTCCGAGTTTGCCAAGATAGTTACCATCCTGCTTATGGCATCGGTGGTTGGCACGTACAACGGAAAGATCGACACGCTTAAGGACTATCTAAAGCTCTGTGGCATACTGTGCATCCCGTTTGTCCTCATCCTAACCCAGCCCGACCTAGGAACGGGCCTTATCGTTTTGGTGCTTGGGGCCTCCATTATTATTTGTGGCGGCGCCAAGGCTCGGTGGGTGCTCATTACGGTAGGAATTATTGTGGTTGGGGCGTTTGCCGTCGTGGCAAGCTCTATGACGGAGGGATTGCCGCACATCCTTAAGCAGTATCAGCTTAACCGACTCATAGTGTTCGTGGACCCCTCGGTCGATCCCGCGGGCAACGGATACAACCTCCAGCAGGCAAAGATTGCCGTTGGCTCGGGTGGGTTCTTTGGCAAGGGAATTGGGCACGCGAGCCAGGCTGGCAGCGGCTTTTTGCCCGAGGCGCACACAGACTTCGTGTTTGCCCTTTTGGCAGAGGAGTTTGGCTTTTTGGGTTCCGTGTTCCTGCTCTTCCTCTTTGGCTGGATGATTATTGCAACCGTTGGCCTTGCCTTGCGCGTAGACACACCCTTTGCCAAGCTGGTTTGTGTGGGCGTGGCGGCCATGTGGACTTTTCAGCTCTTGCAAAACGTGGGCATGTGCATAGGAATTATGCCCATCACAGGAATACCGCTACCTTTTATTAGCTTTGGTTCCTCGTCAATGATGTCGCAGCTTTTGGCTGCGGGACTCGTCCAGTCGGTGTGGCGGCACCGCAAAAAGTCGGGATAGTTGCAAACAATTAGAGCGGGCGTGAGCCAGCGTTTTGGGTTAGAGTGATACTACGCCAACGATCAAGGAGTCAAGATGGCAAAAAGAATACCGGTCGATCAGCTGCGCGGTGTGGTTAACATGGGTCGTGTTGCCGAGGAGAGCATGGAAGAGAACATACGCATTTCTGTGCTTGTGGACACGACCTGCTCACGTTGGCTTGGGCTTGCCATTCGCGACGCCCTGGTTCCAGAGCGCGATGCGTTTGTTGACGTTAAGGCAATAGAGCCGCATCCAACCGTACAAGGCTACGATATTGGGATAATTGTTGCGGGAAGGTCGGATGCGGTGGTGTGCGATGCCATACGAAGCTTTGCCGCCCTACGTCAGCGCGTAATCGTGGTTGCGGAGTCGAGCCTAGACATCCCCGAAACCAATCTGCCGGTAAAGCTGGGGCAGTTTATAGTTGACGTCGTAGCTTCCGACAGCGAGGCCCTGCTGGATCGATTTGCCAATGCCCTTTTGAACTCCACAGAAAAGGTTGTTTCCTGCGCCGCAAACTTTGCCTTCTGTCGCGAGGTTGCCACGGCGCGGCTGGTTAGCCGCGTGGCCGCGCGCAACGCGATTATGGGAATTGCCGACTTCATACCTGGTGCAGGCATGCCTCTTATGACCACAAATCAGGTTAACCTGGGATTCGACATTGCGGCAACGCATGGCCAAGGCCTGTCTGTTGCCCGTGTTCCGGAAATCGTGTTTATAATTGCCGCCGGCTTTGTGTATCGCAGGGCGGCAAAGCTTGCAATGCGCCTGCTTCCAGGACTCAGCTTTTTTATTCGCATAGGATTCGCCTATGGTGGCACGCTGGTTACCGGTCGCGTTTTGGCCACTCATTTTACGGGAGGAAACTACCTACCTGGCTCAAAGACGTCCGATTCCAGTGACTCCGATGAGGTCGCAAGCGCATGAGGACGCCTCGCAAGGATTGCTTTCATAGAATTGAGCCCCTGCTCGGCAAGGTTGAAAAGCCGAGCAGGTATCTTAATCACGAATGGGGCGCATGGGAGGAGCAGGAAGGCCCCTTCCATGCCTGTCTTATATATCCCGATGTGTACGAGGTGGGGCAACCCAACCTCGGTCTCTCCATTCTGTACGAGGAGCTCAACGAGCAGGAGGGCTTTTCGTGTGAGAGGGCGTATTTGCCTTGGGTCGACATGATTGGCCTCATGCGCGAACGCAACATTCCTCTTCTCTCGCTGGAAACATCGTCTCCCGTGGCCTCCTTTGACTTGGTGGGCATAACGCTTGCGCACGAGCTGGTGTGCACGAACGTGGTCGAGACGCTCGATCTTGCTGGCATAACGCTTCTTGCGGAAGAGCGTGACGAAGACGAACCCTTCGTGGTGGCCGGTGGTCCCTCTGCGTGGAACTGCGAGCCTTTGGCGCCCATGTTCGATGCCGTGCAACTGGGTGATGGCGAGCGCTCGCTTGTTGCCATGTCGCGCTGCATACGCGACGGTAGGGCAAAGGGACTTTCGCGCTCCCAGATTCTTGAGCGCTTGGCAGGGCTTGCGGGCGTCTACGTTCCCTCTCTCTATGACGTGGTGGTAGACAAAACGTCCACCAGATGGGGCTATGCCGTCCCAAAGAAGGGGAGTGGTGCTCCGGAAGTGGTCCTCAAGCACTGCGTGCCAGACCTTTCCAGCACAAATCCCGTGGCGCAGCACATCGTGCCCTACATGGGGGTCGTGCAGGACCGGTTTGCGGTGGAGGTGCTGCGTGGGTGTGCGCGCGGATGCAGGTTTTGCCAGGCGGGGATGACCTATAGGCCCGTACGCGAGCGGCCTGCCAGCCAGGTGATACCAGCCGTAGAGGAAGGATTGGAAGCAAGCGGCTTTGACGAATGCTCCCTTACGTCGCTTTCCACCACCGACCACTCCGAGTGCGAGCTTATTGTGCGAACGCTAAAGGGCAAGCTGTCTGAGCGGGGTGTGCGTGTGTCCATTCCGTCACAGCGCCTCGACAGCTTTGGCGTAGAAATGGCTTCCTTGGTAGGTTCTTCGCGAAAGACCGGACTCACGTTTGCCCCCGAGGCGGGGTCGCAGCGGCTTCGCGACGTAATAAACAAGAACGTTACGGAAGACGACCTCATGCGCGCCGCGCGCAATGCATTTAGGAACGGCTACCGCCGCATGAAGCTCTACTTTATGATGGGACTGCCCACCGAGCAGGACGAGGACCTTCTGGGTATTCCGCGTCTGGCAGAGCAGGTAATTAAGGTCGGTAGGGAGGAGCTTGGCCCGAGGGCAAAGGTCAGCGTGTCCTTGTCGGTGGCCGTGTTTGTGCCAAAGTGCCATACGCCGTTCCAATGGGCCGGTCAGCTTCCGCTTGCAGAGGTGCAACGCCGCCAGCAGCTTATGCTCCACGCTGCCAGCGACCGCGCGCTTCGCATAACGTATCACGGATCGTGGCCGTCCCTTATTGAGGGCGTGCTTTCCAAGATGGGTCGGAGTGGCTTTGATCTTGTTCTTGCGGCATGGAAACGTGGTTGCAGGTTTGACGCCTGGGCAGACCAGTTTGACTTCCCCGCATGGCAGGAAGCCGCAGCGGAGGTGGGCATCGACTTGGAAGACGTTGCCTGCGAGCAGTTTGACTTGCAAGCCCGTCTTCCCTGGGACCACACGTCCCCTGGGGTAAGCAAGGGATATCTTCAGAGGGAATGGCGCCGCGCAATGCAGGCGGAGGTAACGCATGACTGCACGATGGACACATGCACGGGTTGTGGCGTTTGCCCCAACCTGGGCGTGGCAAATGTGGTGGTAGGTGATCGCACATGAGCAGTTTGCCACCCAACGCCTGCCGCATGCGTGTACGCTACATAAAGGACGGACGCCTTGCCTATCTTGGACACCTTGAGGTAATGGAAACCGTAATGCGCAGCATACGACGTGCGCACTTGCCCTTTGAGGTAAGCAACGGATTTGCCCATCGCATGAGAATACAGTTTTCCCAGGCGCTTCCGGTAGGGGCTGCCTCTCGCGGGGAGTACTACGATCTCCTGCTGGCTGAACCACTCGACGTACAGGAGGCTCTCGGTCTTTTGAGAGAATCGACCCCTGCCTCCATAGCACCGCAAGAGGCTCGGCTTCTTCCACGTCGGGTACCCGCGCTTGAGGCATGGGTGGGCTTGTCGTGTTGGTCGGTTGACGTGGTGGCACCAGGTGTGGATGCCGCAACCTTTGACCAAAAGTTGGAAGACGTTAGGGAGCGTGGGGCAATAGAGTACATGCGCGGGCAAAAGCCAAAGCGCATAGAGCTTGCCCGCACGTTGGTTTCGTGCAAGGCAAAGGACACAGACCAAGGCACGCGGCTCCTTTTGCAAACGCGTTCCACCGAACGGGGCTCTCTGCGTCCTGCCATCCTGGTAAACGCCGTATGCGGCTGCACGCCCCTTCGCGTATGCCGAGACGCCCAATGGCACGAAGAACCCGACGATACCCTAGTGGACCCCATGCAAATAACCCTTGGCGCAAATCCCGAGCGAAGCGAGTGAGTAGTTTTCCCCAGCTGGCCGCCCCCTGCACCGGCGGAGCCCTCGCCGCTCTCGTCTGGCGCGAATCACGAGCGAAGCGAGTGAGCGAACGCAGTGAGCGCTGAGCGGCCAGATGAAAGCTCGCGGGGGCAACCGGAAGAATGCGCGCATATCGTGGATGGCGTTTTTTCGTTGACGAAGCCATTAACGCAGGGTACAATAGCAAACTGTTGCATCAAAGCGAGCAATGAGGAGTTTATTCATGTACGCAATCGTTACCACCGGTGGCAAACAGTACAAGGTTGCCCAGGGCGACGTCATTGACGTCGAAAAGCTCGACGCGCAGCCTGGCGACAAGGTAGAGCTTGACGTCCTGATGCTGAACGACGGTGCCACCACCACAATCGAGGCTTCCGCACTCGAGGGCAAGAAGGTAGTTGCCGAGGTCGAGGACCAGTTTAAGGGCAAGAAGGTTATTGTCTTCAAGTTTAAGAAGCGCAAGCGCTATCGTCGCACCAAGGGCCATCGCCAAAACCTCACGAGGCTCAAGATCGTCGAGCTTCCCGTAGAGGAGGCTGCAACCACCGCATCCACCGAGGATGCCGAGTAGGAAACCGGACGAGCTTAGGCTCTAGAGTAGATAGGCAGGTAGAAGGATGGCTCACAAAAAAGGTTTGGGTTCCTCCCGCAACGGTCGCGACTCGCGCGGACAACGACTTGGAACCAAGATTTATGGTGGTCAGGCAATTAAGACTGGTCAGATAATCGTACGACAGCGCGGTACGCACATTACCCCGGGCGAAAACGTAGGGCGCGGCAAGGACGATACCCTGTTTGCCCTCAAGGACGGCGTCGTCGAGTTTACCAAGGGCGCAAAGCACTACGTGCACGTGCGCACGACGGCTTAGTCGGAGCTGCATAGTTCCCATATGGGCCTGTACGCCCCCTGCTTGTGGTTGTCTAAGCCGTGAGCAGGGGGCTGTTCCTTACACGAAGCTAGAAGGCGGTAGATTTCTATGTTTACGGATATGTCGCGCATAAACGTGCGTGGAGGTGATGGCGGAGCGGGATGCATGTCGTTTCGCCGAGAGGCGTTCGTGCCCCGCGGAGGACCCGATGGCGGCGATGGAGGTAATGGCGGAAACGTTGTTATAGAAACTGATCCCCAGCTCTCCTCTCTTATCGACTACAGGTACAAGCACCACTTTAAAGCCGAGCGCGGAACGCATGGGCAAGGTGCGCGAAAGCGTGGGCGCGACGGCGCGGACCTTGTGCTGCGTGTGCCGTTGGGAACCGTGATACGCGAGCTTGACCCGCAGACGCAGACGCCAATGTACGAGATCGCAGACCTTACGCAGGTGGGGGACCGTGTGGTGGTAGCGCCTGGCGGTGTGGGTGGCCGCGGTAACATACACTTTGTTACCTCCGTCCGCAGGGCGCCCGCCTTTGCCGAAAAGGGCGAGCCTGCAGTCGATCATTGGATTGAGCTGGAAATGAAGCTCATGGCCGACGTGGCGTTGGTCGGCATGCCTTCGGTGGGCAAGAGCTCGCTTATCGCACGGATATCCGCTGCGCGCCCCAAAGTGGCGGACTATCCCTTTACAACGCTTGTTCCCAACCTTGGAGTCGTGCGTACGCGCGACGGGCGTTCGTTTGTGGCTGCAGATGTCCCCGGACTCATAGAGGGTGCCAGCGAAGGCAGGGGCCTTGGTCACCAGTTCCTCCGCCATATAGAGCGGACGGCCTTGATCCTGCATCTTGTTGACCTAACGGGAGGCTACGAGGACCGTGACCCCGTGCAGGACTACCGTGCCATAAACGCCGAGCTTGCGGCTTATGCGTTGGAGCTTGCCGAGCGCCCGCAGATCGTCGTGGCAAACAAATGCGACATGCCCGACACCGACGTTGCCATAGAGGTGTTGCGTGAGGAGGTGGAGCGCGACGGACATCCCTTCTTTGCGATTTCAGCCGTTACGGGCGAGGGAGTTGATCGCCTGGTATCCGAGACGGCCCGCCAGGTGTTGGAACTCCGCAGCCAGGCAGAGCACGAAAACACGCGCGATACCCAGGATCTGTCGTCGGTGTGGGAGAACCGTCGTGCACGACGCGACAAGCAGATTAGCGTTGCCCGTGAGGATGGCAATGCATGGCGGGTGTCTGGCACGGACATCGAGCGCATGGTTGTGCAGACAGACTGGGAAAACGACGAGGCGATTGACTACTTACAGCATCGCTTCCAAAGGATCAAGCTCGAGGAGATTCTAACCAAGGCAGGATGCGTTGCTGGCGACGAGGTGCGCATCCTGGGATATGCCTTTACCTTTGAGACCCAGGAAGAAGATGTTGCCCCATTTGTGGAAGAGGAGAGCACCGATGGCGATGCGTGAGCAGTTTGACAATCTTGTGGTGGTAAAAATCGGCTCGTCAACGCTCACCACAAAGGATGGGGCGGTGGATGAAAAATACATCTCCATGCTCTGCGAACAAATATGCGCCCTGCACGAAGAGGGGTATCCGGTAGCTATAGTTACGTCGGGCGCAGCAGCGGCCGGCCGAGAGCGGCTGGGTTTCGATGCTCGTCCGGCCGACATCCCATCGTTGCAGGCTTGTGCGGCAGCCGGACAGGCCGCCCTAACCGAGGTCTATGCCAAGGAGCTCGCAAAACGTGGTGTTGCGTGCGGGCAGGTTCTTCTTACACGACGCGATGTCGTGGATCGTGAGGGGTATCTCAACGCTCGCAACACGCTTGACCGCTTGCTGGAGCTTGGCGCCGTTCCCGTAGTTAACGAAAACGACACGGTGAGCGTGTCCGAGTTTGCGTTTGGCGACAACGACATGCTTGGCGCCATTGTGTCTGCGCTGGTTGGGGCTTCTCTCTATATTGTTCTGTCCGACGTTGAGGGGCTCTACACCGCAGATCCTGGGGTAGACCACAACGCATCTCTTATTAAAGAGGTCGATGCCATAGACCAACGAATTGCAAATATGGCCGGAGGCGCTGGCTCGTCTGTGGGTACGGGCGGCATGGCCTCAAAGATTCGCGCGGCACGTGCGATGCTGGCATGCGGCATTCCTATGGTTATCTGCAACGGCCACGATCCGTCCGTTCTTATGGACATCGTGCATGGCGAAGACGTGGGAACGCGATTCGAAAACAAAACCGCGCAATCGCATAGCAGCGGCAGAAAGCTCTGGATAGGTTTGGCCGAGGTACCGCGCGGCGTGGTAACGGTCGACGAGGGTGCGGCCAAAGCGATCGTGCAAGAAGGAGCCTCCTTGCTTCCCGTTGGCATAAGGAGCACCAAGGGAACCTACGCCGAAGGCGATGTAATACGGATCGTAGACCAGAACAACGTTGAGCTTGCGCGTGGGGTAACGCGCTACTCGAGCGACGATATGGTGCGTATTCGCGGCCTCAAGCTCGACGTAATTGGGCGCTTTCTACCACATAAGGAGGGCATGCCCGCCGTACACCGCGACGAGATGCTGGTGTTCTAAAAGGCCTGCAACAAGCAGACGACCCACGGTCCCGAGGACGGCCGCGAGGGTGGCGGTGCGGAGAGGGCCGTGCTCAAACAGTCCTCGCGCGAGAAACGGTACGAACCCTCTTGGTTATCCCGCGCTGCGGAACTGCGCGCGGCCTCGCTCCGCACCGCCACCCTCGCGGCCGTCCTCGGGGTCAGGGCCGTTCGCCCCAAACAAAGGCCCAATCCGCAAGGCGCCATGGAAAGCAGCCGCGCGCAGTTCCGCAGCGAAGCGAGGACTGTTTGAGCACGGCGCTTATCCATGGCGCCGAGAGGTTTTGGCCTTTGTTTGGGGCGGGCGGGGTCAGGGCTGTTCGCCTGCCGTGGTACTCGCTTCCTCTTGTTTGCTACAATACGCATCGGAGGAGGACATATGGATGAGCTGGATGCCTTGCGCGTTGCCGAATCGGTCGTAGAACGGGGCGACTTGCCCCTGCTGGGTCAGGATCCCAATGTTACCTATCGCATGGGAATAATGGGTGGTACGTTTGACCCCATCCACAACGGCCATCTTGTTGCTGCCGAGCAGGCGTTTGACGACCTGAACTTGGATGTGGTGGTGTTCATGCCGGCTGGGCGACCGGCGTTCAAGCAGGACAAACGCGTTACGGCGGGGGAGGACCGCTATGCCATGACGCTGCTTGCAACGTCGGACAACCCGCACTTCTTGGCAAGCAGGTTTGAGGTCGATCGCGAGGGTGTGACCTATACGGCAGAGACGCTCGAGCGCTTGGACAGCATATACCCCAGCAATGTGGAGCTCTACTTTATAACGGGCGCGGATGCCATTGCAGAAATTGTTACTTGGCGCGATGCGCACAAGATTGCGGAGCTGGCCCATTTGGTTGGCGCCACCAGGCCCGGATACGACTTGGCCCATGCGCGGGAGGCAATCTCTAAGTCTCCCTACAACTTCGACGTAACCTATTTGGAAGTTCCTGCGCTTGCAATATCATCTAGCTATCTGCGGGCGCGAGTAGAAGCCGAGCAGAGTCTGCGCTACCTAACTCCCGACCAAGTTACGGGCTATATACACAAGCATCATTTGTATGGGGTCCGTCCGCGTCGATACGGTTCGACCGAATATAACGTGTCCTTTGGGCAGAATGGGGGCGACGAGGCACAATGAGCAAGAAGACGCAAAGCCGTTCGCGTGAGTTGTGGCGTCCGAGCAACAAGGACGAGGTGGAGTATGAGCCGTGGCAACGACTTACGCTTATGCGTCTGGAGTCGGATACGCGCACACAGCTGGCATCTAAGCGGCATAGGCTCGAGCACTCGCTGTCGGTGGCACGTACGGCCGAACACCTTGCCGTAATGTATGGCGTAGACCCGTTTCTTGCTCGAGCGTCCGGGTTGCTACACGACTGGGACAAGGCCGTGTCCAAGGATGAGCTCATTTTGCGTGCGAAGCGGTTTGGTATCGATTTGGGCGTACCTCTAGAGATGGTCGAGCCTCTTTTGCACGGTATGGTGGCCGCCCGAGAGCTTCCAGAAAAGTATCCGCACCTTCCTTCTGAGGTTTGGCATGCCATAGCGTGCCACACGTCTGCAGCCGAGGACATGGGACCGCTGGATATGGTCCTCTTTGTTGCAGACGGCATAGAGCCGTTGCGGCGTGACAGCGACGGTATACGGAAGACTCGCTCGTTGGTGGGAAACGTCTCGCTTGAGGACCTGTTTTGGAATGCCTTCGTGGGTGGGATAGTATACGTGCTCGAAGGGGGTAGGTATCTCTATCCTCATACCATAGACATATATAATTCGCTGGCACGCAGTCGCGCCCTACGCAAGAAGGCCAGCCGGTAACGAATGCAAAAAGGAGTGCTTAATGGCAACAACACCGTTCGAGCTCGCGCGTATTGCCGCGAACGCAGCCGATTCGAAGAAGGCGACAGACATAACCCTGCTCGATCTGGAGGGCCTTTCGGATGTCTGTGACTACTTTCTTATTTGCACGGCAGACAATCCGCGCATGATTTCGTCTGTTGTGGACGAGATTGAGGAGAAGGTAAAAAAGAACACGGGACTCGGGCCTCTGTCGCACGAGGGTCGCGGTGGAGCAAGTTGGGTGCTGCTTGACTACGGATCGGTTGTGGTTCACGTATTTTTGCCCGAGGCTCGCGACTACTATCGCCTCGAGCGCCTTTGGGGAGACGCTCCCCAGGTCGACGTCGTATAGTGGGGTGCCGTTAGGGGAGTATCCCCTAACGGCACCCTTCCCGAGGCTGTCCTAAAACGCTTTGTAGATGAATGTACCAAATTTGTGGCCGCGCAGCTTACAGTCTCATGTCGCGACCATAGGTTATGGCGTTCTTTCCAAAGCGCTCTCGCAGCTTATCGGTTACGTGGGAGAGTTCGGACAACGAGTCGTCGGATTCCTGGGAAAAGAGGTTCATCTGCTCGGGTGGGGCGTCAAAGCCGCTTATGGCTACGCCCACAAGTCGCACGGGCGTGCCCTCGTGCCAAAGCTCGTCCAAGAGCTCGCGTGCCACCTTTCCAAACAGGTGCTCGTTGTCTGTGGAAATGCCAAGCTGTCGCTGTGCGGTATGGATATGGCTTATGTCGAACTTGAGCTTTAGGGTAACTTGGGTACCTGCAAGCCCCTTCTTTCGTAGCCTTGCGCCAACGAGCTCGCTCACATGGCCAATTGCGGCATTGAGTTCCTGGCGGGTGGTTAGGTCGCGGACAAATGTCCGCTCGTTGGACACCGACTTTACGGGCTCATGCTCTGTGGCAAAGCGCACATGGCTAACCTCGCGGCCTGCCGCGCGCTCCACAAGGCGAGGACCGGCTACGCCAAGATACGTTTGCATGGTGTCCGGGTCTTGGCGCGCAAGCTCTCCCAGTGTGCGTATGCCCAGCTTAAAGAGCGTTTTTTCTGTGGCAGCACCAACGCCGGAAAGGCTGCGGACCGAAAGCGGTTCCAAAAAGCTTGCCTCGGTGCCAGGGGCTATTACGGTTAGGCCGCGCGGTTTCTCGCACTCCGATGCAATCTTGGCCACGGTTTTGGAGGTGCTCAGGCCAATGGAGCATGTTATTCCGAGCTCTGCTACGCGGGCCTGGATCCTCCTGCAAATGCTTACGGGACTCTCGTTGGAATAGCGTCCGGGAGAGACGTCAAAAAACGCCTCGTCCACAGACACCTGCTCAACAAGAGGCGTCTCGTTTAGGATAATGTCCATTACCCGCTTGCTCAGTTCGTGATATCGGTCAAAGTGTCCGCGCGTCCATATGGCCTGTGGGCATAGCTGCCTTGCACGAAACGAGGGCATGGCGGAATGCACGCCAAAGGCGCGCGCCTCGTAGCTTGCGGTGGAAACCACGCCACGTCGTTCGGCAGACCCTCCAACAATTACCGGCTTTCCTCGCCATTCGGGGTGGTCGAGCTGCTCTACAGACGCAAAGAAGGCATCGAGGTCCAAGAGACCAATTGCTGGACCGTTCCAGGCTAGTGCCGCCTCGCTTGTATTGCCATCCTCTGTAGCCATGTTTTCCTCGTTATATGGAGTGTGCAGGTAGGGTGACGCTAAACGTTGTGCCATTATCTGCGTCACTTGTGGCGGTTATGTTTCCGCCGTGCGAAACTGCTATGCCCTTGGCTATGGCCAGTCCCAAGCCAAATCCGCTGGTCTTCGAATCGCGGCTGCGTGCCTTGTCGGTCCTGTAAAAGCGGTCGAACACATGTGGTAGATCCTCGGGATCTATGGTATTGCCAAAGTTGGTAACGCTCAGATTGCACTTGTGTCCTTGCATGCTGAGCACAACGTTAACCGGGCGTCCCTTTTCGGAATACTTGCAGGCATTGTCAATGAGTATTTTGCAAAGGCGCTCGAGCCACTCTGGGTCTCCGGTAACACCGATGCCAGACTGGATGTTTTCCTCTATGGACGTTCCCCGCTCGAACGCGATTGCGTCGAACTCAAGGCTTGCGTTTTCCACCATTGCGGAAAAGTCTGTTTGCTCCTGCTTCATAGCGCCGGTTGCTCCAGAGGAGGTTTCGTCGGTGCGAGCAAGCTCCAGCAGTTCCTCAACAAGGTTCTTCATGTGCTTGGACTCGTCTGCAGTGCCCTGTACCCAACGCATGGATTCGTCGCTCAGAGTTGTGTCGTTGGAAAGGATCTGTGTGTTTGCGATTATTACTGCCAAAGGCGTCTTGAGCTCATGAGAAGCGTCTGCAACAAACTGGCGTTGTTGGTCCCAAGCCGTCTGAACGGGCTTGAGCATCCATGTGGAAAGGCCAATGGCAATTAGAAGAAGCGCTCCCATGGCCACGCAAATAATTCCAAGGTCCTTAAGCAAGAGCGAACGCAGTCCCATATCCATGGCAGAAGTGTCTGCTATGGCAACACGCCACGCTCCGCTGGAGCGCTGCGCGCGCCGCCAAGCAATGTGAATGCTCTCGTCCCATCCGTCGTCTGCATCGCTTTTGAGCGCCATGTCTATTACGTTGGAAAGCGTCTGTGAGTCAATGAGCAGGGGAGCGTCGTTAGTGGAAAGAATTACTCCCTCCGAATCGATTTCCACGGCAAGCACAAGCATGTTTGGCTTGCGCTTGTTCATGTCTTGGTGTTCTTCCTCACCGCCCATAGTTATGCGAGGCAGGTTAAACATACTTCCCTCAACGCTGTGTTGGAGCGCCTCGTTTGTCATGTCGTGCTGCGTTTGCCATGCAGACACGTAGCTTCCACCCAGCACGGATACGAGCACCGCACCAACCAGCACCATAATAATAACTACAAACTTGATTCTTAGATTTCGTAACATGGGGCCTCCCACCCAAGCTTAGCGCCAAAGAACGCAACGCGCATAGCGCATTGGGCTATTCACCGAAAAAGTCAGCCAGGGGCGTTCCCGCCCGCCAATCAGGCACTGACCCCAAAGACCCAATCCGCAAGGCGCCATGGAAAGCAGCCGCGCGCAGTTCCGCAGCGAAGCGAGGACTGTTTGAGCACGGCGCTTGTCCATGGCGCCGGGAGGATCGGGCCTTTGGGGTCAGGGCCTGATTGGCGGGCGGGCACCTCGCAAACGGTACCAGGTACTCAGGGCACGCAATTTGGCATCCAAAGGCGCTTACTCTATGATCTCCAGGCGGTAGCCAAGCATACGGAGCGTGGTTATCTGGACCTTGGAATGAAGGTGGATCATCTTCTTGCGCAGGAACGAGACGTATGCCTCCACGGAGTTTTCCGAGACCTCCGAGCTGCCGCCCCAAACGCGTGTTAGAAGGTCTTGCTTGGAGACCACGCGGGAGGTGGAGCTCATGAGCATGCGCATTACCTCAAACTCCTTGCCCGAAAGGTGCACGGTCTTGTCTCCACAGCTGAGGTCGTGCGTCGTAAGGTCCAGCTTCAAGTCGCCATACGATGCCTCCTCCAAAAGCACGTCTCCCGTGCGGCGCGTAAGCGCACGCAACCGTGCAAGAAGCTCTGGGGTTTCAAATGGTTTGGTCATGTAGTCGTCGGCGCCTGCATCCAGCCCGTCGACCTTGTCCGTTGTTGTGGTACGGGCAGTTAGCATAAGCACGGGGGTCGATACGCCGGCGCGCCTCGTTTCGCGAACCACGTCTAGTCCGCTCATGCCGGGAAGCATTACGTCCAAAATTATGGCGTCATAAATGCCACTTTTGGCCAAGGTCAGAGCCGTTGTCCCGTCGTAGGTCACCTCGGTCTTTATGCCCTCCGTCTTAAGAATCTGACAAATGGCATCTGCAAGGTTTCTCTCGTCTTCCACCACAAGTACGTTCATGGGAACCCCCTTCGAAGGAAAACCCATATTCTTTAATAAGTGAGCCTTTCTACGAATATGCAAGTACACATCCATATTCATAAAAATGCTACACGCTGGAGCTTAATAATTGCTTAAAATGATACGTATTCATGGGTTTTCTACATCTTTAAATGAGTGTTTGATAATCTGGATGACTTTCATATTAAAAATGCAGCTTCCACAAAAAACGCACCAGAAAACTAGCCTAATTGTCGTAAGATGATATACTGCATGTTTGGCTTGGCGGCGCAGCCACATCCGCAACCATCCGCGTCGCATGTTGAAGGAGTTTTAATTGGCAGTTAAGATTCGTCTGGCACGCCATGGTGCCAAAAAGCGTCCGTTCTATCGTGTGGTCGTAGCCGATGGTCGCATGCCTCGCGACGGCCGTTACATCGAGCTTGTGGGACGCTATAACCCCGTCTCGAATCCCAAGATGATCGACATCGATCTTGAGCGCGTTGACGCTTGGATTGCAAAGGGCGCCCAGCCCACCAACGCCGTCTCGCACCTTATCGCCATCGCCCGTGGCGAGAAGCCCATGCCGGACAAGACGGGCAAGATGTCCAAGAAGGCCGCGGCCAAGGCCGCGGAGGCCGCGGAGTAAACGTGGCGGACGAAAGCGTGGTCGAGGACGAGGTCTTTGAAGAGATGCCCTCCGACAAAGTTGCCGACTTGGTCGAATACATAGTATGCGGCCTGGTGGACGACGAGGATGCCGTGTCACTCGATGTGACCGATGGCGACGAGGGATCGCTCATAGAAGTATCTTGCGCCGAGGCTGACGCAGGAAGAATCATCGGCAGAAGAGGTCGCACGATCAAGGCTATTCGCACGTTGGCACGGGCGCTCGGTCAACGTGTGGGCACTTCCGTCGACGTGGAGATTTTGGGATAGGCGCCTTGGCAAATGCGTATAAATCCATAGCTCGCATTCAGAAGACGCACGGAAGAAACGGGGAGGTCGTCGCGGTACCCGCGCACGGCCTCCCGTTGCTGTTGCGCGAGGGACTCGTGGTGGCGCTGGTGCCGCCGTCCCTCAAGGGTTCGCGATGGCAGAGGGTGGTTTCGTGCGATGAGGGAAGAAACGGGCAGCTCGTGCGGTTTGAGGCCATAACCACATTGGATGCAGCCGACAAACTGGTTGGCAAGACGCTGCTCGCGTGCGTGGACGACCTTCCCGAGGACTACGCGCTTCGCGATCCAGACGAGCTCGTGGGGCGTGAGGTCGTGGACGAACGACTTGGTAGCATTGGCAAGGTGTGCGATCTCATGCGCGGGCCACAAAACGACGTCTGGGTGGTTGAGGGTCCCTGGGGCGAAGTTCTTGTTCCCGCTGTTGAGCCCATTGTAACCAGCTGGGAGCCCAATGAGCCGCTACGCGTAAACCTGCCGCGCGGTCTTGTGGACGAGGAGGGCAAGCAACCATGCGCCTAGAAACGCTCTCGGTGTTTCCTGAGGTATTTGAGCCATACGTTTCTACCTCCATTCTAGGCCGTGCGCAAGATGCCGGGCTCTTTGAGTTCTATGCTCACGACCTTCGCAATTGGACGCATGACCGTCATCGTACGGTTGACGATTCACCCTTTGGCGGTGGGCAGGGAATGCTTATGAAGCCCGAGCCCGTGTTCGAGGCTGTGCGCGATATTGCCGCGCAGGCGCAGGACAGGCCCCACGTGGTGTTCTTCTCGCCGTGTGGAAGAAGGTTTGACCAGCGCATTGCCGCTCGTTTGAGCAAAGAGCCTCGAATTCTTTTTGTGTGCGGCAGATACGAGGGCATGGACGAGCGTGTGTACGAGCTTGCAGACGAGGTGCTTTCGCTGGGGGACTATGTTCTTACGGGGGGAGAGCTTGCGGCGCTTTGCGTTATGGATGCGGCCGTGCGGCTTATACCCGGCGCCCTTGGTGACCAAATGAGCGCGCAGGACGAGTCGTTTTCGGACGGGCTCCTGGAGTATGCCCAGTACACGCGGCCCGCGTCGTTCGAGGGACGAGACGTGCCCGAAGTGCTTCTTTCGGGCAATCATGCAAAGATCGCCCAGTGGAGGCGTCTTAGCGCGGTGGAGCGCACAGCGCGGTGGCGACCAGACTTGCTCGAAGGCGCTGGCCTTACGGAGGACGAATGGGAGCTTGCGCGCCGTGCAATGGCAGACGCCGGCTTGGGGGAGGTAGGAGACGTTGAGTAAAGGCATGGATCAGGAAAAGCTGGACCAGAGCAACAACGCGAACGAGGAGGACGAGGATAGAAGTCTTGGGCGCAAGGCGCTCGACTGGGGCATTACGCTTGGCGTGCCGCTGATCCTTGCACTGCTCATTCACGCCTTCGTGCTCGAGGCCTTTATTGTGCCAACGGGGTCGATGCTCGAGACCATCCAGCTGGACGACCGCGTGTGGTCCGAAAAGGTTTCGTACAGGTTCCGCTCTCCCCAAAAAGGCGAGATCGTGCTGTTCCAAAACCCCACGGACAAAGACGTTACCCTGCTCAAGCGCGTTATTGCCACGGAGGGACAGACGGTTGATCTCGTGGACGGAAAGGTTGTGGTGGACGGAGTGGAGTTGGACGAGCCGTACACAAACGGCAAGCCCTCGTATCCGCTCGATCGCCAGGCCGAAGGTGTAGGCTCGCTCTCGTTTCCCCTCGTGGTTCCCGAAGGCCACCTTTGGCTTATGGGCGACAACAGGACCAACTCGCTTGACTCGCGCTACTATGGCCCCATTCCAACATCGTCCGTAATCGCACGGGCGTTTTGCACATACTGGCCGCTGGATCACGCGCGCATTCTGTAGCGCATGGTCATTACGCGTTAAGGAGACTTTATATGGCACAAAAGACCCTAACTTTTCAGGACATGATACTGGCGCTTGAGCGCTATTGGGCCGACAAGGGCTGCACGGTTATGCAGCCTTACGACTCCGAGGTCGGTGCGGGCACATTCCATACCGCAACCACGCTGCGGAGCTTGGGGCCAGCCGCATGGCGCACCTGCTACGTGCAGCCGTGCCGTCGTCCAGCCGACGGCCGCTATGGCGAAAACCCCAACCGCATGCAGCACTACTACCAGTTCCAGGTTATCCTCAAGCCGTGCCCGGCGGATTCGCAGGACCTTTACCTCGGCTCGCTCGAGGCAATTGGGCTCGATCCAAAGCTGCACGACGTGCGCTTTGTGGAGGACGACTGGGAAAGCCCGACGCTTGGCGCATGGGGCCTTGGATGGGAGGTTTGGCTAGACGGTATGGAGGTTACGCAGTACACCTACTTTCAGCAGGTGGGCGGCCTTGAGGTGGACCCCGTTCCCGTGGAAATAACCTATGGCCTGGAGCGCATTGCCATGTACATACAGGGCGTGGACTCGGTGTTCGACCTCGTGTGGTCGTATTTGCCCGACGGCACACCCATGACGTACGGCGACGTGTTCCACGAAAACGAGTACGAGTTTAGCTGCTATAACTTCGAGGTTGCCAACGTTGACGTAATGCGCCGCAAGTTTGACGAGTACGAGGCGGAGTGCCACGCATGCCTGGAGGCCAAGCTCCCGCTTCCCGCCTACGACTGCGTAATGAAGTGCAGCCATGCGTTCAACATCCTGGATGCTCGCGGTGCAATTTCGGCCACCGAGCGCGCAAACTACATTTTGCGCGTGCGAGACGTTGCCAAGGCTTGCTGCGAGGCCTATTTGGAGCTGGTTGCCTCAAAGGCTGGGGATTCCAAGAAGGAGGTGGCCTAAGATGGCGGACACCAAGGACTTTTTGCTCGAGATCGGTTGCGAGGAGATGCCTTCCGCACCCCTTATGAAGGCCCAGGACCAACTGGGAAAGATTGTAGAGAAGGGCCTTACGGAAGCGGGGCTTTCTCACGGCGAGGTTCGCACGCTGTCCACGCCTAGGCGCCTGGCTGTGGTGGTTGAAGGCTGCGCAACGGCTACGGAGGAGATTAACGAAGTCGTGCGCGGACCCAAGTGCGCCATTGCCTTCGACGCGGATGGCAATCCCACGCGTGCGGCGGAGGGGTTTGCTCGCAAGAACAAGACGACGCCGGCGGAGCTGGTCCATCGCATGGAGCCAGATGGCAACGAGTACGTGTTTGCCGAGCGAAACATTGCCTCCGTACCTGCGCTGGAGCTCTTGTCTGCGCTTTGCGAGAAGACCATTGGCGCCATCCAGTGGCCCAACTACCGCAGCCAGCGCTGGGGGAGCGAGCACCAGACGTTCGTGCGTCCCATACGTTGGATCTGCGCGCTCTTGGGAAGCGACGTGGTGCCCGTTTGTTATGCGGACGTTGCCAGCGGCAACACAACGCGCGGCCACAGGGTGCTCGGCGAGGGAGAGCACGTGGTGCCGGAGCCTGCTGCCTACGAAAAGGTTCTAGAGGATGCTTTCGTTCTGGGCGAAGTGCGGCGTGCGGAGGTTATTCGCGAGGGAATTGCCGCCATTGAGCAAGAGCGCAAGGGAGCTCGCGTAGACACTCCGACCGGCGTCTTTAACGAGGTAGTAAACCTCTGCGAGTGGCCTACCGTTGTGGTGGGCACCTTTGACGAGGAGTTTTTGGCGGTTCCGCAGGAGATAATCGTCGAGGCAATGCTCAAGCACCAGCGCTACTTTCCCATATACGACGCGGCTGGTAGGCTCACGCGCGAGTTCGTTATTGTGTCAAACGCAAATCCTGCCGTAAGCGACACCGTGCGTGCCGGAAACGAGCGCGTGGTACGTCCTCGTTTGGACGATGCCAAGTTCTTCTACGACGAGGACCTTAAGGTTGGTCTCGATGCCTTCCGCGAGCGCCTTGCCAACGTGGTGTTCCAAAAGAAGCTGGGTACGGTGCTTCAAAAGTCCGAGCGCATGGAGATCCTTGCCGGCAAGGTGGCCCGCGACGCAGGCTATGGCGACGTAGCGGCACAGGACGCCGCGCGGGCCGCGCACCTCGCAAAGGCGGACCTGGTAAGCCAGGCCGTGGTGGAATTTACCAGCCAGCAGGGAGTCATGGGCGGCTATTACGCGCTGGCACAAGGGGAGAACGAGGTTGTGGCGCAGGCAATATCGCAACACTACTGCCCGCGCTTCGCTGGCGACGAGCTTCCGAGCACGGTTGTCGGAAAGGCCGTTGCCATTGCAGACAAGCTCGACACCATTTGCGGCATGTTTGCCATCAACGAGCCTCCTACCGGTTCCGCAGACCCGTTTGCCGTGCGCCGCAGTGCCATTGGCGTAATAAACATGCTGCGTACCCTAAGCGAGACGTCTCTTCCTGAACTCATAGGTACCGCGCTCGAGGCGTATCGCGCGCAGGGTCTGGATTTTGACCTGGAACAAACGGCGGGCAATGTGGCGGCTTATTTTATCGGCCGTCTGAGCGCGATTGCGCGCGACGAGAAAGCCGACCCCGACACGATTAAGGCCGTTGCGGATACGGGCACGTGTGACCCGGCGGCGTTCCTCAACCGCGTTGCTGCGCTCCAACGCGCACGCAGGACGCAGCGTGAGGTATTTGACGATTTGGCCACCGCATATGCCCGTGCCAGCCACCTTGCCGACTCCTCCCTTGGTATCGACGTGGACGAGTCCGCTCTGGGCGAGGCCGAAAAGGCACTGCTTACCGCCGTGGACGAAGGCTCCGCAACCGTGCAAGAAGCCATACTTGCAGGGGAGTACGACGACGCGCTTTCCGCGCTTGCGCGCCTACGCGAGCCTATCGACCGTTTCTTCGAAGACGTGCTCGTAATGGATGAGGACAAGGCGGTGCGCGAGAATCGCCTGCGCCTGCTCAACCGCTTCGAGAACGCCTTTGCTGGCGTTGCCAACATTGGTGCCATGGCAAAGAAGAAGTAGCAATAGGTACATACCACGAGCGGGGGACTGTCCCCAAACAAAGGCCAAATACCTCCGCGCTATGGGTGCCCATTGGGGATACTCCCCATCTGGTACATCGCGAATATACGGCTTCATTGTTGTGAGGCTATCCGCGATGTACCCGTAGGGGAGTATCCCCAATGGGCACCGCCCATCCAGCTCCTTGACTCCACAGCCTCGCACGACTGCTACCATAAACATGCAAAGGTGTTTAACCAAAGAGAGGAGCAAGTATGTGCGACGAGAACAAGAACGAGAAGGTATGCGAGGACAAGATTAAGGACGAAGCAACGGAAGCGCACGAAAGCGCGGCCGAGGAAGCGCCCAAGAGCGAGCCCGAGAGCTCGGCCAAGGAATCTACCCACGACGAGCGCGTAGCCGCACTGGCTGCCAGGATTGCCGCCCTCGCCGCAAAGGGGGACGAGGTCATTGCTTCCCTAAACAAAAAGATCGACGAGGTGGACGCTACGTATGGCCAGAAGGCAGCAGCTACAAACTCGCAGGTAGAGAGCTTTGCAGCTAGCATGCAGGCGTATTTAGAAAAGGCTGCCAACCAGTTTGCAAAGGACCTTGACGTTATCTCGCGGTCAATCGACGAGGAGCTTGGCAGCAATGTGGCAGAAGACAAGAGCCAGGAGCCCTACGTTGCGCAGTTTACCCCTGCCGCGCAGGCATACCGCGATCGCATGCAGGTGGGTTCGGGCAGCGACCTTTTGCTCACCGACCCCGAGTTCGTTGAGCGTTTTGCGAACTTTGCCTTCGACGACGTTCCCTCGGACGTGGACCTGCCCGACCGCACGCGCTTTATCTGCTGGCTTGCCACGCTTCTGGGATGCCAGGGAATCGATGAGTTCCGTGCGCTTCTTCCTGCCGCGCTCAATATGGGCGTTGAGCCAGAGGCGGTAAAGGAGACCGTGTATCAGGCAACGGCATATTTGGGCATCGGGCGTACGTATCCGTTCCTCAAGGCAACCAACGACGTGCTAACGGATGCTGGCGTCGAGCTTCCTCTAAAGCCGCAGGCAACCACAGCACCCACCGAGGAGTCGCGCTACGAAGGGGGAGAGCAGGCGCAGGTTGCGTGCTTCGGCGAGCAGATGCACGGGTACAAGGACCGCGGTGCTGCCGACTATCCGCACATTGCGCAGTGGTTGGTTAAGAACTGCTTTGGCGACTGGTACACCCGCGGCGGACTTACCATTCCGGAACGCGAGATGATAACCTTCTGCTTTATTGCCGCGCAGGGCGGATGCGAGGCGCAGCTCAAGGCACATACCGCCGGCAACGTACAATGCGGCAACGGTCGCGACTTCCTTATAAAGGTGGTAAGTAACAACGTGCCCTTTATTGGCTACCCTCGCTCGCTCAACGCCATGGCTGTCGTGGAGGAGGTTACGGGAGCCAAGGAGTAGAGACCGTAGAAACCGTCCCCGGCCGTTCTAAAGGCTCTGGTAAGGAGTCGTACCGCTAGGGGAGTATCCCCTAGCGGTACGGGATTTTTATAGAGTTGTTTGTGGAGAAAGCGTATACATTCGCACGATAATTCGCTCTATTATTCTCTCTCGCCGAATTAACGTAGCCAATCATCCGTTATTGGGGTAGCGCAAGCTTTTTGTGTCGTGGATACTTGATTTAGCGATTTTCTGTTGAGCAACAGCAAACAAGTACAGCGCGGGACCAACGGGGTCGTGCGCAAAACGAGAGGAGAAATCTATGGCCAGTCTCGATTTGAGCACCGACGAGGTCGTTGAGGACATCAAGCCGATCGTACTCGTAATTTCCGACGCGCGTGGCGACACCGCTTACAGCGTTGTTGTTGCAGCCGCAGCCTTGTACGAGGTAGACGCTCTTGATATTTCCCGTCTTTCGGATGCGACGAGCGTCGAACAGGTCGAGGAATTCCTTGACAGCCAGGAGGAAGGCCGTCCCCTCGCAGTATTCCACACATTTGTGGACGAGCGCCTGCGCCGCGATGTACGTCACGAGCTCGTACGCCGTGGCATTCCATCGATCGACCTGCTCGGCCCTGCCATCACGGTTCTGTCCACGCTCACCGGCGAGGAGCCCTCGCTTAAGGTAGGCGCACTGCGCGACCGCCTTAAGGGCTAAAGGCTTCCAATCACAAGCTATGATCAGATGGCACCCCTCTGCGCGAAATTACGCTTTCGCGCAGAGGGGTTCCTTGCTCTTGCAGGGCTATGTGATAAATCAAAAGTCTACGTTACGTGGAGGTGACTAGGGGGAAACTCCCTCCAGTGTACGTCGCGGGAAACCGTTTCATTATGAGGGGGCTATCCGCGACGTACACTGGAGGGAGTGTCCCCCTAGTCACCTCCGTCATAGGCATGGGAAATATCTCAAATGCACACAGCACCATCGAATGGCCAGAAGTAACCAGAAGTGCTGTGAGTTTTTGTGCCGTATCTGCAAACGAGCGACCCAAAAACAACATATTCTGGTATGGTTTTATAAATTTGGGGCGCAAACGCGCCAAGGACTGCAACAAAGGAGTTGTACATGGCAGAGAAGCACGTGTATCGCTTCGGTTTCGACCAGGACGGCAAGAACGTAAGTGAGGTTGCCGGAGCTACCGTCGACGAGGCTAAGTGGATTACTGGCGGCAAGGGTGCCAACCTTGCCGAGATGGCTGCCCTGGGACTTCCCGTTCCCGCTGGCTTTACCATTACTTGCCAGACTTGCGTTGAGTATTCCAGCGCTGGCAACGTATGGCCCGAGGGCGTTTTGGACGAGATCGACGAGTACCGCAAGGACCTCGAGGAGCGCATGGGCAAGAAGCTCGGCGACTCCGACGACCCGCTGCTGGTTTCCGTCCGCTCCGGTGCTCCCTTCTCGATGCCCGGCATGATGGATACCGTTCTTAACCTTGGTCTTAACGATGACTCCGTTCAGGGCCTCATCAAGCAGACCGAGAACCCCCGCTTTGCGTACGACTCCTATCGTCGCTTTGTCCAGATGTTCTCGAGCGTGGTTATGGGCGTGTCCGGTCAGCTCTTCGAGGATGCCATCTCTGCCAAGAAGGCCGAGAAGGGTGTAAAGCTCGACACCGAGCTGGACGCAGACGACCTCAAGGACCTCGTCGCAACGTTCAAGAAGATCTTCTCCGAGAACGTGGACGTGGACAAGTACCCCGAGGTCAACGAGAACGGCGTGGCCGTGTTCCCGCACGATCCGCTGCTCCAGCTCCGTCTTGCCGAGCAGGCCGTGTTCGGCTCCTGGAACACCGAGCGCGCCATTCTGTACCGCAAGCAGAACAAGATCGACGACTCGCTGGGCACCGCCGTAAACGTTCAGGTTATGGCGTTTGGTAACAAGGGCAACACCTCCGCCACCGGCGTTGCGTTTACGCGCAACCCAGCCGACGGAACCAACGAGCGCTACGGCGACTACTTGGTCAACGCCCAGGGCGAGGACGTCGTGGCCGGCATCCGCAACACCGAGCCCATCGCCAAGCTCCCCACCGAGCCTGGCCTGGAGGAGGCTGGCAAGCAGCTCTTCCATGTGTTCGAGATTCTTGAGGACCACTATGCCGACATGATGGACCTCGAGTTCACCATCGAGCAGGGCAAGCTCTACATGCTCCAGACCCGCGTTGGCAAGCGTACCGCGCTTTCCGCCCTCAAGGTTGCCATCCAGATGGTGGAGGAAGGCCGCATCACCAAGGAAGAGGCCGTAATGCGCGTTGCTCCCGAGCAGCTCGACCAGCTCCTGCACCCGCAGTTCGATGCCGACGACATCAAGGGCCGCGACGTAATTGCCAAGGGCCTCAACGCCTCTCCTGGCGCCGCCGTGGGCGCAGCCGTGTTTAGCTCTGCGGACGCAGAGGCCTATGCAGAAGCCGGCAAGCCCTGCATCCTCATTCGCTGGGAGACCACGCCCGACGACCTCCACGGCATGGTGGCCGCCGAGGGCATCCTTACCAGCCACGGTGGAAAGACCAGCCACGCTGCCGTTATCGCACGTGGCATGGGTGCTCCCTGCGTGTGCGGCGCCGAGGCGCTCCAGATCAACGCAGGCGAGAAGACCTGCGCCATCGCCGGCACCGACATCGTGCTGCACGAGGGCGACATCATCTCCATCGACGGCTCCACCGGCAACGTGTACATGGGCGAGGCCAAGCTTGTTCGTCCAGAGCTCGGTGGCGACCTGCAGACCATCCTCGAGTGGGCCGACGAGGTTCGCTTCAACGAGGAGCGCGGCCGCGTGATGGGCGTGCGTGCGAACGCCGACAACCCCGAGGATGCTCAGCTCTCCCGCGAGAACGGCGCTGTGGGAATCGGCCTTTGCCGTACCGAGCACATGTTCCTGGGCGACCGCAAGCAGCTCATTCAGGACTTCATCCTCTCCGACGACAAGGCCGTCAAGGCCGACGTGCTCAAGAAGCTCGGCGAGGCCCAGAAGGGCGACTTCCTTGGCATGTTCAAGGCCATGGCAGGCCTGCCGGTAATCGTCCGTCTGCTCGATCCTCCTCTGCACGAGTTCCTGGACTCCCCGCGCGAGCTTGAGGTTGAGATTGCCAAGCTCGAGGCTGCCGACTCTGCACTCGATGCCGCCAAGGGCACCATTGCCAGCAAGGATCTCGATGAGCTCGAGGCCGAGCTGGAGAAGGCCATTGCCACCAAGCGCGAGCTCCTCAAGCGCATCGACTCCTTCCAGGAGGCCAACCCCATGCTCGGCACCCGTGGTTGCCGTCTGGGCTTCCTGTATCCCGAGCTCAACCACATGCAGTTCCGTGCCATCTGCGAGGCTGCCGCAGAGCTCATCAAGGAAGGCGTTGACGCACAGCCCGAGATTATGATTCCGCTCGTGGCATTCTCCGAGGAGCTCAAGCACCTCCGTTGGATGTGCGAGGACGACATCAAGGCAGTTTCTGAGGAGTACGGCGTAAAGCTGGAGATCCCCATCGGTACCATGATCGAGCTGCCTCGTGCTGCCATTACCGCCGATCACATTGCCAAGTACGCGGACTTCTTCTCCTTTGGCACCAACGACCTCACGCAGACCTGCCTCGGCTTCTCGCGTGACGACGTGGAGTCTTCCTTCATGGATACCTACCTGGAGGAGAAGCTCATCAAGATCAACCCGTTCGCAACCGTCGACCGTGGCGTTGCCCGCCTCGTGGAGCTCGGCGTAAAGGGCGGCAAGGAGACCAACCCCAACATGGTGTGCGGTGTTTGCGGCGAGACCGGCGGCGACCCCGACTCCATCCAGAAGTACTACGACCTGGGTCTCGACTACGTGTCCTGCTCGCCGTTCCGTGTGCCCATCGCACGTCTTGCGGCTGCTCAGGCCAAGATTGCGAGCAACGGCGGCCCCGCCAAGCTCAACTAATCGCTTGTCAATAGCGACTTTGGGGAGGGCGCCTTCGGGTACCCTCCCTTTTTTGTGCGATATGACACGGTGCGCAGCGCCTTGTTACATTCAAGTTTTGGAATGTATATGGAACGAAAGATGTTTTACAGATCGGGCAGAACATAAAGTGCAACAAATACATTCTAAATAGCCGCAGCTAAAGGCATAGGTGTTGAATTGCGAGCGCAAGCACAGATTGCGTTTCAAAAGATTTCATCTCTCTATGGCACGTTGAAAACCTGAGACATTTTTATTAGTCTACTAGACTAATAGCTTAAACCGTCAATATCTTACGTCCTTTTCCTTTTTTGTAAGAACGTCTGTTGTTGGAGGAACCAATGAACCGCACCGCCCGCGTTGTCCTGTCGGTATTCGTTTCCGTTGCAATAATATTGTCTTTGGCGATAGTGGACCATAGAGTCTTCGCGTTTGAGAACAACAATTCAAATGAATCGACACAGAACGTAAACGAGAACGGTAACAACAAGAACGAGGATCTTAACTCCGTTCCCAAAGGGGGAGACGCAAAAGAGGGCGAAAACAAAAAGAACGACGCTAACGACAAGAGCGAGGAAAATGAGGGTTCGGAGGAGAACAAGTCCAACGATCCCGACTCCAAGGGGAAAGGTTCCAACACAGAGGAACTGGAAAACGGCAGCCCCAACGATTCGTCCAACAAAGAGTCGAGCGACAATACGAAGAATAGCGAGGACACGCAGGGCGGCCAAAAGGGAAGCGAGGGCAGCCCCGCAAGCCACAACGACGCAAAGAAGGGTGGCAACGCGCTTGGACTCCAGGCCGTTCCTGGCGAAACGGTGACCTCGGAAGTGCAAATGAACTCAGGCGAATCTAAGTCTGCTGACTTTGCGATTGGTTCTGGCGGCTACATCATGGGTCCCCAAAGCGGAACCGCGACGATTAGGGACTGCACGGTAACAAACAACGCCAGCAATTCGAAGGACGGCGGCTATAGTGGCACGAACGGTTCCGCCTTTATCTCTCGGGGTAATAACAGCCTGAGCTTCGAAAACGTTACGATTGACAGCAGCGCAAACATACTCGTACTTAACGTTTGGCAAGACGGCTCCGTTACCGCAAACAACCTTACACTCAAAGGATCCGCAAACGACAGCAACGAAACTCCATTCCTCATGTTGGGAAAGTATCCAAATGATGCAAAAGGCGTGCTCGACCTCAAGGGAACAAGCTTGATCGAGGGTGCAAAGGGCTCGGTTATTGGCGGCAACAATAATTCCGTTATAAACGTTTCCGAGGGAACGCTTACCATCAAGGGCAAAGCTGGTAATAGACAACGCGACGCTTACCGGCGTCGAGAACAAGCCCGCCATAGTGGTCGAATCGGGCGGTGAGCTTGAGGTGAAGAACGGCTCAAAGCTTAACACGGTTTGGATTGACAACTCCAACAAGGCCGACATCAATGATTCGGACCTCGAAAACTGCGTTATAAAGACGCGTGCGAATACCATGCTTAACATTTCCGGCGGCTCAAAGCTTCACGACTCTACCCGCACGTCGCAGGAGACCATGATTCATACGGCCGGAAGCGGTGCGACCATAAACATATCCGACACGCAAATATACGATAACGTAAACAATATGGGTGCTGGCAATCCGGGTGCCAGTATCGTAAAGGTGGAGAAAGGCACCATTAACCTAAGCGGCGTAAACGTGCAAAACAATAGCTGCAAGACACGTGGGGGTGCCTTCTACCTAATCGATTCGGTGCTCCACATTGACGACAACTCTACGTTCAAGAACAATTCCGCACAGTATTTAGGTGGCGTTATCTTTATGAGTGGCACCACGGCAACAATAGGTGCGGCAACCTTCGAGCATAACGGCTGGCAGTCGTCCGAGCGTGTTACTAGTCAAGGTGGTGTGATATATGCTCAAGGGGGCTCGACCATTACGCTTAACGGTACGAAGTTTGAATCCAACCGTGCGTGGAACGGCAACGGCGGCGTTGGGGAGAACGGCGCAGGCGGGGCAATATTTATTACTGGCGGAATGTCGAGCATAAACGTATACGGCGCTCAGTTTACCAACAATAAGGCACAGGCACGTGGAGGTGCGCTCGTGGTGTCCGATGCATCGCATGCACAGATTACCGACCTCAACGGGACTCCCACAGTCTTTAGCGGAAACTCGGTGGACAGTGGGGTGGACTTTGCCGGCGGAGGTCTGTTTATAGACACGTCTTACGTAAAAATGTGGGACGCCGCGGTATACAACAACGTTGCTCCCGACGCAGGTGGTGCCATAAGCACGTGTGCGACGGGCACCGCGCAGGTGTGGTCGCTCGATGGGGCTGCGATATTCGATAACAACGTTTCCAACGCGAATAGTCCCGTCGACCCCGATGTGTCCAACTACAAGGACCTGTATGTGCTTACCAAGAACCATAGGGACGTAGAAACCGGCCAGAAGGTTAAGGGCAGGAACGGCTTTGACGTGGATCGTGAGTTCGAGGTCGTGGAGCGCATGTTCAACAACGGCTTGCACCGCTGGAGCGTAAAGAACTTGGAAAGCAGCCAAGACGGCCACCATTTCCACTCACTCATCGCACAGTCCGATCCCACGAGTAAGAACACCTCGCGTGCCAAGGTGGTGTTTACGGACAACTCGGTAGTAAAGGACCAGAGCAATTCCAGGGTGGTGAGCGGTGGCGCAATAGGATGCAACGGACTGCTAGAGATCGGTACCGATACCGAGATCAAGGTCGTAAAGGTATGGGAGGACGATCACAACAACGACGGGTATCGTCCCAGCATGGAGGAGTTTGCCAACGACATTACGGTGCTTGCCAATGGCCAGGAGCTGAGCGAGGAGGTCAAGCAGAAGCTCAGGGTTAACGTTATGGACTTGGCCGAACACAGCTACGTGCTTTCGGACAACGTGGTCGACTACGAGGGAGAGGCTCGCGACTACACGGGCAAGGATGCGTGGATCGTGGTCATTAGCGGTCTGCCGACCGTTGACGGCATCAACAAGAAAATAACGTACACGGTTGCAGAGAAGCCCATTCAACACTATCGCTCGGAGGTCCCAGACGAAGAAGAGGGGGTCCACTTCAACCAGGACACCTATTTCGAGATAGAGAACTACCACACCAACGAGACCATGGACCTCAAGATCCACAAGTCGTGGAGGGACCACGACAACGCTCACAACGTTCGTCCCGACACAGTTACCGTAAACCTGCTTGC
>CADBDT010000023.1 GCA_902793465.1 uncultured Coriobacteriaceae bacterium | reverse complement strand
AGGGAGCAGACGCTGGTCGAGGGCGGGGCGCGCCGGCTGCGCGGCAGGGACGACGGCATGCGGGGGTCGGCCATGCTCAACAGCCCGACCGACCCGGAGGCCACCTTCCGCACCAAGGCGGGCGTCGACCACGTCGGCTACGTCGCGAACCTGGAGGAGTCCTGCGGCGCGGCCGGCACGGTGGTCACCAACTACGACTACGACCGCAACACCCACTCCGACAGCGCGTTCCTGAGGGAGTTCGTCGACGACGCGCCGCCCGCCGCGGGCGGCTCGCTGCTCGTCACCGACGGCGGCTACGACGGCGGCAACAACGTGGCCTACGCCGCGGGGCGGGGCGTCGAGCTGGTGACCACCGACATGATAGGCCGCGAGCCGAAGGCGTGCCTCGCCGACTTCGAGTGGTCCGAGGACGGCCGGGAGCTGCTGCGCTGCGCCGCCGGCCACGCGCCCGAGAAGTGCTACTACACCAGGCGCACCGGGCAGTGCAAGGTGTCGTTCGACCCCTCGTGCTGCGAGGGCTGCCCGCACCGCGCGGAGTGCCGCCCGCGCCCCGGCAAGGGCGGGCGCGCCACGCTCACGGCCTCGGCGAACGCGACCAGGAGGTCGCGCCACAGGAGGCGCATGGGGTCCCCCGGGTTCGAGTGCTACCGCAGGCTGCGCAACGGCGCCGAGACCGTGCCCTCCGCCATGAGGAGGAACTTCCGCCTCGACACGCTCCCGAGGGGCCGCGTCGCCGGCAAGCTCTTCTTCGGCGCGAAGGTGGCCGCCCTGAACTTCAGGAAGCTCCTCCGCTTCCTCGGCGGGGCGAGGCCGCGAATAGCCGAGAACCCGCTGCTGGCGTGAGGGAGGTGGTCGAGGGGGCAGGGCGCGCCTGGGCATAGGGGCCGCTGGCCAAGGGGCCTGCGGCATGCGCCGCCGGGCAACCGAATGCCCGACGGCGGAAGGTCACCTGCAAACATGGTAGTTTTGACCCCAACATCATGGCGTTGGGATATTCCCCATCGGGTACATCGTGAGTAAACCATTCCCTCACAAAAAAATCCATCCGCGATGTACCCGTAGGGGAGTATCCCCTAACGGCACCCCGTTTTCAGACAGTATCCCGTCAATCACTTACACCTTCTCCAAGAAAGCGGCAACAGTATTTTTGTATTCCTCCGGCGCCTTTAGAACTGACTCCGCGTGGTCGGCACCCTTTACGTAGTGGAGCTCGCGCACGCCCGTGGCGCGATCGTACAGGTCTCGCGCGGCCTGCGGCGGCACGGTGTTGTCTGCGTCTCCGTGAATAAACAGAATGGGGACGGTGCTTTTGTCCAGGGCGTCGATGGGACGCATGTCGTATATGGAGTATCTGTACAGCACGCGGACCCCAACGTCGGCGAGCCGCACGAGGAACTCCGGCAGGTGCATGGTCTTGAACTTTTGCTTTATTACGCTCTCCACGTTGGCAAACGCGCAGTCCGACACCGCGAAGTCGACCTCTGGGTTGTACCCAAGCGCCTCGATTGTGGTGGACCCGCCAAGGGACTCGCCGTGCAGCCCCAGTTGGCTTATGTTTGGATAGCGGTTGCGCGTGTCCTTTATGAGCTCCACAAGGTCTTTGCCCTCAAGGATTCCATAGGTTGCAAAGGTCGGCTCGTCCTCGCCGTGCCCGCGCATGTCGTAGAGGATGCAGTTGTAGCCCAGGTCCATGTACAGCTGCACGTACTTGAGCGAGCCAATGTGATTGTCGGTGTTTCCGTGCGTGAAAACTACGTAGCGGTCCGTTGGCTTGGGATTCGACACCAGGTGCACATGCAGCTGGTAGCCGTCGTAGCCGCTTACGAGATAGTCCGTCTTCTTGAGGTCCTTGTAGAAACTCGTGTCGTAGCGCGCCGACTGCCACTCCCAGGCCTCCTCCAAGGTGGGCCGCTTGCCGTTCATTACAACATGCGCCAGCACCAGCGTTAGCACGCACACCAGCACAACCAGAATCGCAACAACAATAAGTACTACGGTCATAGCGTTTTTGCCTTTCGCTTCCATAGTCCCGTTCCCGTTCTACCGCTTGCACGACGCAAGATAGTCACGCAACACAAAGGCGCACCAATAGGGAAAGGTGCGCACGTTTCCCGTTTGTCCAATATTACCAGCATGGAACTTAATACCCCACGAGATGTCTGGGTAGCGAGCATCCGAAATAAGGGTGCGCATAGAAACGCGCCATCCGCCTCCCATTCTGCAATTTTATGAGCGAAATCCGCAGGCCGGACAAAGAGCGTTTTTGTGCTCAGCGATGCTCGAGGTCCTCCAGACGCAGCTCGTCGTAGGTGCGCGTGCCCCTGTTAACAAACGTGGTACCAGGTACGGCACGCGCTATTTCCTCGTATATGGCACGCACGGGACCGCTGTCCTCGAAGTTCTGGGTAAACACCATGCGCACAGTCCCCTTGTATTCGCACGCCTCGATGGAAAACGGCAGCATGTAGGCGCTCACGCTGGTGCGCACCTCGTCCACAAAGGGCTCGACCTCGGCCGGGAGGCTAACCTTGCCGGGATACGAGATGGCGTAGGTATAGCTGGCGTTGCTGTTTTCGATCACCGACTGCTCGATGGCTGCGGTTATGGCCTCCACGGAATAGGGCGACTCCTCGCCCTCAGCAACACCGGCCATGTTTTGTGCAATCTCTGTGGCAATGTTTTCGGGAAGAGTCTGCAGGTCAAGGGCGCCTCGCAGCACCATTGCACGCATGGGCAGGTCGTAGCGGTCCAGCTTTGCAACGTAGGGCACCACAAAGTGCGTGGCGGCGTTTCCGCCCGATTCGAGTCCAAACACGCGCCGCGTGTCTATGGAGGTGTATGCCACAATTGTTTGCTCGCCCACATCGAAGGTCGCGTGCAGGGCGCGGCCAATAAGAGCTTGCAGGGTGGGAACCACGGAGCTGTCGCTGCGCTTGGAGAGGCTAAGGAGCGGTGCGAGGGGCACGTCTATTTCCAGCACGCGCTGCAAGGTACCCGTGCGAGGGTAGCGCTCCACCTGCATGCTAAAGATATCGTGCCTCTTGGGATCAAACTTGCCAAACGGCGGAACTCCCTCCATGCGCTCCAATATGCGCTCAAAGGTCGGCTGGGTGTTTGTGCTTTTTGGCGCAGGTGGCTCACAGTCTATGAGGCCAAGCTCGGCAAGGTAGCATCGAAGCACCGTGCTCATAAACGCCAGGCCGCCACGGCCATCCGCAACGCTATGGAAGTAGCGCAGCGCAACCTTTTTCCCTTGCCAGGCAACGTAGAACAAGTAGCCAAGGGTGTCGGAGCTCCCCATGCGCCGCACGGTGCCGTCGTCTGCGAATACCGGCACGCTTTCCACGTCCATGAGCTCATGCTGCGGCCTTCCGCCTACGACAACGGAATGGGTACGCCAGTTTGTGTGGGCGCGCAAGGCAGCCTTAACGGCCTGCTCAAGGGCTGCTCCATCCACATCCTGCGCGAGCATGACCTCCCACTCCACAATGGGCGCCCGTCCGCCGGGAGCAACCCAGTAGTAGTAATAGTTATCTGCAAGGTACGGTTTTTTCATGCTTGACCCCCTTATGCGCAGTTGCGGGCGCCTATGGCCACGGCGTCGTAGTGTGTTAACGATTTTATCAGCTCTCGTCGCACCCGACATACGCGTTAACTTTGGCAATCTATCGAGGTGGGGTATCACCAGCATGGGTTCTCGGACGGCATGCCGAACGAAAGGTTAGAGCCAACCTACCAGGCGCTTGTGCAGCCGCATGATAAAATGGGGCAAACGGCGCGCAAGCGAGGTGACTCCATGGATCGCAAACTGCCCATAGGCTTACAGAGCTTCGAGAAGATTAGGCAAGACGGGTTTGTTTATGTGGACAAAACCGCGTACGTATACAAGCTCGCGCAGGCGGGAGTGCCCGTTTTTTTGAGCCGCCCGCGCCGTTTTGGCAAAAGCTTGTTCGTCTCTACCCTACGCGCCTACTTTGAGGGCAGGCGCGAGCTCTTTGAGGGACTTAAGATCGAACGCTTGGAGAGCGGCAAACCAGCCCCATGGGTAACACGTCCGGTGTTTCACCTTGACTTTAACGGCGCCGACTATACCCACGAAAAGGGACTCAAAAACAAACTCGATGCGATGCTGCGCCGTTGGGAAACGGACTGGGGCATAAGCGGATCTGACCTGGATGCTGGCGAACGATTCCAAAACTTGATTGAGGCAGCCCATGCCCAGTCGGGCCATCGAGTCGTCGTTCTTGTGGACGAGTATGACAAACCACTGCTAGATACTTTGGATAACCCGACGCTCGAGGAAGGCAACCGTGCTGCCCTTAAGGGCTTTTACTCAGTGCTCAAAAGCTCCGACGAGCATTTGAGGTTTGTGTTTATAACGGGCGTAACAAAGTTCTCCAAAGTGTCTATCTTTAGCGACCTCAACCAACTGAGCGACATTTCCCTGGACCGCGACTACGCGGGCATATGCGGCATAACGGAAGACGAGCTGCTTAATACGCTCGGGCCTGAACTCAAAGCGCTCTCGGCCCAACTCGACCTAAACGGAACCGAGTGTCTGGCGGCTCTTCGTGCTCAGTACGACGGTTACTGCTTCCACCCGGACGGACCAGCCAGCAACAATAGTTACGACGGACGCATGGTATACAACCCGTTTAGCCTGCTTTGTGCCCTGCAAAAACGACGGCTGGGTTCTTACTGGTTCGAGACAGGCACCCCAACGTTTCTCGTGCGTCGCATGCGCAGGGCGGGACTCAATCCCAAACGCCTTACCGACAACACCATCTACGCCACCGAAAGCCGACTCTCGGATTACCGTGCCGACGACCCGGATCCGGTTCCGCTCATGTATCAGGCGGGCTACCTTACCATTCGAGCACATGATGCACGAACCGACCGCTACACGCTCGCCGTTCCAAACGGCGAAGTGAAATACGGCCTTGTGGAGAGCCTGTTGCCCGCTTGGGCACCTGGCTATTCCGAGTTGCGCGGCACAAACGTTTACTCGCTGCTCGACCTTGTGGAAGCTGGCGACACGGATGGCATGCGTGACGTACTGGCAGCCCTGTTTGCCTCAATTCCCTACACGCGGGAGGACGACTCCTTTGAGAACTACTTCCAGGCCATCATATGGCTCGTGTTTTCGATGCTGGGTCGCTACGTTTCCTGCGAGGTACGCCAGGCAAGCGGACGCGCGGACGTACTCATAGAGACCATGGATCACGTCTACGTTATGGAGCTTAAACGCGATAGCACAGCTGCCGAGGCCTTGACGCAAATCGACGAGAAAGGCTACGCCAAACCCTTTGCCGCAGATCGGCGTAAATTGCACCTCATAGGTTGCACCTTCGACTCAAAGACTCGTCAACTGACCGAGTGGCAAGCTCGCTAGACGCCGCCAGCCACATACAGCCTCCGGTTCTGCAAAGGCACCCTCAAGAACCTATCAAGGGGGACTGTCCCTTTTGATAGGTCATACGCTACCAGCTACGTATGACCTCGGGCGCGGCAAAGACCTCCTCCAGGCGATCGATAAAAGGCACGATGTCGTAGAATCCCATTGCACGGTGGTCAAAGGCAATGCAGATGGGCATAACGCTGCGCGGCAGGATCTTTTCCTCGCCGTCTATAATGCACACACGCGGCTGCCGCTGAATGGCGGATATTCCAATCGCAGTGGTTTGCGGGGCAATAACGTCAATGAGGTTAAACTGCCCGGGCGCCTTGCAAATCGACCCTATATTGGAGACGGTAATGGTGCCGTTGAGCATGTCTTTTGGATTAAGCTGACCGCTAACGTCTACCACCTGGCTGCTAAGCGTCGCTTGTATCATTCGCTCGTAGAGGTTCTCGAAATCGGTGGCCTCGGCACGCGCCTGCAAGTCATCGGCCATGGCGGAAAGCTCCGCCAGACTCTTGTTGCCACAGTCGTACATGTTGAGCGAAAGCGTAGCCCCGTTGGGCAGGTGCCATGGAGCAGCCACGTTAATGGACTCGTGCATGGTAAGCGTGCCGTCGTAGTTGGTCGGGTCGATGTCTCGGGGCAAATCTATGCTTGCGTTCATCCGTGGCGCGACCTTAATTCCCTCCGCAAGCACCTTGAGCATAAGGATGTTTACGGTAAGCCTGTGCCCGTGCTCTTTGAGGAATCCATCCCTCATGGCCTCGTATACTTCCATAAGGCCAGTTACGTCCGGCTCATAGGTATACCCAACGTGTGGGATAGACGACCATCCATTTGCGGTTGAATAGGCAATTAGCCTTCTGTGCATTTCCATGCTCTGCCTCCTCATGGCATTACGACCCAACAATGCGAAGACCTATCAAAGGGGGTACTCCCTCTTGATAGGTCGTGCGCAACCTATCAAGAGGGAGTACCCCCTTTGATTGGTTAGTGGCGCTTATTGCAGCTTCCTGCATGGGGACAGCATGCGCAGCCGCCCTTGGCGCGCGAGCGGCGCATGAGCCACACCGCAAGCGCAACCAAGGCAACTAAGGCCGCAACAACTACGAGGTCCCACGGGTTCATTGCAACATCTCCCAGGCCGGCTATGCCATGCCCATGGCCTGGCCAATAACGCGTACCACAAACGCAACGATCCATGCCATGGCAAACATACCCACAGCCACGCGAATGGCCCAGCCGGTTCCGAGTTCCTGCCTAATGGCGGCCATGGCGGCCACGCACGGCGTATAGAGCAGGGCAAACACCAGCATGGATGCCGCCTGCAGCGTAGTAAACACAAGCGCCACGCCACCCATGGGGGCATAGAGCTGCTCCATTACGGCCACAACGCTTTCCTTGGCCATAAAGCCGCTTATGAGCGAGGTGCCAATGCGCCAGTCGCCCAGCCCCACGGGGTTGAGCAGCGGCGACAAGAGGCCCGCTATGGCGGCCAGCAAACTCTGGCCCGCCTCCTCGTCGGAAAGCAGGTTGAGGCCAGCGTCAAAGTGCGAGAGGAACCACACCACAATGGTGGCAATAAGGATTACCGAGAATGCCTTTTGCAAGAAGTCCTTGGCCTTTTCCCACATAAGCTGACCGGTGTTCTTGGGGCTGGGAATGCGGTAGTTGGGCAGCTCTATTACGAGCGGCGTGGGATCGCCCTTAAAGATGGTGCGGTTGTAAAAGTGCGCCACCAAAATGCCGAGCACGATTCCCAGCAGATAGAGGCCGGTCATCACAAGGCCGCCCTGTCCCGGGAAGAATGCCGCCACAAAGAAGGCGTAGATGGGCAACTTGGCCGTGCAGCTAAAGAATGGCGTAAGGAGGATGGTCATGCGGCGGTCGCGATCGGAAGGCAGCGTGCGCGTAGACATTACAGCGGGCACCGTGCAGCCAAAGCCCACGAGCATGGGTACGATGCTGCGGCCCGAAAGACCAATGCGACGCAAGGGCTTGTCCATAAAAAAGGCCACGCGCGCAAGGTAGCCGGAGTCCTCTAGCAGCGACAAGAACAAGAACATTACCAGGATAATGGGCATAAACGAAAGAACCGAGCCCACGCCCGCAAACACGCCGTCTATAACGAGGCTATGCAGCGCATCGCTTACCCCGGCGTTCGTGAGCGCTGTGTCGGCCGCGGAGGTCCCCATGTCTATGAGTACCTCGAGCTTTTCTTGCAGCCAGGCGCCAATTACGTTAAAGGTAAGCACGAAGACCGCAGCCATAATGGCAATAAAGCAGGGTATGGCCGTCCACTTTCCCGTAAGCACACGGTCGATCCTGGTGCTCTTTTGGTGCTCCCTGCTTTCGTGGGGCTTAACCACGCACGTGTCGCAAATGTGGAAGATGAGCTGGAAACGCATGTCGGCTATTGCCGCACTCGCATCGAGCCCGCGCTCTTTTTCCATTTGACGAATAACGGCAGCCACAGCCTGCTTTTCGTCTTCGCTCATGTTTAGCTGCTGTGCAAGGAGCTCGTCGCCCTCTATGAGCTTGCTCGCAGCAAAGCGAATGGGCAGCTTTGCGTCCTTGGCGCGCGCGGAAATAATGTGCGCCACCGCCTCGTGACAACGGCGCAGACAGTCATCGTTGTTACCGGGAAGATCGATTACCGGCTGTGCGGGAGCCTCCCTGTGTTTGGCAACGTGGATGGCATGGCGCACGACCTCCTCTACGCCCTCTCCCGTGGCAGCGCAGATAGGTACCACCGGCACGCCGAGCATCCACTCCATGCGGTTGATGTCCACCGATCCCCCGTTGCCGGTAAGCTCGTCCATCATGTTGAGCGCGACGACCGTGGGAATGCCCATTTCCAGGCACTGCATGGTTAGGTAGAGGTTGCGCTCTATGTTGGTGGCATCCACGATGTTTATGATTCCCAGGGGATGCTCGTTGAGCACGAACTCGCGGCTTACCAGCTCCTCGCTCGTGTAGGGCGAAAACGAGTAGATGCCCGGCAGGTCGGTAATTACGGTGTTGGGATAGTCGCGTATTACGCCGTCCTTACGATCCACCGTTACGCCCGGGAAGTTGCCCACGTGCTGGTTGGAGCCTGTGAGCTGGTTAAAGAGCGTCGTCTTGCCGCAGTTCTGGTTTCCCACCAAGGCGTAGGTAATCTTGGCGTCCTCTGGCAGGGGCTCCAAGTTCGACTGCGTATGAACAACCTCGCCGTATTCGGGTCGCGGCAGGTTGTCCGCCGCAGTATCGGTTGTGCTTTCGGGCGCACCTTGTTCCCCGTCGGCTGGCGTTATGGGACGAACCTCAATCTGCTCCGCATCGGCAAGCCTGAGCGTAAGCTCGTAGCTGTGAATGCGCAGCTCCATTGGGTCGCCCATGGGGGCAAACTTTACGAGCGTAACGCGCGCACCTGGAATAATGCCCATATCCAGGAAGTGTTGGCGGAGTGAGCCTTCTCCGCCAACGCGCTCGACTATGCAGCTCTGCCCGATCTCCAAGTCTCTTAGCGTCATGTTTCCCTCTCCCCATTTAGCTGCTCTCTGTAACATATAAATTATAGTATATGCGCAGCATTACGCTCCGTGGCTGTTGGAGCCACAATTAGGGGCAGTCCCTTGGCTGTGGTTTTTAAAACACAACCAAGGGACTGCCCCAACTTGTGGTTTAGGTACTGCTACACGCTCACGCCCGCATGCGAAAGCAGCATGTCGCACCATGCAATCTTGTCGTCGTAGTAGGCGCGGCCGTGGTCGCCCTCGGGCAGCGCATCGCGCTTGGCAATTGCCTCGTCCTTGGTTTGCTGCACCACCTCGGGCTCAATGTCGTCGCTTCGGCGCGCGTGGTTTGCCAACACAATAACCGTGTCATCGCTCACCTCGGCATAGCCGTGCGAAACAATAACGTCCACACGGCCGCCACCCTCGGATTCGGGCAGGTGAAGCCGAACCATGCCATTGCCCAAAGCGGCAATAAGGGAGGAGTGCTTGGGCCAGATGCCAAGCTCACCTGTTTCCGTAACAAGAATCAGGTGGTCGACCTCGCCTTCAAACATTAGCTTGTCGGGGCGCACGAACTGACAGGTAATCATAGCTTCTTCGCCCGTTCGCGCACGTCGTCGATGTTGCCCGCATAGCGGAAGGCTTGCTCGGGGATGTCGTCGCACTCGCCGTCCACAATGGCGGCAAAGGAGCGAACGGTATCCTCCACGCGTACGTACGAGCCCTTGTTGCCTGTAAACTTCTCGGCAACGTGGAAGCTCTGCGAGAGGAACTGCTGGCACTTGCGCGCACGCATAACGGTAAGCCTCTGTTCCTCGGAGAGCTCGTCCATACCAAGAATTGCGATGATGTCCTGCAGGTCCACGTACTGCTGCAGCGTTTCCTGCACCTTCATGGCTACGCGGTAGTGCTCGTCGCCCACGACCTCCGGGTCCAAAGCGTCCGAGCTCGAGGCAAGCGGGTCGATTGCAGGATACAAGCCCAGGTCGGCCACCGAGCGCGAAAGAACCGTGGTGGCGTCCAGGTGCGTAAACGTTGTGGCAGGAGCCGGGTCCGTAAGGTCGTCGGCGGGCACGTAGACTGCCTGCACCGAGGTAATGGACCCCTCCTTGGTACTGGTAATGCGCTCCTGGAGCTCGCCCATCTCGGTTGCCAGGGTGGGTTGGTATCCCACCGCCGAGGGCATACGGCCCAGCAACGCCGAAACCTCCGAGCCCGCCTGGCTAAAGCGGAAGATGTTGTCGATAAACAGCAGCACGTCCTGACCCTGATCGCGGAAGTACTCGGCCGTGGTAAGGCCAGCAAGACCAACGCGCAAACGTGCTCCGGGCGGCTCGTTCATCTGTCCGTACACAAGGCACGTCTTGTTGATAACGCCCGACTCGCTCATTTCCAAAAACAGGTCGGTGCCCTCGCGCGTGCGCTCGCCTACGCCCGTAAACACCGACGTGCCGCCGTGCTCTTGGGCAAGGTTGTTAATGAGCTCCTGGATGAGCACCGTTTTGCCTACGCCAGCACCACCAAACAGGCCGGTCTTACCGCCGCGCACATAGGGCTCGAGCAGGTCGATGGCCTTAATGCCGGTCTCGAAGATCTCGGTGTTGGTCGTAAGGTCGCTAAAGACGGGCGCCGGATGGTGAATGGGATAGCGCTGAATGTGCTCGGGCATACCCTTGCCATCCACCGGTTCTCCCATAACGTTCCACACGCGGCCCAACGTCTCGGGACCCACGGGCATTGTCATGGGCAAACCCGTGTCCACCACCTTGATGCCGCGCGTAAGACCGTCGGTAGAACTCATGGCAACGGTACGGACGGTGTTGCCAGGCAGCTCAGACTCCACCTCAAGAATGGTGCTAATGTGACCGACTGGCGTTTCGGCATCAACGGTAAGCGCCGAGTAGATGGTCGGCATCTTGTCGTCAAAGCGCACGTCCACGACGGGCCCAACAATGCGAACGATGGTGCCCACACCTGCGCTCTTGCGCATAATGCTTAGTGCGGCCCGTTCGAAGGCCTTTTCGTTATTCGCTTCCATTAGTTGTCCTCCAATGCGGACGCTCCTGCGATAATCTCGGTAAGCTCTGTGGTAATAGATCCCTGACGTTCGCGGTTGTACGTACGACTGAGTGTCGTAATGACTTCCTTTGCGTTGTCGGTTGCGGACTGCATGGCAGAACGCCTAGCCGCATGCTCCGCAGCCGCGGAATCCAACAGAGCGTGGTAAATGATGGTGCGGATGTACACGGGTATGAGGTATCCAAGTACTTCCGTGGCGCTTGGCTCAAACTCAAACTCGCCTACTGTGGCGGGCTCGATTGCCTGCATGCCCTCCTTTGCACTGCGTGGGCTCGTGGGGAGCTTGAGGTCCTCTTGGTTTACCGGAAGCACCTGCTCCACCACCTGCACTTGATCCACGCGGTTTTTGGCATGGTGGTAGTACAGCATCACGCGGTCGATCGAACCATTGGCATAGGCATCCATAATATAGCTCGCTATGCGGTCCGCCTCATCTACCGTTGGCTCCGACGAGATTCCTTCAAAGCTCATTGCGGGTTCGATGCCACGATACTTAAAGAACTCCGTAGGCTTACGCCCGCACGTAATGAGCTCGCACTCCACACCCTTGGCATTGAGCTCCTCAATGCGTGCCGCCACCTCGCGCTGCGGGATTACGTTAAAGCCTCCCGCGAGCCCTCGGTCGGAAGCAACAAGTACAAAGAGAACGCGCTTCTCTTCGGGGTGAGACATGAGCAACGGTTGCCCCACGACCGCACTGGCGCTTCCGCTTACCTGCGCAAGAATGCGCGTAAGTGCCTCCTTGTAGGGGGCAGCTTGCTGCGCACGCTCAAGCGCCGAGCGGATCTTTGCCGTGGAAACCATTTCCATGGTGCGCGTGATCTGCATCGTGGAACGAACGCTGTTGATGCGCCGCTGTATGTCACGCAGATTTGCCATAAGCTACGCGTGTCCTTTCCTAGTGATGCGGTGTCGTGGCATCGGCCTCGGTGGTAGCACTCTGCTCGATCACCTTTGCGGCCACCTTTGCCTCGGAGCTGCTTGCTGTGGCTGCAGCCGCCTTAAGGGCCCCGGAGTCCACGTCGATATTGTCTTTGGGAATAAACTTGGCCTGCACCTCGTCCAAGAGCGTGCGGAGCTGCGCTTCCACATTACCCTCGATCTTGCCCTTGCGAACATCGTTGCGCAGGCTGGTGTAGCTCGAGTCGGCCAGGCGCGTAACGAGCTCCTTCCTAAAGGGTAATACTTGCTCAATGGGGAGCTTGTCCAGATAGCCTTCCTTGCCTGCGTACAGCACGATAACCTGATCTGCCACGTCAAGTGCCGCAAAACGACCCTGCTTGAGCACTTCGGTCATGCGACTTCCGTGCGTAAGCTGATGCTGCGTGGCAGCGTCGAGGTCGGATCCAAACTGCGCAAAGGCCTGCATTTCCCTGTAGCTTGCAAGGTCGAGGCGCAGCGTACCGGCAACCTGCTTCATGGAGGCAAGCTGAGCCGAACCACCAACGCGACTTACCGAGAGTCCCGTGTCCACTGCAGGGCGCTGACCCTGGAAGAAGAGGTTGGACTGCAGGTAAATCTGTCCGTCGGTAATGGAAATAACGTTTGTGGGAATGTACGCCGAAACGTCACCTTCCTGCGTTTCGATAATGGGCAGGGCCGTCATGGAGCCGCCGCCGTTTTCGTCGCTCATCTTTACCGCACGCTCCAGCAAGCGGGAGTGCAGGTAGAAGATGTCGCCAGGGTATGCCTCGCGTCCTGGCGGGCGATGCAGCGTAAGCGACATCTGACGATACGCAACGGCCTGCTTGGAGAGGTCGTCGTACACCACGAGCACGTGGCCACCGGGATGCTCTGCATCCGCAGGATTGCCGTTTTCGTCGTTGTACATAAAGTACTCGCCAATGGCAGCGCCTGCCATGGGGGCGATGTACTGCAAAGGCGCGGAATCGGCAGCGGTTGCCGACACAATTACGGTCTTGTCCAGCACACCGTGACGACTGAGCGTTTCGCGAATGCCCGCCACCGTGGAGGCCTTTTGGCCAATGGCAACGTAGATGCAAATAATATCGGTGTCGCGCTGGTTAATGATGGTGTCGATGGCAATGGCGGTTTTGCCCGTTTTGCGGTCGCCAATAATAAGCTCGCGCTGGCCGCGGCCAATGGGCACCATTGCGTCGATTGCCACAAGGCCCGTTTGCACCGGCTCGCACACCGGCTGGCGCGCCATAATTCCGGGCGCCTTAAACTCAACGGGTCGACGCTCGGCCGTGGCTATGGGGCCGAGTCCGTCCAAAGGCTGTCCCAGGGGATTGACCACGCGGCCAAGCATGGCACGCCCCACGGGGATGTCCATTACGCGTCCCGTGGTGGTGCACTCGTCGCCTTCCCTAATGGTGTCTACCTCGCCAAACAAAACCGCGCCCACCTCGTTGGAGTCGAGGTTTTGCACAAGGCCGTACACGTTGCGACCGGTTGCGGAGCTCGTAAAGCGCAAGAGCTCGCCGTTCATGGCGCTGCGCAATCCCGTAACATGGGCAATACCATCGCCAACCTCGGCAACGGTAGACGCCTCCTGACGCTCTGCCACCACGGTTGTTTCGTCAAGCTCCTTGCGCAGCGCGCTCATTATTGCCGCTGCGTCAATGTGTTCTATGGATGCCATAGCTACTCTGCACCTCCCATAAATGCTGGAAGAGAGGTTCCTACGTATCGAGACGAGCTGGGCACGCACGGATGCGTCGCGTCTCTTACCGCGTGCCTCTAGGATGATTCCGCCTATGATCTTGGGCTCAACATGCTCTACGAGGAATATAGGCGCATTAAAATCGGCGGCGCACTTGTCGCGTACCTTGGCCCTCAGCTCCGCATTCATGGGTATGGCCGTAGTTACGTCCACCGTAACGGTCTCGTCCTCGGAATCGAGCATGGTCCTTAGGTCGTCGTACACCTGAGAGAGCAGTTCGGTGTCACGCTCTTGCTTCATCCGCGAAAGCACCGAAAGCACTTCGGGAGAGAACTTTACCGCATGGCGTATTTGCTGTATGTCCAGCGGAGCGCGACCCTCGCCCCGAGCCGCTTCGAGCAGCGAGCGAGCGTACTCCTCGATCTTCTGCTTGTCCACAGCACTAGTCTTCATTGAGGTCCCCCACTTCCAGGAGGTACTTCTGCGCCAACTCGTATTGCTCCTTTTGGTCCAAGGCATCGCCGATGATCTTGGACGCGATCTCTACCGAAAGATCGACCACCTGGCTGGAGAGCTCAACCATTGCCTTTTTGCGCTCGGCGTCAACGGCGTCGTGCGCCTTGGCAATAAGCTCAACGGCGCTCTGCTGCGCCTCGGCAATAATCCTGGAGCGCTCCTCCTCGCCCTCGCGCTTTGCGGCGGCAACAATGTCGGCTGCCTCACGCTCGGCGGCAGAGATGGCGTCTTTGCTTTGGCGGGCGCTTTCCTCTGCGTTTACCTTTGCGTCCTCGGCGACCTTGAGGTCGCTCTCGATCTTCTCTTGACGAGCGTCGAGGGCCTTAAGGATGGAAGGCCATGCCATTTTGGCAAGAATGACCCAAATAAGAATAAACGCAATGAGCGCCGGTATAAACTCTGCAGGCTTGGGAACCAGGATGTCTGCTCCTGCCGCAAAGGCCATGGTGGGTGCAGCAAGCTCTGCAGCAGCCACGATTGCACCAGCGGTTGCAATACGCCCCGCAAAGCCTAGCTTTGTTGTGTTCATTCGAACCTCCAACTTTGGAATCGTCGTACAGTGCCTTGCTTACTTAGCAATAAGCGTTACGACGAAGCCGATAAGCGCGAGTGCCTCGACGAATGCCGATGCAAGAATGAAGATGGTAAACAGACGTCCCTCGACCTCGGGCTGACGTGCGATGGAAGACGTTGCGCCAAAAGCGGCAAGACCAATGCCAATGCCTGCACCAACAACGCCAAGGCCGTATCCAATAACTCCCACGATTCCTCCTTTTACCTTCGTCAGACTACCTGACGATTTCCAAACAACTTATATACAGCGTGCCAACTGGCGCGCCGAATACCAAACTATTACTCTTCTCCCTCGGCAATCTGCACATACACAGCCGAAAGCAAGGCAAAGACGTAGGCCTGAATGGCCGCAACCAAGATTTCCACCATATAGATTATGAGCAGGATTGCCACCCAAAACACCGATGCGCCAGCATTGCCGAGCGCCTGCATGCTAAAGCCCTGCAACAATGGCTCAATAAACAGGCTTGCCAGCAGGGCAAAGGCGCCCATTACCACGTGGCCTGCAAAGAGGTTACAAAATATACGAACGGCCAAGGTAATAAGGCGCAGGAAGGTGGAAAACACCTCGATGAGCCACACAAGGGCGTTCATGGGGAATCCCACGCCAGCGGGCGCAAGGCTCTTAAGATAGCCAATGGGACCCTTTGCGCGCACACCCATAACAATAAAGTAAATAAACGACACCAGGGCCAGTGCGCCTGCCGTGCCAATGCAGCCGGTTCCCGGCTTGCAGCCAGGAATAATGCCAATAATGTTGTTTACCAGAATAAAAAAGAATATGGACGCAATAAACGGGAAGTGCTTGCGCCACGTATCGCCCAGCAGGCCTTTGCACAGGTCGTCGCGGCAATACTCCACCACAAACTCAACGCCGTTCAAAAAACGCCCTTTGGGAACGAGCCCAGATGCAGCCTGCTTTTTCTTAAACGTAAAAACAATTATAAGCAGCACCAATATGGCCACAAACATCCAAAAGGTGTACTGCGTTAGGCCAACGGTAAGGTCACCAAAAATCGGGGTAGAATCGAAGCTCGATACGAGCTCATCCATCTCCTCACCGAGCTTATCTAGAGGATTCACCGCTCTTCCTTTCTTCCCTACAAACTCCACGCCGGGCATCGTAGCATGCTCTTATGGCTTCAACCACCCATACGAGCAAGAACGAGGTCACTACACATACGCCAAAGACAAGAACGTGAGTGCGCGCCACCAGCCAAACCGCAAATATGGCACCCGAAAGCATGGCAAACGAAAGCATAATGCTCACAAGGCCTTTGGCAACGCTAACCGAGCGCTCCTTCCTTAACGCCTGCTCGAGCAAATACGCCGACGGGAGCGCACCCACAACGCCAACGACAGACCCTAACAACACGATCTGCCACTCCAAGGCGCACCTCCATAAGGACGCACATTGCTCAAAAACTTTCCCCATTCTAGTCTTCTGGGCAAAAAATGCCAATATTCAAATAAACGCCAAATAGACGGGGCTGGCGCGGGACTATCAAGGGGGGTACTCCCCCTTGATAGGCTACAACGTGCCAAAAATGCGGTCGCCGGCATCGCCAAGGCCTGGCAAGATGTAGGCGTCTTTGTTGAGCTGCCTGTCTATTGCGCAGGTATAGAGCTTAACCCCGTCGTCGGAGTCGAGCACGCGCTCTATGCCCTTGGGACTGCATACAATCGTAAGACAGCGGATGTCCGCTACGCCTTCGCTGCGCAGGAACTGAATTGCGTCAACAAGCGTGCCGCCCGTTGCCAACATGGGGTCCAGCACAAGACAAGTGCGGTCCTGAATGTTGTGCGGGAGCTTGCAAAAGTATCTTGTTGGCTCGTGGGTCTTCTCGTCTCTGCACAGTCCCACGTGGCCCACGCGGGCGCTGGGAACGAGCGTAAGCAGGCCGTCCACCATGCCCAGCCCCGCACGCAGTATGGGGATTACGGCGAGCTTTTTGCCGGCAATGCGCTTGCCTACCATTGGCTCGAGGGGCGTCTCCATTTGCACGTCCTCCAACGGGAGGTCGCGCAACGCCTCGTAGCCCTCAAAGATTGCCAGCTCGCCCACAAGCTGGCGAACATCCTTGGTGGAGGTGTTCTTGTTGCGCAGCAGGGTTAGCTTGTGCTGAACAAGCGGATGATCAACAATGTGCAGACGGCTTGCGTCGTAGTTTGGCATGGGCGTCCTTGCTTTCTGAGTGACAATACTTTGCTGCCCATTGTACTGCTGACGGCGGGCCGCAAGTGGGGGCAGTCCCTTAGTTGCGGTTTTGGAAAACCACAACTAAGGGACTGCCCCCTATTTGTGGCCCTCAGCGGGACCTATCTCTTATCGTTTACCCCAGCTCGGGATACAAGGGGTGTGCCGACAGAAGCTCTGCGACCTCGTCCTTAACCGCCTTGAGCGCGGTCTCGTCCTCCAGGTTCGTAACCGCAATGCCAATGAGTTCGCCAATGCGCTCGGCCTCGGCCTCGCCAAAGCCGCGCGTGGTCATGGCGGCGGATCCCACGCGAATGCCCGAGGTCACAAACGGGCTGCGCTTCTCGCCGGGAATGGTGTTCTTGTTTACGGTAATGCCCACCTCGTCCAGCACGTGCTCAGCGGCCTTGCCCGTAACGTCCTCGCCAGCGGTGGTAAGGTCTACCAGCAGCAGGTGGTTGTCGGTACCGCCGGTAACCAGACGCAGGCCCTTTGCCTCCATGCCGCGGCCGAGCGCCTTTGCGTTCTTGCACACGTTGGCAATGTAGTCCGCAAAGGACGGCTGCAGGGCCTCGCCAAAGGCAACGGCCTTACCAGCAATAACGTGCTCCAGCGGACCGCCCTGACTGCCAGGGAACACCGCGGAGTTCATGCGGCGAGTAAGGTCTTCGTCGTTCCACAGAATAAGGCCGCCGCGCGTGCCGCGAAGCGTCTTGTGGGTAGTGGTGGTTACCACGTCTGCGTAAGGCATGGGACTTGGATGCGCACCCGTGGCCACGAGGCCAGCGATGTGGGCCATGTCCACCATAAGCGCCGCGCCGTTGTCGTGAGCAATCTGGGCAAAGCGCTCGAAGTCAATTACACGCGGGTATGCCGACGCGCCCGCAATTACGAGCTTGGGCTTGTTTGCCTCCACTTTGGCGGCAACGTCGTCGTAGTCTATGCGCTCGGTCTCGGGGTTAAGACCATAGCTCACCACGTTAAAGAGCTTGCCGGAGTAGTTGGCCGGCGAGCCGTGGGTAAGGTGGCCTCCGTTGGAAAGGTCCATACCCACAATGGTGTCTCCCGGTTTGGCAAACACGCTGGTAGCGGCAAAGTTGGCCTGAGCGCCAGAGTGAGGCTGCACGTTGGCAAAGCCGGCACCAAAAAGCTTCTTTGCGCGATCGCGCGCGATGTTTTCCACAACGTCTACCGCCCAGCAGCCGCCGTAGTAGCGCTTGCCAGGAAGGCCCTCGGCATACTTGTTGGTAAGAGGAGATCCCACGGCCTCCATAACGGCCAGGCTCACGAAGTTCTCGGAAGCAATGAGCTCAATAGAGTTGCGCTGACGCGTAAGCTCGTCGCTAATTGCAGACGTGAGCTCGGGATCGGAGAGGTACGAAAATTCCATTGTTCACCTTTCGGGAGGTTTTTCCTGCCAACGGTAGTATATACGCCCCGAGCGGCTTTGCGTACCTAACAAACGAGATTGTTTGAAATACACGTGCTTGGCAATTCGGATTTGGTCGCGTGGTTCGTCTAGGTTGGTTGCCCAAAAATGCACGTCGTTGCGTATGGTTGGCTATAACTGCACGCAGGCACGTGCATCTTGGCGGCCGGACGCGGCGGAAACGCACGCCGTTGCGTGAAGTGAGCCGGGACTGCACGCACCCGCGTGCATCTGGCCGGCCGGACGCGGCCAGCGCCCCACTAGCTCATGCAGCTTGCAACCCAAGATATAAAGTTTTCGCTTGCCGTACCCGTTCGCTCGGCCTGCGCATGGCCTTGTCCCCACACCGTGGCAAAGTCAACCGACTCCACGTTGGTGTTTGCCTGGAGTCCCAGCGCAAGGTTAAGCTCAGTGCAAAGCGCCGTATCGCCCTGCTCAATGCCTGTGCGAATGCGCCAGTGCTTGGCCAGCTTGCTTTGGCCATAGCCCTCCTGCGTCTCCAATATGTAATAGAGCGGCGTATACATGCTCACGCGAGTTGCGACGCTTGAGCCAAGGTCGTCCGTCTTCTTTAGGTCTTCAACAAAGTCGCTCGCGTAGCTGCTCCCCTGGTCTGCGAGAATCTGAGCGAGCGTTGCGTCAAAGTGCGATGCGTTACCATTCTGTCCAAAGAGGGTGTTTTCGCCCTGTCCGCGATCCAGCTGGTCGAATGCGCCCAGACTCTTTGAGGCCTGCTTGAGGGCAGTGCAAAAAGCAGCCACGCTAGAAATCGTTGCGGTATTGGTGGCCTGGTTGTAGCTTACCCACTCCCCATTCGCGTTGAGTGCGGCAATGTAGTCCGCCGCGGTTTCGTATGTACCAGAAACGCTTACGCCACTCGTTGTTTGCGTTCGCGAGATATTGTCGTTTTGCTCGGCATTTGCCATGTTGTTTGCGCCTTGGCCCATGCCTTCCGGCCGTTGGCCGCCTCCCATGCCGCCGTCGGGACCACCGTCCATTCCTTTGGGCCGCTGGCCTTGGCCCATGCCTCCATCGGGACCGCCTGCGCCACCCATACCACCGTCTGGACCGCCTGCGCCACCCATACCACCCATGCCACCAGCAGAGTCGGCGTCGTAGGGAAACGTGGTATCGGACAAAAAGTTGTTAAGCGACTCCTCTATGGTCGCGCGTATTTGCTCGTAGTAGCTTCCCGCCATATATGTGCCGTCGCTCGACTCCTCAAGCTTAAGCGGCGAGCCCTGCTTGTTTACTATGCCGGCAGAGTTAACCCAGGTGGCGTAGGCCTGGGCAAGTGCGGTAGAGATCTTTTGCTCCTCATCCGACAAGCCCGAACGCGTGCTGCCCATCATCCACTCGTATGCCTCGTCGGCCACATCGAGTCCCGTAATGGGACACCAGTCCATGGAGCCAAAGACCGCATCGCTTGCGCCACTTACGGCACCAATGGCACTGAGATAGGGCTCGTACAGCTCCGAGTTGCCCGTGGCGCCCATAAGCGCAGACTGCGCACCGCCGCCGCTCATGCCAAACGTAAAGATGCGATCGGTACTGCCCGGCACCTGCTTTGCTACAAAACGCAAAAAGCGTACAGCGGCCTTGAGGTCCACGATGCCTGCCGGCGCACCAGCGTCTCGTCCTCTACATCCCGCATGCACGTACACCATGCCGGCACCAGTTAAAGACGCCTGGGAAGAATACTCGCTCATGGGGCTTTGCGCCGAGTACCCAGGAGTGTTTATGGGCATAACAATGGGAGCGGACTCGGCAGTGTAGGATCCCACCTTCGCATCCTTGTTGACCTCGCAGGTAAAGGTGCCGTTGCCGTTATCGGTTGCGTTAAAGTAGGCGGCTGGCACAATGATGGCTAGCGTTTCGTAGTTCTTGTCTGCGGGCTTTTCGCAGTACGAGACGCCAAGCTGGTAGTACACGTTGTCGTTGGCGTCGTACTGCCACGCGGACGAGTCCAGCGCAAGGTTGGAAACCATTGCGGCCGGCTCTTGGTTGCTTGCTCCTTGGCTCGCGGATTGGCTTTGGCTCTGGCCTTGCGACGAGCCACAAGCCGCCAACAGCATGGCTGCCGCTACGCTCGTCCCGCCTACGAACTGCCTTCTGGTTACCGACATTGTGTCCTCCTAAGCCCCGCTTTTGTCATACAACCACTGTATGACGCGAACCTTTAAGTTCGCTTAAACAGGAGTGGCGTCGTCATAAAACCCTGACAGTTGCCCAGAGCCGCTATTGGCTTTTTAGCATGTTGCGGAGCAGTTCGTAGCGTTCGCGCTTCTCGGTCTTTTGGAAGTGCTGTTCGCGCGACTGCAAAACGGCGCTACCGTAGTCCAGCGCGCGGTTGCCAAACTGCTCGCTCGTAAGGTCAAACACACAGTAGCCAACCACGTTAAAGCAGTGATAGTTGCCATCGCCCAACGGAACGCCATACACCTCACCGCCAAAGAGGTCTTGTGCAAGAAACGCCGTTATGGAGCATTGTCCGAGCGTTGGGTTTTGCTCGCTCCAGGAATCGCGCATGCGTGGCGCGCAGGTTTTGGCGCACCACAAGCCCAAGAGCTGGTCGTAGAGATCGCGCGGGGTACGGCCTTGCGCGTCCAGGACGTCGGCCGACTGCCATCCGTAGAAGCTGTACTTTCCGGCTTGCGGCGTTTGATGGAGGTTGCGCCACAGGCACATCATCTCGTTGGTAAGAGAAAGGTCGTCGGGCTGGCCGGGAATCTGGTTGGGCCCAGCCCACACCGCACGACCCAGCTCGGAGGCATCGCGATGGATGGTGGGGTCGCCGTCCACGTCACACCAGTAGCCGCTTAGGATGTCGCCCGCCACGCCCCATGGCTGCGACTTGTAGTAACGGATGTTCTTAACCTCGAGTCCTAGCTCCTCGCGCACTTCTCGACGCACGCAGTCCTCCACGGTCTCACCTATTTCCACAAAGCCCGCCACCAGTGCGTCTATGGGAGCATAGCGTCCGGCGGCGTAGCGCGTGAGGACTATTTTGTTGCGCTCGGGGTCACACACGCACACGATTACGGCTGGGTTCAGGCGCGGAAACACTGTGTTTTCGCAGGACGGGCAACGCATTGCGCGCATGGCTGGATGATGCTCCATCGCGCTGCCGCATGCGCCGCAATACCTGTTTTTTGCGTACCAATCGGCCAGGTGGACCGCTGTGTAAACCACGTACATGAGCTCGCGGGGGCCGCGATGTTCCATGCGAAGCGCACGGTTGTGAACGAGCTCGTAGCCCGCAGGCGGCACGGCCGTTCCGCATTCGGGCGCCAGCCAGCAGGCATGGTTGTCGAGAGAAAACAGATAGGTGAGCTGGGCGTCGGCCTGTTCGCACTCCCCCACGCGTGGGAGGCAAAACTCCTTGGCACCCACGCGACGCACGGCGACCTCCTGGCCGCGCACAAACAGTACAAGGTCGTCTTGCTGGGGCGTCGCATTTCCGTGGTACTCGTTTGCCAGCCTGCGTGGCGCTATGTCTTGAATCATGCGTATCACCTGCTCGTTTGACCAGAAATGTTCTCTATTGTTGCGGCGGGTATTGCTCCTTCGCGGTATATGCGCATCGCGCCCGCCTCGCAGCCCACAATGGTACTGGCAATGGCAAGCGGCGCGGGCCCCGCGTCCAACGTAAGGTCGGCCTCCTGCACTATGCGCTTCTCGACGCTCGCACCACTTGTGGCAGACGCCTGGCCATGCGTGTTTGCGCTGGTAGTTGCAAGCGGCCCCACCTTGCGAGCCAAAGCGCGCACTAGGTTGGAGTCGGGTACGCGCAGGGCAATGGTGCCGTTTGCGGCGCGATACTCGGGGGGAACGGCATCGCTTGCCGCAACCACCAGCGTAAGCGCGCCAGGCCACAGCTCGCGCGCCAGCTGCTCCATCCAAGCGGGAACGTCTTTGCCGTAGGTTGCGAGGTCGGCAGGGTCGGCCACAAGCCAAGGGAGCGTTTGCGAGCGCTCGCGAAGCTTAATGCTAAAGATTCGCTCGTGACCAGGGTTATTTGGCGTCGCCGCGCAACCTATGCCATACACCGAGTCGGTAGGTACTACCAGCGCGCCCCCCGCACAAAGCACGTGCTCGGCCTCGCGCAGTACGCCGCGTTGCGGGCAATCCTGATCCACCAACAATACCTTGCCCATGCAACCTCTCGCCTCGCTCTTTTATTCGTTTTCCTTCATACACATTCTAAGCCATAGGATATGCAAGGGGCTTACGCCCACACGATTTAATTCCTTGCAGGGCTGTATCTTAATAGGCTTTTCGCTTAGAACCCAGCTTAACGGACGCCAGTCAGTATTTGTATTTCCACGCACCTTAACAAAACATTTGTTCGTTTTTAGTTGCATTAGAACTTTTGTTCTGTTATACTCATCCTCACAACCAAAGGAAAGGAGTCGGGGTATGATTGAGACGCCAGCTGATCGCAACGACTACAAGGAAAATCGCATGCACAAGGACACACTGTTCAAGCGGCTCTTTGGAGACGAGCGTTTTAAGGAAAACACCATGTCGCTATACAACGCGCTTGGTGGAAATTGCAGCGATCCCGAAGAGCTCATTTTTACGACTGTAGAGGGTGCCATATATATGGGACGCAAGAATGATGTCTCCTTCCTAGTGGATGCGGAGCTTATGCTCTGGGAGCACCAAAGCACCCGTAACCCCAACATGCCACTACGAGGACTCATCTACCTTGCGCAGCTCTATAGCAAATACCTCGACCTGTATAATCTGAGCGAGTACAGCTCGCGGAGGCTTTCGCTTCCCGCACCACACTACTATGTGTTCTATGCAGGTCCTGCCGACGCGCCGGATCGTGAGGAGCTGCATCTTACCGACCTTTTTCGCAGTGGTCCGAAGGATTCATGCGCCGAGCTAACGGCCATAGTGCTCAACGTTAACGAGGGACACAATGCCGAGCTGTTGAAGGCGTGCAAAACGCTCGCGGATTACGCCCACTTTGTTGCCCTCACGCGCGCATATGCATCGCAGGGACTCTCACGCGAAGAGGCCGTGCACTATGCCGTTCTAACCTGCATTGACGAGGGTGTTCTTGAGCCTTTTCTAAGACAGTACCGTGCGGAGGTGATTCCCATGTTCCTCGAGGAGTGGGACGAGGAGAAGTATCGCGATCTTTTGCGGCGGGAGGCAGAGGAAGACGGCTATGCAGCTGGCGAAGCGGCTGGCATGAAGCAGGGCTTGGAACAGGGCTTGGAGCAGGGCTTGGAGCAGGGTGCGAAAGAGCAGCGCAGCATTTTTTTGCTACGAGCGGCTGAGATGGTACGCAATGGGTCCATTGGGCTCGAAGAGGCATCACACCTATTCGGGTTCGACGCAAAGGAGATCTCGGCAAGCCTATAGGCCTTCGGAAACCGACCATCCCCTGAGCTCTCGAAGAGGACCTTGCGCTACGCTCGTACGGCAACGAGCACGCGTGGACGATGCGTAAGGTCCTCGCGGACTTCCACCTGCGCCCAGCCAGGCTCGGCGCGCACGAGGTCGGCGGCATCGTGGACGTTGTATTCAAAAAGCTCCACACAAAGCCAGCCGCCGGGCGCAAGGGCCGCAGGCGACAGCTCCAAAATGCGACGGAACGCGTCCAGGCCGTCCTCTCCCCCATCAAGAGCCAGCGGCGGCTCGAAGTCCTTGACCTCGGCCGGAACCTCCTGCTCAAGCACGTCGGTAGGAATGTAGGGCGGATTGGATACCAGCAGGTCAAACCTGCCCATTAGCGCGTCGGGCACGCTGGACGCCATGTCGCACTCCACCACGTCCACGCACCCCGCAAGGTTAAGCGCATCGCGGTTGCGGGTTGCCAAGGCCACCGCCTCTGGCGAAAGGTCCGTGGCAATTACGCGCGTACCCTCGTGCTCCGAAGCCAGCGAAAGGGCAATGCAGCCCGAGCCCGTGCCAATCTCCAGCACTAGGGGCGCCTCGGATTCCCGGGCGTCCAAGCCCTCAAGCGCAGCGTCCACCAGCACCTCGGTCTCTGGCCGAGGAATAAGAACGCCGCGCTCGCAACGCATAACTATGTGCCTAAAGGGCATCTCGCCGGTAACATACTGCAAAGGTTCGCCAGCGGCGCGCCTCCGCACCCCATCGCGCATTACGTCCAGCTCGCCAGACGTAAGGGGCTTGTCGAAGTTTACGTAGAGCTCCACGCGCGTCATGTTTGTTGCGTTGCACAGCAGCCATTCGGCCGAAAGCCGCGGATGCTCGTCGCCCTTACGCTCCAAAAAGCCCTTTGTCCAGTTGAGTATGCGCTTAACCGTCCAGATTTCGGCGGCCACGAGAGTCCTACACCGCCTCGGCGAGCTTCTGCGCACGCTCGGCAGCAGCAAGGGCGTCAATAAGGCCCTGCAGCGTATCGCCCAAAAGCACGCCGTTGTACGTGCCGTTAAAGCCAATGCGGTGGTCGGTTACGCGGTCCTGCGGCTGGTTGTACGTGCGAATCTTCTCGGAGCGGTTTCCGTGACCAATTTGGCTCAGGCGCGTGGCACCCTGCTCGGCCTGCTGCTTTTCCAGCTCCATCTCGTAAAGGCGAGCACGCAGCATTTGCATGCACACCTCGCGGTTTTGGATCTGCGAACGCTGGTCCTGCGACTGCACCACGGTGTTGGTGGGCAGGTGCGTAATGCGCACGGCGGAGTAGGTGGTGTTTACTCCCTGACCGCCAGGTCCGCTGGAGCAGTACGTGTCTATGCGCAGATCCTCGGCCGGAAGGTCGATTTCTATGTCGTCGGCCTCGGGCAGAACGACCACGGTTGCCGTGGACGTTTGAATGCGGCCCTGGCTTTCGGTCTTGGGAACGCGCTGCACGCGATGCACGCCGCTCTCGTACTTCATAACGGAGTAGACCTTGTCGCCAGAAACCTTAAACTCAATGGTCTTAAATCCGCCAGCCTCGCTGGGACTCGACGAGAAGACCTCGATCTTCCAGCGATGACTCGCCGCAAAGCGCTCGTACATCTTAAACAGGTCGCCCGCAAAGATGGCAGCCTCGTCGCCGCCTGCGGCGCCGCGAATCTCCACAATGGTGTCCTTCTCGTCGTTGGGGTCACCCGGGATCAGCATTATTTTGATCTCGTTTTCCAGCTCGGGAAGCTTGGCCTCGTTGGCGGCAATGTCGTCCTGCAACATGGCCTTTTCGTCGGGGTCGGTTTCCTCGTGAAGCATTTCTTTGGCAACCTCTATGTCGTCCTGCGCGGTAAGGTACTCGCGTGCCTTGGCCACCAGCTCGGCCTGACTAGCATGCTCCTTTGCAATGCGCGCGTACTCCTTGGGGTCGCTAACCACCGCGGGATCGACCATCTTTTTTTCCAGCTCCTCGTATGCCGCTATGAGCTGCTGTAGCTTTTCTCCCATAAGTGCTCCTCTTGCTGCGAGAGTTTAACTGTAAAAGGATACCACCGATTGCAGCTGCTTATACCAGAACGCGAGCGAACCACAAAGTGGGGACAGTCCTTGGGTTCGCAAGGTGTGCCGCTTGGGGATACTCCCCCTGCGGTACATTGTGGGCAATGTACCGCAGGGGGAGTATCCCCAAGCGGCACACCCTACTGCAGTTCCTCTTCGGGCATGAGTTCCTGTTCCAGCGACAAATGGTCGTGGGGGGCAAGCGCGGAGTTGCGCGTGGTAACAAAGAACAGCACTGCGCAAACTGCGCAAACAACTCCGAGCACAATGGGAGGCACCTTGTCGCCCACCATAAGAAGGGCGCCCAGAATAAGCGGCTGCACAATAAGGAGCACGCTTCGCACGGCAAACATGGTGCCTGTGGCAAATCCCGTGGTAAGCCCGTTGGCCTTGGCAGACCTCGGCCACATGGCCTTCCAGCCATCGGAGCTCTTGCACAGCACGCCAACCAGGGCAATGGTAACCACAGCCCACACCAGCGTGGTGTTAAACGAGAAGAGCAAAAAGACCACGGCCATAAGGGCAATTGCCGTTCCGCACACGCGCCACTTGTCGTAATGCCCCTCCGCCCTCTCGATGCCAGGGATGCAAACGAACACCACAAGCTGGCCAAGTACAAACAGGTTGTTGATGGCCGACGTCTGCAATCCGAGGTTTGCAGAAAACAGCGGGAAGATAAACGAGTTGTACCCTGCGGAAAGAATGGATGGGAGCATAATAAATAGAATGATGGGGACGGTGGTCTTGCTCGTAAGGAGCTTGAACAGCGCCTCGCGATGCGATTTGGTGGAACGGACGTTGTGCTCCAGCGGATGCTCGGTGCGTGGCAGCACTCGTGTGGCCATAACAACCACTACAATGCCCACCACGGCCACGAGCACATATACCCATGCGTTGCCCAGCGCTTGGGCAACGTAGCCACCCAGTACCGTGCCCAACGCAGCTGCCGAGGTGTCGGTTCGCTTTATTCCGCCAGCCGCAAGCTCGCGAACCTCATCCGTATCCGCACGGCGAGGCAGGGAGTACGTAAGCGTGTACAGCAGTCCAAAGGGTATGGCCATAAGCAACTTGGCAAGACAATAGAGCCAAAAGTTGCCAAACCACACCACCACGGCAGCAAAGATGGCCGCGATTACCATAAATATGGCCCCGCGCCTCATAAGCCTCTGTATAAGGACGCGCGAGCCGTAATAGCTGTAGATCGCTTGGCCTGCAGCAAGTCCAACGCCCAGCATTACCGCAGGCAGGGCAAGCCAGGCCGCGTTGCTTTCCACGCCCGCAGACCCAATAAGGGACCGCGCGATAAGGGCTGTCATTACGGAGTCGATGCTGGAGAGCATGGTTATAAAGAACGAGAAGGGCCTGGTGAGCACCGCAATGGCATCGTGGTGATGCTTGAGCACCGTATACGAGATAAAGCATCTTGCGCAGGCGCGCAGCTCCACGTACGAAAGGTACACCACCAGCACCATTACGAGCGCGGCAAGGATCCGCTGCGCAAGATCGCGCATGACGGAGGACTCAAAGGAGCGTATGCGGCTGCCAATCTCAATGACCCCCGCGGTGCTTTCGGATTCGGACACGGGAATGCGCACCAACCTGTATTGCGTAGCGTCACGCAGCGTGGTGCCACGGTGTATGTCTGTTCCCGCATCGTTTGTTTCGAAGACCTTCTCTACCTCTTCCTTGGACTTTCCGTCGGCCGTACTGCCCATAATGTGCTCGTTGGTACTGTCGCTTAGATAAAAGACGCCCTTGTTGTCCCTGCCGTAAACGATGGCATAGGTCCCTACCCCATTGCTTGTTGCGGCGTTTACGAGCCCGCCCACCTTGAGCTCTATTTGCAGCATGTTGTAGTAGGCGTCCAGAAGCGTCTCGTTGTTTTTTCGGTACACGTTGCGATCGCTGCACTTCATCATGCTTTCGCTCAGCTCCGTGGACATAACGTCCAGGTAGTCCGCAAAGACGCTTATTTCTCTCTCGCGCGTTTGGCGCGTGGTTTGATACGACCCGTACGACAGATATCCTATGGCAAGCATTACCACCGACACCACGGCAATGGACGCAAACAGCGGCCCTATGCCCTCGGTGTTTCCCGTTGCCAGAACCGAGCGTATTTTGCGCACGAGCGCCACAACAATAAACGCAACCAAATACACGCGGCAGATTAGCACCATGCTCCCCACAGAGGTGAGTAGCGGCCCAAGCTGCACGGACGTAATGGTGGTTGGCTCTGTGCTGGAAAGCTCCATATAGGACACGGCGTTGCTGTTGCGAGAGCACATCGTAATGTGGTTGTCGTTTATGTGTACGCACCCATATCCTTCCAACTTAAGGGTGGTCTTAAGCTCACCGTCCTTGTCGAGGATGCAGACGGATCCCGCGCTGTCGTCGTACAGCACAACCGTGCCGTCGTTCGTAATATCGAGCGAAGTAAACATGCGCTCGCCCAAATAGGGAATCTCCTGCCCGTCTTGGGCCTGCTTGGCCGCGTTGGTCACGGTCTTTTCTGCGGCGCCACCTTGCTGCAGCGTTTGAGCGGCAGCGCGTGTATTAAATCCGTAGGTGTCGTTAAACACACCGCGTTCGCTAATGGTGGCGTAGTAGCTAGACCGAGCGCTGTAGCCAATGTCGTAGACTCCCGGCAGGTCTATGGTCTCGTTTACCACTTCCTCGCATTCGCTGCGATTGGCACGATACACCTTAACGTCGGAGCCCGTCTGACCGTTTGACAGCTGCTTCTCGCTGTCAGTAACCATAACAAAGTAAACATCGCTGTCGATGTTGTCCATCGAACGGATGGAGGGTATGCCCTCGTTGTCAACCTCTTTGTCGTATACGATCGTCGACGACCTTCCGCGAGAGTCGTATGCAACCACTCGCTCGCGAACGATTACCGTGCTGTCTTTTTGGTACTGCACGCCCGCGATGTATATTATGTCGTCCGCTACGCATACGTCGGTAACCGCCTCTATGGGCGCGTTAAGAGCGTCGCAGCTTATAATGCCCGTAAGCTTGTTGTCCTTGTTGAGTATGAGCACGCGCCGCGACTCGGAATCCACAATGACCGTGTGCTTTTGGTTATGGTCGGCCACGCTCGGCGCGTTGAGCTGTATGGGAACCAAGGGGTTAAGGGGCTCTCCCCTGCCAAAGGTGGCAATAACAACGAGCGCGCTGAGGGCAGCAAGAATGACGGCCGCCACGCGCAGGCGCAGCCGTGCCCGCGACGGCCTCTTCTCGTCTTGGCGTTCCGCCATTCGCAGGCACCCCCTTTAGCGCTTCGTTTAAGCCTTGAGTCTTGCCCACAATTGTTGCACAAAGCGGGTGGCAAGCGCGCGGAAACTGGGCGGAAAATGCGGTGGGGATGGGGTGGCGGGTACGGTAGATGTGTTTTGTGGGCGGCTACACGGGCGCCTCTGGGCTGTAGAAGCTGTACGTGCTCTTGCCGTTTTTCTTGGACTCATACATGGCTGTGTCGGCATTCTCGAAGAGGTGTTCCGCGTCCGTCGCGTCTGCCCCAAACGCAACTCCCACGCTTACAGTAAAGAGCGGCACCCCGTCGCCTGCTTTCTTGAGCCGCTCGTTTATCTGCTCAATCTTTGAGACAACCAAATTGTGCTGCAGGTCGCCGACGTGCACCATAAACACCACGAACTCGTCTCCGCCTATGCGGCACACGAGGTCGTCTGCGCGAAAGTTGCTTTTGAGCACCTCGGCCAGCTTTACGAGGGCCTTGTCGCCCGTCTCGTGACCATAGGTGTCATTGATGTTCTTAAAGTCGTCCACGTCGAATAGCAGCATGTAGGTGCTGCCCAGATCGATGCCCGAGAGCAAGAGCTGATAGCCGGCACGGTTGTATACGCCCGTAAGCTCGTCGTGACACGCCTTAAAGTTGAGGTGCTCGATGCTGCTTCGGTACGCCGCGTACATCTTGTTGTACTCGCGGGCGAGATACCGAAACTCGTTGGCCCCAAGCTCGGGGATGGGACTGTCGTGCTTTATTCGGTCCACGGCAAGCAGGACGGGGTTGATTCCCAGCCGCGCCGTAAGCCATACCAAAAACAGGATTGCGAGGACCATGAACACGGCTATTATGCGAACGCCTGCAATCTCTTGCTGCAGTCCCTCGAGCTCGGCATCGTCCACCTCTCGCGTGTGCCTTTCCACCTCGTCCAGGCTGCGCTGCATGTTGGAGCGAATGAGCTCCTTTTGCGCGTAGTAGTCGTCGTCCAGAACCATCTGGGTAGCGCGGTGCATCTTGTCGGAAGCCGAAAGCTGTTGGTCCTCTTGCGTAAGCTCAACATTGCGCAATTGCTCGGGATAGTTTGCGTACTCCTTGGCCTCCACCACAAGGCGCATGGCGTAGTACTCCCTGTCCATGAGCTTTACGGAGTTGTCCATCGCACGCCTAAGCTCCTTGAGCGCCGCGTGAGCCTGTGGGTCTTGTTCCATCTTGGCCAACGCCTTTTCGCGTCGAGTGGATTCGAGTGCCTCGGTAAAGTATTCGTCCATAAAGCACTTGTTTCCGTCTACCGTAAACCGCTGCACGCGTTCGGTAAGATAGTCCGACGCCTCCATGAGTTCGAGCGCCGCCTCCTCGAGTTCCAGGTGCTCTTCTGTGGCGCCGGTAACACGCGTAAAGCTGTTGGCAAGGCGCATTGTTGAGTAGATAACCGCCCCAGACATCAATACGGTAACCACAACCAAACACGCATGTATGGCGCGAAGCGAAATCCCGCCCTTTGCTCCCTTGTCATGCTTCATGGGCGTTCCCTATTCGCCTTGGGACGTCTTGCCAAACACGCTTTTCTCGAACTCGGCTGCTGGCAGCGGGCGCGAGAAGTAATAGCCCTGCACCACGTTGCAACCCGCGTCCTTGAGCAAGCGCAGCTGGGTCTCGGTTTCCACGCCCTCTGCCACCACGGGCACGTCCAGATAGCGGGCGATGTCCACGATGAGCTTTACCAGGCGCAAGTCTCGCTCGTCGGACTCTATGTTGCGCACAAAAGCCATGTCCATCTTTAGGATATCCACTGGCATGGAGGAAAGCATGTTGAGCGAGGAGTAGCCCGAGCCGAAGTCGTCCATCTCGATCTCGTAGCCCTTGCCACGAAGCTGTTCGATTACCTTTATGAGCTGGCTCGCGTTCTCCGTGTATGCAGACTCCGTAACCTCCAGCTTGAGGTCTCGGGGGTTGAGTCCGTTTTGCTCCACGAGCGCATCCAGGATGTTTGGCAGGTCGGGGTCGAATACGTCCACGCGCGAGAGGTTTACCGAAACAGGCAGAACCTTGTTGTGCCGCTCGCGCCAAGCGGCCACCTGGCGGGCCGCCTCCGCCCATACGTAGTTGTCCAGCTGGCTTATTTGACCGCTCCCCTCAAGCAGGGGGACAAACTCGGAGGGAGGAATGAGTCCCAGCTCCGGGTGGCGCCAGCGAACGAGCGCCTCGGCGCTCGTAAGCGTGGGCAACTCCGATTGAATGTCGTATTTGGGCTGGTAGTACACTTCGAACTCGCGGTTTTCCAAAGCGCGCCCAAAGTCGTTAAGAAGCAGCTGGTCCCGCTCTTCCCGCTGTCCCATGGCAGCATCGTATATGACCACCTGCCTCCTGTAGTTGCCGCGCAACTTGTTGCAGGCTGTGCGGGCTCGGTCGAACTGGAGAACGGGATCCATGCCCTCCTGCCACGGCTGCACGCCCATGCGCAGGTGGATGCCGGCGTTGTGGTACAGCTTGTCCAGATGTCCCTGGAAGCGCTCAAACTGGTCCTGCCAGTCCTCCCGGTGCAAGCAGTAGATGTCAAAGCGATCCGACTCAAAGCGGCTCGCAATGCCTTCCGTCTGGTCGAGGAACCCCTGAATCTCGCCGCCCAGCTCGCGCAGGACGCCGTCGCCAAACTCGCGTCCGTGCAGCGCATTAACGGAATGGAAGCGATCGATGTTTATAACGACCGCATCCATATGCTTGTTTGGCTGCTCGCGGCTTAGTCGGTTGGCATATACCAGGAAGAAGTTCCAGTTGTACAGGTTGGTAAGCGAGTCGCGCTCGGCCTCCGAAATAATCTGGCTGCCCTCTGCCGCCTTTGCTTCCGCACGCATGCTACGAAGTATGAGGACCAGTATGATAACGACAATTACGGCAACCGTGGCAATTACGGTTGGCAAGTTGTCTCTAAGGGCCTCCACAAGGGACGCTTTTTCGTCCCTAAAGCCGTAATCGGTTAGCGCGGAGTTCATTGTGGCAGCGGGAACGCAACGCGTTACCTTGTTGAGGATGGAGTACAGGCAATCGTCCTCGCGCCGCGTGGCAAACCCCATCTCCATGGTCTTGCCCGTGGTAAGCGTCGCAAGGTCGTTTGTGGTGCAAAGGTCGTTTACGCGGTTTATTCGATAGTTGCTTACCAGCGTGCAGTCCACCTCGCCGGCGCCCACCGCCCTAAAGCTCTCGTCCTTGCTGTTGTATCGCTTTATTTGCCAGTTGGGAAAGTTGTCCTTAAGAAACGTCTCGTGGCTGGGATGCCCCCTTAGGACCGCAACCGTCATCTCGCGGTCTGGCGATATGCCCATGTGGTCTGCAGAGCGCACCGCGGCAAACATCTCTGTCTCCACAAAGGGGTCGGTAACAATTACCCCCACCTGCTCTCCGTCATAGGCACTCAGGTTAACGGGGAACACGCAGTCGATCTCGTGGTTTGCCAACGCCTTGAGCGCGTCTTCCGTGGACTTGAAGGCCTTCGTGTCGAATTCCAGCTTCTCGTTCTTCTCTGCGCTCTTGGCCAGCTTCAGGTATTCGGAGAGCGCACCCACCAGCTTACCGGAGGCGTCGTCCTTGTCGCAGTACGGAAGAAAGTCGTCCCTGTAGCCCACGCGAATGGGCCCGTTCTGGGCAAACCACTTTTTCTCGTCGTCACTCAGGAACTTGTTTACCGCGCTCGACCTGTTAAACTTCTCGGCCATCTGCAGGTTGTAGTCGCGATTTTCTTCCAAGATGCGGTTCATGGCCGTATCCAGCTCGCGCTTTATGTCGGGACGCTTTTTGCTTATGCCAAAGAAGGAGTCCGCCTGCCCTATCTTGCATACGGGCACCACGTCGGCCGAGTTGCCGTAGGTGTCCAGCGTAACGAGCATGTCCATCTGGCCCTTGGCAAGCATCTCCAGCAGCTCGGGCGTCTTTTCTGTCCGCTCCATTATTTGGGGATGCACGTCGTGCTTTTGGGCCCAGTCCTTAAAGAGCTGCTCTTGGATGCTGTTCTTGTTTACGCCCACCCGCTTGTTGTTGAAGGTCGAGAAGTCGTCTGGCCGGATTTCCGTGTTGCTTGGCGATATGAACACGTGGTATCCCTCCGAACCCATTGGCTCGGAGGAAAACAGAATCTTTTGGGCGCGCTCCTCGGTGTAGGATACGTCGCTTAGGAGGTCGATCTCGCCCGCGGCAAGCTTGTCGAAGAGCTCTGACCAACTACCCTCCACGTACTCGTAGGTCCATCCGGTATACGTAGCAATGCGCTGCTGGTACTCGTAGCCATAACCCGAGCGTCGGCCAAACTGATCCGTGCTATGGAAGGCCGACTCGTACCACCCCACGCGCACGACCTTGCTATTTGCCTCTTGCGCCCTTGCGACGGCAGGCATTGCCATGACGAGCGCCGCAAGAAGCAGTGTAAGACCCAGCGCCCTCCTCGATAGTTTGGCTATTTGTGACCGGCGCATCCTTGGTCACTCCCATCTATTTTTTATTGTTATATTTATATGTTAAGACATTCATATTATCGTTGCATAGTTTTGCAACCATTCCACCTCTTTCCTGCGAGCGCGCCCAAACGTTACGCAGACGTGAAGTATGCGATTGGGTGGAACGCCGGAAAATAGGGTGCCGTGAGGGGATATTCCCCTACGGGTACATCGCGGATAGGCCGGACCGCAAAAGAATCCCCGCTCGCGATGTACCCGATGGGGAGTATCCCCTCACGGCACCCCCGCCACAGCTACGGCTCTTCATGAAATCCCATGTCAAACCTGATTGTCATTTTACTTACATATTCTGTTACAATCAACAAAGTGGCGGCATGTTGGAGTGCTGGGTTGCGCCTCGAGTTTGGAGGTGTTCACATGAATCTGTTGACTAGAATCTTGGAGTTGATTACGGCAGTTATTTGCTGGATCACCGCAAGGGAGCAATACCAAGCCCAAGCGGAGGCCGAACGGCGACGAAGGGACAGGATGCGGAAACGAGCACGAAGACGGCAAAGTTTGAAAAATAGTGGCCGAAGGGTGGGCAATACCCATCGGCCATAAGTAAAAACGGCGCCGCCCAGGTATGCTCTGGGCATGTCGCTGCGCCTATTATAACCACAGGCAGCCAGCACGTGTCAAGATTGGATGTCAATACACATACGTTTGACCCAAAAGAGATCGATTCCGCCGGCAACCCTAAACTCGCCATGGACGACTATGGCTCGGGCTATTCCAACCTGACGCGCTAAAAGAGCGGCCGGCATCGCACGCCGACCCCCCGTTAATTATCTGCTGCCGATATCTTACCCAGCGCACCGTCATTTCAGCTATCATAAGGTGAACTTTGGGTCATGTGAGGACAAGAGGCCTACACGAATAGAGGGATGGCATGGGCGTCATGGATACAGGCACTGTGTACGAGAGCATCGTCTACGCCCTCTCGCAGGACTACTTCGACTTGTACTACGTGGACGTGGAGACGGAAGAGTACGTAGAGTATGGGTCGCGAACCGAGAACGGCCAGAAAGCAACGGAACGGCGCGGGTCCGACTTCTTTGGGGAGTGCCAGAGGAACGCCGCCAGCATTGTTTACAGCGAGGACCTGGAGCGCGTACTGGAATCGCTTGCCAAGCCAAAGCTGCTTGCCGAGGTGGAGAGGCACGGCGCATGCATCTACCACTATCGTCTGCTTATAGACGGTGTTCCCACCTACGTGAGCCTAAAGGCCACGCGCGTCCCGGGCGACGACAGGCACATTGTTATTGGCATAAGCAACGTAGACACCCAGGTTAAGGACCGCATGGCCGCAGAGCGCTCGGACCCACAGACCAACGAGTACACGGAGTTTAGCACCACAACGAGCTTCGACAGCCTTGGCATTGCCAAGCAGGGGCCAGACTTCTTTGCGTCCACCTACGCCAACAGCCTAAGAACGATCCATATCGAAGACCAGGAGTTGTTCCACTCAAGCTTTACCAAGGAAAACGTCCTAGCCGCAATAGAGCAAGACGGGGTGTTCGCGCTTAACTACCGCCTTGTAATTGGAGGCACGCCAACGTACGTAATGCTCAAGGCGGTAACGATTGAGGAAGACGGAAAGACGGTGCTTCTTGTTGGCCTGTTTGACGAGAACACCAAGATCCGAAAAGAGCGTGAGTATGCGCGTAACCTCTCCGCCGCAAGGCAGAAGGCCGTTGTCGACGCGCTTACGGGCGTAAAAAACAAGCACGCCTATGTGGAGTGGGAAGAGAGAATAGACGCCGCAATAAAGAAGGGCGAACAGGAACCGTTTGCGGTAGTGATCTGCGACATTAACGGACTGAAGGAGGTCAACGACCTATACGGACACAAAGAGGGGGACGCCTGCATAAAGAGGGCTTGCAGGAGGATCTGCAACATCTTTAGCCATAGCCCCGTGTTCCGCATAGGCGGAGACGAATTTGCGGTAATCCTTACCAAGGGAGACTACGAGCAGCGTGTGCAACTAATGAGCGCGGTCCTTGCGATGCCAGACGATTGTTCGGAAGTGGAGCCCGGAAACACGATTGCCGCAGGCATGGCCGAATACGACGCACAGAGGCACACCTCGTTCCTGCCTATCTTCGAAGAAGCCGACAAGGCCATGTACAAGATTAAGAAGCTTATGAAGGAAAGCGGCTCGCGCGAGGGCGATGCTCCCGAGCACGGTACCGCCCTCGAGCAGATTCCCGCCATCGACGAACGCAAGTGCATCTTGGTTGCCGACGACATTGCTTTGAACCGCGAGGCTTTGGGCGACCTCCTAAAGGACGACTACGACGTTATATATGCCTCCGACGGCATTGAGACCCTAGAGAAGCTGCACACCCACAAGGACAAGGTGTCCCTCGTGCTCCTGGACCTGTACATGCCAAGGATGACAGGCCGAGAGGTAATTGCAGAGATGCAGATAGACGACGACCTTATGTCCATACCTGTAGTCTTTCTTACCGTAGACCAAGACGCGGAGCTCGACTGCCTGAGAATCGGTGCCATGGACTTTATTCCCAAGCCGTACCCAGACATCGAGATCGTAAAGGCCCGCATTGCCAAATGCATTGAGCTCTCGGAGGACCGTGACCTTATACGTCATACCGAGCGCGACAGGCTAACGGGCTTGCTTAACAGGGACTTCTTCTTCCGCTATGTCGAGCGGCTCGACCGGATTCACGACGAGGACGCGCTGGATGCGCTGGTGTGCGACATCAATAAGCTGCATTCAATAAACAAGCACTACGGGCGCCAGTTTGGAGACCACGTGCTGCACTGCGTGGGCGCCGGCATACGAAAGCTTGCGCGCAAGACCGATGGAATAGGCTGCAGGGAGGGTGGCGACACGTTTTACCTGTACTGTCCGCATCGGCACGACTACGAGCAGCTTATTAACAGGTTCTTGGAAACCGTGTTTGCAAGCGAAGACATGGCAAGCAAGGTGAGCATGAGGTTTGGCGTGTTTAGCAACGCCCAGCAAGAGCCGGACGTCGAGGAAAGGTTCGTCCGCGCCAAGACCGCCGCAGACAGCGTAAAGCACGACCCGCAGAAGATACTTGGCTACTACGCATACGAGTCGCTGGACGCAAACCAGTAGGGACGTATCTTAGGCCTGAGGCTGGCCGACCGAAAGGGGCGTGCCGTGAGGGGATACTCCCCTACGGGTACATCGCGGATGGGCCGATCCGCAAAGGAACCCCTGGCCGCGATGTACCCGATGGGGAGTATCCCCTCACGGCACGCCCAATCAACGCCGTGTCCCGATTCATCCCGGGGAGCGCCACTCTCTTTATGGTCTAATCTTTATGTGCGGACTGGTCGAGTGTGAGGAGGCCCTTTTGAAAAGACATCTTAAGGTACTGCTGTTGGCGGCCATATTTGTTCCCATAGCGCTTGCCATATGCCTTCCCGCCCTCGCCCTGGCCGAGACGCCTGGGTTTTCCTCCCTAAAGGAGCTGGACGGCAAGCGGATTGGCGTGCAGACGGGCAGCACGTTTGACGCCATAACGAAGCAGAGCCTTCCAAACGCCAAGATTGAATACTACAACACCTACGCCGACCTGGCGGAGGCGGTTACGTCAAACAAGATTGACGGCTTTCCGGGCGACGAACCGGTAATCCAGCTTATAGCGACGGAAAACCCCAGACTCAAAATACTTGACGACCGTCTCGACAGCTTTGAGTTTGGCGTCGTGCTTCCAAAGTCGACGGAGGGGGACGCGCTCAGAAGGAGTTCGACGACTGGATTGTGCGCAACAGAGATTCCGGCGACCTCAAAAGGCTCGCAGAAAAGTGGATCAAGGGTCCCGAGGCCGAAAAGACCGTGCCGGACTACAGCGCCCTTCCCGCCTCGAAGGGCATGCTCGTAATGGCAACCGAAGGCGGCTATCCGCCCATGAACTACTATCACAACAACGAGGTAGTGGGGATGGAGGTAGAGCTTGCCGTTAAGTTCTGCCAGAGCAACGGCTATGGGCTCGAGGTAGTCCCAATGAACTTTGACGGCATCCTACCTGCCGTTCAGTCGGGCAAAGCAGACTTTGCAATGGCGGGCGTAACCATTACCGAAGAGCGCAAGCAGGGCGTTAACTTCTCCGAGCCCTACTACACAGGCGGAACGGTTATGGCCGTGCTTGGCACCGAGCAGGCAGCCGGCGCAGGAGAAGGCGCCTCGTCGCCAATAGCGGCAATCGGCGAAAGCTTTAGCAAGACGTTTTTGAAAGAGAGCCGCTGGAAATTGTTCTTGGAGGGCATAGGAACCACGCTGCTCATTACGGTCTTGTCCATTGTCCTTGGATCGCTCCTCGGCTTTGCCGTGTTCTTGCTGTGTCGCAACGGCGGCCGGATTGCCAACGGAATAAGCGGGGCATGCATGTGGTTGGTACAGGGCATGCCAGGCGTGGTGCTGCTTATGATCTTGTACTACATCGTGTTTGGCAGCTTTTCCATAGGGGGCATTGCGGTGTCGGTCGTCGCGTTTACCCTTACCTTTGGCACGTCGGTGTTTGGCCTGTTGAAGATGGGTGTTGGCGCAGTTGACGCAGGGCAGCGCGAGGCGGCCTTTGCCCTTGGCTATTCCGACAGAAAGACCTTCTTCAAAATTATTCTGCCGCAGGCGCTACCCCATATTGCGGATTCCTTTAAGGGCGAGGTCGTAAACCTTATTAAGGCCACGTCCATTGTTGGATACATTGCCGTGCAGGACCTTACCAAGATGGGCGACATAGTGCGCAGCCGCACGTACGAGGCGTTCTTCCCGCTTATTGCGATTACCATTATCTACTTTGCCCTGGAAGGGCTTTTGGGCTACCTCGTAAGCCGCATCCAGGTTTCCATAGACCCCAAGCGTCGCAGCGACGAAGACGTCCTAAAGGGAGTGAAGGTCCATGATTAGAATCGAGCACCTCCGAAAGGAGTATCCCAACGTCACTCCGCTAAAGGATGTGAACGCCACCATAAACGACGGCGACGTTATATCCGTTATAGGGCCATCCGGCACGGGAAAGAGCACGCTGCTTAGGTGCATTAACCAGCTGGAGAAGCCGACCTCGGGCAGGGTATGGCTCGACGACGTGGAGATTACCGACCCCGCCTGCAACATAAACGAGGTTCGCAAGAAGCTGGGCATGGTGTTCCAGTCCTTCAACCTGTTTGGCCACCGAACGATAGTCGAAAACGTTATGCTTCCCCCCGTGGAGCTGCTGGGCACCTCCAGGCAGGAAGCCTACGACGAGGCCATGCACCTCCTGCGCATGGTGGGCCTTGCCAGCAAGGCCATGAACTATCCGGACGAGCTGTCGGGCGGACAAAAGCAGCGCGTCGCAATAGCGCGCACGCTTGCCATGGACCCGGAGGTCATCCTGTTCGACGAGCCCACCAGCGCGCTGGACCCCACGATGGTGAGCGAGGTGCAAGCGGTAATTCGCGAGCTGGCAACCACCGGCAAGACGATAATGATCGTAACGCACGAGATGGCCTTCGCGCGAGCCATTTGCAACAGGGTCTTTTACATGGACGAGGGCGGCATCTACGAGGACGGCGCCCCCGAGCAGGTGTTTGACAACCCGCATCGCCAGAAGACCAAGAGGTTCGTGCGGCGGCTCAAGGTGCTGGAGCTTAGCATCCGAGATAAGGACTACGACCTTCTTGGCATGATGAGCGAGATAGAGAAGTACGCCCTGAAGAGCCAGATACCACCTGAGCAGTCGTACCACATCCAGCTAACATTCGAGGAGATTGCCCTGCTTATTGTGCCAAACTTGGAGAACCCAAAGGTCGATGCCGTTATAGAGTGGTCGGAGACGCAAAAGAGCGCGACCATCGAGATTCGATACAACGGCCAGGCGTCAGATGTTACGGCCAAGGCAGACGAGATTGTTAAAGACGTGCTGCGTGCCAGCGCGTCCCAGATCGAGCACTCCTACGACGAGACCGACGAGCTTCCGAACCAGATTGTGGTTACGATTCGATAGGCACCAGCAAAGAAGGGATTCGCCATGGACTACAGGCACTTTGGGGACGCAGTCTACATCCGCGTGGACAAGGACGAGGAAATTGTTTCCTCCATACTCGACGTGTGCGCGAAGGAGGGCATTAAGTCTGCGACGTTTTCTGGCATCGGCGGTTGCGGGTCAGCGGAAATACAGGTATTCGACCCCGATGCGGGGACGTTTAGCACCGAGCGCCACGAGGGGGTGCTCGAGCTCGTCTCGCTTAACGGCAACGTGGTGGACGGAGGGGACGACGGCACGTTCTGGCACGCGCACGCGCTCTTTTCGTTCCGCGACGGCGAGACGCATTGCGTCGCGTCCGGCCACCTAAAGTCTGCCGTCGTGCGCTACACCGCCGAAATTGACCTGCGCCCCGTAATCGGCGGCGTTATTGGAAGCGCCCCGGATCCCGTAACGGGCACGAGGTTCTGGTCGTTCTAGGCAACCGACCTCTCAAGAGGGAGTACCCCTCTTGATTGGGACCTACCAAGAGGGGCGCTCCCTCTTGGTAGGTCCGCTCCTTGCGCGAACTGCCGCCTGGTATGCCTCCGAGCGCTACAATGCGTACATGGGGACAGGAGGGGTTATGAGCTACGACCGTTTTCCACAAACCGTTATCCATGGGCATGACGGCGAAGCGTGGGAGGGGACCAAAGCCGTTGCGAGAAAGCTGGGCGAGCTGGCTCGGCAGGCAAACCACACCTTTGTGGTGGAATGCTACCCCGGCGTAAGCGACGAGGTGCTCGAGCTCGTGCGCGGCGCCTTTCTGCCAGACACCACAATCCTCTCCGACCATGTGTTTTACGACGGCGACGAGCTCGGACGCCGCATACGCCCCCACCTTACCGACGACCGCGTACGCGGGGTAATGTTCTACGGCCGCATGGAAGACTTCATAGACCCAAAGGCGCTCGAGTCCGCGCGCAAGACCGTGCCGCATACGGGCAGGACGCTCGTGTATGGCGTCGGTGCGGGGCTTATCGCCCCTGCAGACACCTTCGTGTACTGTGACCTCGCACGCTGGGAAATCCAGCTTCGGTATCGTGCGGGGATGCCAAACTTCCGCGCCCACAACGAAGATGAAGACCCGTTGCGCAAAATAAAGCGCGGCTACTTTGTGGAATGGCGCATAGCCGACAAACGCAAGATGGAAGTCTTCGAGCACATGGACTATCTGCTCGACTCCAATGTTACCGACAACCCCAAGCTTGTTCGCGGAACAGCCCTGCGCGATGGCCTTCGCACCGTGGCGCGCACGCCCTTCCGCCTGGTGCCCTACTTCGACCCCGGCGTATGGGGTGGCCAATGGATGAAGAAGGTCTGCGGGCTAAACGAGGATGCCCCGAACTATGCCTGGTCCTTCGATGGGGTTCCGGAGGAAAACAGCATTTACCTACGCTTTGGAGATGTGCGCGTGGAGGTCCCCGCCCAGGACCTTGTGCTGTACCAGCCCGTCGAGCTGCTGGGGATGGCAAACTACTGCAGGTTTGGAGCCGAGTTTCCCATTCGCTTTGACCTCCTAGACACGATGGGTGGGCAAAACCTTAGCCTGCAGGTGCACCCCATGACGGAATACATCCGCAGCCATTACGGCATGACCTACACCCAGGACGAGAGCTACTACATTCTGGATGCCGGCGAGGGTGGCGGTGTATACCTGGGCCTTAAGGAGGGCGTCGACCGCCAGGAGTTCGCAGCCGGCCTGCGCGACGCCCAGGCCGGCCTGTCCAAGTTCGATGCCGACGCATACGCAAACCGCTTTCCCGCAAAGCGTCACGACCACTTTCTTATACCTGCCGGAACGCTGCACTGCTCGGCAGCCAACACCATGGTGCTGGAGATAAGCGCGACGCCTTACAACTTTACCTTCAAGATGTGGGACTGGGATCGTTTGGGCCTTGACGGACTTCCTCGACCCATCCATCTAGAGGAGGGTCTGCAAAACATCCAATGGGACCGCACCACGCGCTGGGTGCAGCAAAACCTCGTAAACGCCACGGAGGTAGTGCACGAGGGAGACGACTACCTGGAGGAACACACCGGGCTTCATGAGCTCGAGTTCATAGAGACGCGACGCTTTACCAGCCGCGGCGTTACCAAACACGATGCCAGTGCCGGCGCGCACATGCTCAACTTGGTGGAGGGTACGGCCGCCGTGGCAAAGAGCCCCAGCGGTTCCTTTGCGCCCTTTGTGGTGCACTACGCCGAAACGTTCGTGGTTCCGGCGGCTTGCGGGCCCTACACGCTGGAGCCCGTCCAGCCAGACGAGCAGATCGTGGTCATAAAGGCATACGTCCGCAACTAGCGCATGGATGTGTCCGAGACGCTTCCGCCAAGCTGTCCGGAAGCTCGTGGCCGCAGACCCGAGCGTGTACTTTCCGGAAGGCTCGGAAGGAAGTATTCCCCAAGCCCGAAGAAAAATGGGGGCTGTTGCCATCTGAGATGTGCGCTAAAATAGAGACCGTATTGGGACAGCAAAACTGTTGGAGGCCTTATGCCCATTAACGCGATTGTCCTCGCCGCTGGCGAAGGAACGCGCATGAAGTCCCGTCATCCCAAGGTCGCACATAAGCTGCTGGACAAGCCACTCGTGTGGTGGACCGTTGACGCTGCTCGCAAGGCGGGCGCCGACCGCATAATTGTGGTTGTAGGCAACGGTGCCGATGAGGTGCGTGCGATTTTTGCCGATGCGGACGACGTAGAGTGCGTGGAACAAACCGAACGTCTGGGAACCGGTCATGCCGTACGCTGCGTACGCGACGCAATTGGAGGATTCCAAGGACCCACCGTCGTACTTACCGGCGACACGCCCCTCGTGCGCGCGCAGACCATTAGAGACCTTATAGACGAAACCAGGAGCAACCACAACGCCTGCACCGTGCTAACCATGCGCCCGTCCGACCCCACTGGCTACGGCCGCATTCGCCGCAGCGAGTCCGGCGCGGTGGAAGCCATTGTGGAGCACAAGGACTGCACCCCCGAGGAGCAGGCAAACCTTACCGAATGCAACTCCGGCATCTTCTGCTTCTGCGGCGGACGCCTGACGGAGAACATAGACAAGATTGGCACGAACAATGCCCAGGGTGAGTACTACCTTACCGACATGGTGGAAATCTACGTGGGCATGGGCGAGCCGGTTTCTGCCGTATGCGCCGAGGACTTTACGGAGATGCTGGGCATCAACTCGCGCGTTCAGCTGGCAGCCGCAACAAAGATTATGCAGCTGCGCATTAACGAGCAGCTAATGAACGAGGGCGTTACCATGCTGGACCCCAACCAGGTGTGGGTAGGCCCAGACGTAACCGTGGGCCGCGATACCGAGCTACTGCCGCAAACCATGCTGTGGGGAAACACCTCCATTGGCGAGGAGTGCGTTATTGGCCCCAACACGCGTCTTACCAACGTTACCGTGGCCGATGGCTCCAGCGTAGAGGAGACCGTTGGCTACGACACCGTAATTGAGAAGGACGTTACCGTTGGACCGCGGGCTTATCTTCGGCCCGGCACGCACCTGCTTGCAGGCGCACACGTGGGAACGCACGTGGAGATAAAGAACTCCACCATTGGCGAGGGCTCCAAGGTGCCGCACCTTTCCTACATTGGCGACACCACCATGGGCTCTGGTGTAAACATTGGCGCAGGCTCCATTACCTGCAACTACGACGGCAAGCACAAGAGCCCCACCACCATAGGAAACGACGTGTTTATTGGGTCGGACACCATGATGGTGGCCCCCGTTGAAGCAGCTTATTCTTAAGGGCTGGGCCAAAGCCCGCCGCAAGCGAATGCAGGAGGAAGAGTAGATGTACGAGTATCTTAGCAAGCCGCTTAACGTAGAAAAGGAAATCAAGCTGTACTCCGGCACCGGCAATCCGGAGCTGGCACGTCGTATTGCGCAGATTCTACACCTGGAGCTCAGCGGCCTTACGCTAGAGAAGTTCGCCAACGGCGAAACGTACGCCAAGTTTGACGAGTCGATTCGCGGCGACGAGGTATTTATTATTCAGTCCATAGCGGGTAGCAACATTAACGACCTGCTTATGGAGCTGCTGGTTGCCGGAGATGCCGCCAAGCGCGCGTCTGTGGGCACGCTTACGGCCGTTATCCCCCACTACGCCTATGCTCGCCAGGACCGCAAATCCGACTCGCGTGAGCCCATTACCGCACGCCTGGTGGCAAACCTCCTGGAGGTCGCCGGCTACGACCGCGTTATTACGCTGGACTTGCACCAGGGGCAGATCCAGGGATTCTTTGACATCCCCGTTACGCACCTTACGGCGCTCTACCTGCTGGGCGACTACTTTTTGTCCAAGAACTTCGACTGGGACAACACCGTGGTCGTATCGCCCGACATGGGTCGCGCCAAG
>CADBDT010000022.1:4584-68380 GCA_902793465.1 uncultured Coriobacteriaceae bacterium | reverse complement strand
GGCGCGGGCGCTGGCCGGGGCGCGGGGCGCGGGCGCGGGCCGGGGCGCTGGCGATCCGGGGACGCCCGCTCTCGCATAAAACTCTTAACCTGCTCACTGGACGTCCGCGAAATGTCGCTTCGTGCGCGCTGCGGGGCCCGTACCGCGCACGAAACGCGCTTTCCAAGACGTTTAGTGAGCACGTTGCGACTTTGATGTTAGGGGTACTGGCGCGCGAAGCAGGGTCGGGGCCCTTGGCGTCACGGGCGGCGGCAACGGGGACTCCGTTGCACGAGCTTGTCGCAAGCCGGGCGCCCCTACACCATGCGGGCCGCGCCTTCCCTTGGATCTCCACGACATAAAACTCTTAACCTGCTCACTGGACGTCCGCGAAATGTCGCTTCGTGCGCACTGCGGGGCCCGTACCGCGCACGAAGCGCTCTTTTCGAGCCGTCCAGTGCGCACGTTGCGTTTTTGATGACAAGTACGCCCGCGCCGCGGCCCCTACCCGCTACTCCCCACTCGCTTGTGCTTTACCACATGCGCAACGTGCACAAACAGGATGCCCGCAACGCCGGAGCACACGGAGCCTGCCAGAATCGCGCATTTAGCGGCCATAACAAGCGATGGATCCGCATACGCAAGCCCCGCAATAAGGATGGACATGGTAAAGCCGAGTCCGCCCATAATGCCTACGGCGGCCACCTGAATCCAGTCCATATGTCGCGGCAGTTTGGCAAAGCCAACGCGTACGAGCACAAACGTAACCAGAATTATTCCCAGCGGCTTGCCCACAAAGGCACCAACAAACGCACCCTGCGTAACGGAGTTGGCCACAATGTCGGCAATGTTTTCGCCCACAAGGCGTACCTGCGCGTTTGCGAACGCAAACAGAGGCAAGATACCAAAGTTAACCAATACGGAAATGTTGCGCTCGGCGCGGAGCAGCGGCGGCGTTACGTGGTGCATTACGCGCTCCACTATGTTGGCGTCGTCGGTAAAGTCGTGCTGGCCCAGCACGTGCGCATCGTCATCGTAGTTGTCGTCCAGCTCGGTTGCCCACACGTCCAGCCACTCGTGCAGCGCCGAAAGACGGATATCAGACTGCGCAGGCAAAAAGAACGCAAGAACTACGCCCGCAAGCGTCGCGTGGATTCCAGACTTGTACATGCACACCCACAAAAGAATGCCCACCACCGCATAGGGCTTGAGCGAGTACACGCGTGCGCCGTTGAGGAGTGCCAATATAAGAACGGTCCCTATCGCAGCGGCACACCACGCAATGTCCAGGGCTTGTCCGTAAAACAGCGCCAGGACCACGATGGCCAGTATGTCGTCGGCTATAGCGAGGGTCTGGAAAAACACCTTGGTCTCTGGGGCAATCCGATTGCCCAAGAGCGACATGACTCCCAACGCAAAGGCGATGTCGGTGGCTATGGGTATGGCCCAGCCGTTGGCGGTCTCGCCGGGGTTAAAGAGGAAGAACAGCAACGCGGGCACAAGCACGCCACCCACGGCGGCAAGCATGGGCAGAGCCGCCTGCCGCGGGCGACGGAGCTGTCCCACGGTCATCTCGTACTTAAGCTCTATGCCTACCAGTAGGAAGAACACAGACATGAGTCCGTCGTTTATAAATGCCTCAATTGGCATCTGGGTGTCTAGGGGCCCGAGGGTAAACCCTATGGGCGCCATAAGGATTTCCTCTACCACAAAATATGCCGGTGAGTTTGCCACAATTACCGCAAGGATGGCCGCAAACACCATAAATGCGGCAGCTATTGTGCCATTTGAGGTTATACCCTCAAAAGCCGAACGTTGCTCAAGCCGCCTAATAACAGCAGGCTCATCAAAAATAAACTCACGCATGCTCTGCGTATCGTCGAGTTCCGATACGTCGGGCACGTCTTCTTCGCGCAAAGGCTTTTTTAGCATGCCAACGCTCCTTCTCGCTTTAGCAATATTTTACAGCAAGTGCTATAGTCCTTAGCGCTGTTCGCAAAGAGTTATAACAAGCGGAGGATAGAATGAACGGCCAGCGTATTGCAATATTGACCGACTCCGGAACCAACACGCCCGAAAGCTTTGTTCGCGAGCACGACGTGCGTGTTGTTCCGCTGCTCATTAACTATAAGGACGGAAACACATACAGGAGCGGCGTGGACATAACCACCGACGAAGTTATCCGCCGCTTTGAGCAGGAAATACCCACCACCTCCCTGCCTACGCCGGAGCAGATACTCAATACCATTAAGCAGGCGCAGGCTGACGGCTACGAGTGCGGCGTGTTTGTTACCATATCGGGCACGCTTTCGGCCACAAACCAAACGGTGCATATGGTGTCGCGCCTAGTAAGCGACTTTCCCATGGTAATAATAGATACCAAGAGCATAGGCGTGGTTGCAGGAATGGTTGTTATGCAAGCCGTGCGCATGGTAGAGGAGGGCGTGCCGTTTGGCGAACTCGAGGCGCGCCTTAACGACCTTTCCGAAAAGAGCGACGTGTTCTTTACCACAAAGACGCTTGACTACCTCTACAAGGGCGGCCGCATTAGCGCCGTTACGTACCGGCTTGGCAGCGTGCTTAACATCAAGCCCGTTATTATGTGCGACCCCGAGGGCCGCTATGTGGTGGCAAAGAAGACACGCGGATGGGACCGTGCCATAGCGGCCGAAATCCGCCTGGTGCACGATCGCGCCGTGCGGTTTAACAAGGTGCGCATTGGCATTTGCTGCACCGACAACAACGATCTGTTCGATGAGCTCGAGGCACGCCTACGTGCAGAAATTGGCAATATTGTGGACGTTGTAAGATCCGGCCTTTCGGCAGACCTTATCGTTCACACGGGACCCGACCTTATTGGCATGGGCATCCAGCCGGTGGAGTAGCGCGGACGCGGCGGGAGGCGGCTCCCGCTCGCGGTGGCGCGCTGGCGGTGGTACGCCGGGCTGGACTGGGCATCAAAATCGCAACCTGCGCGCTGTACGTCGCGGGAATCGCGTTTCGTGCGCGGTATGGACCCCGTTGTGCGCACGAAGCGGCCTTTCGCGGACGTCCAGTGAGCAGGTTAAGGTATTTATGTAGCGTAGACAAGGTCGTAAGCAATGGGGGCTACGTCGGCGCTGTCTGGGCGGCGCGTGCCGCTCCGTTGGCAAACCTGACATCAAAATCGCAACCTGCTCACTAAACGTCGCGGGAATCGCGTTTCGTGCGCGGTATGGACCCCGTTGTGCGCACGAAGCGGCCTTTCGCGGACGTCCAGTGAGCAGGTTACGTTTTTGATGACAAGCGAACACACTTGCAGCAGTGGACCGCAGATGGTACTCCACTTCCCACCTGCGGCCCACTCGCAACTCTCACCCTTACGCGCGGTCGCCGTCCAGCGGCGAAATGTGATGCGGCACGCCGCCCTGGTACGTGGAGGAGACCTCCCCCTCTATGAGCGGGCGCGCGTAGCGCTCGAACGCAGCCGTAACCCCCATGCCGTCTAGCGATATAAACTCGCGCGGCACTTTGCGCTCCTTGTTGGCAACCTCCGCAATGGGCGTAAGGGTAGTATCGTACAGGTAGGGCTTGTCAAATATGCGCTTTATTGCGCTCATCATGGCCGTCTTGCCTTCGCTTGCAGCCAACACGCCCGCACCGCCCAGCGCATACGCCTCGGCCAGGTCGGTAGCGCTGGCCACATGGCTCGCACAGCGCTGCAGGGTGGAGAGCTCGATGGCACGCGTCTTGCACCCCAGCGCCGCGCGCGTAACGCTTGCCAGGTAGCGCCCGGTGCCAGAAAGCGACGCAACGTGGCCAAAGGCATCCAGTCGCGTGCCGTCCGCCGCCTCGGCCGCAGCCTCGCACAACAGCGTGCCATCGCGATGGCGCACGCCCTCACTTACCGCCACCACCACTGTGTTCTTGCGCTCAAGCAAGAGCGACAGACGGTCCAAAAGCGCCTCTTGGTTAAGCGTTACCTCGGGCAGCAGCACGAGGTCGGGTATGGGGTTGCCCTTTGTGCCGGCTAGGCAGGCTGCGCCCGTAAGCCAACCTGCGTCGCGACCCATAATTTCCACAAACGTGACGCTCTTGAGGTCGTACACGCTGGAGTCGCGGGTAATCTCGCGCATCGTGGTGGCAATAAACTTGGCCGCACTGCCGTAACCAGGCGTGTGGTCGGTGCCCACGAGGTCGTTGTCTATCGTCTTGGGAATGCCTATAAAGCGAATGTCGCTGTCCACGCGCGCACCCCACTGGCTAAGCTTGTCTATGGTGTCCATGGAGTCGTTGCCACCAATGTAGAGCACCGCGCCCACGCGCGACTCCTCAAACTTCCTAAAGGCATCCTCGTAGAACGCCGGGTCCTCGTCCACCTGCGGCAGCTTAAAGCGACAGCTGCCCAAAAAGCTCGACGGCGTGCGTCGCAGCAGCTCGATGTCCATGGGGTCGCCCAGCGTTCGGTCCAGGTGCAGAATGCGCCCGTCTAGGAACCCCTCTATTCCGTACCGCATGCCCAGCACATGCGCCCCTAGGTCACGGGCTGTGTCAAAGACTCCCGCCAGACTCGCGTTGATGGCAGCTGTCGGTCCGCCTGACTGCCCCACGAGCACGTTGGTGTTCCATGCCATTGCTTGCTCCCCTCTCGCTATGCGTTGCCCCTCCAGTGTATCATCTGCGTGGATGGGAGCCGCAAATTGGGGACGGTCTCGCTTCCACGAACGGACCACGGGTGGCGTTCGGCTTGCACGAGATCGCGGGATGAGCTGGGAACAAACGCGCAGTCCACCCATCGCTTGGCCCGACTCTACCCAAGGTTTCCCGAAAAGTACGCCTAGGGACGGCGCTCTCTTACGTACGTTACGGACGATCCGCCCTGGGGTGACCGCTTTATAAATACCTTAACCTGCTCACTGGGCGTCCGCAAAAGGGCGCTTCGTGCGCACTGCGGGACCCGCACCGCGCACCAAGCGCTATTTCCGCGACGTCTAGTGCGCACGTTGCGTTTTTGATGCCAGGTTTGCCGACGGCATGGCGCGCGCCGGCCAGACAGCTCCGACCTCGTCCCCATCGTTGGCGACTTTGTCTGCACGGTATAAATACCTTAACCTGCTCACTGGACGTCCGCAAAAGGGCGCTTCGTGCGCACTGCGGGGCCCGCACCGCGCACCAAGCGCTATTTCCGCGACGTCTAGTGCGCACGTTGCGACTTTGATGCACCAGGCAGCCGGACGGAACAGACGAGTCAAACCTGGCAGTCCGGCACAGTCGCCAACCTATATAATCCCGCCATCGACAAACCCGCGGCCATCCACGGCGAAAACACGCGAGCTTGTGCCCAAACCAACTTTTTTCTCACTTTGCATAAAACTGCTTCCAACACCCCATATAAAGCCGATTTTTACCCAACTGCGCTTTTTTGCCGTATGGGCGCCAAATCATACGACGCTATTTACCTGCATATATGTAGCTTTTCGAGCAAACGGTGCAACTTATGCGTAACCTCGCTGCAAGTCCGTCAAAAACTCTTAGGGCCATTGCCTTCGAACAGCCATACCATAGCCCCATGGATATTTATTTGGATCAAATAACATCGCTCCACATGACGCGTACCGTGCTACGCGACCCATGTCTTGGCCTGGCCACCACTGAGAAAAACGCGCCAACGGCCCTAGACACCCAGCGCGTTAACTTGAGTCGCCTCGACATGGGCGGACTCCTTGCCTACCTGCAGGTACCCGAGTCTCGAAAACTCGGCATTGTGGTCCCCCATGCCAGCGACCGAATTCGAACGGCGGGCACCCGCTGCTCGGTGGATTCAAGCACCAAGCGCAAGAACGCATATCTCCAACTCGCGTCTGTGGATGACGAGCATCCCTCGGCTTTGGTGCCACCTTCAACGTGCGTGTTCGTTCAGTCGCCGCCAAAGATTGTCCTTTCTATGGCAAAGACAATAGCGCGCCACGTTCATGCTCAAGAGCTTTCACGTGAGGTCGGGGTGCTTAGGCTGGTGAAGCTATGTCTGGAGCTGTGCGGCACCTATGCCCACGACCCGTTTGACCCGCTTTGCGGCGATGTGACTTATAAGACGAGCCCGCTCACGAACATTCAGCAGATTCGGGATTTTCTTGAGCCTCACGGGCGAGAACATGGATTGCGCATGGCTCGCGAGGCGGCCAATCTGGCATATGATCTTTCCGGCTCGCCGCAGGAGTCGTTTTTGGGCCCTGCGCTCTTTTACCCTAGTCGTTACGGGGGCTTAACGCTGTGCGATTACAAGGCAAATGAGGAGTTGCAACTAACCAAGGCAGAGAAGGCGTTGATCAACTGGCGAACCATTACCCCAGATTTTCAGCTTGTGGGATACCAGGCGGCTGTTGAGTATTTGGGCCACGTGCACGTAGAGGGAGACAATCCGCGAATCGACCATAAGCGGCGGCTTGATTACCAGACCCTCGGCAAGCGAGTGTTTGAGTTTTGGTATGACGACGTGAAGACGATCAGTGCGCTTAATCAAAGTGCGTTACGTCTGGTGGCAGCTATCGAGCAATCCGATGGTCCGGGAGCACGCAAACGCTTTTAGCAGCGTGTTTCCAGCAAGGAATTCTTGGCTAAACAGAAGGCTTTGTTTGAGGTCTTTAGGCCGTGGCTGAGGTAGTCGGTCAAACCACGTGTCACAGCAGCAACTGCTTGACAAGTACAGCCGTAGACTTGGTAACCTGCAGCTCAGGGCGCACCTCTCGTGCCATCGCCAGTATAAATACCTTAACCTGCGCACTGGGCGTCCACAAAGTATCGCTTCGTGCGTACTGCGGGGCCCGTACCGCGCACCAAGCGCTATTTCCGCGACGTCCAGTGCGCACGTTGCGTTTTTGATGCCAGGTTTGCCGACGGCATGGCACCCGGCAGCCTGACGGAACAGACGGGTCCGGCATGGTGGCGCCGTACGTCGGCCCGAACGGCCTGGCGTACAGCTGCCACGAGCCGACGGCCGTCGCCGGGCACGGGGATTGTCGGCAGGTGGGCGCCCTCCCGTTGCAAGGGCGGACCTTCTTCAGGACGTCCCCTCGCATAAATACCTTAACCTGCTCACTGGGCGTCCGCAAAAGGGCGCTTCGTGCGCACTGCGGGGCCCGTTCCGCGCACCAAACGCTATTTCCGCGACGTCCAGTGCGCACGTTGCGTCTTTGATGCTCACGGCGGCCCGGCGGAGCGCGCACAGCAGCATATGCGGCCTGGCGGTGAGCGCACGCAGCCCACCTTGTCCGCAGCCCGCCCCTACCTAATGCTGCACCCCAAATAGCAGCTGCGCTGGGCGCTTTCGCACACGACCTCCTGGAGGGCGTCGAACCACGGCTTGCTCTCCAGCGGGTCTCGCACGAGCACCACTCGCGTGGGCTCGCAGATGTCGCCCAAACAGTCCTCGAGCGCGTCCAGATTGGCACCGTAAAAGTCGGGGAAGTCCAACTTGGCGGCCAACACCTTGTGAGCGTCTTCAATTGTTGCGAGGTCCTTCTCCTTGAGTACGACCTTGTGCGGACGCGACATGCCAAACCTCCTAATACAGCTGCTCAAACGTCTTGTAGTGATCCTCGGTGTAGTAGATAAGACCGTCGTTGGAATACAGGATGCGCTTGGCGTTGCGGGAACGCTCGCCATTGTAGTCTATGTCGCACTCGTACCATGTTCGTCCCTTGGCCTTGGGCAGCTTTCCCTCGCGATTGCCAAAGCGATCGCCGCCTATGGACTTGCCCGGGCATGCCTCGGCCAGGCTCTTTCCCCCTGTCTTCCAGCCCGCATCCTCTGCCTCGTCCTTTGTAACGTAGTTGCTCGGCAGATGGCCGTAGGTGTGCAGGTAGTACGCCACCTCGTCCTTGGACGTATACGTGCCGCCCTCGGCAATCTCCGAGGAGCCCTGCTTGGATGTCGGCGCTTCCTCGGTTGAGGTTTGCTCGCTAACGCTATTGCCGCTGCCATTCTTTGTGCTCGCACCCGCGCTCGCACTTGCGCTAACGCCCGCACTCGAGTTCGAAGCTTTTTGCGTACAGCCAGGCAACAACGCGCCGAATGCAAGCAACGCAACCACAAACAACGACACGAGCAACCCACGTTTTTTCATGCCCTCTTCCCTTCCCGTTCCTGTCGCATCGTATTGGTTAGCTGTGCTCCTAGGGAATACTCCCCATCGGGCACTTCGCAGATACCCCATCTCATTATAAAAGGACCAACCGCGATGTACCCGAAGGGAATATCACCACCATGATGTTAAGTCGTGCGCTTCGCATAGCCCTGCCAGCGTGTACGGTTTTGGGACGGAAGGGTCCCCACCGTGTACAGTCGTCGCCACCGTGTACAGTTTTGGGACGGGACGCTCCCTACCGTGCGCACTTATCGGCCGGAACCGTACACGGTAGGAAGGGTTACGTTCCAGAAGTGCGCACGGTGCCAGATTCGTGCCACGGCTTAACATCACGGCGGTGGGAATATCCCCTAGGAGCACAGCACTATTACCAGCTAAGCTTGGACACGCGCATAAGACGCATGCCGTTAAGTACCACTATAAGGGCAACGCCGGTATCTGCAAACACCGCTGCGCCCATGCCAGCAACGCCAAGAATCACTAGCACGAACACCAGCATCTTTACACCAATGGAAAAGGCTATGTTTTCGCGAACAATGTTCATGGCGCGCTTTGCCAGATGGAAGAACATCGGAAGTTGCTTTAGGTTGTCGGACAAAAGCGCGACGTCGGCCACCTCGAGCGCGGTGTCCGAGGCAGCGGCACCCATGGTAATGCCCAAGTCGGCCTTTGCAAGCGCCGGCGCATCGTTTATGCCATCGCCTGTCATGGCAACCACGCCACCTGCAGCCTGCAGCTCGTCAATGCGGTCGAGCTTATGCTCTGGTAGCAGCTCCGCGCTCACGCCGTCCATGCCCAGCTGAGCAGCAACGGCATTAGCCGCGTGGACGTTGTCACCCGTAAGCATTTCCAGCTTTCGTTCCTTCCCCAGCTCCTCGATTGCCTCCACGGCGGACTCGCGCAGCGTGTCGGCCACGCCAATAACTCCCAGGATCTCGTTGTTACGCGCGACCACCAGCGCCGTGGCGCCCGAATGACCCAGGTTCTCCACCACATCCACTACGTTGCCAGATGCCTGGGCGTGTTCCTGCGCAAACGCGAGCTTGCCAACAAGACAGGTGGATCCGTCAACTTCACCAAGCATGCCATTTGCTGCGATCTCGCGAATGTTGTTGACCGCCGGAATCGACGCGTTTCGCGCGTTGGCCTCGCACACCGTGGCCTGTGCCAGCGGATGGGTGGAGCCCGACTCCAAGGCCGCGGCAACACGCAGGATCTCGTCTTCGCTCGCACCGCTCGTACTCACAATTTGCGTTACGGCAGGGTTGCCCGTGGTAAGGGTGCCGGTCTTGTCAAAGACCATGTGTGTCACCTTTCTGGCGATGTCGAAGTAAGCCCCGCCTTTTACCAGCACGCCGTTTTTGGCAGCACAGTTAATAGCCGACACAAACGAGACTGGCGTCGAGATGACCAGCGCGCAGGGGCAGGCTACCACCAGCAAGGAACAGGCACGATACAGCCACGAGTGCCACACGTCGGAGCTAAGCGAGCCCTGCACGAGCGATATACCCAGCGGCACGATTATTCCCACAATAAGGGCGCCTACCACCACGAGCGGTGTGTAGACCGCCGCAAAGCGGTTTACGAAGCTCTCGTATGGGGCCTTTTGGGCCTGAGCACCCTGAACCTGATCGAGTATGCGCGCAAGCGTGGTGCTGTCTGAGGCGGCCGTAACACGTATGTCCACCACGCCGCTCTCGTTTAGAGACCCGGCGTAGACCTCCGACCCGATGCCCTTGTCTTGCGGGACCGACTCGCCCGTTACCGGCGCCTCGTTAAACGCGCTTTGGCCAACGGTGATCTTTCCGTCCAGCGGGACGCGCTCGCCGGGAAGCACGCGGATAATGCGCCCTGCCTCCACGCTCCCGGTATCCACGTCCGAAACGTTGCCCTCGGCGGACACCACGTGGGTAACGTCGGGAGCAAGCTCCATAAGACTGCGAATGGATCCAGAGGTGCGGCGCATGGACCATCCTTCCAGCCACTCCCCCACCTGGTCCAGGAAGATTACGATTGCGGCATCTTTAAATACCGAGGGATCACCCGTAAACCCCACGACAAGCGCGCCGATAACCGCTATGGACATAAGCACGTTCATGTCGGCGGTCTTGTGGCGCAGGGAGGCAAAGGCCATGGGCGCAACGTATATCAGACCCGCGATTGCGGCCGCCACATAAAGCGGTATGGCGCGTGCTTCCTGGTGCATAACGTGGTCGCACACGAAGCCCGCGACTATGAACATTGCAGACAAGGCCATAAGTATGACCTGGCGATTCTGCATAAACCACGACCGCTCGGCCGAGCCGATCGCCTTGGCCTCGAGCTCAGATATTTCCAAGTCTTCGCCATGGGAGCGAACCTCTTGCAACACCTCGTTCTTGCACTGTGCCACGTCTGCACCAGACGCCATTACGACGTCAAGCGTAGCCGTAGCGTATACCACGCGCGCATCCTGCACGGTAGGCAGGGCGCGTACGACTTTCTGAAGACTTGCGCCGCAGTTCGGACAGTCTAGATTCAGAATCTTGTAGCTAAAGGTCGGCGGCGCACAAAGCTCCTCTACGGGCATGTCGGCGTGGTGGTGATGGTGGTCGTGGCCGCAACCGCACTCGTGGTCATGCCCGCAGCCGCATTCGTCGTGGTCGTGGTCGTGCCCGTGATCGTGGCCGCATCCGCACTCGCCACCATGCTCGTGGTCGTGGTCGTGCCCGCAACCACAACCGCACTCGTCGTGCCCGTGGTCGTGGCTGCAGCCACATTCGCACTCGTCGTGATCGTGCTCACAGCCGCACTCGCCGTGATCATGGTCGTGGCCGCAGCCGCCATGCTCGTCATGCTCGTATTCGCACCCGCAACCGCACTCGTCATGCTCGTGCTCGTGGTCGCAGTCGAAGTTATCGTGCCGATGTTCCAAGCTCATGACGCACCCCCCTACAGCACTTCCTCGGCCGCATGCTCTAGGCCGATTCCAATAAGCAACCCAATGTGGTCGTCCGCCAAAGCGTATATGACGCGTTGCCCGTCGCGGTGCGCGCTTACAAGGCTCCTGTCGCGCAAGAGCCGCAGCTGGTGCGATATGGCGGATTGCGACACATGGCACACCTCTTGCAGCTCAGAAACGCTCTTGTCGCCCGTCATAAGCGCCGAGAGAATCTGAAACCTTGTAAAGTCCGACAACGCATCGAATATCTGCGTCGCGCCGTACACCACGGCATCGTTTTCGAGCATCTTTTTGGTCTTGTCGTCCATATATTCTCCTATTTATGAACATTTGCTCATGTTTTCAATTCTCACTATACACCAACGGCATGTGGATCTCAACTATTCTGATAAATACGCATCCGTCACGGCCCAACATACGTCCTTACATCAAAGTCGTAACCTGCTCTGTAGACGGCAGCATAATGTTGCTTCGTGCGCACTAGTCGACCCATACCGCGCACGAAGCGCGCCTGCGGAGTCGTCCAGTGCGCACGTTGCGTTTTTGATGCCCGCAGCCCCCAGCAACCCTGTCCCGCCACCACCCCCTGCCCGCGCCCCGCCACGCCAACAAAAAAACGACCCCTCGGTCGTGGTCCAAGCCACGACCGAGGGGTCGCCCTCAAGCTATCCAAGTGACGCTGTCTTAGTCGTCCTCTTCCTCCAGGCGCGAGAGCTGGACAAACAGCTCGTCGTAGGAGGTAAACTTCTCGTTTATTACGCCATCGTTGGAGGAGGAGTCGCCGCCAATGAGCTCCTCGTCCTCGTAGTGATGCGTTGCGGGCGCCGCCGTACCCAAAAGCACGTCGTCGTCGGAGTCGGGCGAGAACACCATGCTCAGGAGCTGCGAGAGGTCCTCGTTGTCGGCCTCATCGTCCTCGGGCTCCAGGATGTACAGCAGTCCGCGCGACTCCAGGCCGTCGCGAAGCTCTTCGATTGCCTTGGCGCCAATGCCGTCGATCCGCAGCAGGTCGTCCTCGTTCTTGCCAATGAGGTCGCCCACGGTTTCGATGCCCACCTCGCTAAACTTATTGGTCCAGCGCTGCGAGACGCCCAGGTCGTCAAAGAGGTAAAGCTTTGCGTCCTCGCCAGAGAGCGTACGACCGTTTTTGGAGTATCCGCCAAAGCCGTAGTCGTCGCCAACCCAGTCCAGACGCTTGGGCAGCTGTTCCTCAATGCTCTTGAGCGAGTCGGGAGCCCACTCGGGCAGCGACTTGGCCATGGGGCTCGTGGGGCCGTCGATAGGCTCGCCATGGTAGGTGAGCTTCACGTCCTCGTAAGCCTTGAGGCCCGTGCCCGCGGGAATCTTCTTGCCCACAATTACGTTGGACTTGAGGTCGATAAGGTGATCCGTGTCGCCCTTGATGGCGGCCTCGGTAAGGACGCCGGCGGTACGGATAAACGACGCGCTGGACAGCCAGGAGTCGATGGAGCTCGCAACCTTAAGGGTACCAAGGATGGCGGGCTCTGCCTCGGGCGGATTGCCGCCGGCCAGCGTAATGTTGCGCACCGTGTCGGCAAATATGTAGCGGTCCACGTACTGGCCAAGCAAGTAGTTGGAGTCGGCGGGGTTGGTAACCATTACGCGACGCAGCATCTGGCGTGCGATAACCTCAATGTGCTTGTCGTTGAGGTCTACGGACTGGGACGTATAAACTTCCTTAACCGACTTTACGAAGGTGTGCATGGTGGACTCAATGTCCGTGAGCTTGTGCAGCTTGCGGAAGTTTACGAAGCCGTAGGTAATCTGATCGCCGGCACGCACAGGCACGTACTCGGTAAGGATCTTTTTGTCGAACTGCGGCATAAAGCGTACGGATACCGGCACACGCTTCTCAAACAGAATGCGCGTCTCGTCGTCGGCGTCAACAAACTGCAGCAGATACTCGTTGCCCTCGGTAAAGGCGCGCAGCATGCCCGTTACCGGCGCGAGGTCGGCCTCGCGGCCCAGAATGCGCTCGTTAACGTTGCCAACCACGTCGAACATGCGGCCTACCGTGGGCAGACCCTGCGTAATGTCGTCGGCACCTGCAACGCCGCCGGAGTGAATCGTACGCATGGTAAGCTGCGTGCCCGGCTCGCCGATGGACTGGGCGGCAATAATGCCTACCGCGGTACCGATGTTTACCGGACGCCTCGTGGAGAGGTCCCAGCCGTAGCACTTCTGGCATACGCCGTACTTGCTCTTGCAGGTAAGAAGTGCGCGCAGGTCAACCTTCTGGATGCCAGCGTCGAGCAGGCGCTCCAGATCCTCGCGACTCTCTATGTAGCCGCCGGCAGGAATCAGAACCTCGCCGTCGGCGGAAATCACATCGTTGGGGCAGCAGCGGCCAATGAGGTCGGTGTCCACGCTGCTTTCACCAGGTTTAACAATGTCGTAGGTGCAGAACTCGTCGGTACCGCAGTCCTCCTCGCGCACAATAACGTCCTGGGCCACGTCCACCAGACGGCGGGTAAGGTAACCGGAGTCAGACGTGTGCGAAGCCGTGTCCACCAGGCCCTTGCGCGCGCCGTAGGTGGAAATAAAGTACTCGAGCGGCTCCAAGCCCTCGCGGAAGTTTGCCTTAATGGGAAGGTCGATGGTGTCGCCCTTCATGTCGGCCATAAGGCCGCGCATACCTGCGAGCTGACGCAGCTGCGTGGTGGAGCCTCGAGCACCGGAGTCTGCCATCATGTAAATGGGGTTGTCCTCGTCAAAGCCGTCGAGCATCTTGGAGCCCAGCGTCTCGGCGCACTCCTGCCACACGCGAATTACCTCGCGGTGACGCTCGTCCTGGTTTACGAAGCCCATCTCGTAGTTAAGGTTAATGCGATCTACCATGTCCTGCGCGGTCTCGAGCATCTCGGGCTTGTCGGACGGGATTACGGCGTCCCAAACAGACACGGTAAGGCCGGCACGCGTGGCGTAGTGGAAGCCCGTGTGCTTAATGGCGTCCAGAATCGGCTCCACATCGGTGGTGGAGTAGCGGTCGCAGCAGTCGTTTACCAGCGCCTTAATGTCGCTGTTACTCATCTGGTAGTTTACGAACGGGTAGTCCGCGGGCAGGCACTGGCGGTTGAAGATAATACGTCCCACCGTGGTCTGAATGCGCACGGACTCATCGGTTACGTCGTAGACGTTGGACACCACGTGGCGGCGCAGCTCAATGCTGTTGTCGCCGTTGCGGCGCTTTTCCTGCCAGGTTTCCTCGTCAATCGTCTCCCAGGGGTATTCCTCTATGGTCACACCCGCGGCGTCCTTCTTGCTCTTGGGACGCATGGCAAACTCGGCGTTGGAAACGCGGAACAGGAACCTTCCGTCTTTAAATTCGTTGGCATCCTCGGAGTCCACACGCACGATAACCTTGGCTTGAATATCCACATGGCCGCGGTTGTCGTAGGCAGAAAGCACGTCCTCGAAGTTCATGAACGCGCGGCCTTCGCCCTTGGCGCCAACTTTTTCGCTGGTAAGGAAGTAGGTGCCAAACACCATGTCCTGCGAAGGCACCGTTTGCACGACGCCCGACGCGGGAGAACGCAGGTTGTTGGAGGAGAGCATAAGGATGCGCGCCTCGGTTTGTGCCTGGGTGGAAAGCGGCACGTGCACGGACATTTGGTCACCGTCGAAGTCGGCGTTAAAGGGCTTGCATACCAGCGGATGCAGGTGGATTGCCTTGCCCTCAATAAGCACAGGCTCGAAGGCCTGGATGGACAGGCGGTGCAGGGTCGGTGCGCGGTTTAGGAGCACCAGACGGTTCTTAATTACCTCGTCGAGCACGTCCCAAACAATGGGCTCCCCGCGGTCTACCACGCGCTTTGCGCCCTTAATGTTCTCGATGCCCTTGCCCTGCTCCATAAGGCGACGCAGCACGAACGGCTTAAACAGCTCGAGTGCCATGGCGGAGGGCAGGCCGCACTGGTGCAGCTTGAGGTGCGGGTCTACTACGATAACCGAACGGCCGGAGTAGTCCACGCGCTTGCCCAGCAGGTTCTGGCGGAAGCGGCCCTGCTTGCCCTTGAGCACCTCGGCGAGCGACTTGAGCGGGCGTCCTCCCCTGCCCGTAACGGCACGGCCACGGCGGCCGTTGTCAAACAGAGCGTCCACGGACTCCTGAAGCATGCGCTTTTCGTTATTAACGATAATAGCGGGCGCGTCGAGCTCCAGCAGGCGCTTAAGACGGTTGTTGCGGTTGATCACACGACGGTAGAGGTCGTTGAGGTCGGACGCGGCAAAGCGGCCACCCTCCAGCGGCACCATGGGGCGCAGCTCGGGCGGGATTACCGGAATAACGTCCAGGATCATGTTGGTGGGGTCGTTGCCACCCTTGAGGAAGGAGTCAACGGCCTCCAGGCGCTTGATGGCCTTCTCGCGACGCTGCTTTTGGGTCTTGTCGTCGGCCACGATGGCACGCAGCTTTTCCACCTCGCTGCCAAGGTCCACCTTGGCCAGCAGGTCGCGTACGGCCTCGGCGCCCATACCACCATCGAAGTAGATGGAGTACTGGCGACGCATCTCGGTAAACAGCAGCTGGTCGGAAATGAGGTCGCGCTCCTCGAGCTGCATAAAGCGGTCGAAGGCGTCCTTGCGAAGCTGCTTTTCTTCGTCGAACTCCTCGCGGAGGTCGGCAATGCTCATGCGCAGCTCGTCCTCGCTCATCGGCTCGATGTCGGCGTACTCGTCGCCGGCCTCCATTGCCGCCTGCGACTCCTCGTACTCGTCGCGCAGCAGAGCCTCCTCGCGCTCGTAGTCGGCCTCGATCTTTTCCAGATCGGCCTCGAGCTCGTCGCGCAGGTCCATCTCGTCCGCGTCGCGGGCCTCTTTCTTGAGGTCGGTAATTATGTAGCTCGCAAAGTACAGCACGCGCTCGAGATCCTTGTTCTTTATGTCGAGCAGGCGAGCCAGCGGCGCATTGGTGGGGCTCTTGAAGTACCAGATGTGGCTTACGGGAGCGGCAAGCTCGATGTGGCCCATGCGCTCGCGACGCACGCGGTGGTGCGTTACCTCAACGCCGCAGCGATCGCACACGACGCCCTTAAAGCGGGTGCCCTTGTATTTGCCGCACGAGCACTCCCAGTCCTTGGTGGGACCAAAGATCTTCTCGCAAAAGAGGCCGTCCTTTTCGGGCTTAAACGTGCGGTAGTTAATGGTCTCGGGCTTCTTTACCTCTCCGTGCGTCCAGCTGCGGATCTTGTCGGCCGAGGCAAGCGAGATCTTAATCGCGTCAAAGTCGGTGGTTTCGAAATCTGCCACGTTCGCTACTCCTTGTCGTCAGAATCGGCGCCAACAAGGTCGACGCCCTCCACATTGGCGTTAAAAGCCGCGCTGATGTCGTCTGTAAGCACGTCGGAATACGCGCTTATTGCGTCAAAGTCCTCGTCCTCGGTCCTGGCGGTCGCACGCTCTGCCTCCTGCTTGTACACCAGGGGCTCGATGTCGAGCGCAAGCGAGCGAATCTCCTTAACAAGAACCTTAAACGACTCGGGGATGCCAGGCGCAGGCACGTTTTCGCCCTTTACGATGGCCTTGTATGCCTCGGTGCGGCCTGTGGTGTCGTCGGACTTAACGGTAAGGATCTCCTGCAGCACGTTGGCAGCGCCGTATGCATACAGGGCCCACACTTCCATCTCGCCGAAGCGCTGGCCACCAAACTGCGCCTTGCCGCCCAGCGGCTGCTGGGTAATAAGGCTGTACGGGCCGTTGGAACGCGCGTGAATCTTGTCGTCCACCATGTGGCTCAGCTTGAGGATGTAGGAGGTTCCCACCGTAATGGGGCTCTCAAAGGGCTCGCCAGTGCGACCATCGTAGAGGGTCGTCTTGCCCGACTCGGTAAGCTGCGGCACAAAGTCCATGTTCATGTGCTCGCCGTACTCCACCATGGCCTTGTTTACCAAGTTGATGTTCGTACGACGCAGGGCCTCGGCCACCTCTACGTCCGTCGCACCGTCAAACACGGGCGTGGACACAAAGATGTTGCCGGGCACGTAGCGCTTGGAGTCGGCCGACTCGAGGTCCCAGCCGTGCTTGGCAGCCCAGCCAAGATGGCATTCCAGGAGCTGACCCACGTTCATACGGGAAGGTACGCCCAGCGGGTCCAGAAGCACGTCCACCGGGGTGCCGTCCGACATGTACGGCATGTCCTCCGTGGGAAGGATGCGACAAACGACGCCCTTATTTCCGTGGCGACCAGAGATCTTGTCGCCCTCCTGAATCTTGCGGCGCTGTGCCACGTACACGTGAACGCTCTCGTTGATTCCAGGCGGCAGGTCGTCGCCAGCGGCGCGACTAAAGCGCACCACGTTTACCACGCGGCCATAGGCGCCGTGAGGCATCTTGAGCGAGGTGTCGCGCACGTCGTTGGCCTTGGCACCAAAGATGGCGCGCAGCAGGCGCTCCTCTGCGGTAAGGGCCGTCTCGCCCTTGGGCGATACCTTGCCTACCAGAATGTCGGAAGGACCGACCTCGGCGCCAATGCGAATGATGCCGTCCTCATCAAGGTTGGCAAGAACGTCCTCGCCAAGGTTGGGAATCTCGCGGGTAATCTCTTCGGGCCCGAGCTTGGTGTCGCGGGCATCGCACTCGTGGTGCGAGATGTTAATGCTGGTAAGAAGGTCGTTTTGCACGACGCTTTCCGAAACAATAATACCGTCCTCGTAGTTGTAGCCCTCCCACGGCATGTATGCCACCGTAAGGTTTTGGCCAAGTGCGAGCTCGGTCTGATCGATGGAGGTGCCGTCCGCAAGCGGCTGGCCAGCCACCACGTGGTCGCCCACGTGAACGATGGGACGGTGGTTAATGCAGGTGCTCTGGTTGGAGCGCTGGTACTTGGGGAACTCGTAGGTCTCAAGCTCACCGTCGGCGTTTACCACCACGTGGCAGGCGTCTACCTCCACCACGGTACCGTCGTGCTCGGCGCACACCAGCTCGCCGGAATCCAGTGCCGCGCGGGCTTCCATACCGGTGCCCACCAGCGGAGCGTGCGCCTGAATAAGAGGCACTGCCTGGCGCTGCATGTTTGCACCCATGAGCGTACGCTTTGCGTCGTCGTGCTCCAGGAACGGAATGAGGTTAGCCGCCACCGAAAGCAGCTGGCGCGGAGACACGTCCATAAAGTCCACGTCCTCCACGAGCACCTGCGCGGGAGCGCCAAACGTGCCGTCGAAGTCCGTGGTACGCACGATTACCTGGCTGGGATGCGTAATGTTGCCCTTGGAGTCCACGCTAATAAACTCGCCGGTCTTGGGATCGAAGGGCACGCTTGCTGGCGCAATGTTGTGGTCTTCCTCCTGGTCGGCTGTCATCCACACGATCTCGTCCGTTACGCAGCCGTCAACCACCTTGCGATAAGGCGCCTCAATAAAGCCTAGGTCGTTTACGCGACTGTAGAGCGCAAGCGAACCAATAAGGCCGATGTTTGGTCCCTCGGGCGTCTCGATGGGGCACATACGCGAGTAGTGCGAGTTGTGAACGTCGCGCACCTGTGCGGGAACGTTGGTACGACGGCTGGAACCCGACTTGTGACCGGTAAGGCCGCCAGGTCCGAGCGCAGACAGACGACGCTTGTGCGTAAGGCCGGAAAGCGGGTTGTTCTGGTCCATAAACTGCGAGAGCTGAGAAGAACCGTAGAACTCCTTTATGGCCGCCACAATGGGACGGATGTTGATGAGCGACGTAGGCGTAATGTCGTCCGGGTCCTGGGTGGCCATACGGTCATACACCACGCGCTGCATGCGCGAAAGACCAATGCGGAACTGGTTTTGCACCAGCTCGCCCACCGTGCGTACGCGACGGTTGCCAAAGTGGTCGATGTCATCGAACTCGTAGCCGGTCTCGCGCTCCTTGTTCTCGGTGAGCTCGTGGAGGTGCAGCAGGTAGCGGAGCGCGGTAATTATGTCCTCCGCCGTAAGCACGCGGGACGTGGAGTCCAAGCCGAGCTTCTTGTTTATCTTGTAGCGGCCAACCTGGGCGAGGTCAAAGCGCTCCTCGCTAAAGAACAGGCCGTTAATGAGACTTTCTGCCGCGTCGATGGTCGCGTGGTCGTCGGAGCGCTGGCGACGGTAGATCTCCAGCAGCGCCTCCTCGCGTGTAAGAAATACGTCGCGGTCCAGCGTGGCACGAACCACGTCGTTGTCGCCCAGGAGCTGAATGATCTCGTCGTTGGTCTCGGCAATCCCCAGGGCGCGCAGCAGAAGCGTTGCGCTCATGCGCGGCTTGCGGTCCAGGAACATGACCAGACGGCCGTACTTGTCAATCTGGAACTCCAACCAGGCGCCGCGCGCGGGAATAAACTGCACGCGCTCGAGGTTCTTCTCTACATCGGCCTCGGCGGGCTCCGCCGCGTCCTTGGCGCGACGCGCTCCGCGCGACTTCTCTGTGTCTTTAACCTTCTCGGTCTCCAGCGAGAAGTACACGCCAGGGGAACGAACGAGCTGAGACACGACCACACGCTCGGTGCCGTTAATAATAAAGGTGCCGCGAGACGTCATAACGGGGAAGTCGCCCATAAATACGAGCTGATCCTTTACCTCGCCCGTCTCTTTGTTAACATACGTCGCCATTACGAGGAGGGCGCGCTGGTATGTAAGGTCTTTTGCACGGCATTCTGCTATGCTGTGCGAAGGGTCGTCAAAAAAGTGCTCGCCAAAGGTAAGCTCCATGGTGTCGGCCGAATTCGTTATGGGAGAAAACTCCTTAAGCGATTCGTGGATACCATCGGTCATAAATCGGTCGAATGACTCCTTTTGAACCGAAATGAGATTCGGCAGCTCCATGGCGGGCGCGATCTTGGAAAAACTCACACGCTCGCGGGTCCCAGCTTGCGCGGTGGTGGAAGACGTTTGCGTAGTCACCAGGCAATTCCTCCTTCGAAAAGTATGGGAGTGCGAAAATAGTCGCAATCTAATAGATTACCGAAGCGCAACCGCTGAGTCAAATTCCAGTATTGACAATTTTTAGCTTTTGGGGTAGTTTTCATCTTTAGCCCTATTGAGCTGGGGTTATATATTTTATAAATATGTAGGATTTGTGCCGTCCTGCAAATAGGGTACCCAAAGCAGCTTTCTGAAGCATAAAAAATGTAACGTGCGCACTGGACGTCTCCGTAAACGCGCTTCGTGCGCGGAACAATGGTCGTTGTGCGCACGAAGCGCCCTTTTGCGGACGTCCAGTGCGCACGTTGCGATTCTTATGCATAAGGAGACACCCAAGGGAAGACATGCCAAGAAAACTGGTAGCCACCCGCAGACAACAATCGCACGCTTTTCGCTGTTGCCGAAACGCTAATATCAAAATCGTAACATGCGCAATAAACGTCCTCGAATTCGTGTTTCGTGCGCAGTCTAAGACCTCTAGTGCGCACGGGGCGCCCTTTTGCGGACGTCCAGTGCGCACGTTGAGACTTTGATACTCTGCAGATAAAACCTGCTTAATGTGCCAGCTGCATGGTATACAGCCCAGGGACAGGCACAAAAAAGGCCGGGTACAGAACCCGGCCTTTGCGTTGATCTTATGCTAGGCAATCAACTACTTAAGGGTAACGGCGGCACCGGCCTCCTCGAGCTCCTTCTTGGCAGCCTCGGCGTCCTCCTTCTTGGCACCCTCGAGAATAACCTTGGGAGCGCCCTCAACGGCCTCCTTGGCCTCCTTGAGGCCAAGACCGGTGAGCTTACGGACAACCTTAATAACGGCGATCTTCTTGTCGCCAAAGGAGGTGAGCTCAACGTCAAAGTTGGTCTTCTCCTCCTCCTCGGCAGCAGCGCCACCAGCTGCGGGGGCAGCGGCAACAGCCACGGGAGCGGCAGCGGAGACGCCAAATACGTCCTCCAGCTCGTGTACGAGCTCGGAGAGCTCGAGAGCGGTCATTTCCTTCAAAGCCTCAATGATCTCATCTTTGGTCACAGCCATGATACATTCTCCTTTTTACACGGGCACCCTGTGCCCAGTCTTGTTTAAAAACCGTTCTTTAGGCCGCATGCGCGACCTTGGGTCTAAGCAGCCTCTTTCTTCTGCTCGGCGATAGCGTCGAGTGCGGTAACGAGGCCTCGTGCAGGACCGGCGCACACGGATGCGATACCGCGTAGCGGGCTCGCCATAACGTACACCAGCTGGGCCATGAGCTCTTCGCGGCTGGCAAGATCGGCGTAGGCCTTGGCCTCCTCGGCGTTAAGGGCCTTTCCGTCGGCAACGCCTGCTACGAACTCAATCTTCTTGAGCTCCTCGCTCTTGGTCTTAATGGCCTTGGCAGCGTCCACAGGATCGTTCTCGAAGAACACGTAGGCACAGGTGCCCACGAGGTTCTCGCTCACGTCGGGCAGACCCTCCTCCTTAAGAGCGATGCGTACGATGTTGTTCTTGTAAACCTTCATCTCGGAGTTGGCCTCGCGAAGTGCGCGACGAAGCTCCTGAGCCTCCTTTACGGTAAGCCCACGATAGTCGATTACAAAGAAGCCCTTGGAAGCCTCGATCGAGCCTTTTACCTTCTCGAGCATTTCCACATTGCTTTTGCTTGGCATGAATTACACCTCCCCATATTTCGAATCGGGCACGAGCCACAAGGCGCGGAGCGGGCCAGATACGAAAAAAGCCCCGCATGGCGCAGCCAAAACGGGACCCTGAAGGCGTTTACCTCAAGACCACCTCGGCAGGCGGGAATCCCCATTAAGCCTTACGGCACCGGCTGTCTTTGGCAGCGGACGTGCTATTTGTTGACTAGGGTATTGTGGCAGCATGCGACTGCGGTGTCAAGCGGTTGTGTAGAACCTATCAAGGGGGAGTACCCCTCTTGATTGGCGCCAATCAAGAGGGGTACTCCCCCTTGATAGGTTTGCTACTCCACCTGCCAGGTGTTGGCAAAGGCCAGAGCCCACTCAGTTGGCTCGGTCCTGCCCAGCGTGCCGCAGTTAAAGGCAAGTACCACGCTCACCTTTTCGTCGTTGTCGCGATCGGCCACAATTGTTACGGTCTCCACTCCGTCTGCTACGTTGGAGGCATACACGGCAACGGCACGACGCTTGCCCACGGTCATCTTTTTGGTCGAAACGTTTTCGTAGTCGGACGAAGCCTTATAGGTGTCCACAAGCTTTTGGGCGTACTCGGTGTATGAAGAGCTATAGCGCCCCATCTGCACACCCTGCGAAAACGCCGCATGCCCGAGCGTCGGCGACAGGTATTCCGTGTTTTTGTCGGCATAGTAAACGGTGTCTGCAGACTTAACGGCACTGGCGTCGAGGTCTTGCACCCTGTTTACCCATCCTTGGGGAATCTGCATGTAGCCAACGCTCTCGTTGCCGATGACCTTGGAATACTGATCCGGCTTTATGCTGTTGGGATCCACCGTAACGCCCATGCCGCTATGAGATAGGTCCACGGCATTGCTCATGTCTACCTCGGTCTCTGGAACAAAGTAGACCTCTATGTCGTCTGCCGTCCTTATGGTGAGCTTCTTGCCCTTAAGCAGAAGCTCATACTCCAATTTGTCCGACTTCGCGGTGGCCTTTGTTGCGGACTCCGCATCCCACGTGAGCTTTATGGGCTTCTTGTCTGGCTTGTACACACCGGTGCCATCGTCCCAAAGGATGAGGGTTACGTATACGCCTTGTGCGGCGCTGCTTTCAAACCATCCCTTGGGTCTCTTTGGATCCGTAGAGTCTTGAGCAACCCACGTGCCAACAAAGAACGCACGCCTTTCCTCTTGGGTCAGATCGTCCTTAGGTTCTGGCTCTGGCTCCAGCACCGTGCTTGAGTTGGGTGCAGGAGCCTGCCGCGGCCTGTTGCACGAGCTAACCACGAGTGCTGTAACAACAACGGCAACAACCACTATGGCCGCAACTATGGCAATGAGCTTTCCGTTGACCGCTTGCGAGGTCGAAGGTTTTGCATTGCCGCCTTGCTCCGCCTGCGTGTTGTTGTCCTGCGATGGCGGCTGCGCGGCCTCTTTTACAAGCGAGGCGCCACATTCCGGACAATGCTTCGCATCTTTGTTGGGCACCTCGGCCCCGCACTTTGGACAGAACATCGTTCCCCCTCACGCTCGCAGTACAAGTAAAGGATAGCAAAACATGGATGGGGAGCATCCCCAAGCGGCACCCCATTCCGACACAGTTAAAGAAAAGGGCAGGGGACGTCCGAAGACGCCCCCTGCCCAAATGTTTTTATTAGTTCTTATTTACTCGCTCAGGAAGTCGCGAGTGTGGCCGGAGTCAACGCGCACGCCAGGCCCCATGGTGGAGGACACGACTACAGAGCGCACATAACGACCCTTGGCGCTGGACGGCTTAACACGCAGCAGCTCGGTAAGAAGAACGCCATAGTTCTCGGCGAGCTTCTCTACGGGGAACGAGGTCTTTCCCAGAGGAACGTGGCAGATGCCGTAACGGTCTGCACGATACTCAACGCGACCAGCCTTAAGCTCGTTAACCATCTTGGTTACATCCATGGTAACGGTACCGAGCTTGGGGTTAGGCATAAGACCACGGGGGCCAAGGATGCGGCCAAGACGGCCAACCTTGCCCATCATGTTGGGCGTGGCAATGGCGGCGTCAAAGTTGAGCTCGCCAGCCTGAACCTGGGCAACCAGGTCATCGGAGCCAACGATGTCTGCGCCAGCAGCCTCTGCCTCGCGGGCCTTTTCGCCCTCGGCAAACACGGCTACGCGCACGCTCTTGCCCGTGCCGTGAGGCAGCGAGATGGAGCCACGTACGTTCTGGTCGGCCTTACGGGTGTCTACACCAAGACGAATGGAAACCTCAACGGTCTCGTCAAACTTGCCAGGAGCAATCTCCTTAACGAGGTTCATGGCAGCAATGGGGCTGTAGAACTTCTCGCGATCAACCTTGGCAAGTGCGTCCCTGTACTTCTTTCCGTGCTTAGGCATAATCTTTCCTCCTTGTGGTCAACGGGCTGCCTCGCCCTCCCACATTTGCGTGTACCCATTTAATGGGCCTGTTTGGATTTCTTCAACAGGCGACTTCGCGCAGCGAGTGAGGCGAAGCCGAACGTTGAGCCAGGCGAAGAAATCCAAACAGGCCAAGCTCAACGTAGTGCACAATTACTCGGCGATAGTCACGCCCATCGAACGAGCGGTGCCGGCAACAATCTTCTTTGCGGCATCGATGTCGTTGGCGTTGAGGTCCGGCATCTTGATCTCGGCAATCTTGGTAAGCTGCTCGTCGGTAAGCTGGCCAACCTTGTCGCGCTGGGGAACACCAGAACCGCTCTTGAGGCCGAGCTCCTTCTTAATGAGCTGGGCCGCGGGAGGGGTCTTGGTAATAAAGTCGAACGTGCGGTCCTCGTAGACGGTAATCTCTACGGGGATAATGTCGCCGGCCTTGTCCTTGGTGGCGTTGTTAAAGGCCGTGCAGAACTGCATGATGTTAACCTGCGCGGCACCAAGTGCGGGACCAACGGGAGGCGCGGGATTTGCCTGCCCGGCGGGAATCTGAAGCTTAATAAAGTGAGTTACCTGCTTAGCCATTCTATCCTCCTGGAGTAGATAAGAACAATCTCTATATATAGTTGCCAGTCCGAGAAGCTATCCTCACCGATAACGGATCTGGCAGGCATGCCACCTTAGTCTATTACCGTAACCTGGTCTATGGTGAGCTCGACCGAAGTCTCGCGACCAAAGAACTCAATGAGCGCCTTTACCTTGTTTGCCTCTGCGTTTACCTCGGTAACCACGCCCATGCTGTCAATTTCGGAAAGCGGGCCGGAGTTAACGCGAATGTGCTGTCCAACCTCAATGTTGGTAACGCGCTTAGGTGCGGACGGCCTTCCGTCCTCGCCACGGTTGCGACCCATAATCTTGCGGTACTCTGCGCGACTGAGCGGCGACGCGGTGCCATCGGAACCAACAAAGCCAGTAACGCCAGCCGTGTTGCGAACAATGGACCATGTATCGTCGTTGAGCTCCATACGTACCAGAACGTAGCCAGGAAACACCTTGGACTCCTTGGTGTCGCGCTGGCCGCCGTCACGAATCTCGATGACCTTTTCTACGGGAATCTGAATGTCTACGATAAGATCTTCCACCCCATAAGTCTCTATGCGGTGCTCAAGGTCTGTCTTAACCTTGTTCTCGTAGCCAGAGTAAGTGTGTACAACGTACCAACGCTTAGCCATGTTATCCCCTCAACCCAGTAAACTGAACCAGGGCAGCAACAAAGCCCGTGTCTATGAGCCAAATGGCCGCGCCAAATACTATGAGCATTGCGATAACGGCAACGGAGTAATTGCGCAACTCGAGCTTGGACGGCCAGGTTACCTTGCGCATCTCTGCGTTAACGTCGGAGAAGTACCCGGTTACAACCTGAAGGCCCTTGCGGTCTTCTTTCTTAACGACCTTTGCCTTGGAGGTCTTGGAAGCATCTTTGTCCGACTTCTTAAAGAGCGATCGAGACTCCTGCTTTTCGTTTGCAGCGGATGCCTCCTGTGCAGCTGCTACGCGTGCGCGCTCTTGCTGACGTGCTTTACGCGCTGCTCGCTTGTTGCGATCCCTCTTGGCCATCCTTACATCCTCTCTAAAAAAGGGAGCTTTCATTATAGAAGCCGACTAACCCCGAAGGGAAAGCCGGCGGAAATTACTGGCACGCCAGGAAGGACTCGAACCCTCAACACGCGGTTTTGGAGACCGCTGCTCTACCAATTGAACTACTGGCGTGTGAATAGAACAATATTAGCGCGTTTCCTTATGTGCGGTATGCTTGCGGCACCACCGGCAATATTTCTTCATCTCGAGACGCTCGGGATTGTTGCTCTTGTTCTTCTTAATCGTATAGTTGCGACGCTTGCACTCAGTGCATGCGAGAGTAACGAGTGTACGCATTTCTCCTCCTAAAACGTGACGCGAAGAGATACGATACCATCGTGTGGTTGTCGTGTCAACATATTATTTTTCTCCACACAGAATTGTGACCTGGCTCAGACGTGCCGGCCTGGCGTCTGTGAGTCACCTCCGCGCTCACTACGTTCGCTCGCTGCGCGAGTCGGTGCTTCACAGACGCCAGGCCGGCACGTCTGAGCCAACATTTTGGGAGAATATGATCGCGCGACACGACAACCCGTGTTACCCTAGTCTGGCTTCTTAAATGCGGTATAAAAAAGACCCGACGTCTTGTGACGTCGGGTCTTTTGATTCAACTAGGTAAGAAGTACTAGTCGATGATGGTGGAGACGCGGCCGTCGCCTACGGTGTGGCCACCCTCGCGGATAGCGAACTTGAGGCCCTGCTCCATAGCGATGGGGTGAATAAGCTCAGCGGTAATGGTTACGTGGTCGCCAGGCATAGCCATCTCGACCTTGCCGCCGTTGGCATCGGTGAGCTCCTGGATGTCGCCGGTTACGTCCGTGGTGCGGAAGTAGAACTGGGGACGGTAGCCCGAGAAGAACGGCGTGTGACGGCCACCCTCCTCCTTGGTAAGAACGTAAATCTCACCGGTGAACTTCTTGTGCGGGGTAACCGAACCAGGCTTGCAGAGAACCTGACCACGCTCAATCTCCTCGCGCTTGATGCCGCGCAGGAGGATACCCACGTTGTCGCCAGCCTCGCAGTAATCCATGGACTTGCGGAACATCTCGATGCCGGTGGCAACGGAGTTCTGGGTCTCCTTGATGCCCACGATCTCGACGGGCTCGTTGAGCTTAAGCTGACCGCGCTCAACACGGCCGGTGGCAACGGTGCCGCGGCCGGAAATGGTCATAACGTCCTCGATGGCCATGAGGAACGGAAGCTCGTTGTCGCGGGCAGGGGTCGGAATGTAGCTGTCGACCTCGTCCATGAGCTCACGGATGGGCCCATAGTAGGACTCGTCGCCCTCGAGAGCCTTGAGCGCGGAACCCTTGACGATGGGCAGGTCGTCGCCGGGGAAGTCGTACTCGTCCAGGAGCTCACGGGTCTCCATCTCAACGAGCTCGATGAGCTCCTCGTCGTCAACCATGTCGCACTTGTTAAGGAACACGATGATGTAAGGAACGCCTACCTGACGGGCGAGCAGGATGTGCTCGCGGGTCTGAGCCATGGGGCCGTCGGTGGCGGCGATAACCAGGATAGCGCCGTCCATCTGAGCAGCACCGGAAATCATGTTCTTGATGTAGTCGGCGTGGCCCGGGCAGTCTACGTGAGCATAGTGACGCTCTTTGGTCTCGTACTCAACGTGGGCAACGGAAATCGTAATACCACGCTGACGCTCCTCGGGAGCCTTGTCAATCTGATCGAATGCAGTGAAGTCTGCCTTGCAGCCCTCGGTCTCGGAAAGAACGCGGGTGATGGCAGCGGTAAGGGTGGTCTTACCGTGGTCGACGTGACCAATCGTACCAATGTTCACATGCGGCTTACTACGCTCAAACTTCTCTTTGGCCATTGCCGTCCTCCTTTAGCAACAAAAACCGGCCATTTAGTGCCCTTATATGTTCAGCGGCGCCGAAGCGCCGCATAACATCTGGTACCGGTGACTGGATTTGAACCAGTGGCAACACGGGTATGAACCGTGCGCTCTGACCAACTGAGCTACACCGGCATTGGTAGTACGCTTGAAAAGTGGAGCCCGCGACCAGACTTACACGGGCGAAATGGTGGGGATGCCTGGACTCGAACCAGGGAACCCAGAGGGAGCGGATTTACAGTCCGCCGCAGTTGCCGCTGTGCCACATCCCCATTTCCGTTTTCAAGCACTTGTCGGAAGATTTGCCCGTTCTTTTTTGCTCCTCCGCCGTCAAGCAGAAAGGATACTACCCCCCTAGCAAAAACTTGTCAACGCCTTACACCCACCCGGGCGTATCCATACCACGAAACCTGCACAACTGCAGGTTGTTACAGCTGTTTTGTAATGAAGTTTCGCCCGATGCCGCAATTTTGCCCAAAAGATTTTGCATCCTCATGCAATTGCAGGCATACGGCAAACAAAGAAGGTCGCCGGGCGGAAGGAGTTCCCGACGACCTTCTCCTGTCTTTTTTGACAGGCGCGTGTCTGGCCACACGCGAAGTAAGGAAGGAAAGGGTGACGTCTTTGTTCGTCATCTACCTTTAACTACGCGCCTAAGGATCGCGTGTCCCACATGCTGGCGTGCTTCACAATTCCTTCACAGACCAATCAAAGGGGGTACTCCCCTTTGATTGGTTATGACCCCATATATATGGCACTATAGAACCATTACCTTATTTAGCAGTAAGGAGCACCTCATGAAGCCAGCATCCAAGAAGCAGAAAAAGGCTCGTCCGACTCGGCCCTACGTAAAAGACGCAATGCCGGATTACTCTGGCGCGGGCAAGGTTGGCATTGGCGCCCAGTTTGTTTTGCTCGCGCTGGCAACCGGGTTTGTTATTGGGTTTGCCGTCTACCTTGTAATGAACCTTTCCACATGGCTTACCGAACGCCTTTGGGGTCTTGGCACCGGCTTTGCTTTATTCCCGCTTGTGGTGTGTACCGTTGGCGGCGTTGTTATTGGCCTTTGGACGTGGTGGTCCCAGGACGAAGTTAAGCCGCTGGAAGAGGTTATGCATGAATTCAAGGAAACGGGTTCCTACAGGACCAACGGCGTGTGGAAGCCGGCGGTAACGTTTTTGCTCCCCTTGGTGTTTGGCGGATCCATTGGCTTCGAAGCCGGCCTTACCGGCCTCATTACCTCTGGCTGCTGCTGGATTCGCGACCAGTTAAAGCGCGCTGGCCTGCGCCTGTCAGGCATAACGGACGCCACCATTGCGGCAAGCATGGCAGCAATCTTTGGCACGCCGCTCGCTGGCATTGCCGCGGGCTACGAGAGCGAGCCGCGCGTGGACGACTACGACATGCGGCGCGGCGTTAAGGCCGTTCTCTACATTGCAGCGGCATTTGGCGCGTTTGGCGGGATTCGCGTCTTCTCTCTTATTTTTGGCGCCTCGGGCGGACTACCGCGCTTTGAGGAGATAACCGCGACGCCAAGCCAAGCGCTGTGGGCCGTTCCCTGCCTGGTGCTCGCCTATGCCATGACGTTGCTTTTTCATGCGTCGAGCCGCCTGTTTGGTATGGTGGGCACGCGCATGCGTCAAACTGCCGTGGGAACCATAGTGCGTCCCATAATTTGCGGCGTGGCAATAGGAGCCGTTGCCTGCGTTTTGCCATACGTGCTCTTTCCCGGCGAAGTGCAGTCGGAGGAGCTTATGGAAACGTGGACCGCATGGACTGCAGTTGCGCTGCTGGGCACCGGAGTCCTTAAGGCCATAATTACGCCGCTGTGCATAAACATGGGCTGGATTGGCGGAGACCTCTTCCCCTCCATCTTTGCCGGGGTAGCGGCGGGCTATGGGCTGGCCGCCATTACGGGCGCCGATCCCATGCTCATGGTTACGGTTACCACCGCGGCGTTTCTTGCAGGCGTCGTACGCAAGCCGGTGCTCGTGCTGGGAATCCTGTTTTTGTGCTTTCCAGCAGACGGCATCCTGTGGATGGGAATTGCCGCCGTTATTGGCGCAACGCTGCCCGTACCCCGCATGTTGTTGGGACACAACGAGGACTAGCGCGTATGTAATGTCAGGCAACTATACTTTTTTGAGACGCTACGCATGACAACAGGAGAACCACCATGGCTATTATTTCGAGATTTCACCGTTACCGCGGTCAGGGCAAGGAGGCCAACGAGGTAAACGTGTCCCGGTTTGGCGAGCCCGACCACTCGCTGTTCATAGCAACGAACTTCTGGTCGTTTAGGCAGAAGACCAAGATTACCGACGACGAGGGCAACGTTGTATACCGCGTGCAGTCCAGGTCCATATCGCTTCACGACAAGACCACCATCAAGGACGCCAAGGGCAACCTAGTGGCCAAGGTTGAGCGCAAGGTCCTTACGCTGCGCGAATACCACCGCGTAACCATGGCGGACGGAACGCAGTTTGACGTCTCGCACGAGCTGCTGCGCCTAATATCGGACGTCGCCAACATAAAGGGTCTTGGCTGGCAGCTGCGTGGCAACATTGCCTCGCTCAACTTTGAGCTCTACGACATAGACAACAGCGTAATTGCGGTTGTTGGCAAAAAGCTTATTTCCATAAAGGACAAGTACGCCATCGACATCTACCGTCCCGAGCTTGAGGACGAGGTTGTTGCGGTAATCATCGCGCTCCAACACCAGCTGCGCGACAGGACCAACAAATCCAAGCCGTCAAACATGGTCCTCAACATGTTGCCGCGCTAATGTCGGAACGGATGGGTCATTCCCCGTCCGTTCCGCGTCCATTCTTTCTTACACGTCCCGTCCCCTATTTGTAACCTGCGCTCGTGGCCTCGTGCATTACCATACAAAGCGTAATGGTTGCACGTGGCGCGATTGCCGCACAAGGGAGTACGGAGGGCAGGCATGGCGATAGACACCGCAGGGTTGGTTATGGATGCCCTGCTTGCGCTTGTGGAGGAAGACGGCGTGCCGTTGGAGCGCGTTACGGTCAAGCGCATCTTGGAGAAGTCCGGCGTCAGCCGCCAGACGTTCTACAACCACTTTCTGGACAAGAACGACCTTATTTGCAAGGTGTACGAAAGGCGTATGGTACATGCCTTCGATGGGGCGCCAACGGGCTTCGACTATCGACGCGAGCTCGAGCTTGCTTTGGCGCACATGCGCAAGCACGGCGAGTTTATGCAGCAGGCGGCTCGGATGGACGGCCAGAACAACCTGACCGAGCACGTAACCAGGCGTTCGAGGGACTTTGACCTCGCGTGGCACCAGAGCTTATGGGGCAACGAGCCGATGCCAGAGGAGCTACGCCTTGCCACCATCTACCACGCCATGGCGTCCACCCAAATGGCCTTGTCGTGGATCCTCTCCGGCTTCCCGGCACCCGAGGCAGAGCTTGCCGACCTTATTACGCGCATGCGCGGCATCGGTATGGACAGGCTCTTCGAAGGGGCACAGACCCCCGGCAACCCGTACGCGTTATAGCTCTTATGGGTTGCGGTGGACGTGTTCCCCTCAAGCTGCACGAAACGGCACCCCACTCCAACAAGTACTTTTCGGACAGACGACCCTGTTCATCGGAGCATATCTTATATAATATTCTTAATCTGTACACTAGACGTCATGAGAATAGCGCTCTGTGTACGCTGGACGGTCTTCAGTGTACACAGAGCCGTTTTTTGCAGACGTCTAGTGTACAGATTGCAATATTGATAAACGCCAATTGCGGATGGCATGATACGATATGTTCTTGGATTGCCAGCGCAGCGCAAACGAAGGAGTTCCATTGACGCTCAAAGACTTAGAGGTGTGCCAAAGCTGCATAGTGGAGCACGTGGGAGGTGAGGGCTCGCTGCGCCAGCACTTCCTGGACATGGGAATTATTCCGGGCGTGCTTGTGACCCTCGTAAAGTTTGCCCCCATGGGCGACCCCATGGAGTTGCGTATTCATAGCTACGAGCTCACGCTGCGCCTGGCCGATGCAGAGCAGATTGAAGTTCGGCTAACAACCGACGAGGACTCTCAAAACGGCACAAACGCGGCACCGCCACGCCAGCCATCGTCTCCGCATCCTGGACTTGGCGAGGAGGGCAAATTTCACCCCAAGGGAAGCGGCAATCCCCTCCCCGACGACACCACGCTTTCGTTTGCGCTGGTTGGCAACCAGAACTGCGGAAAGACGACCCTCTTTAACCAACTTACAGGCTCCAACCAGCACGTGGGCAACTTCCCGGGCGTTACGGTGGACCGCAAGGACGGCGTTATACGCAACAACCCCAACACGGTGTTAACCGACCTGCCAGGCATCTATTCGCTCTCGCCCTACTCGAGCGAGGAGCTGGTAAGCCGCGACTTCGTACTCAACCAGCATCCCCACGGCATCATAAACATAGTGGACGCCACCAACATAGAGCGCAATCTTTACCTAACCATGCAGTGCCTGGAAATGGGCATTCCCATGGTGGTTGCCCTCAACATGATGGACGAGCTCACGGGAAACGGCGGTTCGGTAAACGTTAACCTTATGGAAGAGATGCTCGGCGTTCCAGTGGTACCCATATGCGCGTCCAAGGGGGAAGGCGTGGAAGAAGTCGTGCGCCATGCAATCCACGTTGCGCACTACCAAGAATGGCCGTTACGTCAAGATTTCTGCCTTCCCACCGAACACGGCGGAGCGGTACACCGTTGCCTGCACGCGGTCGCCCACCTTATAGAAGACCATGCACAACGCGCGCAGCTGCCTCTTCGCTTTGCCGCGAGCAAAGTAATAGAGGGCGACGAGCTCATTATTTCGCAGCTAGGCCTCGACAAAAACGAGCGCGAAACCATGAACCACATTGTGCGCCAGATGGAGGCGGAGCGCGGTCTCGACGCCAGCGCGGCCATAGCCGACATGCGTTTTTCTTTTATCGTCCATGTGTGCGACGCCTGCGTGGTAAAGCCGCAAGAGAGCCGCGAGCACAAGCGCAGCTCCAAGATAGACCGCATACTTACGGGCAAGTGGACCGCCATTCCCGCATTTATAGCCATTATGGCTACCGTTTTTATTCTTACGTTTAACGTTATTGGCGCCTGGCTTCAGACACAGCTCGAAGTTCTAATAAACATGGGGACACAGGCCGCAGATTCCGCGCTCACGCAGGCAGGGGTAAGCGAGGCGCTCCGCAGCCTTGTTATGGGGGGCGTATTTGCCGGCGTGGGCTCGGTGCTTTCGTTTATGCCCATTATCCTTGTAATGTTCTTCTTCCTCTCCCTGCTGGAGGACTCAGGCTACCTTGCGCGCGTTGCCTTTGTAATGGACAAGCTCCTGCGCAAAATAGGACTTTCGGGCCGAAGCATCGTCCCCATGCTCATTGGCTTTGGCTGCACGGTACCGGCCGTAATGTCTACCCGCACACTGCCTTCCGACCGCGACCGTCGCATGACCATCCTCCTTACGCCCTTTATGAGCTGCACGGCAAAGCTGCCCATATACGCCTTCTTTGTGGACGCGTTCTTTCCCAACTATGGCGGCGTTGCCATGACCTGCCTGTACGTGCTGGGCATCCTGCTGGGCATCCTGGTTGCCCGTATATACAACAAGACCATCTTTAAGGGCGACCCAACGCCGCTCGTAATCGAGCTGCCCAACTATAGGATTCCCAGCCCACGCAGCACGGGCCAGCTCATGTGGGACAAGGCCAAGGACTTCCTGCAGAGGGCCTTTTCTGTAATCCTTATTGCCACCATAATCGTTTGGTTCCTCTCTCACTTTGACGCCGGCCTTAACCTGCTTTCCGACGAGCAAACCGGGCAGAGCCTGCTCGCTTCGGCATCTGGCCTGCTCGCTCCGCTGCTCACGCCGCTTGGGCTGGGCGATTGGCGAGTGGGAACCTCGCTCATAAGCGGCTTTATGGCAAAGGAGAGCGTCGTGGCTGTAATGGAGCAGCTCTACACACCCATGGGAGGCGTGTCTGCGGCGCTTACGATGCTGCAGGCAATTGCCATGCTGGTGTTTGCCTTGCTGTACACGCCATGCGTGGCAGCCATGACCGCCATACGCCAGGAGCTGGGAACCGGCTGGGCCGTTCGCGTAGGATTTGGCATGCTGGGTGTGGCGTGGCTCGTCGCGTTTGCGGCAAGGCTCGTGGGCATGGCCATTGGTCTGACGTAGGCGGGGCCTCGGACCACAAACAGGGGACTGTCCCCTATCCGTGGTCCACGCGTACTGGAATTGAACGTCTGTCGCCGTTATCCCACGTATTGCAAGCCCATCCAACAGCTATACTCAAAGCATTCGTTGGACGGAGGAAAAACGTGTTTAATTCTAAGCGGACAAAAATCGTATGTACCCTTGGACCTGCAACGGAAGACGACGACGTACTGCGCAACATGATTCGCAACGGCATGAACGTTGCACGACTCAACTTTAGCCATGGAACGCATGAGTACCACCGCAAGAACATCGAGCGCGTACGACGCATATCCAAGGAGATGGGCGCAAACATTGCCATAATGACCGACACCAAGGGTCCCGAGATTCGCACCCGTTACAACGAAGACCATCGCCCCATCTTGCTCGTGGCAGGAGACAAGGTGCGCATTTGCGCCGAGGACACCGTGTGCACCAACGAGTGCATTACCGTTGACTACACCACTCTGGCGGGAGAGCTAAGGGTCGGCGACGTAATTTTTGTAGACGACGGACTCATTGAGCTCGAGGTGCAGAGCATTGGCAATGGAGAGCTGCACTGCGTGGTGGTCAACGGTGGCACGCTGGCCGAGCAAAAGGGCGTAAACATACCAAACGTAGCCGTAAACCTCCCCGCAGTTACCGAGCGTGACCGCGAGGACATTCGCTTTTCGTGCGAGATGGGCGTAGACGCCATTGCAGTTTCGTTTGTACGAAACGCTGCCGCAGTGGAGGAGGTGCGCGCCCTGTGCGAGCAATACGGCGGATCGGATGTGCAGATAATTTCCAAGGTGGAGTCTTCGTTTGCCGTAAAGCACTTTGACGAAATACTTAAGGCATCCGACGGCATAATGGTCGCGCGCGGCGACCTTGGCGTAGAGATTCCTCCCGCTGACGTTCCCAGCGTGCAAAAAGAGATTATCGCTAAGTGCAACAGAGAGTATATTCCCGTAATAACCGCCACGCAGATGCTCGATTCGATGACGCACAACCCCCGTCCCACGCGCGCAGAGATAAGCGACGTGGCAAACGCCATAGAGGACGGAACGGACTGCGTAATGCTTTCGGCCGAAACCGCCGCCGGAAACTACCCCGTAGAGACAGTAAAAATGATGGCGGCGATTTGCAAGAAGGCCGAAGAGCAGCTACCCGAGCGCCACGTGTACCACGACAGGGGCGGCAGGCACAACGTGAGCGGGGCTACCGGCTACGCAGCTGTTTCCATCGCGCGGCTCGTAGAGGCAAAGGCGCTCATATGTCCCACAATCACTGGTCGCACGGCGCGCATTATGTCCACCTTCCGGCCCCACCTGCCCATTATTGCCACGGCACCTGTAGAAACGGCGTTGCGCAGGGCGTGCTTCTACTGGGGCGTGGAGGGCATTATGGCCAACGAACAGGGCGGCACCATGCAGATTTGCTACGACGCAATTGAGCAAGCCAAGAACTGCGGACTTCTGCATTCTGGCGACATTGCCGTCATAACCTCCGGCGACCCCCTAAGCTCCCCCATGCTCTACGACGGAGAAATAACCCCCAACACCCCCACCAACGTATGCATTACCGCCCAGGTAATGTAGACAAACACCGTCGCACAAAAAACCCGCTCGCGAAGCGAGCGGACACATTTCCCTCCGCCCCTTTGTCCGCATCCGCGCAGCGGAGGCCGGAACGGCGAAGGCCGCGCCCCGCTCTTAGTCGATGCGAATCACGAGCGAAGCGAGTGAGCGAACGCTAGTGAGCGCTGAGCAATCGACTAAGAGCGGGGCGCGGCCGTCCCTCGGCAACACGCCTCCGCTGCGCGCTTTGCACAACCTACATTAATTTCGTCTCCTCCATCTTCTCCTCAATCCATTCGTTAACAGTAACGAAGGGCTTGCGCAGGAGCAGACCAAGCAGCAGCGCAGGAATAAGAAACAGGGCCAGAATGCCCATTTCCATGGCCCATTCGTTTCCGTTTACGCCAAACATGGCTGCACGGAAGGCGTTCTCGGAATGGACGAAGGGCAGGAACGGATAAGCCATCTGGAACGGAGCAGGCAACATTTGCACGGGGAAGGTTCCGCCGGAACCCGCCACCTGCAGCACCATTATGAACACGGCGATTGCCTTTCCCACGTCACCAAACGACGTGGCAAGCGAGTAGATTATGTTTATGAACACCGTGGAGGCAAGCCAACCGGTAAGCATAAAGAGCAGCGGGTTCTGACACTGGGTTCCAAGCAGGAACACGTCGCCCAAAAGAAGGATAGTGGCCTGGATTCCGCTAATAATCAGGAAGGTGACAAGGCGTCCAAAGTACGCGTGATGAGGCTTAGCACCAATCTTTTCCTCCAACTTCTTGGAAATGCTCACATAAATTATAAGGCCCATGAGCGTGCCGCCCACCCAGAGAGCCATGGTGGTATAGAACGGCGTCATGGCAGAGCCGTTGTTCTCCACGGGGAACAGTGCCTCGCGGTCGAGCTCCACAGGTGCCGAAAGGAAGCTTACGAGCGATGATGAGTCGCCTCCCATAACGGTGCGCACGAGGTCCATGTTGCCTGACGAAAGCGCCTGCTTTAGCTTGTCGCGTATGCCCTTGAGCTTGTTGGAAACGCCAGTGAGCTTCGTAGATGCGGCCTCGAGCGCATCCTCCAGCTTCCCAAGGTCGGTGCTTGCCCCCTTAATGGTAGTCGAAAGCTTATCGGAGCCCGACTTTACGGCATTGCTGATTTCCGTGGCCTTAGCTGCAGAGGCATCTATTACGTTGGCTATGTTGTCGAGCGATCCGCTTAGGTTGTCGTTGTAGCTGGAGCGAACGTCCTCGATGGCATTCTGGGCCTCTCCCACAAGGTTCTGCAGCTCCGCACGGCTTGCCTCGGTATCCGACTTGGTGGTTTGGACATCGGCTGCGGTCTTGTCTACCGAGGCAATCAGCTCGTCAAGATACGCAAGGGCATTGTCGGTTCTCGTAAGGATGTCGGACAGATCCGCCTCAACCTTAAGAACAACCGTAAGATCGCCAAAGCTCGCCTCGCGCGAGGTAATTTCGCCATTGAGGTCCGCAATCTTGTTGCGGAAGTCCGCAAGCTCGTCCCTGTGCGTCTTTGCAATGTCGTTGGCCCTTCCAAGCGCGTCTACGAGCTGGTCGGTCTTGTCTCCGGCAACGTTAAAGGCCTCATCCAAGGCCGCCTTTACGTCCTCCATGGAGTTCTTTCCCGCATCGATGGAGGAGCTTGCGGCATCCTTTGCGCGCGAGGCCACCGAATCGAGCGTACGCACGCCGTTTGCCGCGTCCGAAAGCGACCCGTCAACATTGAGCAACGCCGAGTTCTCGCCCACAATTGAGGTAGACGAGTCCATTACGCTGCGTATGGAGGCGATTACGTTTTTGTATGCACCTATATCGGCAGCCGAGCGATCGAGCGCAGTAAGGGCGCCTTCGAGCGACGTGTTTAGGTTGTTTCCTATTGTGGCCACGCCCTCGTTGTCCGTTACGTTGGAAACCTCGTCAAACATATCGGTGGCAACCGTGGTAACCGCTTCTGTAAAGCCTTCGTCAACCATGTTTTGAATGGAACCGGAGGCCTTGCCCGTTACGATTGACGCAATGGGATTGCGCTTTTCGTTAACGTAGTAGTCGAGCTGAGGATGGGTGGGGGTCTTTGTGAGCACGCTAAGCAGGTTGGACGAGAAGTTCTTGGGTACAACCACGGCGGCATAGTACTTGCCGGAACGTACGCCGTCTACGGCATCCTCTTCGCTGGTAACCACGTACCCAATTTTGGTGCTTCCCGAAAGGGCGGTTACCACCCGCTCGCCCACGTTTACGCGAAACGGCAGGATGCTGCCCTGGGTTCCCTCGTCGGAGTTGGCCAGCGCGACCTTTACCTGGCCGGAGTTGCCGTATGGGTCCCAGCCGCCCGCAATGTTAAACCAGCCGTAGAACGACGGCATAAAAGCAAGGCCCATAATTACGAGCAGTGCGATGGCGTTGCCGCGCACGTGGTTTATGTCGTGGCGCAGGATGGCAAGTATCTTTTTCATCGCTCATCACCTCCCTCCGAGGCATCTGCCTCGGTTTGGGTGTCCTCGGTTTGCGCGTCCTGGATTCGTATTTCCCCAGTCGAATCGTCGTCGGTCGGCGCGTCGTCTGCCTGCGTGTTGCCAGTCGGCACGTCGTCGACCTGGTTGCCCTCAACCTGCGTTTCCTCGGCCTGAACATCGGTCGAAACGTTGCCAGTCTCGTCCTCGGGCACGCTTTCTGCCGGAACGTTGCTGTTGCCGTCGTTTGCGTGGACGCGCTGCTCCACCTTCTCCGCTATTCTCTCCTCCACACGCTTGTGCACCTTGCCGATCACGCCTTTGCCCTGGCCTTGGCGCTTGCGACGTCGTTCCACAATTGCGTCTATGGAGGCGTAGGGCATAAGCTCGTCGCGCAGCGTGTTTTCCAGCACCACCTCGAGCTCTTGGTGCGAAAGCTCGGTAAGGGCACGCTTGCGAACAATGCGGTCGTGGAAGTACTCGACCACGATTATGTATACGTATATGACTATGAGCGCCACCGCCAGGCCTGCTATAAGCGGGAGCTTGGCATCGAACACAAGCGAGAGCGCAAAGAGCGCAAGCGGAATGGCAAGCAACGCAATAACCCCGCGCGCTACGAGCTTGGGGTAGGCGGCCTCGAACGCCGCGCTGCGCTCGTCAAAGATCTCGCGATACTCCTGGGGGTCACGCATGGCCTTGACCACCGTGGCAAGACGGAAGCGATCGTCCTCGATTGCCACCGGCTCGGTAACCATAAGGTGGTCGGTCTCGCGCAGACGGCGATCAAAGAGCGCGTTGATGTTTACCAGGTGGCTGCGCGCGGTAACGCCAACAAGAATGGAAGGTATGACAAACGCCAACAGCATGAGCAGGTTGTACACGTAGTTGCCGTCGTAGAAGCCGGCTATGGCCTCGCGCATGGCGTTGTTGGAGTACGTAAAGGGAAGCCAGGGATAGATGCTCTTAAAGAACTGCGGCATCATCTCTATGGGATACATGCCAGAAGAGCCTGGGACCTGCAGGATTATGAGCGTAAAGGCCAGGGCCTTGCCCAGGTGCTTGAAGGCCACAGAAAGGGCGAATATAACGTTTACAAAGGCAAACGACGCCACGATTGCAGCAAGGAAGAACGCCGGAGGATAGTCGCACTGGATGCCCAGAAGCAGGTCTCCCGCGCAACATATGATCGCGCACAGGGTGCCAAGCAGGACGAAGAGGAACCAACGCCCGAAGTAGGCCTGCCACGGACGGACGCGACCAACCTTCTCTTCGTCTACCTCAAGCTTGAACACTGCAACGAGCGCAATGCCGCCAACCCACATGGCAACGCTGGTAAAGAACGGTGCGACGCCGGTTCCGTAGTTCTTAACGGGATAAAGGCGGTTCTCGCTTACCGTAACGGGTGCGGTAAGGAAGTCCTTAACCCCCTCGGGGTTGGTAGAGAGCATGTTCCTTAGAAGCGACCAGGCCTCCGAGGCACGGATGACCTCGAGCTCCTTTGTAAGGCTGTCTACGACGCTCGTAAGGTCGCCAAGCGAGGTGCGCGTGGAGGCGATTGCGTCGTTTGTTTGCCCAAGCGTATTGGAGAGCTGCGTGGATACGTCCACCGTCTGCGCGACTACCGGGTCCACAAGCCGCATGGCCGTCTCCAGCTGCGTTGCCACCCCCACAAACGAGTCGAGCGCCACGTTTACCTCGTTGAGGTCCGTGCCAATGGCCTCGGCCTGTGCGCTTTGCAACGTCCCCGTTGCGGCCTGAACCTTGGCGTCCACGCTCTGAGAAAGGCTCCTGACCTCGTCGGCAGCAGCCTGGAGCCTGCTTGCTATGGCCTTCAGCTCGTCGAGCTTGCTTGCCTGAGAGTTGGAGATGTTCACCAGAACGTCGAGCTCGGAGGTAAGCTGCTGTTCCAGGATCGTCTTCGTGCTTGCCGCACCCGAATCGCCATGCGGGTCGAGGTCCTTTACCACCGTTAGCGTCTCGGTAACCTTTGCGGTAAGGGCCTCGTTGTCCGTAAGGTCGTTTTCCAGCTGCGTTATGGCAGCATTCACCTGGGACTGCGCATACGATATGTCACCCGCAAGTGCCGAGATGTCGTAGTTTGCCTGCGACGAGAGCGAGGAGACGGTGGATGACCCGTCGCTCAGGGCTGCGGCGATGTCCAGCATGAGGTTGTTTGCATTGGTGCGCGTCTGGTCGAAGCTGTCCAGCGCGTTGTCTATTGCGTTGCCGGCCTCGGTGCCCTTGCCGCGCATGGCACCAAGCTTGCTCGAGGCGTCCGTAAGCGATGCCTGCGCGTCCGCGAGGCTCTTGGAAAGCCCGTCGAGCTGCCCATCCACGTTGCCAAGCGCGGTGCGGGCCTCGCCGAGGGCGGCGGCTATGTTGTCTGCTGCCTTGTCCAGACCTCCGGGCAACCTGTCCAGAACCGTGCCGAGCTTTGTGGCAATTACCTGGCCCGCAACGGCAATAAACTGGCTGTCTATGGTGGTCTCTACCGTGGAGGCGCCGGTGTCGGTAACCTTGGGGGCAATGGCGTTCACCTTTTCGTTGACGTAGTACTTAAGGTGGGCCTTGTCCGTCTTGCCGTCCAGCACGCCCGTAAGCTTGTTGGTAAAGTCCTCGGGAATTACGATGGCTGCGTAATAGGTGCCCGACCTCACGTTATCGAGCGCCTCCTCCTCGCTGTTGGGGAAGGTCCAGCCTATCTTGTCGTTCTCCGCAAGCTTCTCGATCATCATGTCGCCAACGCAGATCTTGCCCATCTCGGCCATCTCCACGGGCTTGTCTTTGCTCACGACGGCAACGGGAATGGTGCTCGTGTTCTCGTACGGGTTCCAGTTGGCGGCAATGTTGAGCCATGCATACAAACACGGCACTATGGCAACGCCAATCGCAATGGCAAGGGCAATGGGATTTTTGAGCAGCCTAAGCAGGTCGCGCTTGAATATGCCAATTGACTTTTTCAATTGAATTCTCCTTTTGCTCTGCGACCGTAGTTATGTGTTTAGCGCTGCCCAACCGCACCCGCAAGGGGGCTGTCGGCACCAATGACTTCTATTACGTCCACGGGCTCTTTGGTGGCAACGGCCCCCTGGCGAACCTCGTTGGGAATGGCCACCTCTGCGGGATCAATCTTTCCGTACTCGTCAAGCGTCGCCGCAACGTCTATGCCCATGCGCACCATTACGTTGTTGGTCTCTGCGCTCTTAAGGGTAAACAGCGCGCTCGTGTTTAGCGACCGCATAAGGCAGTCCTTGGTAAACCCAACGCGAACCTTGTCGTTGCTCACCGCGTCTATCATGTCCTGCTCGCCCATGCCGCCGGCCTGCACGGGGTCTGCCGCCACGTTAAATGCGGTCTCCAACACCTTTGACGTTGGTGTGGCCAGCTCGTAGCAGACCTCCGGGTCGGAATCGTTGGCAATTAACGTGAGCTCGGAGGAGGAGAGAAGATCGGTGACGGTAAAGATGTCGATCTTGCTCGACGTATTTATTTTCCAGAGCTTCCATTCGGTGTCCTGGCCAGAGGGAGTGCCTATATAGCAGTTTATTGCGTCGTCCAGGAGCTCGGCGTAGACCTCCATCGTATAGTTGCGCGTATTGAGGGACGATAGGTCCACCTCAATCGTGCCATGTGCCACGTTGTTTGCCGTACGCAGGTCCGCCTTTACGGGCACGACCGCACGAACCCCCAGCGCGTTTACGCTTAAGTCCACGTTAACTTTGGCCTCAAAGTTGTCCACGTTCTCATTTGCCACATAGCGCAAAAGGAGCTCTTCCGTTGTTGCGGGAGCTCCCACCGAAGAGCAGCCAAAGAGCCCGGCGGCAAACACGAACACAAAGATAATGGCCATTGTTCGCTTGATTAATCCCACGTTTTGCTGTCCTTTTCCGTTTACTCTCCGTTAGACACAGTAATGCGAAAATAGTAGCAGAGAATCGGGTTCTTAACCAAGGGAACGACCTTACCTTAAAAGGCGCGTCCGGGAGGGCGTCCGTCCGGCCGTAGAGGGGAGCCCCGGCCGGACGGACGCTCCCGCCTGCTCAGCGCTCACTGCGTTTGCTCGCTCGCTTCGCTCGCGATTCGCTTACGGGAGAGTCCGGGGCCGGGGCTCCCCTCTACGGCCGGACGGACGCTCCCGTAAGCCGCCAGCTGGGAGGAGGAATTATATCTGCCCCACTTTGTAATTCCTTAGGTTAATGGGTACATCACGGGGTGCCGCCAGGGGATACTCCCCATCGGGTGCATCGCGAGAAAGTCGTTCCCTTACGAGGAGACCTACCCGCGCTGTGCCCGTATGGGAATATCCCCTGTCGGCACCCCATTTTTGGACAGTCAGCTTGATAGGTCCACGGCTGGAGTAACATATATACATAAGATCTGTCACAAAGAGAGGTCACGCGATGAATGCCAAGATAATAGGAATTCTTTCGCTCTTTATATGCATCCTGTTGGTATTGCCCAATGCAGCCCCCGTAGCCGCCTTTGCCGAGCAGCGCTCGGTAACGCTGGACAACCACGCCAGCGCCTCCGAACAGGCAACTACCGTTACCAACATACGCATAGACGGCGTAAACAAGCCCCAAGCAGGAAAGGAGCTCGACCCCACCGCCGCCGTTACCACGGCCGAGGGAGCCGCGTGGGAAATTGGCGCCCTGTGGGTGCGCGACGACCTTTCCTTTGCGACTACCGCGCAGGAAGGCCACACATACCTGCCCGTATTGGCCTTTTTTGTTCCGCAGGAATACTCACTGGAGGGAGACGCCGTCTCTGTTACCCTCTCGGACTCCCTTACCGAGCTCTTTGGGACCGACGAAATAATATCGGTCTACGACGCCCGATACGGCATTACCTACATTCTGCCCGCGTCACTCAAAGACCTCTTTGCAGGCAACGAGAACACGAGAACAGAACAGACGCAAGGGGCAGATGCCTCGACCGGCCTGGCAAGCGATGTACCTGCGGCCGCAGCCAAGCCATCCCTGGTAGACATCTACTGCGCACAGACGGCGCGCAACAAGTTTACGGACGAGGACTTGGCATGGCTCATAGACCTTGTCATTAACTATCTGGAGCCCCAGGCCGTCGAACTTCTGCTGCAAAAGTTTCCCGCATTTTTGGAAGCCTCTGTAAACGGTGAGATAGGCACCCGAATAGGACTGTACATATACTACGAGAAGGGCGATGCGGACGGAGTGCCCGAGCACGAAAACGCTACGCCAACCCTCGCCTATGTTCAAGGCGGCGTAAAGCGGCTGGACGGTGCACCTAAGTTTTGCTACATGATTGGCATCGACCTCTCCGAACTCGTTGTTAAGGATGCCAAAGGCAAACCCGTAGTTAACCCCAGCACGGGAAAGTACACGATCGTTCGCAGTGGCGAGGACTTCGAGACGTTCCAGAACACGATTGTGCACGAGCTCTTCCACGCATTTATGGATGACTACAACCGCGCCGGCATGACCGGAGCCTTGAGTCCATCCGACATGGAAAGCATATCGGCAACAAACACCGATGACCTTGAGGCCTTGGCAAATTTGGGACGCTTAGCAACAATGCGTTATCCCATCTGGTTTATTGAGGGCACCGCTTCGAGCATGGAAAACGTCTATGCTTTCCGATACAACTACTTTAAAGCATTGAGGACCAAGGACGGAAGCCTGCTGGACGTTGTAGACAATGCCACGCTAACCGCCAACTATGCCAACGGAAGGCTGTCCAACGACAAGCCGGCCTTCTTCCCACTCGTTTACGCAGACGGCGCCATAGTGCAATTGGCCAACGAAACCATTGAGGTCAACACCACCTGCTCGCGCTATGTAAGCGGATACCTTGCAACGCTGTACCTAAGCGACCTTGCCTACCAGCGTATAAGTGCGGGCGACTCGGCTCGGTCCGTTAACGCAGACGGCCAGGTGGTATTCTCGGCAGACAAGATTCGAAGCGGGCTCAACAACATCCTCTACCAGATGCACAACGGCCAGACGCTCGACCAAATAATACGGGACATTTCGGCCAACGCAAACGGAGTTAGCGCATATACCAGCGCGGACGACTTTACGACCAAGTTCGTTCTTGGCAGTCCGGTAACGGTAAACGGCGTGCGGAGCTACATGGGCGACCCACAGTCCACGGCCTTCGTAACCGACTTTATAAACTACATGACGGCTGTCGAAAAGACCTTGCCCAACGGCTCAAAACCCAATGGATCCATTCTGTTTGACTTTAACAAAGACTTCGCATCCCCTCTGGACCCAACAAAGAAGTCCAGCTCGCAGTATTACCAGATAGTTGACTCCAACAGCCTTGTGGAATCCAGCGTAAGCAGCAACAAGACCAATATTGGCGGAGGAAAAAGCTCGGCAGACGAGGACAACCTCGACCTAATAAAGAGCCTCGACGATATGATGGCTGCAGCGGCAAAGGCGCCCGAGACCGAAACGGCAGCGGCGCCAGCGGCAGCAGCGGCAGCGGCGCTAGCGGCGAGCCCAGAGGATACGCCTGCGTCGACCGCAACACAACCGGCAGCAGCCTCGGCGGAGCCCGTCCCCGCCGCACAAGAGTCTGCTCCTACTCCTGCTCCCGCTTCCCCTGCTCCCGAGCCGCCCGCCACACCTGCTCAGGCCGAACAGGAGCCACAGGCAGAAAGCAGCACCCCGCAGCCAGCGACTACCAACTAAAAGAAATGAGGCAGCAATGAACTACTCGATGGAAAACAGCCAGCTTACCATTTGCCTTGACGGAAAGATAACCGCCGCCAACGCTCCGCAGCTGTCTAAAGACGCTATGGGTTTGATTGCAAAAGAGCACCCCACTAGCGTAGTGCTGGATGCCTCCTCGCTCGAATACATTTCGAGCGCGGGCCTGCGTGCAGTCGTAAACCTTGCAAAATCTGTGGAAAACATCACGATCCAAGGAGCATCGCCCGAGGTACACGAGGTCTTCTACCTAACCGGCCTCGACCATATCGTTCGCCTTGAGGAAGGGTAAAGGACGGTATTCAAATGGACGCCAAACACGCACCTTGCCCCATCCATCGTAAGCGAAGGATGGGAGATAGCCGACGAGTTTTACCAATCAATTGGATACGACCCGTCCACAATGCCAGTTGAAGACCGCTCTTGGAGCGAAGTATATGCGGACGCCATGGACGAGCACTTTAGAAGAACTCCGCCATGTCCCAGGCCGTAAGCATGCCCAAAAGTCGCTCGCTTTGCTTGCCGTGGGCGGTAACGAACACGACTCCAAGACGCTTGGACTGCTTACGCGCCTGCTGGAACAGCTCCGCCACATTGGTAGCGAGCATTTCTTGAGGAACGAATGCAAACGTTTCTGACCCATGCCTGTCGAGCGGCAAAAGGCCCGCTACCTGCTCGAACGTCATCGTTTCGTCCAGCCTGGTAACGCCATCCTCAATTATGTGCGAAAGCAGTGACTTGGCGCTAAAGACGCCGTTTACGCGTCCGTCCTCCAAAATGGGAAGGTGGGTATAGGTCTTGCTGCACATAACCCTCATGGCGGGCAGCATGGCATCCGAAATCGAGGCGGAGCAGATATCGCTTGTTTTAACGCACATATCTATGGCTCGCGGAATGCCCTCAATGCGAGAAATCGTGGACTTAATTGTTTCTATCATCCCCGCGCTGGGTATAACCGCGTAGTCGCCGCGAACGCGCTCGTTGTGTTGAAGGAGATTGCGGACCTCCCTGCAGTAGTTGAGCTCGTCTCGCACGCCAATAAACCCGCGCTCGTTGTGTATGAGCCAAGACACCGCCCCAATTTCCTGGGGCACGTCGTACTTGCTTCTTATAACGGACTCAAGCCTCTTGTACAGATCAATAAACTCGCCCGTCGCATCGTCTTTCAACTGTATACACCTCCGCGCACGGTTTTGCTGGCTCATGGTTATTGGGCATGTCTTAGGGTACCACCTTCGCGGCGGACCATCCGCGGTGATGAACAGGGGACGCGCCTGGTGTTCACGCTTGCGTGGACACCAGACCCGTCCCCTGTTCATCCGAGTCGCTGTGCCTTACTTCCTTAGATGCTCAATAAGGTTGATGCCAAACCCAGAGGGAGAAATAAGGAAAGCGGACTTCGAGGACCGTGTTTTAACACTATCGTCGCCATACACGTTCGTAAACCCACGCGAAATCAAGAGATCGTAGGCCTCGTCAAAGTCGCGCACGTTCATGCGAATGCCCGTAGCGTCCGGACGCTCGTATCCTTCAGGCTGCGAAATGTCGAGATAGAACCCATTTGCGTCCTTCATTCGGATGTTGCGAACACCAAATTCGCCAATACCCTTTTGGTCGTGGCGCCTCTCAAAACCCAGCTCCTCAAAGAGCGCGGCAATAGACTCTGCGTCTTTGGTAACAACCTGCGGGTTAAATGTGGTAATTCTCATAATCGATCTTTCCTTACAAAACTACTCTTGCGCTTACTTACGGATGTGCTGGCAAAGGTCAAAGGCAAAGCCCGAGGGCGACGTAAGCATGGCGGACTTGTTGGTCTCGGTCTCCACAATCCTGCCACTTTGGTGCGTGAAGCCCTTGGAAAGAAGGAAGTCGTAGGCCTCGTCGAAGTCGCGCACGTTCATGCGAATGAGCATCATGTCCTGCGGTACAGCCTCTACCTGCGAGACGTCTACGTAGAAGCCGCCCTCGTTCTTCATACGGATGTTGGTGGTGTCGACGCTCGGCTTAGGTCCACCCTCCGCCGTTGCCGACAGCGTGTGACGGCGCTCGAAGCCCAGCTCCTCAAAGAGTTCGACTATCGGAGTGGCGTCCTTGGTTACGATAAGCGGGTTAAACGAGGTGATCTTCATACAGCATCTCCTTACTACTTGCCTGTTTCTCACCTATTGCATACTATTCACGCGCGGGCAGCTCCCACGTATAAAGCCTAGAACTCCAGAGTATCGAGCTTTCTCGTAAGCTCCTCGATCTTCTCGAGACAACGTTTGATTATAGCCTTGCCTTCTTCCGATGTTGTGCCGCTTCTGCGAAGCTTTCGAATCAAACGCGTGCAGCACAGGAGCGTTGCCTTTTCGATTACCTCATTCAGCCTGTTCTCGTCGTCCGTTCCCAAGTAGTCTCGGAGGAAGAAGTCGAAGAATTTTTTGGACGTCTCGTACGAGAAGCCCATAAAGTTTTCGATAACAGAAGGATCGTCCTCGCCAAGTACAACGTAGAAGTAGTACAGGTCGGAGATCTCGATGATGGGATGACCGCGTGACACGCGGTCCATGTCGATGAGCAGGGGCTCGTCGTTCATAATAAACACGTTGTTGGTGTGGAAGTCACCATGCACCAAGGTGTTGCATGCCGGAAGAGCGTTTACGAGCTTCATGCACTTTTTTGCCAGACGCTCGTCTTCGTAGGCTACGCCACCACGAATGTACTCCTGAATTCGGTCGCCCGCTTCTGGGAATACGTCGTCTTCGTCCGCCTCAATGGAGTGGATCTCGTGAGCGACCCCAGACATAAGCTTTGCGTACTTTTGCACCTTATCGGGTTCGGCAGCAATGTATGTGGAGAGCGTTTCGGCGTCCACCAGCTCGTACATTGCACCGTAGCAATCGCCCACGGCCACGATGCCAAAGGAGATTGCCGTGGGAACGCCCAGGACCAGCGCCCTACGGGCGAGTGCGGTTTCGCGTTCCACATCCTGGTAGAGGTTGTTTTGGTTAAACACCTTAATTACCAGCTCGTCGTCGTAGCGGTACACGTCACCCTTGGCGCCATGGCCAATGCGCTCGCAACCGTCGACTGAAACCTCCCTGTACTTCCGGTAGTTGCCCTTTGCAGAGTCAAAGGTGCCGGGCCATATAAAGTTGATGTGGTTAACGAGCTCCTTAAACGCTCCGGTTCTATTGAGCGAGAGCTCCAGCGCCTCGGCGACGCTCTTGTAGTACCAAAGTTGCCTGTCGGACTTGCCGTGGAGTTCTACCCACATATCCTCGCCCTGCTCCGAGTATATTTGGGCAAGAGAGCGCAGGTTTGCGAGCTTGTCTGCGAGCCACAGCATCTTTACGCCAACGTCACGGCTCTTTCGTAGGGTAAGAAGCGACCCTTCCTTGCGGCGTTGCCACGTTGCGCTGCGATCCTCGCCGGGATATTCGTCTTCCGATTCGGAGTGCACCAGGTCCGCCACACGCTCGCCAAAGCGCTTTTCTATTTCGCTCAGGGTGCCATCAGTGTCCTCTACAACGTCGTGCAGGATGCCCGCGGCAATAACCTCCATGTCGTCGGTCATAGTGGAGAGAATTTGGGCAACCTCCATGGGATGCAGGATAAACGGCCGACCTCCAAACTTGCGCACTTTTCCCTGGTGCATAATAGTCGCGTAAACGATGGCCTCTTCCAGCATGTTCATCATGAGGGATGGTCCTTTCTCCCAAGGTAATGCCGCACCGTTACTGCATGTAAAAATTGTTTTGCGAATAGAAAACGGTTTTATGAGACAACCGATCCAAAGTTCGCAACCGCTCAATTATACCCAAGCGCGTGCGCGCTACCTTGCGGCGCCACCAAACGGACGGCGGGTGCAACAATGCCAACAAGGGAGACTGTCCGAAACTCATATGGTGCGGGGGCGCACAGAGGGAATGCTCCTCCTAGCGCAAGTCGCAGCAGGGGCGCCTATTGCCTGTCCCTTGTCACCACGGGTTTTCTAACTGCCAGGGCTCAGCTATTCTCCCCTCGCCTCGTATTCGGCAACCGTTACCACACTGCTAATAACGTTAAGGATGTTTTGCAAACCGCCGCAGAACAGCTCAAAGCACAATGCCAGCGAAACGATAGAGTCAGATTTTAAGTACGTTAATATTATTAGCGTACCAATGAGTATAGAGCCAGGCTGGTTGGGGGCACCAAACGACAAGAACAGAGCAATTAGGGCAATCATCTCAATGTCGATCCACGAAACATGGCAATTGGCCATAAGGATATAAATCGCAGTAACCAGTGCGAGAATAAAGCAGTTTCCGTCTAGGTTAATCTGCGCCAATACCGGGAGCTCCTTCTCGAGCCGTTCTCGCGAAAAGCCAAAGTTCATAGTGCAGTAGCGTATGTTATAGGGCACCGCGTCGATAACGGACCCCATCACGTAGTTCTCCTTTATAAGCGGCAGGAGCTTTTTTGTAAACGCCAGCACGCGTACGCCGTGCACCTTTAGTCTTATGGCATACGTAACAAGCAGGGGTATTGTGCATACGAATACAACAACTGCAACAATTAGGATATCAAAAAAGTATAGGTGCGCATTCTCAACAAGCGTAACCTCTAAAAAGAGCAAGAAGCATGCCAGCGGAAAGAAAGCCATCACAATTTCGAGTATGCTCGAAAACAGGTCATAACAGGCATCGGCTGCGCGCTTCATTACATCAAAGCCCTTGCCCATAATGCAGAGCGCGGCTGCAACAAGAATCGCCACAACGACCATGGGTACCGGAGATAATGTTTCGAAGGGCTCAAGGATGCTGGACGGAATTATTTGGTCCACAAGCGAGGCAAGCGACCAATTGCCATTTTCTATGCTAACGCCTTCCGTTATATGCATGGCCGTTAGGAACATCTGAACAAACACGAAGCCTATAACGAGGGCAATCACAACGGCAACGATGGAAGAGATGAACGAGGTTGCAAACAGACTGCGCGAGTTAGAATGCCGCTCCGATACTATGAAGGAGTCCGAAACATTCTTTAGCAGCGAAAAAAGCGTCATAGGCGCACTAATCATGAGCACGGCATTGGTAAACAGCTTTTGGAGGGGCGCCACCCAGTCCCTTGCTATCATGTTTTGGCCCGCTTTGTCGAGCACACACGACAATACAAAGCTCACAATAAGGGCTGCAATAACGGCAATGAAGTTTGGGAGGACAAAGGACCAGGCGCTCTTGCTCACAGAAATTCGTATAACGTTAAGACCGCCGCTATACGAACAGGACAACTTGTCGGAAAACGACTCGACTATTTTTTCGTCCAAATGCTCGAGCCCATCTCCTTCGGGTACAAAAAAGCGCTTGCCTGGAAAAACCATCTTGATGTCCGTACTTCCGAGCCCGTTTACGCTGGTTATTTCGAGCTCGTTGTTGTTGCTGCTAACCTGAGAAACAATCACGTTGTAGAGCGACTCAAAGAGCACCATGGTCTCGTTTGCAATGTGCGCATTGATGTGGCGATTCTTGAGCTTTTTTTCCACAAAGGCCTGAGCCTCAGGGAAACTCTTTTGGTCTGCGCATATCTTTATTGCTCTGTTTCCACTCATGAGATAAACTCCTGCCGCGTAAAACTCAACCATGAAACAGAGTAATGGGACGCCCCCAACCTGTCTAGCAGGTTTCGACTAGTTAGGCCACACGCTTGACCGGCGCACCCATACGAGGGCGTCAACCACACAGGCTAGCCGAAAACGAGACGCCATTGCCTGCCACTAAAGAAGCGCCGGATCCTTCCGGCGCTTCGTGAGTTTTCTAAAAAGCTGACAAGGGGTCAGAGCATTTGTCATACGCGCGTCGGCTACAATGCCGGGGGTAAAAACAAGCCTCAAGGAGTACCGCATGAAGACCTACCACGTAGTGGCCGCAATTATAAAGCAGGGCAACAAGATCTTTGCCACCCAGCGCGGCTACGGGGACTACAAGGACGGTTGGGAATTCCCTGGCGGCAAAATCGAGCCTGGCGAGACGCCCGAGCAGGCACTCGTTCGCGAGATCCAGGAGGAGCTGAATATGACCGTTCGCGTGAAGCAGCACGTTGCGGACGTCTCTTACGACTATCCACAGTTTCATCTGGAAATGAGCTGCTACCTCTGCCCAATTGCCAAGGGTGCACCACAACTGCTCGAACACGAGGCGGCGCGCTGGCTCGCGGCGCAGGACATCGACTCCGTGGACTGGCTGCCTGCGGACGTGCTTGTGGTTAACGCACTCAGGGAGCAGGGCATCGTGTAGTCGAAGCCTAATACGGGGCTCTTCTTTTGCCAACACTGAATTGCATCCTCTATACACGTGTCAATACGCGTCGAACCACCATCCTGCCCCAAATTGGCCAAAGATAATGAGGTGTTTGTTCTGGAGTTGCCAACCGGAACACTCTTCCGCTTATCCATAAGTTCACGTACTGCCGAACGCTATATAAATAACGGTAAAATCCCTGTTGGCGCAAAGCCCTCGAGACACAATTTGTAACACGTGAACTGTAAGAACGCTTTAAAAGTTCACGTGTTACGGTTTTGCTCATATATTTTTGTAATATGCCTGTTGGCAAGCAAAACCTTCCAGTTAATTTGTAACACGTGAACTGTATTTGAGAACACAGCCATTCACGTGTTACAAATCGGTACATTCGAACCAACCAGCCCTGCAAAACCCACGCCCCCACGCACGTGACAGGCCGCGCCGCATCGATGAAGCGTAAGGCACGCCACCAGAAGCATCCTACCTGTCGCTCAAGGCATCACATGTGTCCAGCTGACTGTATGGAGGCGGACACAGGGAACACCCGCACGTACTTTTTGGACAGCATGTTAGAAGGCGGTAACGTGAGGGAGTTCATGCTGAGTTCGTAAACACGCGTGGGAGCAACACGTGCCTTTCTTAGCAATCACGCAAAGGGCAATCCGCTTACCTCAGACTTGTGAAGAAGCTTTCACAAATTCAAGAAAGTCATTTGACTTAAACCATGGTTTAAGTCTCAGAATCTTGTATAGACGACGTCGCAAGGCAAACGCATCCAACGAAAGGACAAAGCATGGCAACTATCAAACTTCCCAGGATCGCACTTGGCGCATGGGCATGGGGCAACGACGGCACGTTTGGCAGTGGTATCGACGCCGCCGACCTTCGCCCCATTTTTGACAAGGCAATGTCGGAAGGCCTCAACCTCTGGGACACGGCCTACGCCTACGGCATGGGCACCTCCGAGAAGGTGCTCGCCAAATTCCTAAAGGACTTACCCCGCAGCAGTTACCTCGTGTCGGACAAGCTCACGCCCCAGTGTTTGGATGCCACCGCGCCCGACCCCGTAGCCGCAATGCACAACATGCAACTTGACCTCATGGGCCTCGACCACTTTGACATCTACTGGATTCACAACACTGCACAGGCCCCCAACTGGACTCGAGCCCTGGCGAAGTTCTTCGAAGGCAGCAAGAACGTACCCGTAATAGGCGTATCAAACCACAACCTCGCCGAGATCAAGGAGGCCGACGCCATCCTGCGCGAACACGGCCTGCATCTCGGAGCAGTCCAAAATCATCTGAGCCTCATCAACCGCAGCTCGGAGGACTCGGGCATCCTAGATTGGTGTCACAAGAACGACGTCGTGTTCTTCTCCTACATGGTGCTCGAGCAGGGCGCGCTTTCCGGCAAGTACGACACCGCTCATCCCATGCCCGAAGGCTCGGCCCGCGCGCAAACCTATAATCCCGTCCTTAGCAAGCTCGAGGTACTCAACGCCAAGCTTGCCGAGGTCGCCAAGGCGCATGGTGTGGGCGTGGCGCAGGTGCCAGTAGCATGGGCCATTGCCAAGGGAACACTCCCCATCGTGGGCGTGACCAAGGAGCAACATGTGGCCGATGCGGTAGCGGCGGCGGCAGTTACGCTGACTAATGACGAAGTGGCAGAGCTCGAGGAACTGGCAGACTCTCTTGGAATCAATGCCATCCGTTTTTGGGAAAAGGCAATGGATTAGCCATGGGACACGACACACGCAACACCACCAAACGCGTTGCCCAGCCTACCCTTACGCGACGCTCCTTGCTTGGGGCAGGCGCCCTCGCGGGCGGCATACTTGCGCTGGCGGGTTGCTCGTGGACGCCACGCGGCGCGCAGACGTCGCAAGGTGCCGAGCCCGGCGCCTCCGCGCAGGCGAATTCTGCGGCAACCCAAACGAGCTCCGATGCGCCTGCCAACGCCAACGACAACCTCGTACTCGTGAGCGGCGGCACCTTTGCCATGGGCAGCCCCTCCGACGAGCCGTGGCGTGGCGACGACGAAGCTGCCCACGAAGTAACGGTAAGTGACTTCTACCTTGCGCCCATGGAGGTCTCGCAACAGGAATACAACGCAACCGTGGGCGCAGCGGGCGATACCGGCAACGTTCCTGCAACGGGCGTAACCTGGTACGATGCCATTGCCTACTGCAATGCCCTAAGTACCAAGGCCGGCCTCTCCCCCGCCTACGCAATCGACGGCGAGGCCGTTACCTGGGATCGTTCTGCAAACGGATACCGCTTGCCCACCGAGGCCGAATGGGAGTATGCCTGTCGTGCAGGCACAACGGGTCCGTTCAACCTTGGCCACTCCCCCAGCGCCGACGAGGTCAACTACTACGGCCACTACCCCTACGAGATAGAGGGCAACTACTTTGACCAGGACGTGCTCGAGGTAAAGCCAGGCGTCTACCGCGGCGAGCCAATTACGTCGGGCTCCTTCGAGCCAAACGCCTGGGGCCTCTACGACATGCACGGCAACGTGGCCGAGTGGGTGTGGGACCACTACGGTGCCTACGACGCCTCCGCGTCGCACGACCCCACGGGGCCAGACACCGGGGAACTGCGTGTAAACCGTGGCGGCGGCTGGAACGACTTTGCCAAAAACCTGCGCTCGGCCTACCGCGCCTCTCTTACGCCCACGAGTTCGAGCCCGAGCGTTGGGTTCCGCGTTGCCCGAAACGCCGCCCCGCTCGAGGGAACCGTAGGAGGCGCCGCTACATCGCAGGCCGCTGGCGGCGAACCCCTTGTGGTCTACTTCTCTTGGAGCGGCAACACGCGAAAGATTGCCCAGGAACTGGCGACGCAACTTGGCGTGGAACCGGTCGAGATCGTATGCGAGCGTCCGTACTCCTCCGACTACAACACGTGTCTGGACGAGGCGCAGCGCGACCAAAACCAGCAGGCACGCCCAAAGCTCACCACGCACATCGACAACATGGACCGCTATGGTACGGTGTATATTGGCTACCCCAACTGGTGGGCCTCAATCCCCATGCCCATTGCCACGTTCCTTGAGTCCTACGACTTTTCGGGCAAGGAAATCCGACCGTTCTGCAGCAACGGGGGCGGCGGACTGGGACAAAGCGTGAGCGCCATATCGAAGCTCGCACCCAACGCGCATGTGGACCAGGGGCTATCGATCTATTACTCGGGCGGGGACAACATGCCCCAACAGGTTACGGACTGGCTCGCAAAGTAGCCGCAGCGCGCAAGGGGTATATCCCTGCGCGCACATGCCGACTAAGGTTTACGAGGTAAAGGGAAAAGAAAAAAGAGGCTCAACAATGACAAAATCAAGGCATAGCGGCAGCGGGAGGTATATATGAAGGGTAACCGAGCAATAAAGATTGCGGTGGACATCGCAATGTCCACCGTCCTTGTGGCCACCATGTCCACAGCGTTGGTGCAGGAGGTTCCCCACGAGTGGCTGGGCATAGCCTTGTTTGTGCTCATGATTGCTCACGCAGTGCTCAACCGCAAGTGGATTCTGGGCATCCTGCGCAGCCGCCGCAAAGCGTTGTACGCGCCACACCTCGTTCTTATGGCTGCGCTGCTGGTATGCCTTGTGGGCATGATTGTTAGCAGCCTGGTACTCTCCAAGCACGTGTTTGCCTTTTTGCCCGCGCTGCCGGGAGCGTCATGGGCACGGCGCATCCACATGCTGTTTTCGTACTGGCTGTTCGTGCTCGCCTTTGCGCATGTTGGCCTTCACATCCGAGTGCCGCGACGCATGGCACCTTGGAAGCTGTGGGTCATGCGCGTGGCGGCCGCGGCAGGCGCCGTCTATGGTGTGTATGCCTTCGTGCAGCTTGGCATGTTTGCGTACCTAACCGGACGGGTCCAGTTTGCAATGGCCGACTTCGCCACACCATTGGCGGTAACGTTCGCACGTCATACAGGCGTTGCGGTGCTGGTCGCCGTAGTGTTTTACGGTGTACAGGTAGCGCTAACGGCTGCGGGCAGGTGCAAAAGCGCACAGGGCAAGCGCGACAACCAGGGAGGCGAGACGGAATGAGCGAACTGTATACCATTGGAGATGCGGCGGCCAAGCTGGGCATGCCCGCCTCTACAATTCGGTTCTACGAGAAGAACGGGCTTATTCCCAACCAGCAACGCTCAAGCGACGGTCGACGGCTGTTTGACGAGGACGACCTGGAGTGGATGCGCTTCGTGGAAAGACTCAAAGTGTCGGGGATGCCAATAAGAGAGATCCGCGAGTACATACGCCTGTACATGGAGGGCGACTCGACCATAGAGGAGCGGAGACGTATTGTGTACGAGCGACGGGCGGCCATAGACAAGCAGCTCGAGGAGCTGAAGCTCGCCCGCGACTTTATTGAGTACAAGTGCTGGTACTACGATGTTGCCAGCGAGTCGGGCACGTGCAGCACCCCTAAGGAGATGCCCTTCGACGAGCTGCCAGAAGACATAAAGCGAATAAAGGCAAAGTGCCAAATTAACCGGTACTAGCAGGGGGTGCGTCAGCCCCTAAGTGAAGGGCGATTCTGCAGAACGCTGTGGGCAAGCGCCTTACAGAATCGACCTTCATTTATGTGATGGATTGGGATACCGTTAGGGGCTCCTCCCCAATAGGCGCACCCCATCGCGAGTTTTCGAACGGCCTTTGGAAGCATCCTCAACAAGTGCTTTACTTTGGGACAAAACCCGCACTCGAGCGTATTCTTTACAAACGACAAGCGACACGGAGGACACCATGGAAAAGGTGGTAATCAACAACCGTCTTGAACTCGCACGGCCCGAGGGCTTCCGCGTTATGGATCACGAGGAGCTCAAGCAAGCCTACGGAATTGACTACGACTGCATGTGGGGCATGCGCGACGAAGAGCGTCACATTATTCTCTCCGTCTTCTGGAAGGTGTCCAACAAGCTCATCTCGAAGCTCGGCACCGCAAAGCTCGTGGCGGAGCAGTCGGAAAAGTCCATGCGCCGACGCTACAGGAAGGCGGGCTATTATAGCGACGGTCTTTTTGAGTCAGAGGTCGCGGGCAATAAAGCATGGGGCTATGACTACGGCTATGTTCCCGACGGCCCCGCGCAAAAGTGCGAAACCATGGTGTTTAAGGATGGCACGTGCTGCTACACCATTCTGTATCACACGCGCGACAAATGCGCCCAGGCCAACCGCGCCATCTACGAGGAGATTCTTGCCTCGGCAACGCTGCGCTGAGGACAACACGACCTGTTGCCAGAGGCATCGCCGCGCGCAACAGGTGTGTGGGAGCGTTGCTTCTCCTGTTCTCTGCGCAAAATCATCCAATACAACTTTCTATCAACCAAACATATGGTTGTTTATAGATGCATTGCTAAAACTAAGCAAGCTCCGTGGAACCTTCGCATTGCGGCAATGGCGCCAGTCGGCACGGTTGCAAAGATTGACGCAGATAGAATCGGCGGCCTCTGGGCGGCGCATCCCATGCGCCACATTGCCTTAGATACCCTGCCGTCAAAGGCTAAACGCGAGGGAGTCCGAATCTTCCTCTGGTCCTCCGCCATTGCTCCATGTTCGTGACGCCTCCCCAAGGGGTGGCTTTTTTGTAGTCCTACATACTCAATTCTAAGCTCATGAGTCTGCACCTAACGCGTTGTTTGAACGACCATGATTGTCGTTTATCTGGATCAAGAGAAGCGCAATGTGCGCGAGATTCGTGAGTATCTCAGCCACAGCGAAGGCGATAAGCGAGGAGGACGCGCTGTATAGGCGGGCAAACGCAAATCAAGTCAGCCTATGCGGTCCATCGGGCAAACTCGTCATCGGTTGCAAGTACCTTGTGGGTGCCCGCGACCGTATGCTCATGTCCAACGGAATAGTCCACGCCCTCTGCCTTGCAGTCGTAGAAAGCCTCCCTTGGAGGGAGGCCTTGTCTACATGGAGCCAGCGATGGGAATCGCCGCGCTGCCGCCGGCAGCGCTCATTGGCCTCGTCGCCATGCTCCTCGGCCCTCGACGCCCCACCGGGGCGTCGAGCCCTCGCGGGTTCGATTCCCCGCAACGGGCACAAACAAGAAAGCCTCCCTTGGAGGGAGGCCTTGTCTACATGGAGCCAGCGATGGGAATCGAACCCATAACCACCGGATTACAAGGCCGGTGCTCTACCATTGAGCCACGCTGGCGGGCGGCTTAACATCATAGCACAGATTGCGCGGTGTCCCTGTTTGTGGTCAACAACCGCTCCATAACTACAAACGGCACCAGAGTGTCGCCGTCGGGATTCACGTCCAGGTCGCCCTTCCCTACCAACGTGAATCCCTCGCTCTGGTAAAGGGCTATTGCCGGAGCGTTGTTTGCCGTGGCGTCCAGCCGTGCGGTGCGCATGCCTTGCTCAGCCGCTCGCCCCAGGCAATCGCGCAGCAGTGCTCGCGACAAGCCCTTGCCTCGCATATCCATGCGAATTACCAGCAAATGCACCACGCACACGAGCTGGTCTGGCACATCTACAAGCCATGTCACATCCTCATAGTCGTGCCCAAGATCGTGGTCGGTTCCTACCGCAGCCACCAGAGTGCCCTTGTCCTCGGCAACCAGCATGCCACCATTGTTCACAAGCCCGCGCACAAACTCTGGCATCGGATGACCCTCACGCCGCCAGCAGCAGTCGTACTGCGTTCCCGTCATAGCGTCGGATGTCTGGCCGTAGAGCTCCATAATGTCAGCGAAGTCGCTTGTGGTCGCTTGTCGAATGCGCATGGTAACGCCCCTCTCATGAGCCCGTTCCGTAAGGTAGTGTAGCCCTAAGAGCAGGACCCTTCTTTCGGCATTCACGCAAACGCTGCCACAAGCAACGGAAATGCAAGCCGCTGCGTACAGTCGATTGGCACTACACGCATACGCGTGCATTTGGGTCGCCGTTTGCGGGCAAAATGCACGCCGTTGCGTACAGTCGATTGGCACTACACGCATTCACGTGCATTTGGGTGGGCGTCCGCGCTGGAAATGCACGCCGTTGCGTATAGTCGGCCCGCACTACACGCAACGGCGTGCATCTGAGTCGCGGCCACCCGAGCTACCGTAGCCGTTCGTTGCCAGCGTTATTCGTAGCCGCGCGCTCTCTACCGCTGAAATATGCGTTTGAGGCAGCCCACTTTGCCCACGGCAACGTGGGCTGCCTTGTAGACTGGCTGCGCGGCACCATTATTGCGACGCCCGAACAGCTTGCTGCACAGATGTTCGCGTGCATGCCCAAAGAGCTCCGTGCGGCATATGCCGCACTCGGTTAAACAAAGGCGCCCTATCAAGAGGGGTACTCCCCCTTGATAGGGCGCCTTTGTTTAGGGGCAAGCTTGTCCACCCCACATGCGCATCTATCGCATCTTGGTTTTAGTCGTTGCCAGCACCTATGCCGCTGCGGCAAGCTCGGTACTTGCCGCACTTGCAGCAGGCTGCTCGGTGCTCGTTGCGCTTGCGCCAGGCAGCTCGGTCTTCTTTACGCCCTCGCCGTAGATGGTGTTCCAGTCGTCCTTGCACATATGGAACAGAGTCCATCCCTCCTTTTGAGCCGTCTCGGTCTGCTCCTTAGCACGCTCCATGTCACCGTACTCGCGCTCTGTGTCGTCGCACAGCACCAGTACGCCCATGCCCTTGTGCTTGGGATTTGACTTGGCGTAGTTGAGCATGGAATAGTCGCCCGAACTGTTGCCAAAGGCCAGAATCGGACGCTTGCCTATCTCGCGCGCAATGGCAATGGGCTCCTCGGAGGGTTTGTATTCCGGCTCGTTATAGCTCGGATTATCGAGCACGCGGTTAAGCAACATGCAATAGTCGACGTAGTAGGGTGCTTTCTCGCAAATAATCGTGCCGTCCATGTCGAAGGTTGCAATGCGGTCTTCGGGAACAACGTAGTTAGGGCTCGACTCGTCCGTAACGTTGTTTACGTAGTCAACAAGGGCTTTAAGCAACTCGGAATTGGCATTCCAAGAAGGAAAGGCCGTCGCCTCGTTCGTTGCATCTGCCGAGCCGGCAGCAGGGCTGTTGTTTGCGGCGGAAGTTTGCTCCGTCGTCGAAGCGCCTGTACTTGTGGTGCTGGCAGTGCTTGCGGCCGGAACACCACATCCAACAAGGACCAAAGCAAACGCAAACACAAGAGCGAGCGCAGTTTTCCAGACGGGTCGTGTTGTTCTGTTAAGTATGCCAATCCTTTCTGTGCAATCAAGAATAACTTCGACGGTATTAATGTACCTTTAGTAAGGAGCGTAATGGACCGCGAGGAACGACTCCCTTCCGCTCGCGGCAACATGGTTTCGGTGGGGGGGGTGCACTTCCCAGTTCGGTTGTCCACTTGGCTTTGAGCGCCGTCACAAAAAGGAGGGCATCAACGACAAGGACATAACGTCTGTTACCATGAAGAACGCCGATGGTTTTAGCGTAATAGTCACGCAGGTCGACAACCTTCCGCAGGACATTACCAGCATCCAAATGAACGTGCGCGACTTTGACGAGGCCTTTGAGCTTCTTGAGTCCAAGGGATTCAAGAACTCCCAGGGCGACAAGATCACAGACACCGGCACCTCTAAGGCCACCATGATGGTCGCACCCTCTGGATTTGGCATCAACGTAACCGAGCACTTTCGCAAGTAAGGTACGCCTCGGAATCTGAGTGCGGCTGTAAACGCAGCCCCGTTTCGTTCTTTTGAGAAGGAACGGAAGGGGGCTGTTTCTCGTCTGCGACTCTCTTACGCTTATTGCCTCTGTTGTTGCTGGCCAGCCTTGGCGCGACCAAGCAAAACGTTACCGCAAATAATGCCCATAACGAGCACAAGAACCATAACCAGCGTGAGCACGATTGCACGAGAAGGTGTGCCAGCGAGCACAATCATGGCTCCCCCAAGCACCGAGCCAGCGCCAGCGTCCACAATCGTTGCAGCCAAGCCACCGCCGGTAAGAACCTCAAGCTGAGTAGATACGCCAAAGATGGAAAGGGCCATACCAAGAGCTGCGTTTATAAGGACAACCGCTGGCTCGGGCAGATGGGCAAACTCGAGGACAGCCTGGCCCTCGACGGATATAAGCCCACCCATAATAAAGGCGTACAAAAACACGAGCATGCCAGGGTCTAGCCGTGCAGCTTTTGCATGATCCATGGCAGTAAGCACACCAGGCGTGTGGGCAAGCAATACGCCCAGTAGAATGCCAACCGCTACAAACGACGCCAACATAGTTACCGCAAATTTTCCTGCCGCCTTCATGCCGCCCGATGCATTGCCGCCTTCTCGCATTGCGCCGCCCATAAATACATGCGCCACGGCGTTAACAAGGCCACAGAACATAACGCCCGCGCCAAAGCCGCCGACCGCGGCAATCTTATCGTATGCCCCGCACAGCACGAGCACCATGCCAGCGAACCCCAGCACAACGAGAGACACGGGAGTTACCAATTCCTTCATGGGGAGGGCAATGCCAACCACCATCATAATTAACTGCATAAAAAGGGCGATGGCCCCGCCCACCAAAAAAGCACCAATGAGCTTTTGCCCGATACCACGCTGCATTGTTTGGACTTCCTTTCCCTCTTCCTACCGCCACCTAACAGGATACCATCCAGAATGAACAGGGGACGTGTCTGGTGTTCACGTCCCCTGTTCATGCTCACTGTTCGCTTATCCGCGGCCGAGCATCTTCCAGAGCTTTTGACGCGTGGCGGGATCCAGGCGGTCCTCCATGGTAAGGCGCATGTGGGTGCGCTCGTCGCGTGCGGTGTGCGCCTCGAGTTCCACGACTTCTATGTCGGCCGCGAGCAGCTGGCTCGAAACGGTGGTAACGGGAATGCCGCCCACGGTGTAGCGAATGGTGTTGTCCGAGGTAACCAGAAGTACCTCGCGCTCCGAAAGGCGCGCCTTTGTTACCAGGCGTTCGATTACCGTATCGGCAGACTCGCCCGTTGCAGAGAAGACCACGCGCACTCCGGCACGCGAGAAGTTGGGTCTGTCCGACGAAAGGTTGCCCGCTGCGTCGTACACGATTACCGCATCGTAGGCACCCTGCGCGTAGGCGGCAACATCTGCAAGCAACGCCGCGCGCGCCGACTCAAAGGGATCGTGGCCATACGGGTCGCGCGAAAGCGATGCGACGTCGGCCAGGGCCCCGGCACCAGCGTGTGCGTCAATCATGCCCTCGTATCGGTTGGTGCCGTGTATTACGTTGTAGCCGTCCACTACCAACAGTGGCAGACGCTTGCGACTCGGACGGCTCATCGGTCGCCTTCCTCCCGCATGGCGCGTCGCAGCCACTCGTAACACAACGCCGTGCAGGCCTGCGCCACATTGAGCGACTCCACGCGTCCTCGTTGCGGAAGCTTGCACTCAAAATCGCACTTCTTTCGCACGAGCGCCGACACACCCGACCCCTCGGAGCCCATTACCAGGCATATGCGGCCTTCCAGCGGTGCATGCCATACGTCATCGTGAGCGTGCTCGGTGGCGGCACCCACCCAGAAGCCCGCCTCCTTAAGCTGCTCGATTGCAGTGGCCAAGTTGGGCACCTGCGCAATGGGCAAATGCAGCACCGCGCCTGCCGACGTCTTGTATGCGGCAGTGCCCACACGAGCCGCGCGTGCATTGGCAACCACCACGCCGGCTGCGCCCACCACCTCGGCGGTTCGTACGATAGCACCAAAGTTGCCTTCGTCGGTAACGTGGTCGAGCAGAAGAACCAGCGCATCGCCAGTACCAGAGGCCTCGATTACATCCGCGAGACTCGCGTACTCAAACGGCTCCACTTCCAGCATAATCCCCTGATGCGCACCGTGAGAAGATCGGTTGTCCAACCGATCACGCGCAACGTATTCCACCGGCACATCGCGTTGCTCCAGGCGCTCCACCAGCTCGTCCAGCGCACGGTCCCTCTCGCCCGTGCTCGCAGCCACCAACGCTCTACGCAGCGGTATACGCGCGTCCAGAGCTTCCGCGCACGCACGACGACCTTCTATGAGGTTAGACTGAGCTGCACCGGAGCCGCCGCGGCGCTTGCCTGCGGGCTTGTGGCCCTTGCGGTGCACATCCTTCTTGTAGGGACGCGCCTGTGCCTTGGGGCTGGGCTTGCGCATGCGTTTGCCCGTGCCTCCGCGCACGTCGCGACCAGGCTTGCGCGATTGGTTTTTTGCCATTTAAATGCACTCCTCCCAATCCTGTTTTTGTGAGTGCTTGTTTGCTGTAGCGCCAGACCACAGGTAGGGGACAGTCCCTTTGCCGTGGTTTCGAGTCAAGCCACAGCAAAGGGACTGTCCCCTACTCGTGGTCTCTCACAAAACTAGTCCTTCTTCGCACGCAGGCGAGCGCCTGCGGGAGTGTCTTCTACCATAAGACCGAGTTCCGCAATGCCGTCGCGAATAGCGTCGGCTACACCCCAGTTCTTCTGACTACGCGCAGTTTGACGCGCCTCGAGCAGCGTGTTGGCCGCCTCCGCCGGATCGTCTCCGTCGTAGGAGGCATACTTTGCGGCCAGGTCCACCAACTCGTGGGGAAGTCCCTCGCCCTTCTTGGCTTCTGCCTCAAGCTCGATTCCCAATACCTGGCATAGCTCCACCAGCGCATCGGCAGCTCGCAGCGTTACGGCCGTCTCCGTTTGTCCCGCCGCCTCAGAGAGGTACTTGTTGCAGGAGGTAACGAGTCCAAATACAACGGCAAGGCCACCAGCGGTGTTAAAGTCGTCGTCCATGCTTTGCACAAACTCCTGCTCTGCAGCATCTACGGCAGCACCCAGCACGCGGTCGGCATCACTCAGCACCCCATCCTGCGGGGCGGACTCAGCGGCCCAACGCAGGTTTTGAACGCACGTGGTAAGGCGCTCCAACGAGCTAACGGCACCGTCCAGACGATCGAACGAGAAGTCCAGCGGCGCGCGGTAGTGCGTCTGCAGCATTAGAAGGCGCACGGCGTTTGCGGGATAGCGATCGAGCACCTCTTTGAGCGTGTAGAAGTTGCCCAGACTCTTGGACATCTTCTCTTCGTTTATCTGCAGCATGCCCGCGTGCATCCATACGTTTGCCAGCGGGGCATGCCAGGCGCACATGGCTTGGGCGGTCTCGTTTTCGTGGTGTGGAAAAACAAGGTCCGCGCCGCCACCGTGAATGTCGATGGGCGTACCAAGATAACGATGAATCATGGCACAGCATTCCGTATGCCAGCCAGGACGGCCTTCTCCCCATGGGCTGGGCCAGCTGGGCTCGCCGGGCTTGGCGGCCTTCCACAGGGCGAAGTCAAATGGGTCGCGCTTCTGATCGTTTACCTCCACGCGCTCGCCCGCACGCAACTGGTCCAGGTCGCGGCCGCTCAGCACACCGTAAGCATGGTCGCTGCGCACGCTAAAGTACACGTCGCCATTGGCCGCCTCGTAAGCGTTGCCTTGATCTATGAGCAGCGAGATCATTTCTTGCATTGCCTCAATCTCGCGCGTCGCCCGCGGCCGGATGTCGGGATCCAGAATGCCAAATCGATGCATCTGCTCAATGAACTTTTCCGAATACTCCGTGGCCACCTCGGCGGCGCTTCTGCCCTGCTCGTTGGCACGATTGATTATCTTGTCATCCACGTCGGTAAGGTTTTGCGCAAACGTAACCTCGTATCCCTTGTACATAAGGTAGCGACGAATAACGTCGAAGCTCAAAAAGGTACGTGCGTTGCCAATATGAATCTGGTCGTACACCGTGGGTCCGCACACGTACATGCGAATCTTGCCGGGCTCGATTGGCTCGAGCTCCTGCTTGCGATGAACCTGGCTGTTGTAGACGAGCATGCGAACTCCTATCGGTTGGTTTCGCACTAGATAATAGCGCATCGGGCAAAAGCGTGCGCGCTGGGGAAGACGGGGCCGTGACTTGCCTTCCCCAGCGCACTAGAGCGCTAGTCTTGTGCGAGCGTGCGTCGTAGCTCATCCTCGCTTACGCCAGCGTGCGCAGCCGCATCTGTAATGCCAATGAGTCCGTCCCGCACAAGCCCGACAACCGCATCGAGCGCACCTTTCTTCTGGCCCTCCTTCTCGCCCTCGGCACGGCCGCTCTCGTAGCTCTCGGCCTTCATGTTCTGTATGGCCTTGCTCATGTGGCGGCGCTCGTCGGCACGGCCGCTCTCGTAGCTCTCGGCCTTCATGTCCTGTATGGCCTTGCTCATGTGGCGGC
>CADBDT010000022.1:0-4530 GCA_902793465.1 uncultured Coriobacteriaceae bacterium | reverse complement strand
GTCGGCACGGCCGCTCTCGTAGCTCTCGGCCTTCATGTCCTGTATGGCCTTGCTCATGTGGCGGCGCTCGTCGGCACGGCCGCTCTCGTAGCTCTCGGCACGCATGTCCTTGATGGCCTGGCACATATCCACCCTCTCCTTCCCGGCCTCGAGCCTGAGCTCGGAGTCCGTAACAGCGTTAATTAGACTTGCGCTCTGGGCGTCCACGCTCCTAAACCTCTTGTCGTTCTCCACGTAGCGTGCGAGCGCATCTTTGTTGCCCGCATGTTTAATGTAACCCAGAACGAGACCCAACTCGGTACGGAACTTGTGGAACTCGTCTTCCTCCATGGCCGACGGCTCAACGATGTTTACCTTATAGTCCGGCACAAGCTTGAGCAACTCCTCGTCGTGCTCTGCCAGCATGTCGTGCAGGCTCAAGGGTCCATCCCACCGCTCGGTGCCAAAGTGGATTACCAAAGTAACCACGGGAAGGAGCTTGTCCTCCTTGCCAAATCCGGACAGGAATTCTGCCTCGGTTCTTTTTACCGTTGCCGCGTGCTCACTCTTAGAGCTCGACACCTGACCTGCAAAGCTCATAGCGTCATATAGCATGTTTCGCACGGGCATCGCATAATGCACCTTCGTCTGGTTTTCTAGACCCATTACGGCATACACCGCTCTAGTGTCGCGCATGGTTTGCCAAAGCTTCAGCCCGTCTCTGTGACGTTGCATACCCGTGGCTCCCCTTTGCCCAAAGGGTGTAACGACTGCCGTTGAGTCCATGGGAGACAACTCGTCCTTTTGTATGACCTGTTTACCACCATACACGGCATAGTTAAATACGTCTGCGAACCGCGCGGGGTCCGCCATGTACTCCCTCGTCTTTATGTCTACCAGTCCCATAACACACCGCCCTCCTTGCTCTTTGGACAGTGTATCAGAACATTTGTTCTCGTACAAGTGTTCTGTTTACTATTTTAGATCCTGTTTTCGTAGTCGGGACAACCCCAGCCCGTTTGAAAAAGGGTGCCACAAGGGCACCCCACTCCAACACAAGTTTTCGAAAAAACTGCCTAAGGTACGGCGTTACGTTGCTAGCCAACGTACAGCAGCGTTACGGGTCCGCTGGCAGGCGCGAGTTCGAACTTTATCGACGATGCAAAAAACAGGTCGCTAGAAGACACGGCAACGCACACGTGGGCGCCGTCGGGCAGCCCGATTTCTGAGCCGTTGGTGGCCTCGATTACGCCTATGTCAAACGTGCTGCTTCCCATGCCGTCGCCCGACTTTGCCACAATGGTTTGGCTGTTGTCAAACAGAACAAGGCACATGGGCGTACTGGACTGCGACGAGAAATTGGACGCCAGCCTATCGCCTCCCACCTCCATGGCGCGCTCGCCCATGGTGGTGTATTGCACGACGCCAGTTATTACCTGCAGTCCCTGCGCCTCGGCATCGCTTCGCAGCTTCTGATGCTCGCTCTCGGCGCTTGCCGCGCGCTCCGCCTCGGCTGCCTTCTGTTCAGCAACCTTCTTTTGGGCCGCAGCTTGCTCTTCGGCAGCTTTCTTTTCCGCTTCGGCCTTTTGTTTTTCGGCCTCTGCTTTTTCCTTCTCGGCCTCCGCTTTCTGTTTTTCGGCCTCTTCCTTCTGCCTTTGCGCCTCTGCGTTTGCAGCCGCAACCGAACTGTTTACCGGTGCCTGCCCACCAGCCCCGCCCGAACTGCCAGCGCCTACAACCACGAGCACAGCTACCACAACAACAAGCAGGATGGCCACCGAAACCAGCAGGATGCGCGTGCGATTGTTTTGTGGCGGCTTACTTGGCTGCTGGTCAGTTGTTGTTGGAACGGCCTTTTTTGGACTGGCTTCCCGCACGAGATTCACAGTCTTTGGAGCAACGCCTTTGGAACTGGCTCCTTGCGGGCGATTTGGCGCCGACATCTCCTCTTTAGAATCGGACTCCAGCGGCTGGCTGGCACCACAGTAGGGACAAAACGCGGCATCTTTGCCTAATTCGGTTCCGCACTTTATACAAAACGGCATAGTACCCTCCCCGCTTTACACAAACTCGAGTAGAGCCACCGCCCATGCGGCAATGCCCTCCTCGCGGCCAACGAATCCCAGACGCTCGGTAGTGGTCGCCTTTACGCCTACCTGGCTTACATCCAATTCCAGCGCCGTAGCCAGGTTGGCACGCATCTGCTCGCGATAGGGAGAGAGCCTGGGAACCTGAGCTGCCACGGTGCAGTCCACGTCCACTATAGAGAAGCCCTCCGAGCGTACCAGCGCTGCCACCTTGGAAAGCAGCACCATTGAGTCGGCGCCTTCGTAGGCGGGATCCGTGTCGGGAAAGAGCTTGCCAATGTCGCCCAGGCGCGCCGCACCAAGAACGGCATCGGCCAGGGCATGCGCCAGCACATCGGCATCTGAGTGACCAAGCAGGCCTCGCTTGCTAGGAACATCCACCCCGCCAAGGACGCAACGACGTCCCTCGGCAAACTGGTGCACGTCGAATCCGTGTCCAATGCGCAGCATCTTGTCTCCTTTTTGCCCAGCTATGCAATGCCCATGCGAGCAGCCAGCGTGGCCTCTGCCAACGCCAGGTCCTCCGGCACCGTAACCTTAATGTTGTCGCGCGGCGACTCAACCACGCAAACCGTACCGCCCGCATGCTCCACCAGACTCGCGTCGTCGGTTCCCGCAAAGCCTTGCAGCAGCGCAGCCTCGTGCGCCGCCACCGCAACCTTGCGCGCAAATGCCTGAGGCGTTTGCGCGCACCAGTACTGCGAGCGATCTGGCGTGCCCACAATAGTGCCCGACTCATCCACTATCTTGAGCGTGTCCGTTTCGCGCGAGGCGCAAATGGCACCGTCCACCTCCTTGTTTGCACGCACAGCGTCCAAACACCTCTCTATGGTCTCGACCTCTATAAGAGGGCGCGCGCCATCGTGAATAGCCACGAGCGCCAGCTCGCTCGGTGCTGCCATAAGTCCCGATAACACCGAGTCCTGGCGCGTGGCTCCAGCCGCCGCCAGGCTTACCTGGTTGCGGAGCTTAAGATGTGCAAGAACATCGTCTTTCATCTGGTCCTCACGACCTTGCGGGCACACCACCACAATATGCGCCACGCTTGGTGCGCTGTCGAACGCAAGTAGCGACCAAGCCACAAGCGGCAGACCAGCAAGCTCCACGAACTGCTTTCCGCGCGGATCGCCAAAGCGCTCCCCCGAACCACCGGCGACCACAATGGCGCAAGTGTCCGCAATTTCCCCTGCGCTCCCCTGGCGCTGCGCACGGACGCACGCACAAGGCGACAAGCCCGTCATAAGCGAGAGCCCCTCATGCGGAACAGAGTGTCCACCAAAATGGAGGGATTGCGCACACCCGTTTGAGTAAGGCGCTCGGGATTCTGGTCAATAACGTCAATGAGGTCCTGCAGCGAACCGTACTCGTCCACGAGCTGCTCTGCAACGCCCTCGCGAACCACCGAGACGTTGGAAAGCGTACGCAGTCCAAGCGGCGTCATTACGGAGTCTTCGCGCAGGTCGTCGTATCCAAGCAGATGTGCCACGTTTGACGCCTTGTGCACCTGCGAATTTGCCGTATCGTCCAGCGATCGACGAATGTTGGCCGCATTTTCTTCCGAGCTGTCGGCTGCGTAGTCGCGAATCATAAGGGTGTACTCGGCATCCAGATCGCCCAGGAACTCCTCATGCTGCATGCGAACCGTGCGTCCCTCGTTGCCCAGCTGCAAAATAATCTCCTTAAGGTCCTCTCCTGCGGTGGTAAGCACCTCAAACAGGTAGAACACCTCGGTGAGGTCGGCCAGCGTAACCTGGTTTTGCAGCTCGAGCGACGTAAGGCGGGCGAGCTTTCGGTCCAAGCGATCGCGGGTGGACTGCATGGCAGCCACCAACTGGTTTACCGAGCCCATGAGCTCGGCCACCGTCTTTAGCTCGTATCCGTTTCCGTCCACAAACACGTTGATTACCTGACGACGCTCCGACACAGAGATTACCATTGCGTCGGTAAGCAGGCTCATGCGTGCCGCCGTGCGATGACGCATTCCCGTCTCGCTCGTAGGCAGGCCGGGATCGGGATTAAGGTGGTAGTTTGCACGCAGGATCTGCGTGAGGCTGCGGTCGACCACAATGGCGCCGTCCATCTTGGACAGCTCGAACAGGCGGTTAGAGGTAAATGAGATGTTTAGGGGAAAGCCGTCGTTGCCAGCTGCGAGTACGTTTTCCTCGTCCCCTACGCAAATGAGGGCGCCCATGTGTCCGGCAATTATCATATCCAAAGCAAGACGCAGGGCCGACCCTGGCGCTGTCATACGAATTGCCTCGTCCACGCGGGCTCGTGTTTCTTCGGTGCTATGTGTTTTCTGCATTGGTGAGCCACCCTCGGATAGATGCGGTTGTTGCGGTATTCAGTATACGCGAGACAAGCGCCACATTGCGCATGCAATCGTGGGTAATTTGTAAGTAGGCGATTTTGGTCTCGGTCTTGCAACGGAGGGGGCGCCCCTAAGCAATGGTCAAAACCAAAA
>CADBDT010000021.1 GCA_902793465.1 uncultured Coriobacteriaceae bacterium | reverse complement strand
CACCGGCCGGGCCCTGCGCGTCGAGGCGCTCAGGGTCTCGCGCCCCGGGCTCGACCTCTCGGGCGACCTGCAGTGCGACGTGCACGTGCAGCGCGAGGGCTGGAAGGGCTACGTGTCCTCCGGCGCGGTCGCCGGCACCACCGGCCAGGCCAAGCGCCTCGAGGCCGTTAGGATGAAGCTCACCGGCGAGCTCGGCGAGCGCTACGACCTGTGGTACCGCGTGCACGCCCAGGGCGCCGGCTGGATGGCCTGGGCCCCCGAGGGCGAGCGCGCCGGCACCGAGGGCCTCGCCACCAGGCTCGAGGCCGTCCAGGTGGCGCTCGTGCCCCAGGGAGGCGCGGCCCCCTCGGGCGCGCAGGGCTTCTCCAGGGCGTTCGTGAGCGGCCCGGGCACCGTGCGCTACGCGGCCGGTTCGTCGGGGTGGGTGTCCAACGGCGCCCAGCTCTCGTCCGAGGGCCTCGCCAACCTGAGGGTCTCCGCGTCCAGCCAGGTCCCCGGCGGCGCCGCGCTCGCCGTGCACGTGGCCAAGAGCGGCTGGCTCGGCGCGGTGGGCGACGGCCAGCCCGCGGGCGGCGGCGCGCAGGTGCAGGCCGTGCGCATATCCCTGGGAGGGGAGGCGTCGGCTGGATGGGCTGGGCGCGCGACGGCGCCGAGGCCGGCTCGGTGGGCGTCGGCAGGCCGCTCACGGCCCTGCAGGTGGTCGTGCAGTCGCGCAACAATGAGGCGCCGGGATCCACGGAACACCCCTTATATACTGCTCATGAGGCTCAATCGCTGTCCGATGCCAATGCACAACAGCTTAGGCTTGTTAATGCGGCAAAGGTCACTCCATGGCCAGGTAGCGGATTGTGCGGTGCATGGGTGCATGACGTATATGCGAACGCGGGATTTGGTCGATATTATGGAAATGCATGCAACCTATACGACGACTACTGCACATCATCCAACTTAAGTGACCTAAAGGTAGGAATGATTATTGCGGTTAGAACGCATCCCCACACAACGGCCGGAAGCATTTGGGGCCATGTGGGAATGTATATTGGAGACGACAAGGTAATGCAAAGCGTTGGCACAGGCGTTACAACAGAAAGCCTAAAAAGTTGGATGGATTACTACGGTGCCACCTGCACTCCCAAATGGGGCTGGAACGGCAACGCACGCGCAGCATAGTAATAGGCAGGTAAGCTTACATAGTAAGCTTACCTGCCCCTCCCGCCGCGACATCCAAGTGCGTACGCAACCCAATGGATGATTTGTGTAGCAAATGGTCTCATGCTAAAATGCCCAAGTCATTACCCTGAACTTAGAGATACGTCCTGCCAGACGGTCTTCTCAGTTTGGGGCGTATCTGTGAGAAGAAAGGTTGATTGTTATGGCAGTATCTAAAGAGCGCAAGGCCGAGCTTATTAAGCAGTATGGCAAGGACGAGAACGACTCTGGTTCCGCAGCGGTGCAGGTTGCCCTACTCACTGAGCGCATTCGTGGCTTGACCGAGCACATGAAGTCCCACAAGAAGGACTTCCACACCCGTCGTGGCCTGCTCATGCTCGTTGGTAAGCGTCGTCGTCTTCTGTCCTACATAAAGAAGCAGGACATCGAGGAATACCGTCAGCTTATTGCAAGTCTTGGCATTCGCGACAACATTCAGTAAACACACGGTAGTTCGGGGGGCGCCTGCGGGCGCCCCTTCAGTATGCATCGCAAACATGCGATGCGGCAAGACAAGATCTTGCCATGCGGTTCGTCTGCCAAGGGGGCTGGCGAAGATTGGGAAAGAGAAACATGGTAAAAGTAACACACGAGTTCGACCTGTACGGTAAGCATTACAGTCTTGAGGCGGGGGAGTTGGCAAAGCAGACAACAGGCGCATGCCTGGTGTCGTGCGGAGAGTCTTCCGTCCTGCTTACGACTGTTGTTTCTAAGGAGCGCAAGGACTACGACTTCTTTCCGCTAACGGTGGATTTTGTCGAAAAGATGTACGCGGTAGGCCGCATTCCAGGCGGATACCTAAAGCGCGAGTCGCGTCCTAGCGAAAAAGCTACGCTTACCGCCCGACTCATCGACCGTCCGCTGCGTCCGTCGTTCCCCGAGGGTTTTCGCAACGAGGTCCAGGTCGTTGCAACGCCGCTAGTGGCGGATCAGGTCAACTCGGTAGACACGATCTGCGTTATGGGCGCGAGCGTGGCCCTTACCGTTGGTGGCGTGCCTTTTGAGGGCCCGCTTGCCTGCGTGCGTATTGGTCGCAATGTGGATACGGGCGAGTTTGTTGTTAACCCGACCTACGAAGAGCGTGACAACTCAGATCTTGATCTTGAGCTCGCCGGCTCGGCAACGTTTATATCGATGCTCGAGGCGGGTGCCAACGAGATTAGCGAGGAGGACATGCTGGCTGCCATGGCGTTTGGTCAGGAGGCCATTGCGGCGTTCTGCGAGCAGCAGCAGGTGTTCTTTAGCAAGTGGGAAGAGGCAAACGGCCCCATACAACAGCGCGAGTACATTTTGGACGAGCCGGTACCCGAGGTGCACGAGCGAGTGTTCGCTCACTTTGACCAAATGAGCGCCGCTCTTAAGGATGCCGACAAGGCATCGCGCGTTACGAAGGTTGAGGAGCTTAAGGAAGCCATTCGCGCGGAATTTAGCGAAGAAGAGCAGCTCGAGTGGTCGCGTCCCATAACTACCCAGCTCAAGGCACTCGAAAAACATGCGATGCGCCTTATGGTGGTGGAAACGGGCGAGCGTGTAGACGGGCGAGTGGCAGACGAGGTGCGTCCGCTTATGGTAAAGCCCAACTACCTCAAGCGCGTGCATGGCTCCGGTCTCTTCCAGCGTGGCCAGACCCAGGTGCTTTCTATTTGCACGCTTGGCATGCTCAACGAATGGCAGCGTTTGGACACCATTGAGCCCGTTGACGGCAAGCGATACATACATCACTACAACTTCCCGCCGTACTGCACGGGCGAGACTGGACGCATGGGTGCGCCAAAGCGTCGCGAGCTCGGGCACGGTGCGCTTGCCGAGCGCGCCTTGCTGCCGGTAATTCCCTCGGAGGACGAGTTCCCGTATTCCATTCGCGTGGTCTCCGAAGTCATGGAGTCCAATGGGTCGAGCTCCATGGCGTCTACCTGCGGCTCCACGCTTGCGCTTATGGATGCTGGTGTACCGCTGGTACGCCCTGTGTCCGGCGTCGCAATGGGTCTTATACAGGAGGAAGGCAAGACCGTAGTTCTTACCGACATCCAAGGTGTTGAGGACTTCCTGGGCGACATGGACTTTAAGGTGTGCGGTACCACCAAGGGTATCACTGCCATGCAGATGGACAACAAGGCCACGGGACTTACGCCAGAAATCCTGCGTCAGGCGCTCATGCAAGCGCACGAAGGCCGTATGTTCATTCTTAACACCATGCTTGAGGCCATACCAGCACCGCGTGAAGACACCAAGGACTCCGCGCCAAAGATTATTTCGCTCAGCATACCCACCGACAAGATCCGTGAGGTAATAGGTTCGGGCGGAAAGGTAATCCGTGGCATCCAGGACGATACTGGCGCAACGGTTGACATCCAAGAGGATGGCATGGTGTTTGTAGCCGGCATAGCAGACGCCGCAAAAGAGGCAATCGATCGCATAAAGGCAATCGTAAAGGTGCCGGAGCCAGGCGAAGAGTATGTTGGCCGCGTGGTCGGTATTCAACCATTCGGAGCGTTTGTAGAGCTTTTGCCTGGCAAGGACGGCCTCTTGCACATTTCCCGCATGGCTAAGGGTCGCGTGGAAAAGGTGGAAGACGTTCTTACTGTTGGTGACGAAGTTAAAGTACGCGTCCTCGAGGTAGACGAGAAGGGCAAGATTAGCCTTGATCGCATAAATAAGCCTGAGGCTCCCGCAGCTGCCGGGCGTCCCGAAGGCGAGCAGCGTCCCAACAGGCGCACCCGTAGGCCTGGCGACAATGGCGGAGAACGCAGGCCGCGCCGTCGCCATGAGGGAAAGTAGTTACGGTAGTCCTCTGCGTCCATATTGGATATTCCTGCACGGGTTGTTCGAAATCTGGAATAGAGGGGGCACATAATTGCCCCAAATAGAGACCAGACCGCGAGGCGCCTTGGAGAGCGCCGTGCTCAGACAGTCCTCGCTTCACTGCGGAACTGCGCGCGGCAGCTTTCCAAGGTGCCTCGCGGTCTGGTCTCTGTTTGGGTTCGCGATGTGCTGTATTTGGAATACCCTACATGCACTGTTTCATAGCACAAAGATGTTTAGGTTGGCCACAAGCGTTTCACGCATTGGCAGGTCATGTGGGTCATCTGCGATATGTAGAGTAGTATAATGTTCCTACATTGCGTAACGAGAGGACTCAATTATGGAAAACATATACGCCACCTCAAACAACGACGAGATTCTTCGTGACAGGCTCAAGGAGCTTTCGCGCATTAGGCAGCGCTATGCAGCGCAGCTCGGCTCAACGCTCTATGCTGCAACAAAGGACAACGAGGAGTTGCGTTGGGGCAACGAAGCCCTCTTTGACGGAATTGCGTCTTGCGACACCGAGCGTGAGCAGATTGTGGAGCGCCTTGCCAAGCTAGCCTACGGACAGGCTCCCGTAAACGAAAACAAGCCTGCGCCTGAGCCCGAGCAAAAGCCGGTTGCAGAGCCGCAGATCGAGTACAACGCCGCACCAGAGAACAATGTTGAGGTTGAGTCCGAGCAGCCTGAGGCAATCGAGGAAACACAGCAAACCGAAGCTGACGTGGTGGCCGATTCGGCGGAAGTGGCTCCCGAGGAAGCAACTACCCCAATTGCTCAGCCCGAGGTTGTTGCCGCTCAGCCGAGTGGCCCCGCTGCTCCACAAGAGGTGGTTGCTGCGCAGCCAGAAAGTGTACCAGCACCAGCGCAAGCACCAGCTGGAAGGCAATGTCCGCAGTGTGGCGCAACGGTTGGAGAAAACGACAGGTTCTGCATGGAGTGCGGCAATGCTCTAAGCGCAGCGCCCGAGCCCGTTATAGAACAAAAGCCATGCTGTCCGGCGTGTGGAAGCGAGATTGATCCCTCGTTTAAGTTCTGTATGATCTGTGGCCATAGGCTGGCGTAAGTGTAGAGGTCTATTGGCGTTTTTGTGTCGTGGTATGCCTCATCGGTTCGACAACAAAACTTTACTAGAATTATTTACCTGAACAAACGGCCCCGAGTCATTCGGGGCCGCGCATGAGATACTGCGCAAAGAAAGGAATTGCGTAAGAATGGCAGCAAAGAAGACACCGCTAAAGATTATTCCGCTGGGAGGTCTTGACGGTATCGGTAAAAACATGACCGTATTCGAATACGGCAACGATATGGTTCTTGTAGACGCGGGACTCATGTTTCCCGACGACGAACAGCTCGGTATAGACCTCGTGCTCCCGGACTATACCTATGTGTTGGAAAACGAACATAAGCTGCGAGGAATTATTATTACCCACGGACACGAAGACCACACGGGAGCGCTGCCATACTTGCTCATGGACCTGCAGCACAAGGTACCTATCTTCTCGAGTAGCCTTACGCTAGGTTTTATTGAGGGTAAGCTTAACGAGCATCGCATTCGCTCGCCCAAGTTCGTTGAAGTAGTGGACGGTGCCACGGTTAAGCTTGGCGTATTTGACATAACGTTTTTTGCCATGACTCACTCCATACCTGCAGCGCTGGGCGTTTGCATGCGAACCCCGGCTGGCTCCGTTATGCATACGGGCGACTTTAAGCTCGATCAGACGCCCATAGATGGCAAGACGCCAAACTATCGCGCAATAAACCAGTGTGCCGCGGATGGCGTGGACCTCTTGCTGTCCGACTCCACCAATGCCACATGTACTGGATTTACGCAGAGCGAAGCTGCGGTTGGGCCGGCGTTACGGCACATAATTAAGAACGCTCCCGGCAGGGTTTTTGTGGCGTCCTTTGCGAGCCACATACACAGGCTGCAACAAGTGTGCGACGCAAGTGTGGCGGTTGGTCGCAAGGTGGTGGTTACCGGCAGGTCCATGGTCACCAACACACGCGTTGCGCGCGAGCTGGGATATTTACACATAAAGGACGAAGACATAATAGATGCCTACGATGTTGACGACATACCTGACGACAAGGTGGTTGTTCTATGTACGGGCAGCCAGGGCGAGCCGCTTTCTGCATTGTCACGCATGGCAAACGGAGAGCATAAATCCCTCTCTATTTGCGAGCGCGATACGGTAATAATCTCTGCAACGCCAGTACCTGGCAACGAGAAGAGCGTCGCCGGCATCATAAACGCGCTCTCGAAGATCGGCTGTGCTATATACGACAAGAGCCAGACCCTGGTACATGTTTCTGGCCACGGGAGCCAGGAGGAGCTCAAGCTCATGCTGGCCATGGTTAGACCAACGTACTTCATGCCTGTACATGGCGAGGCAATGCACTTGCGCGCACACGCCGGGCTTGCGCGAGAAATTGGCATAGCCAAGGAAAACATTTTTGTTGTGGACAACGGTGACACGCTCGAGATGCGCAATCACCGCGTGCGGATTGGCGCACCAGTGGAGTCGGGCGTGGTTTATGTGGACGGTCTATCCGTTACGGATGCCGATCCCGTAGTGCTGCGTGACCGGCAGAAGCTTTCGAAGGACGGCATTGTAACATGTGTTGTTACGGTTTCTCGAAGGCACCGTAAGGCGCGCGACATAGAGATATACAGTCGCGGCGTGTCGTTTGCGAACGATGACGAACTTAACAGGGACGCACAGGAAGTAGTGCGTGGTCGCGTAGAGAAGACCGATTCCGCAGACATGGGTGTCGATCAGCTCCGAAGGGGAATTCGCAACGGACTCTCTAACTTCCTGTGGAACCGAACGCATACGCGACCGATGGTAATAACGGTTGTCTTGGAGGTCTAGATGCCCCAAAAGCGCAGAACAAACGCAGCAAAAGGCAAGGCCAAGGCACAGAATCAAAACAGACAGGCACGCGTAGGACTCACGAGGGCATCGCTTCAGAACGACATGGTAGGCGTTCTGCTTGCAATCGTGGCAATTGCCTTGTTGGTATCGTTGGTTTCGTCCAGCAGTGCCGTAGTTACCCATGCAGTTGAGCGCGGGCTCACCATGTGCTTTGGCGTCGGTGCCATACTGTGCCCCATAACGCTCTTCTTGTATTCACTTACCTTCTTTGTAGAGGGCGAGGAGCCGTTTGGTGGTCGTGCTGCGCTTGGCCTCGGCATAGTAAGCCTATCCATACTCTCTCTCATATCGCTGTTTGTGCCAGGTGCGGATTCAGACCCCTCCATCGTTCTTGACCAAATGGTGCTTCAAGATGCCGGAGGATATGTTGGCGGGGGAGTAGCATGGGTTCTTCTTCGCTTGGTGGGGAGGCCCGTGGGACTCGTGCTGCTCATTGGTCTTGCGATACTAGGTGTAATTATCTGCGGCTTTTCTGTGTCTGGGTTTGTAGTTCGCCTTCGAGCCGGTGCAGAGCGTGTAAGAGAGGTAAGGGCGTCCGCGCGTGAGGAGCGTGCGTCCATACGTCGCGAAAGCTGGTCCAGGAAAATCGAGCCGTCAGAGGACGATTTTGTTGGGAACGGCTATGCGGATAAAGGCAGCGATGCTGGAGCCACATCCTTTATAGGCGCGCGAAAGACAACGGTGCTCACGCGTCGCAAAAAGAGCCAGAAGAATGAGGGCCAAAAGCACATTGAGCACGATACGCTTATGGTCGAGGATGCTCAGCCGAACCTTGCAGACAACAAGACCACCAAGATCGAGCCAGAACAAATCGCGCAAATGGCGGAAGAGACACCCAAAAGGTATGCAAAGGCGACCAAGAAGAGTGCCAAGTCTGGCAGTAAAGGAAAAAAGCAAGCTCGTACTGCTTCTGCCAAAGAGCCCTCGGTTACAAACACCACGGCAGAGGAGCTGGTGGTTCCGGAGTTTCTACGTAAGCCAAAGAATACAGCAACGGTCAAAGCGTCTGCATCGCACAGGCCTGGAGACGGTACAGAGGGCTATGAGCTACCGCCTATGGATATATTGAGCTCTAACCCCAACTCTGCTGGCACAGCAAGCAGTAGGGAGGAACTCAACGAGACGATGGAGCGCCTCCAGGGCACACTCCACGAGTTTGGACTCACGAGCCGTGTAGTTGACTATATATCTGGCCCAATTGTTACGACGTTTAGGGTGGAGATGGGAGAAGGCGAACGCGTGAGTCGTATTCGCAATCTGGAGGACGACATCGCGTTGACTCTGGCTGCAGAAAAAGTGCGTATATTTGCCCCGATTCCAGGCACTTCGTTCGTCGGAATAGAGATTCCCAATAAGACGCGGCAAAACGTACACCTTGGCGATGTGCTGCCAAATGCAAGTGGTGGACCGTTGGAAGTTGCAATAGGGCGCGATTCGAGTGGAGCGCCAGTTGTTGCAGACATATCCAAGATGCCCCATATGCTTGTTGCCGGTACAACAGGTTCGGGCAAGTCGGTAATGATCAATTCGATGATAATGTCGCTGCTTATGCGTACGACGCCCAAGCAGGTAAGACTCATTATGATTGACCCAAAGCGCGTTGAGTTTAGCTGCTACAACGGTCTTCCACATCTGTACGTTCCCGTGGTCACGGAGCCCAGGCAGGCAGCGAGTGCCTTGCAGTGGGCAGTATCCGAAATGGAGCGGAGGCTAAAGGTGTTCGAGCGTGCTGGTGCGCGCGAGATAAACGTATATAACCGAATGTGCGTTTCTGGCAAGTTTGACGATATGGAAAACCCCCCGCAGCCCATGCCGTTTCTTGTGGTCATTATCGACGAGCTCTCTGACCTCATGATGGTTGCAGGCAAGGATGTGGAGGCGTCGATTGTGCGCATAGCGCAGCTGGCACGTGCGGCAGGAATCCACCTCGTTATTGCAACGCAAAGGCCATCTGCAAACGTGGTAACGGGACTCATTAAGTCAAACATCGACAACCGCATAGCCCTCAAAGTCTCGTCAGGTATCGACTCACGCGTGATTCTGGACGAAACCGGCGCAGAGCGCCTGCTTGGAAATGGCGACATGCTTTTTAAGTATAGAGGATTAAACATGCAGCGTGTACTAGGATGCTATACTTCGGATTCCGAGATCAACGAGGTTGTTGACTTCATAAGAAACCAGGCAGAGCCGGATTATCATGAGGAAATACTCTCTGCTGTCATTCCCGGTCAGGCCGGCAACTCAGCCACGCATGGCGGTGATGCGGATGGAGACGACCCGCTGGTTTGGGAGGCTGCCCAAATAGTAGTGGAGTCTCGCTTGGGTTCTACGTCTGGTCTGCAACGTCGCCTAAAAGTGGGCTATGCTCGTGCTGGACGAATTATGGACATGCTTGAAGCAAAAGGAATAGTGGGGCCACCGGATGGCTCCAAGCCGCGCGAGGTTCTTTTGGACGAGGATGGTCTTGAGGAACTTCGAGTACAAGAGGCTACGTATCGAGAGGTCTTGTAGTTTATGGATAGGCCTGTTTTTAGTGACATGCTCGCCGATAGGCGACGTGAACTCGGATATTCAATCAGACAGGCTTCGCGTATACTTAGATTGCGCGAAGACGTGCTTATTGCCTTTGAGGAGGGCGACTTTGAGCAGATGCCCAAGAGCGGTTATGCCCAGGGCATGCTGTCTTCATATGCGCGTTACCTTGGTCTTGAGGCAAAGGTCGTTGTGGATGCGTACAACAAGGACCTTAGGGCGTATAAGCGCGGAATGAAAAATGGATCTGGCCGTAGGGGCGGTGGGTCAAATCGTAACGGCTCCCGTGGTTCGGGACAGACTTATGTAGGAACTCGCGGGCTACTGCCAACTTCTGGTGGACTAGCAGGAGACATGGGCTCATTTGCCACGACTCGCGTACGCACGCGTCAAGATTCATATGCAGACACAGAGGAAGGTGCAGAGGATTTTGAGCCAGATAGGTATCCACAAGGAAGACCCTATACGCGGCGGATTCCAACGGGTTCTATGAGGGCATACGAGCAGGGTTCACCGCGTTCTGCTCGCGACATAGAGACGCTTGGGGTAGATGGTTACGACGATGACCTTAGGCTTGGTAGGGAGGCATCGCCATACGAGGCCGCATCAAGCAGGTCGGGCCGCAGGTCTTCAAGAAACATTTCGAACTCCAATCGTCCGCGTGTGGAAAGGCGTAGCCAGAACTCAAGAACTCGCGGTCGGAGTCGGAATGGAGGAAGCGGAGCACGCAATGGGCGTGGATCCGGTGGGGGTTCTGCGTCGGGCGGCATGCCAATTAACATTGGCATCATTGTGGTAGTGATTGTTGCAATAGCGCTTTCGGCAATACTTGTTTTTAGCATTGGCTCGTGCATTAGGCAGGATACGAGCGAGGTCCATACGGTACCGGTGTCCGAAGCCTCAAACGCAAGCAGCGCTGCAAATGCCTCTGCGGGAAGCGCTGCATCGCAAAGCCAAAGCAGCTCGTCTAGTTCGTCTAGGAACGGATCGAATGCTAGTAGCGCATCCAGCTCCTCAAGTTCTTCGAGTTCCTCGTCGGCTACGGCAACCGCCAATAAGGAAATAAGTGTTTCTGTCTCGGTGTCTGATGGAGGCGTTACTTGGCTTGAGGTTGCTTGCGATGGCAAGAGCGACGTTGCCGAAACGGTAACGGGGCCATGGCAGAAGACGTATACCGTAAAGGACTCGATTACCATCCAGGCCGGCGACACCACGGCAGTATCTGTTGTCCAAGATGGGCGTCAGGTGCAGTTTGAGTCTATGACCTCTGGCATAGGAAGCATACAAATCCAAAGCAACAAGGGCACGACGTCTACCAATAAAGAGAGTGGATCCGAAAAGAGCTCGTCTGGTTCGAGCAGCAGTTCGGTTGGCGCTGAGTCAACTACCTCATCCGGCCAGGCCGATGGAGAAACAACTTCCGCCAAGACGGGCAATGCCTCTTCGACGGGCAAGCAGAAGACCGAGACCAATAAGTCCGGCACTGATGCTAGCGCGGAGGGTACAGAGTCGTATTCAGAGGACTATGGCTATGGATATGACGAGACCTATGGATACTATTAAAAAATGTGCGGGTTACGAAACGGGGACACTTTGCTTAGATGCTTTTTTATAACACTTGGCTGTGCCAAGAACGAGGTAGACACCGATAGAATGCGCGCATTGCTACAAATTGCGGGCGTAGGCGAGTGCGAGTCGGTCGAGGACGCGGATTTCGTAATAATAAACACCTGCTCATTTCTTGAGGTAGCAACACGTGAGTCTATAGAGGCCACCCTCGAGCTTGCGCAAAACGACGCTAATGACGTTCGCTCAAAGCCCATAATAATGTGCGGTTGCGTACCGTCGCGCTATGGCATGGAATTGATCGATGAGCTGCCTGAGGTAGCGGCGTTTGTAAAGGCCGACGAAGAGGACGAAATCGTTTCGGTTGTATCTAAGGTGCTCGATGTTAATTTGATTTCAATGCAAACAGTTGAGACAAACACGCTGAGAACCGTCGAAGGAGTCTCGGCATACGTAAAGATATCCGATGGCTGCGATAGGTACTGCTCCTTTTGTGCGATTCCCTACATTAGGGGCAGGTACCATTCCAGAGACGCGCTGAGCATTTGCCAAGAGGTGCATGCACTGGTTGCAGATGGTGTTCGAGAAATAGTACTCATTGGACAGGATACAGGCGTATGGGGTAACGACCTTCCCGAAGGGCATGACCTGGCATGGCTATTGCGTAAAGTTGCTCAAGAGGTTCGCCCATACGGCGGATGGGTTCGCGTTCTGTACCTACAGCCCGAAGGCATGACAGACAGGCTTGTTGATGCCATGCGTTCCATCCCTGAGGTACTGCCGTACATCGACATACCTATTCAGCACTGTAACGAGCGAGTGCTGCGCAGTATGAATCGCAAAGGTTCGGCTAAGGAATATAGGGAGCTCTTTGACCGTCTTAAAAGCGAGATTCCAGGCCTGGTGCTTCGGACAACTGGACTCGTGGGTTTTCCAGGAGAGACGGACGAGGAGTCTGAGGAGTTGCTGGACTTTGTACAGGCTGTGGGGTTTGATTACACATCGGTGTTTGCCTATTCCCAAGAAGACGGAACAGCGGCTGCAAAGATGGACGAGCAGATTGATGAACAAACAAAGGTTGAGCGAGCGCAACGTCTGATTGATGTTACGGAGCAGTTGGGGTTCGATTCCACGGCTAGCCATGTTGGAGAAATCGTTGACGTGCTCATTGACGGTATGGAAGCTACAGACACTGGATACGAGCTCATTGGGCACACCTGGTTTCAGGCACCGGATTCGGATGGTGCGGTTCATATAGAGTCCGGAGAAGCTTGTGTAGGCGATAAGGTGCGCTGCAAGCTAACCGATTCGTTCTGCTATGAGCTCGTAGGAGAGATGCTAGGCAACGCGTAGTTGGGGGCACGAGGGATGGAAGAGCGAAAAAGGAAGAATGGGGTTCTAACTCCCGCAAATCTAGTAACGATTTTTCGCGTGGTGCTTACGCCAATATGGCTCCTAGGAGCAGAGCTTTCTGTTGGAGGTACGGGGGAGTTTTCGATTTCGGCGTTCATCGTCTTTGTGGGATACGCGATTATATCCCTTACCGACAAGCTTGATGGCTACCTTGCGCGGAGCCGCAACGAGGTTACCTCGTTTGGAAAGTTTCTTGACCCCATAGCAGACAAGCTTGCAGTCGTGGTCGCCCTCTGCTTCCTTTTGGAAATCGGAATGACAAACGCGTGGGTCCTGCTCGTAATTATCGCTCGAGAGTTCCTTGTAAGCGGTCTTAGGATGGTAGTGGCGACCCAAGGAGTGGTTGTGGCTGCCTCGAACCTTGGAAAGTGGAAAACTGCTGTAACCATGGTATCAATCTGTGGACTGCTTTTAGCTAGATCGCTGCCCCTTCCTGCAGCCGACGTTATGGCAAACGTGTCTGGCGTGGGAATGCTTGTGGCGGTAGCGCTTACGATTTGGTCTGGGGTGGATTATTTCGTAAAGTGCTGGCCATATTTGCTTAGTTCCGAAGACGAGGCATAATTCGCTTGCGCAAGCATGGCATCAGGTCTTAGTTTTTCCAAAATTCCCAAAAATGAGTGTGCCAATCGATTTCATACAAATAATTTTGCAACGATGCACCAAGAGTACCCTGTGCGAGGTACCGTGCAATTGCGTTCGCTAGAATCGTGCGCGCTGGGTGTGAGTTGGGAAAAACGTGTGTTGATAGAATCTTGCTGCGCGCGCTTGCAACGAACATGCGTTCGTTGTATCATTCACCCGAAGAGAAAGGGGTCCAGCATGGCTCGTAGCAAAAACGTAAGTAGGGAAATCAAGCCACGCACATTTGGCGAGGAACGCGACCAGGTAATAGAGAGCACCACTCAGGACATAGAAAAGCGCTTTGGAAAAGGTTCCATCATGCGTTTTGGTGACGGTGGACCTGAACTTGAGGTTGAGGGTATACCAACCGGTTCAATTGCACTCGACGCAGCGCTCGGAATTGGTGGTGTTCCTCGCGGACGCATAGTAGAGATCTATGGCCCTGAGTCTTCCGGCAAAACGACGCTTTCGCTCGAGATTCTTGCCGAGGCGCAAGCACTGGGCGGCGTTGTTGCGTTTATTGACGCAGAGCATGCGCTCGACCCCGGATACGCCGCACGCATAGGCGTGGACATCGACGAAGTACTTATCTCTCAACCCGACACCGGCGAGCAGGCACTCGAGATCTGCGATATGCTCGTACGCTCCGGCGCTATAGACGTTGTGGTTATAGACTCAGTTGTCGCACTTGTTCCACGTGCCGAAATCGAGGGAGAGATAGGCGACACCACCGTCGGACTCCAGGCTCGACTTATGAGCCAGGCGCTTCGCAAGCTTGCCGGCTCGCTTTCCAAGTCGCGCACAACATGCATATTCATAAACCAGCTCCGAGAGAAGATCGGAGTTATGTTTGGAAATCCCGAGACCACACCAGGAGGTCGTGCCCTCAAGTTCTTCTCGTCTGTGCGAATGGACATACGCCGTATTGACGGAATAAAGAAAGATGGCGAGCTCATAGGGTCTCGCGTTCGCGTGAAGGTTGTTAAGAATAAGGTTGCACCGCCTTTCAAGCAGGCCGAATTCGACATCATGTACGGAACGGGCATATCCAAGGAAGGGTCTCTGCTCGACATGGCGGTAGAAAAGGGCATTGCTACAAAATCGGGTTCGTGGTTTACCTACGGTGACGAAAGACTCGGCCAGGGTCGTGAGGCTGCAAAGCAAAAGCTGCAAGAGAACCCAGACCTTTACGACGAGATTGATCACAAGGTGCGTGTTGCTTGCGGGCTGGAGCTTGGTGACGAGCGAGTGGGGGAGCCGGCACTCGAGGAAGACCCGAATCTAAGCCCCACAACCACGAGCGAGTAAGGACGAGTTGTGTGTAACTGCGTCTCCTGGGACGTTATATTGCCAGAGCGACGCACCCAAATGGGTGCGTCGCGCCCTAAGGGTTCCATAAGAATTCTCTCGGAGTCTGGCAACGTCGAATATGCAAGTGTTCCCGCGCTTGTGGCAAGGTCTATGGCACGCAAGAAGAAGGCCGGAGAGCTTGTTGACGTTTCGAGGGAAGACCTGCTTTTGGCGTTACGCAACTGTGCTCTTTCATGTGCAAAGAATCGCATTGCAAGATTGGCTACTCGACGCGACTATTCGAGTCGCGAGGTTCATACGCGCCTGGCAAACGACGGGTTCGAGGAAGACATTGCCAACGAGGCGCTCTTATGGGCTACAGAAGTGAGTCTTGTGAGCGACAAGAGGTTTGCCGATTGCTTTGTGCGATCAAAGATATCTGCGGGTTGGGGTATAAACCGCATAGAGCGGGAGCTGCAGAATAAAGGCGTAGATACCAGAAGTCTCGATGGATGGCCGCATGAGTACTTGGATCCCGATAACGAGTATGAGCGTGCGCTCGAAATAGCCCTGCGCAAGCATGTAAGAGAGCCAAATGCATACGCAAAGATAGTGCGCTTTGTTGCAGGTCGGGGTTTTTCCTATGGCATAGCCACACGTGTTGCGAGTCAAGTTCTTAACAAAGATACTCAAAACGTATGGAGCTAATGCGTTTTTTGTCGATTTATTAATACAACCTTCTTGTATGTTTGACATACGCAACAAACGTTTTAAGATAAAAAAGTCATTTGAGCATCCACTGCTGCTGTGGGCAGCTTTGTTATTTGTTTTGTCATATATGTTCGGCTACAACAAGCAGGTGCATTGCACACGCGGTGGCCTTGGAAAGGCCTCGGATGGCGGGTTCCGTACGCTTGCGTGCGGTCTCCTGAAATCTTATGTCGATTAACTTGTTGAGGAGCCGTCCATGGTAGAGATTGTAGTAGCAATTGTTGCGGGGCTGTTAGTGGGAGGGGCCATAGCCTACTTCTACGCTACCAGCAAAAGCAATGCAAAGGTTTTGGAAGCAGCTAAGCAGGTGGATGCTGCGCGCATTGAGGCAGAGCGCATAACGTCGGAGGCAAACAGCGTAGCAAACACCGCACGAAAGACGGCGCTTATCGAGGCGAAGGAAGAAATACTCCAGTTGCGTCAGGAATCCGAAGAGGAAGACAAGCGTCGCAAGTCTGAACTGCAGCGTATGGAAAACAGAATCCTGCAGCGCGAGGAGTCTCTTGACAAGCGCAACAGCGCGCTCGATAGACGTGAGAGCCAGCTCTCTGGCATGCAGAGCACTTTGGACAAGAGGCGCAACGAGATCGAGGGACTCTATTCTGCTCAGGAGGCTGAGCTCGAACGAATCTCCGCGCTTACAAAGGAAGATGCACACCGCGAGATAATCGACAGGGTCCGCGCAGACACCACACGCGAAGAGGCACAGATTCTTCGCGAATCGGAGCAGAGGGTTCGTGCACAGGCCGACAAGACCGCCCGCGAGATTGTGTCCACCGCAATCCAGCGCTGTGCGGCCGATCAGGCAGGGGAGATAACGGTTACATCTGTTCACATACCCTCAGACGACCTCAAGGGTCGCATTATTGGTCGCGAAGGCCGCAACATACGAACATTCGAGCAGGTTACTGGCGTTACGCTTGTTATTGACGACACGCCAGAAACCGTTATTCTGTCTAGCTTTAGTCCCGTAAGGCGCGAGACTGCGCGCGTTACGCTCGAAAACCTCATAGCAGACGGAAGGATTCATCCCGCGCGTATAGAGGAGATGTACAAGAAGGCCGAAAAGCTCGTTAATGAGCGGATTCAAGAGGCTGGCGAACAGGCTGCCTTCGATGCCGGCATACACGACCTTCATCCCGAGCTCGTAAAGACGCTTGGATCGCTGCGTTACCGCACCTCTTTTGGACAAAACGTGCTGCAGCACTCGGTACAGGTTTCTGCACTTTGTGGAATTATGGCTTCCGAGCTTGGGCTAGACGCCGCTCCGGCAAAGCGTGCCGGCTTGCTGCACGACCTAGGTAAGGCCATAGATCACGAGGTCGAAGGCCCCCATGCAGTTATAGGCGCCGACCTAGCACGTAGGTACGGCGAAAAGTCGTATATCGTACATGCCATTGAGGCGCATCACGCTGACGTAGATCCCGACACCGTGCTCGACGTCCTTGTTCAGGCCGCAGACGCTATATCTGCCGCGCGTCCTGGAGCGCGTAGGGAGTCCGCAGAAGCCTACATAAAGCGCTTGGAGAAGCTCGAAGAGATTTCCAATTCGTACGATGGGGTAGAGCGCACCTATGCCATGCAGGCGGGCAGGGAACTTCACGTTATGGTCGAGCCAAGCAAGGTATCCGATGCACAAGCTACCGTTTTGGCTCACGACATTGCCAAGCAGATTGAGGACGAGATGGAGTATCCTGGCCAGGTGCGGGTTGTTGTGATCCGTGAGTCTCGCGCAATTGGCGTGGCAAAGTAGTCCATGGCAAACCCAGAAGTCAACGACCTAGCTGAGTTCGTCTCCTCCCTTGGCGGGGGAGACGGACTTCGTATTGAGGAGAGGCTTGGCAACGGCTACGTACGCCTGCGAATCTCCGAGGCGGAACGCAGGCAGGCACTGCACGACATTCGTTCGGTGGAAGATGCCGTAATAGAGCTTTTGCGCAATTCCAGGGACGCAGGGGCGCGACGTATATACGTTGCAACCTCTCGCGATGATACATTGCGCACGATAACAATCATCGATGATGGTAGTGGAATTCCCAAAACCATGCACGCAAAGGTATTCGACGCGCGCGTTACAACCAAGCTCGATACAGTTCACATGGACCGATGGGGCATACATGGACGCGGTATGGCGCTTTACTCTATAAAGCACAATGCAGAATCTGCAAGGGTTGTTGCCTCTGATCTTGGGTTGGGAGCCTCAATCGAGGCCGTGTTTAATGTAAACAAGGTCACAGAAAGGGCAGATCAGTCCACATGGCCAAAGGTCAAGCGCGACGGTGAGTCTTTTGAGGTCAGAGGCCCCAAGAACGTGGCGCGTGCCTGCGTTGAGTTTGCACTCGAATCCAAAGATGACTGCAGGGTCTACCTGGGGTCTCCTTCCGAAGTCGTAGCAACCATGAGAAAGCGTGTAGAGGTTCCCATGGAGCTTATTGGCAGCGGTCAGACAACGAATGTGGAAAATCTGCCCCTCGTTGTAAGGCCTGCCTGCGCCACAGACGCGCGTGGGCTGCAGTGGGCGGCAGAGACCTTGGGCATAAGCATGTCCGAACGTACAGCCCACAGAATAGTTAGGCATCAGATTGCGCCAGTAAAAAACGTGCTTGCAAAGGTGCTTGGCACAAGCGTTTCAACACGGCGATCATTGACAAACAGCAGCCAGACACGACGACTCATGCTTAGCGAAAAGGACAAAGAGGAACTTGGAGATAACCTGGCAAAGGCTTTTGCGATAATTGCCGAACGATATTACGTAAAGCTTGACGGACAGCCACGCATAAGAATTGACTCAGAAGCCATACATGTGTCGTTTGGATATTGCGATTCCGATGACTGATTAAATATTTTGGCTAGTTATACAATATGGAGTACCTTTTAAGGAGTACAAACGCAATATTTCCGATTTGTGCTTCTTTTTTTGTGCAACAATAGGTAGAATCTAACGATGACTTTGGAATGAACCACCAACGTAGGCAGGCGCCGCTGGCGCCCAGGAGTAATAAAATGGATTTTCTCAAAGTATCTAGCAAGTCCTCCCCAGCGGCTGTCGCAGGCGCTATTGCTGGCATGGTAAAGGACGGCGTGGAAGTAAACATCCAGTGCGTGGGCGCCGGTGCAGTAAACCAGGCGATCAAGGCTGTGGCGGTTGCACGTGGTTTTCTTATTCCCACTGGTATCGACATATCCTGCGCGCCTACGTTCTCCGACATAACAATTGGTGGAGCCAACCGTACGGCAATTAGGATTGCCGTATACGTTCATACCTTGGGTACGCAGACGCCTATTGTTTCCATGGACAACGAGTAGGATCCCATTCCTATATGCAAGCTTACAAGAACCTCGTTGGCAAAACGTATTGGGTTAAGACCTTTGGCTGCCAGATGAACCTGCACGATTCCGAACGTGTGTCGGGTCTGCTTGATTCATGTGGTTGCGTGCAGGTTGCTACTGCAGACGATGCAGACATAGTGGTGTATATGACCTGCTGTGTTCGCGAAAACGCAGACACAAGGCTTTACGGGCAGGTGTCTGCTATGGTAAGCGCCCCTAAGCCACCGTCTGGCAAGCGTATTGTTGCAATAGGTGGTTGCATTGCCCAACGCGATGGCGATCGTATACGAAACAACATTCCCAATGCAGACGTGGTGTTTGGTACAAGCGCTTTGTCGAGCCTACCTGGACTCTTGGATGAGTCCATTTCCAACAACAAGAAGTCTATTGCCGTGGATATAGACGAGAACAAAGAGGGCTTTTCTACAGATTTGCCTTCTAGTCGCGCGCAGCGATTCCATGCATGGGTGCCCATAATGACGGGTTGCAACAACTTTTGCACGTATTGTATTGTTCCGTACGTGCGAGGTCGTGAGAAGAGCCGTACTATGGAATCCATTTTGGCAGAGTGCGCGCGCTACGTAGAGGATGGCGTTCGAGAGATTACTCTTCTTGGGCAAAACGTAAATTCCTACGGTCGCGATCTGTACGGTAGCCCTCGCTTTGCAGAACTGCTTAAAGAAGTTGGCAACACAGGGATAGAACGACTACGCTTTACCTCGTCGAATCCAAAAGACCTAAACAGAAATGTAATTGATGCCATGGCACAGACCGAATGCGTTATGCCACATTTGCACCTTGCCGTACAAAGCGGCTCAAACAGGGTGCTAAAGGCAATGAACAGGCATTATACGCGAGAGTCTTATATGCAGCTTGCCCAGGACCTAAAAGCCGCAATGCCCCAGATCGCGCTTACAACCGACATCATAGTGGGCTTTCCAGGTGAGACTGCATCTGATTTCGAAGACACGATGTATCTTGTTCGCGAGGTTGGATTCTCCTCGGCATATACCTTTATATACTCAAAGAGACCTGGTACTCCCGCCGCCAAGATTGTGGACCCCACATCACGTGAGGTCATACAAGAGCGCTTTGATAGACTTGCGGCACTCGTCGCACAGCTGGCGCATGAGTCAAACGGCAAAGATCTTGGCAAGACTGTTGAAGTGCTTGTGGAGGGTGTTTCCAAGCGGTCCTGTGATGTTCTAACGGGACATAGCAGGAAAAACCAGACTGTACATTTTGAGTTGCCTGCCACAAAAGAAGTCCAGGACTTTGTTGGGCATATGGTGGACGTAAAGGTGGACGAGGCACGCACGTGGTACTTGTCTGGCACGGCAATTAACGAGCCTCGCTAATGCCTAAAGGTAGCGTAATCTGCGTTGTTGGCCCAACGGCCGTAGGCAAAAGCGACGTTGCCGATGGCGTGGCATGTGAACTTGGCGGAGAGGTGGTATCCATCGATTCCATGCAGGTGTATCGTGGAATGGACATAGGCACCGCAAAGACTCCGTTTAACGAGCGAAGATGCACATTGCACATGGTGGATGTTGCGGACGTATGCGAGCCCTATTCTGTGGCACAGTTCCAAGAGGATGCGCGGCTTTGCGTGGACAGTCTTATGGACGAGGGTAGGCCGGCAATTCTTTGCGGGGGCACAGGACTATATCTGGATGCCGTTGTTGACGAGATGGACTTTCCACGTGGGAACACGGTCGGCAAGATACGAAAACAATACGAGGCCTATGCAGAGGCACATGGTGGTGAGGCGTTGCATGCGCTTCTTGCCGCCAAGGATCCCGCGAGCGCACGACTAATTCATCCCAATAACGTGCGACGTGCTATACGCGCGTTGGAGATGTATGAGGAAGGAAAGTCGTATGCACTCCAACACGAGGGATTGCATAGTCGTGTGCCGCACTACACAACACGAATGTGGGCCCTCTTTACAGAGCGAAGCGTGCTCTACGCGCGTATTAACAAGCGTGTGGACCGGATGTTTGAAGATGGTCTTGTGGACGAGGTGCGCATGCTATGTAATAAGGGCCTTAAGGAGTCGGTAACGGCAAGGAACGCAATTGGCTACAAGGAAGTTATGGGTGCTCTAGACGGGAGCATAAGCCTTGACGAAGCCCGCGAACTCACAAAACGAAATTCCCGACGCTATGCAAAGCGGCAGCTGTCTTGGATAAAACGAGATGGTCGCGCCAACACCATAGACGTAGAAAAGACTGGCATACAAGGCGCGGTAAAGATTATCTGTGACGACTGGAGGACCACTCAGCAATGACAAGGTTGCAAAACACTGCATTAGAGAGGGAGAAGGCAATTGTCGTTGGTGTGGATAGACCAGGGCTGGATTGGCCTTTAGAGGACTCGCTGGCCGAGCTAAAGCGACTTGCGCAAACCGACGGAGCGGAAGTAATTGGACAAGAGGTACAGCGCTTGGCACGTATTGTGCCAAAGACATATATTGGATCTGGTAAGGCTCAAGAAATTGCAAGCGTCGCAAAAGCTCAAGATGTGGATGTGGTTATCTTTGACGACGAGCTTTCGCCTTCCCAACAGGCAAACTTGGAACGCGTAATGGGCGAGGGGGTTAAGGTCATAGACCGGACTGCCCTCATTCTTGACATCTTTGGAAAGCACGCCACCACAAAGGAAGGCAAGCTGCAGGTGCAACTTGCCCAAAACCAATACGTACTGCCGCGTCTGCGTGGCATGTGGAGCCATTTGGTTGGCGAACAGACGCGTGGTGGCATAGGGAGCAGGTTCGGACAAGGCGAGAGTCAGCTTGAGGTTGACCGTAGGCTCATAAGGAAGCGCATTAGCACGTTACATGCGGAGCTCAGCAAGCTCGAGAGGCGCCGAAAGGTTCAAAGTAAGGCTCGATGGGACTCAGGCATTTTTAGAGTTGCGCTGGTGGGATACACAAATGCTGGCAAGTCCACATTGCTCAACAAGCTCACGGGCGCAAATGCTTACGTTATGGACGAGCTGTTTGCCACGCTTGATCCAACAACTCGTACATATACACTCGATGAAGGTCGTGAGGTAACGCTAACCGACACGGTAGGGTTTGTGCAAAAGCTTCCAACCATGCTGGTTGAGGCATTTAAGTCCACGCTTGCCGAAGTCCTGGCTGCAGATCTACTGCTGCTGGTAGCAGACGCGCACGATCCCAACGTGCAAAAGCAAATTGCGTCCGTGAGGGACGTACTCTCAGAAATCGGTGCTTCAGATATACGAAGCGTTGTTGTATACAACAAGTGCGACTTGCTCGACGCAAAAGAATTTGACACCCTACGCGCCAATAACCCCGAGGCCCTCTATATTTCGGCCTTAACCGGCAAAGGTATTGCCGGGCTGGCATATAGAATATCTCGCGAGGCTTCTAGGGATGAAGAAACGCTAACGGTGCAAATACCATATAGCGAAGGAGCCCTTGTAAGCAAGATGCATGAGCGTTGTCAGCTGATGCATGAGCAATACGAGCATGACGGGCTAATTGCCACAGTAAAAGCCTCAGGTCGCATGAAGGCGCTTTTGAGTCCATATGCAATTGATGGCTAAGCAGAGTGTACTCTGCACTACACGAAGTGAGTTGAACAAGGCCTGTCCCCCTTTTCGTACAACCGACTCTCGACCAAGTCTTTCGTAGTGCACAGAGCCCCTTAGCCGTGGACGGGGTTACATAAAGTGCGTAAGTACCTGACATATGAGTAGGAGAGCGGGCTGGTGGAGTACGTATATGGGAAGCGCCTGTCTGCCAATCCATTCGAGGGGTTTGCAGGATATGGAATACAGTATGTGGGGAAACTCGTTCTGCTTCCACCACCAGCCAATGGACGATCCTGTTAGATATAGAAATGCATACGGCAGTAGGGGATAGTAGTCGCCCGAAACAAATGTGGGTCCTGGGAGCCCAAGCCACGAAAGCATTTCCGTTGAGTACAAAGATCGAGGTAGCTCTACCGCAAACGGACCAAGGCCAATGCGGCCACTGCTTATTCCCAGCGTAAGCAAAAAGCAAGCGAACAGGAGCGCTGCTGCTACCGGTCCCTTTGGCGTAACGCCAAAGCGCTCAAGGACCCACTGCAAAAGCGTGCAGGCCGCCATGCAGTAGATAATCCCAAAGCTAATTGGTGCATCTACCGCCGCAAACGATGTAACCACAAATACACCAAGAGCAACTGCACCATAGCGCAAAGCCCGATTTAGGTTATTCCTCGACAAACAGCACATGCACCCCGCAACAAACAGAAAGGTCCAGGATATGCTTGCGCGCCATATGTCCATAAACGGCGGAACAAACCATTCGAGGTCGAAACCGCAAATGTATTTTAGATCGTAGCAAAAGTGGAAGAGGACCATTGAGGCCACCGAAAAGCCTCGTGCGACATCAAAGGCCCGAATGCGCCCTTCCACAGTACTAGAAAGAGCGAATAAGGGCCGTTACACGTCCTAGAATCTTAGGGTTTTTAACGTATATGGGCTCCATGAGGTCGTTTTCGGGCTGCAGCCTAACGTGCTCCTTCTCGCGATAGAAGGTCTTAACGGTTGCGGAATCGTCTATAAGGGCAACTATTATCTCTCCGTCATGGGCATCATGCTGCTCTTTTACCACTATGTAGTCGCCGTCAAAGATCCCAACGTTGATCATGGAGGAACCACGGACCTTAAGGATAAATGAGCTTGATTCTCCAACTACGCTCGTGGGCAGCGTTAGTGTGTCTTCTACGTTTTGCTCGGCAAGTATGGGCACGCCTGCAGCAACGCGACCGACAAGTGGCAGCGATATGGTTCCCCTATTTAGATCCTGACGTACGTCTGCCAAAGGAACGCCAGAGTCATCCGTACCGTCGTCTACGACCTCAATCGTACGCGGCTTGTTGGAGTCCCTGTGAATGTAACCCTTCTCTTCCAACGACTTTAGATGCATGTGGACCGTAGAAGGCGAGGCTAGGCCCACGGCGGATCCAATCTCGCGCACAGATGGGGGATACCCATGGTCTTTGGTGTACGTGCAAATAAAGTCGTAGATGCTCTTTTGACGCTTGCTTATCTTCGCCTTTGCCATTTTTACCCCCATTTACAAACAAATGTTCTTTTTTACTTGACACGAACCTTTGTACGAACATAATAGTAACAGACGTTCGGGTACATTTGTACGTAAATATTAGTTTTTGTCCAGAACGAGGCGTATAAGGTACGTAGTAACACGCGAACGGGAAGGAAGAGAGATGACAACATACGGAGCCCTGGCAATAAAGCCCCAACAAGCCTGTGCTAGGCAGAACTCATCTAGGTCACACTTGCGCCTCGTGTACGACAAAACAAATAGCGCATCACAGAGGAAAACAAAACAAACACCATCACAAGTTAGTGGGAGCCCGTTTGTTAGGCTGGCCATAGTCTTTGCTCTTATAGCCTGCATTACGTCAATTGCTGTTGGAAATATTCGGAACCAGGCTGTATGCAACTCCCTTGGCAACGCGCAGACACAGTCAATTTGTGTTATGCCCGGCGATACGCTCTGGTCGATAGCAGAGCGCCATGCAGTGGAAGGTGTTAGCACGTACGACGAGGTGCAATGGATACGAGCGCAGAATAATCTTTCTACCGCAGAGCTACGCGTTGGCGCGAACTTGGTCGTACCGATTTAAAACTCGTAAGACTCGTAACTAGACAGCATAACTAACCCCAAAATTTATCTTTGTGACATATTTGGTATGCAACGTGTGATATCTTCCTACTATGTACAGAGGGGGAGCTATGCGTTGTCCAAAATGCAGCTGTGAAGAATCAAAGGTAATCGATTCCAGGCCGTCCGAGAACCATGAAGCCATACGCAGAAGACGTGAGTGCATTCGCTGTGGCACACGGTTTACTACGTATGAACGTAGGGAAGAAATCCCTCTTCTCGTAATTAAAAGAGACGGCAATAAAGAGACATTCGAGCGCCAAAAAATCATGCGCGGACTCGTACGCGCCACAGTAAAACGCAACGTACCAATTTCCACGCTCGACCGTCTGTTAGACAGCATAGAGTCCGAGCTAAGAGACAATGGTATTGGCGAAGTGACCTCCGAGGAGATTGGCAACATGGTCCTCATGCGTCTTCGCGACATAGACAAGGTAGCGTACGTGCGATTTGCGTCTGTATATCGTGATTTTAAGGACGTGGACGAGTTTTCGGAGGAGCTAAGGAGCCTTCTATGAGCATAAGGCAGGTCAACGTTAACATTAAGAGGCTCAACAACCAGATTGAGCTTCCAACGTATGCCTACGAGGGCGATGCCGGTTTGGATTTGCGTTCGTCCGAAGACGTAACCATAAAGCCCTTTGAGCGTTGCCTTATTCCAACCGGCATTGCCATAGCGCTTCCCGACGGCTATGCGGGATTTGTGCAGCCGCGCAGTGGTCTTGCCATAAAGCAGGGGTTGACCATACTAAATACCCCAGGTCTTATTGACGCTCATTACAGGGGAGAACTAAAGGTAATTGCCATAAACCTCGACCCGAGCACTCCCATTAGCATTAAACGGGGAGACCGTATTGCACAGCTCGTTATACAGGAGGTGCCCTGTGTAACGCTCGTGGAGGTCAACGAGCTCGATGACACCGACCGCGGCGCCGGCGGATTTGGCTCTAGTGGACTCTAGTTCTTTTGCGCATTGCACGCCATCGTTACGTTTGCTATAATAATCGCGCACAATTTAATAAAGAGCAAAGGGGAGTAACATGAGTGAATGCGTAAACAAGGATCTCGTAATCGTTGGCGCTGGTCCCGCGGGATTATCGGCAGCCATATATGCTCAAAGGGCTATGCTCGACACCATAACGCTTGAGCAAGAGGCGGTTGGTGGTCAGGTGGTTCTTACCAGCGAGGTTGACAACTATCCAGGAGTGCCGCACACCGACGGCTTTACGCTCGTGGATGCAATGCAAAACCAGGCCAAGGACCTTGGGGCCACCATAGAGATGAAAAACGTCTCGGCAATTGAACACGATAAAGACGAGTCGTGCTTCTATGTAAGTACTGCGGATACTAAATACTGCGCCAAGACGGTCATTCTGGCAGGTGGCGCCACGCCCAGGAAGGCAGGCTTTGCAAACGAAGCAGAGTTTGCCGGTATGGGCGTCTCGTACTGTGCAACGTGTGACGGCATGTTCTTTAGGGGCCGTGAGGTGTTTGTTATCGGTGGCGGAAACTCTGCGGCCGAGGAGGCGCTGTTCCTCACGCGGTTTGCCAAGAAGGTAACAATGGTAGTGCGTAAGGATCACTTGCGTGCGCAGGCCGTAGTTGGACAGGAACTGGAGAACAACCCGAAGGTCGAGATACGCTTCCTAACGTCAATCGTTGGCGTGGACGGAGACGGCCGTATCCAAAAGATTACGTTTAGAAACAACACGAACGGACAGGAACATACCGAGACCTTTGAGGATGGTGCTGGAGTGTTCGTGTTTGTTGGCAGAGTTCCCTCAACAGAGCTCATTGCGTCGCTTGTGGATTTGGACGAGGTTGGATACGTTATTTCCGACGATCGCATGCAAACCAAGACGCCAGGCCTGTTTGTAGCAGGTGACGTGCGACAAAAGCCTCTGCGCCAGATTGTAACTGCCGCAAGTGACGGTGCTGTGGCAGCAACGAGTGCGTCAGCTTACCTTGGTCATCCAGTTGAAGGTTAAAGTCTGATAATCGCACTTATGTAAAGTTAGGCAATGAGCTTGTCCCTCCCTGCTCAGTACAAATGAGGTACCATAGTAATGAGCATCCGTTAATTACTGGAGGACAATCTTGTTTATTTGGTACTTCCTTATACTGTTGCTAGGTTTGGCATCATATACGCTCTTTTGGCTTGCATCGAATCACAGGAAGAATGCCGTGCGCGCTGCGCTGCAGCAGCCTCACCGTGTTTCTATTGGCTATGACCACACGGCAACGCTTATGCGCCGTGTGGCCATAGTTCTTGCGGCCATTGCTGTTTTGCTGCTTGTGCTCAAGATTCTACGAGTGCTTTAGTTGCTCTTCGCTGCGTTGCGGAACTGCGCTCGGCTGTTTCCATGGCACCTCGCGGGTCCGTCCGTTGTCTAGGTGCAACCTAGTCGCGCGGGTCACAGAGTCCATGCATTAGTTCGTCTGTCTTGGTTTCGTCGTATTCGTCCATCACTACGGTAATCTCGTTAAGTGCGTTTAGCGGGGTGCTCCCCTTTACGATTTTCTTTATGCCTGCCTCTCGCACGGTAACAACGAGCACCCCTTCCGGCCAAGCAACATCACGTACAGTAAGCCCATCTACGCGCGAACCCACGCCTATAACATACCTCTTTAGCATTTCGTGGCCATGGCGAACGCCTGATAGTTGCATGGCCTTTGCTTTGCCAAGCATACGAGCATACAGATGTTCGTAATATGCATCCGTGCGCAGCAAGGTTGCGGTTACATACGAAACGATGGAGACCACGGATGTGGCCAATAACGCCTCCATGCTGCCAGTTAGCTCAAAGACCATTACAACCGCCGTTACGGGAGCTTGTATTACGGCCGAAAACAGCCCGGCAACGCCTAGGACAATAAACGAGTTTACATACGCATACGGTATTCCCGCCACATTAGATACGCCCATACCATAGAGCGCTCCAACAAGCAGTCCCATAACCACAAGGGGGAAAAGTGTGCCGCCTGGAGCTCCCGAGCCAAAGCATATGGTTGTAAATACGTACTTGCCAACAAGAAGAGCAAGTATAGTTAGCATTGTTTCGTTGCGAATGTTCATAACGCGCTCTACGATTGCGTCTCCACCGCATAGCAGGTCTGGCCAAACAAATGCCAGTACGCCTGCAAGCACAAACGGCACAGCCATGCGAACAAACGGTGTCTTTGTTTCAAAGGGGCCATAGAGCTTGTCTTGGACAAAAAACATCCCGGCGTTATGGAGGCTTCCCAACACGCCGCAGATCACTCCCATAAGCAGGATTGCAGGATAGAGCGCGTGAGGTGCAGTTTTGTACACGACCAAGTGAATGAGCGGCGTTACCCCAAGCAGATGTGACGACACGAAGTCAGCAACAACAGATGAGGTCATGGCAGATATTATGAGTGAGGCAGAAAACTCCTTATGTATCTCCTCTACCGCAAAGAGCACGCCGGTAAGCGGCGCATGAAAAGCTGCGCTCATTCCAGCTGCGGCACCGCAGGTAACCATAAGTCGCTCATGAGCGCGGGTTTGTCCTCTGCCAAATATGCGATTGACGCCCTTTGCTGCCATGCCGCCAAGAAGAACAGAGGGGCCTTCCCTACCAAGACTAAGGCCGCTAAACGCGCAGAGCACTCCTTCAGCAAGCTTTGTTGGCACTACCCTATACCAAGGCATGCTTATGTGGCCAGACACCTCGGCATCGATCTGAGGTATGCCAGACGCCTGGGTATAGGGCTCAAACATCATTAATCGGTCTACCACGAAGCATATTATAAGAAGAGCCACAAACCACAGCACAACAAGCGCGCCATGCTGCAAAAGCCACCCTGTGCATAAACGAAGTAGCGTCTCTGAGTTCGAAAGCAGATAGCGGTAGAGCGCAATTAGTGCTCCTACAGCCAAGCCTATAACCGCGCCCTCAGCAACTAAACGAACGCGATGCCAACGCGAAAGATGCATTTCGGTTGGCATCGCATGCGATGCAGTACGTCTGTTAAACAAAATGGGAAATCCAACTTCCTCGTTAGTCAACCTTAACAAGCGTATATATCTCTTGGTCAAACTCCTTGCCAATGGTTTCCCGTGGATTGAGGAAGCCAAGCTCGAGCACAAATGAGAAGCCCACGAGTTCTGCACCCGCACGCTGGATGAGCTTCGCAGACGCCATTGCCGTTCCGGCGGTAGCCACAAGATCGTCTACTATAAGAACGCGGTCGTCAGACGTAATGGCATCCTTGTGAATCTGCAGTACGTCCTCACCATATTCCAGCAAGTATTTTTCTGTATATACCTCGCGTGGCAGCTTTCCCGGCTTGCGAGCCGGAACGAATCCTACCCCAAGCTTGTATGCAACGGGTGCACCAATAAGAAAACCGCGGGCCTCTGCACCAAGCACCTTTGTGACTCCCGCCTTCATAAAGTGGACTGCAATGTCGTCCACGGCAGCAGCGAGTCCCTGGCTGTCGGCAAGAAGCGGAGTGATGTCCTTAAATATTACGCCTGGTTCGGGATAGTCGGGAATATCTACAATGTATTTTTCGTAATCTATGAGTGCCATGCTAACCCTTTCTCGCAAACATACCAGACAAATATGCCCTAAGAACCCTTTTTGAGGCTTCTTCTAATAAGGTCCTCACGTAATGAGTTCGTAAGAACAATCATACGCGAAAGCGCCTGATCGTAGCGCTCTCGCTGCTCATCGGTAGGAGTTGTTTCGCCGCCCGACACGTTGCCACCAAAGACCGTGAGGGCTTGCTCAAACATTCCGCTTTCCCTATTGGCTGCCTGTACGTACTGACGAAGATTCTTGGGCGCAATGCCGTAACGCCTGAGCTCTTCTGCGGTACGTATGAGGGGAATATCGTGACCGTCTACCATATCGCGGCCACGCGGCGAGCGACGCATCCTTATTACACCAGCCTCCGAAAGCTCTCGTACAAAGCTAACGGATACGCCTAGAAGCTCAGGCATATGGCTTATGGGATGGTACTTTTCCAGCAGTTCCGCCTCTTCCGCTTCCTCAAACTTGGACCGAGGTATAGACGTATCTTCGCTCAGCGAAGGAACAGGCTGGGGCGCTGCGTCGGCAAGACCAACGGCCTCTCCCTTAGCAAGCTCTTCCCTTATAACCTGCAAGGGAAGAAAGCGATTCTTTTGCAGGTACAGAATTGTCTCAAGGCGCCTAACATCGTGCTGCGAGTACAGTCGATAACCGCCAGGCGTACGCGAGGGCGTGAGCAGACCCTCGTCCTCCAAGTAACGCACCTTTGAAACGGAAAGATCGGGATACTGCGACTGGAGTCGCTTTACGACCTTTCCGATGGTAAGGTAACTTGCGTCTGGCATAAGCCTACCCCGTCTTTACGCGCATGGCTCGCCTATTGGTATGGAACACCATGCGAAACGTGCCAATCTGTATGGTAGAACCATCCTTTAGGACGGCCTTGTTTACAATGGCACCGTCCACCCATGTGCCGTTGAGCGACCCCAAGTCCTCGATCGTGGCAAAGCCCGAAGAGAGGCCAGAGAGGTCAATCTGCGCATGTTTGCGAGAGACGGTCATGTCGTTAAGAAAAACGCTGTTCTTTGGGTCGCGTCCAAGCGTAATGGTATTGTCGTCGAGCTCAAACGTCTCGCCCGACATAGGGCCTTTGACGATGGTAACCGTCGGTTTTGCTATGCCAGCGCCACCCATAAGATCGGGAACGGTGGAATCTGACGATGGCATGCGAAATATCTCGGTCGCACCCATAGAGGTTCTCGTGGGTTGCATGTACTCTCCCCTCTTAAATCGTTCCTAACTATAATACTCCTACCTGCAGGCTACACAGTCTATTTCCACGAGCGCTCCCAAGGGAAGGGCAGAAACGGCAACTACAGCACGTGCAGGCGCAGGCGATCTAAAGCGTTGTGCGTATACTTCGTTCATCATTTCCATGTCGGCAAGGTCCGCGAGGTATACAGTCGTTTGCGCAACGTCTGCCAACGTACACCCCACTTCGGCTAGTATTGCCTCTATTATGTCAATCGTGCGGTTGGTCTGTACTGCCACATCGCCGTCTATTACACGGGTGGCATCATCTGGGTCGTAAGCAATCTGCCCAGATGCAAAAACAAGCCTGCCAGCGGTAGTACCCTGCGAATAGGGGCCATGGGCCTCTGGTATGTTGAGTCCATTGATGGAGTACTTCATGCTTTGGACGCCTCCCATCTTTGTGCAAGGCCATGCGACCCTATGTAATCGTTCTCAGGTCGTACGAGTCCGTTGCGCGCCAAGTCTCTTTTGGATATCGAAATAGTATCGGTATTGTTAAGGGCATCAAGCGAATCGATGTCGTTGCTAACGCGTAAAACAAAATCCTCGGAACAAGCCGGGCTCACAAAGGTAAAGGAGAGCAGGCTTCTCCAAAGCACCACAGCAAACTGTGGTGGAACAAACAGCATATAGCTGCAACACTCATTTGTGGGTATGCAAACAACAACGCACGGAATTCTGTCCAGCATGCACGAGTTTACCTGTCCTGGCATTGGAAGAGATTCCTTACTCGTATAGTCAAGGAGCACGTCTCTGGCTCTCTTGCCACTAAGGCCTAGCACAACATGAGAGCCGGTAACATCCTCGAGGTTGAGGCCCGCATAGGGACAAAATCCATCTCTTGATGCGCTCTTTATAAACGAAAGCCATGCGTTTAGTATTTCCGCACGAGGCGAGGCGTCTGCGCACAAGTACTCGCTGTTGCCAGTACGGGCAAGCATGGGTATTGAAGATACGTTGCCATCTCCTGTAAGAACAGCCTCAAACGAACACTCCCCCACCAAAAGCTTCTTTCCGGCAAATGTGGCCTCTGCGAAGTCTTGCGCGCTTTTTCCGGACAAAAGGGTGAGGCATACGTGACTCATGTCTGCAAGCAGTACATCTGCCTGCTGCGTCTCTTCGTCACAGGCATAGCCTGCCACCAGCCCATCTTTAAAGCGTGCGCCCAGGGAAAGATGCTCGTAATAGAGTACGGACATTCCGCCCCCTTTGGCGTTGCTGCAATTCTTGGCTTGTTCTGTAGTGCGCATCTTAGGCCTCCTCAAATAAGGGAAGCGCGAATATTGGCAGGGCAGAGGCTCGTGTGGGAGTTGCGTCCGTAACATACGAAGGTCCGCCCAGATTGCTTTCCTTTTGTTTGAGCTCTATGCGGCCATAGGGCTTAGAGGTATCAAGCAGCCTGTTTGGCTTGCAGACCGCAGAGGAATACGAAAGGCCTACGCCTTCCGGCCAAGCTTGAACAGTAGTGTTGCTGTCGGTACGCAGCACCGTACGAAGTCCAAAATTGAATGCATAGGGCCGAATTCCAACAAGCCAACCAGACTTGGCTGCATCCCTCGTGGCATAGTTTGCGTAGCCCCATTCCATGAGGGTCGCCGTTTCGCTATACCTTCCGCTTTCGGTGGGACACCCTAGCACCGATGTATAGAACTGAACGCTACCTCTTCCCGACGCCCCCACAAACGTAAAGACGTCTGCCACCCAGCCCGTCTTTATGCCGCGCATGCCGTCAAAGGTGTCAAGAAGAAAGTCGGTTGAGCGCAACGTAATTGCTTCGCTTCCAATCGAGGTGTCCACTGTGCGGCTAGCAACAGCTTGGGCGATAAACGGATGCTTTTCCATGGCATATTTGCCTATGCGCGCAAGGTCTATCGCGCAGGTATAGTGGTCGTCCTGCTCGAGGCCGTGTGGATTCATAAAGTGCGTGTGCACGAGTCCGAGCTCGGAGGCTTTCTCGTTCATCTTCTTAACAAATGCCTCTTCGGAACCGCCGCAGTGAACGGCAACATTGTATGCAGCGTCGTTTCCAGAGTACACAAGCATAACCCTGATGAGTTCCGCGAGGTTTATCTTGTCTTCGGCAGTATACCCAACCATCTGAGACGGACCCTCAAACTCCGTAACAGCAATGGAAACGGTCTCATCGAGCTTGTGGCCAGACTCTAGGGCGACAATTGCCGTCATGACCTTTGTGGTGGATGCAGGAAGCTCTTCCTTTTCTGGGTTACGGGAATAGAGGATGTTTCCGCCCTTGTCTAGCAGTACCGCGGCGTCCGCCTCGGCAAGCTCGGGAGGGTCCATAGCAAACGATTGTGCGGGGTTTACCAGCGCGCCACCTATGACTCCAAGGAGCAATGCGATTGCAATTGCCAAGCGGGCGTATCCAATCGACTTAAGCGTAATATGCGAACTCATGTTAAAGGTAATTCTCACTTTCCCGCACGCGCTGCAAGCGCATCACTGCGAATCTTAATACCTTTAATGGTATATACGATTGCTGCTATGGCAGAACATATTACGCCTGCATATACGAGGAATATACCGATAGCCGCAGGCGTATGGTTTAGGCCGGGAAGCCATGCGACGTCCACGATTCCAAGGCCCTCAACCACTGGAACGGCAATAAGGAGATCGACAAATCCAGCCATAAGCAACGCCGTTGCCACCTTGCCGACATACACAACGTCAACTGGCCGCGTGCGGTAGCGTCTTAGGATAATTGCGGCAACTCCAAGATAGAGGTCTCTGCAAATCACAAAGACTGCAACCCAAACCGGTAGCTCTCCAGTTATCATGAGTCCGAGTACGCCGGTAAAGAGCAGGACACGGTCCATAATGGGGTCCATTACCTTGCCGAGCCAACTTACTGTTTGGGTTCGACGGGCAACCTGTCCATCCAAAAAATCGGTACATGCAGCGACCGCGTAACAAACGAGTGCTGGTATGCGCATGGCTGGATCGTGTTGCACAAAGAGGACCAAGAACACTACCGTAAGTATAAAACGGCATGCCGTAATGCAGTTTGCTATGGTAAAAACCTCGCTAGATGGATTCTGCGAAGTTCCAAGAGGAGCCGTGGAACCGCCGCTCTGCTGTAGCGCGGCGGCATCCGGAGCAACAGTTCCCTTTATTACGTCTTTTGCCTGCTCTGTTTTCTTACCCACGTAAGTAATCCTTTATCTCGCATTGAAGAGCATATTTTACCCTATATTGGGCCTGTGTGAGTGGTATTAAGTTCAAGGTTGTTCCAACTACAACGTTTGCATTTTTGGACTTTAACATCATGAGGCGCCTGGCACGCAATGGGGCGCGCATTGCCTGCCCGCAAAGAAGCGTCCAATCCCTCCTGCGGCTAAAAAGCACCGTGCTCAAACAGTCCTCGCGTAGCTGAGGGACTGCGCGCGGCTGCTTTTGGGCCACCTCACGGGTTGGACAATTCTTTATGGACAGGCGCGCATTGGGGATAATCCACAACGCACACCCCACTCCACATCAGCATGCCCAAAAGGCTACTCAACACCTTATTTGGCGCGAGAATATGAGGCAATAGTTGTGGCAACAACAGCTTCGGCGTCTTGTGTATAGGAACAAAACGCATGGCCAAAGCGGTCTTTTGTGGGAACTATGCCCACTTCCCTTCCAGCGGGAGTCGGCCGCCAGTAGGACTTGCCAGAGGCGTCTTTGCAGCGCTCTATAAGCCCCACTTCCTCCAAAGCATGATTGGCTTCTGCCGCAGAACACGTGCCGTCAATTAAGCCTTGCGCCTCGAGGGTCTTTATGAGCAAAGACATAGACTTAGGCTTAGACCTCAACCTAACATTAAGGTTAACTTGAGTGTTGTTCAGCCCTTCTGAAGGCTGAGAAACCCTCTTTCTAGGCGACGAAAAGAGCCTGCCAACACGTCGTGCATGTTTAAAGAGCGACACTGCCACATCGTCCTTACTCTTTACCCAGGCACCACCACAGAATACTATGAGAGCGTCCTGTGCAGCTGCGCACGCAAGAGCAAGAGCAGGTCGCGGACCTTTAAAACCGATGCTGGAATACGCCTCTGGTCCACAGGTGGTGCTCAATATTACAAGCGGCCAACTCTGGGACTGCAATTCGGCTATGGTACGAATGTCTATTTGCTCAGCGGCGGAAGATCCACACGAAGCTGCAACGATTGATTTTAGGACCTTTGTTTGAGCGGCAAAGGGGGCCACAACAACAATTGCGGGTCCTTTATGGTCTTTGTAGCGCTCAAGAATCTCGTCAATATGGTTTGTAAGCCATCTTCCAAGGGCCATGGCCTCAGAGCGATTTTGCCTGCTGGGCCCACACTGCTCCCATGCTGAATCTGGAACGAGAACATACGAGAGCGAGGGCAGTATGTTTGCGAGTGCATAATGCGTATCGTCTGCGCTATTTGCGGGCGCTCGTCGTGTTCTAAGACGCTCTGCCGGATAAAGATCCATGCGCAGATCGTTAAGCTCTCCATACGCGTTGTATGTATCGTAAAGGCTCGTATGACGCTGCGAATCCTCCCCTTGCGACAGCGTATATTCATAAAAAGACATGCTCTGATATGCAGCCATTCCTGCGTCCTGCAAATTGTTCCATGTCTCGTTTCCCATGCGCGCACTAGTGCGCAATTCGTCAAAGGTTGCCCCTCGTCTTGGAATGGCGCCAAGGGAGGCCAAACTTCCAATAGCTACCATACTGCTGCTAAGGGCGCATAGGGCCATGCCCTGCGCAATATCCATGGTGTCGGAATCAAGTACAAACGTGACTGTGTTTGGCGAGTCGCTCTTTTGTGCAAGCTTAGACAAAACGCCCGTGGCAATGCTCTGGTCAACGAGGTTGAACGGGCAAAGGGCGGACAGCGTTTCGAAGGGCATCTCGGGATCGTAGGACTTGCCGCGCGTGCGTGCTCCCTCCATGCGACGCTGGCAATATATAAGCCATTGCGCCTCGTTTATGTGTGTTGCCAGCCAGAATTCTGCGGGCCTCACCGTTCTGTTGAGTGCCATATCTAGCTGTTGGAGAGATACTTCTCCACCCCTGCCATCTATTGCCGCTTCCAAGAGGGCAGATTGCTTGGCCGAGAGCCTGCAAAGCCTCGTAAGCTCGGCGATAATCTCTGCACTCTTCTTGCCAGAAGGTGCGGCGGACCTTACTCTTCGGGTAAGGTTGGCCGATGCGCCGCGCAAACGATCGATACTTGACTCTATGCGGGCTATCTCACTTTTGTATGCGTTGCATACATCTGCAATCGTTTCTTTGTTTGACGCCAGCTCCTCTCCTTGCTGAGCATTTTTACGGATAATTGCCGACTGATCCGTGCCGCCCGATCCGAGCAAAGAGAGTATGGGCTGCTGTTGTTTGTCGAGCGTCTCCCAATACCTTAGGCGCTCGCGACATATGGTATGCCCGCGACGTAGCCTGCCAATACGGGCAACAAGGTCATCGCGCTTACGCAAGAGCTCAGAGGCCCTGCATACATCTGAATATGCGTCTATAAGGTTGCAGCGTTCTTGGTCTATGCGTCGCAACATATCCGAAAGACACGCACGAGCCTGCCGGAGGTCGTGTATGCGCTCCCCCACAAAGCTTGATGTGCAATCCAAGAGATTTATGGTCGCCTTTGGAATGTACCATGACTCGCTGTAGTATGCCGCAATTCCGCCTCTGGCATGAGCATACGGACGCTCTAACGCCGCTTGGCATTGCTCGGGTCGTGCACCATCTGCTGTAAATACCGAAAAAACTGCCGGCAAAGAACCAAGCGCCTTTTTGTCTTCTGTTAGGGTATCTCCAGTTGCAGGTGTAACAGAAACCCGGGGAAGCCAACGAGAATAAAGCGAAACCTGTCCGTGGGCTGGCCGTTTGGAAGCCAGGTCCAGCATCCGTTGCAAGCTCTTTGCGGATCCAACGCATAGCATAAAAGGCGCTGGAGTGCCTCGTAAGGCGCATTCGGTAACGAGGTTGGCCATCGCGGATAGCACGAATGCGCATCTATTGGTACCTACCGGTGCGGTTACGGTAAGGACATCGTTCGGCTGCTGTCTGGCAAATGCAGCAATCGCGTCCTGGTCACGTTGGCTCAATTCGGGCAGAAAATCGGGAAGTCCGCAATTGAGCTTATAGGTGAGCAACGTATCGTCGTTGGGAAGCTCTTCCTCGCTTGCTGTGGCTGTATGATTTATTCCCAGTAGCATTCCAAGCAACTCTGGCAAAGCGTCCTTGGATTCATTTTCTAGCTTCAACGTCATTTTGCCTATAACGCTCGCGATGGCATCGGATTCGCTAGGTCCTTCCCAAAGACACGCAAAACAAGTTGTTTCGTCGAGTGAGAGCGAATCCTTTTTTAGCGAATTGGCATCAAGCGAATTAACGGCGTTAAAGAAGTCGTTTGCGCGGTCTACAAACGAAACCCACGTATTGTTATAAGGTAGAGACGACAACGCTTCCTGATGTGCCCTATACGCATCTAGGTCGCAAACAGATATTGGGGAACTTAGGTATTCGTTAGAGCCAATTGAAGTGCGCGGAATCCATATCTCATTAGTTTGATATGGCCTCAGCGTTCCGTTTGGATCGAGCGTGGCACGTATGTTTAGTACTGGAATACGCTGCGTGCCATCGTCGGATACCAGGGACTTAAGACAAACTAGTATGGGTACGCTTTCTTCGCCAAACGCCACGTCGTGATATCGCATTGAGTGCGCAAGCATTACCTCGCGCGTAACATGGCTCGAAAGGCCGCCAGAATACAATTCTATAAAAGGAATGGTCCACGTTTGCGTGCCATCACAAAAGCCTTCGTAGTGGGTATCGCTTTGACTGGCAACGTCGGACAGGTAGGCAAGAACCTCTTTCGGCTCGAGCATGGGCCCCTCCCTTTGCTTCGTTTAATCTGCGTTAGTGGGTTAAGGCCATTGTATATCAACCTACGAGAACAACACCTGTAAACCACAATAGGATGGCGGTGTACGGCCCCTGGTCCCGACGACGGTCCGCGATGGGTGGGGGCGCAGTGAGGGTCGTGCTCAAAGGGGGACGCTGCCCGACGGGCCTGCCCATGGACAGAGGGCCGATCCTTTCGGCGCCATGGATAAGCGCCGTGCTCAGACAGTCCTCGCATAGACTGCACACGCGGTCGCTCCGCCGGCGCCATGGATAAGCGCCGTGCTCAGACAGTCCTCGCATAGACTGCACACGCGGTCGCTCCGCTCCTCGCGCGAGTTGGGTGCCCCTAACCTTTTTGGTTGCCCCTCGCTGCGCTGCGGAACTGCGTGCGGCTGCTTTCCATGGCGCCTCGCGGATCGGCCCTCTGTCCATGGGCAGGCCCGTCGGGCAGCGTCTCAATCCCTATACACTGTACGCAGGCAAAAGCTCCTTGTGGCGTGCGCGTAGGGTGCGGGGCGGCTTGTATGACGGACACTGGTCGAAGTCAACGTACTCGAGGTTGTTTACGAGATCTTCTATAATGCCGCCATGGTCAAAGAGGTCCCAGGCCTTGTGGACCTCCTCGAGCCTCGCATGTGTTTCGGGACGGCGGGGCATAAACAGCGTACAGCAGTCAGGAGCATCTTGGCTGCTTATGGCATATGTACCAAGCTCCTCGGCACGCTTCATAATCTCCTGTTTGTCCGAGCCGATGAGCGGACGCAGCACGGGCATCGAAACCATTTCGTTAACGACGCTTATGTTCTCGAGCGTCTGCGACGCAACCTGTCCCAAAGATTCCCCGGTAACGAGGGCCTTGGCACCCTCGATTGATGCAATTCGCTCAGCTACGGCAAACATAACTCGCCTGTACATAATTATGCGCAGGCTCTGTGGTACGGCTAGCGATATCTCACGCTGCTTCTCTCCAAAGGGTATTACGTACATTCTTCCAACAACACCCGATGGCGCAAGAGCCTCCACTATGTCCATGCACAGCCATTCGCTTGTATCGGACGTCATGGGTCGCCCGGAAAAGTGCACCGGTATGCATATGGCTCCTCTTCGGCCAAGCATCCAGGTTGCCACAGGCGAATCGAAACCGCTGGAAAAGAGCGATACTACCTTGCCAGCGGTTCCCACTGGCAATCCGCCCACGCCCGGGCCAGTATCGGCGTACACATATACATCGCCCTGCACCGCATGCACGACTACCGTTATGTCGGGGCCATGCATGATAACCTTTTTTTGCGGAAATGCCGCGCATAGGGCAGAGCCTACAATCTGGTTCATCTCCAGGGTGTGCTTCTCGTAATTTGTTGACGAGCGGCGTGCATGCACCTTAAATGAATCCCAAGTGTCATTCACCTCGCCCAGAGCGCGTATGGCGGCTTCGCAATAGGCGCTCTCGTCTTGCTCGCAGCGGTATGCAAGCGACACCCTGGCGACTCCCGGAATGCGGCTAATGGCCTCGGCCATGGCGCTGCTCGCAAAGCCATCTTGAGGCTCCACCAACAAATGCCCAGATATGCGCCGGGCCCGAAACTCACCGGACCCCTTGAGCGCATGGTTTATATTGGCCAGCAGGCGGTTTTCGAACGTGGAGCGGTTCTTGCCCTTAAGGCCTATTTCGTGGTAGTGAACAAGGCAAACGCGTTCCATTAGAGGTTCTGCTGCACGCGTGTATTTGCGCCACGGATGGCCTTGTCAAAGTCGTCTTGCACAAATCCAAGGACGTCATCGTTAATCTCTTGCATGGCAATAGACACGGTGTCTTCGCCTGACGCAATGGTGGTAATGTCGTCGAATTCCTGCGCTTCCATTACACGCAGATGCTGGCCGCGGAGCATGTTGTTTATGTCGCAGGCACGCTTTGCGGTAACGGAGCAAAGAAGAAAAGGATTCTGCTCGGTCTTGGAAAGCAGCGTATCGATCTCGGGGCTCGTAATGGACATGATGTACGGCCTTTCCTACTCGGTTTCGTATTTTTCTAGCGTGAGCTCAAGCTCTTGAACTGCGGCATCCAAATTGTCGTTAACAATGCGCACGTCGTAGCTCGAGGCGTGCTTAAGCTCTTCTTGAGCGGTGTTTAGACGTATGGCAAGCGACTCCTCCGACTCGGTGCCTCTGTCTTTGAGTCTTTGCACCAAAACTTCCCATGAGGGTGGCTCTATGAATATTCGAACAGTATCAGGATAGTGCCTTACCACGTTGGCGCCACCCTGCATATCGATCTCCAGTATTACGGACTCCCCCCTTTTCAGGCAGGCATCAACCTCGCTCTTAAGCGTTCCATAGCGATGGTCGTGTACTCGCGCCCATTCGAGGAAGTCACCTCGCCTTATGCGTTCGTCAAACTCGGCATCGCTCAAAAAATGGTAAGAGACGCCATCAATCTCACCTGGTCGGGGTGCCCTTGTGGTAGCCGAAACCGGCAGACCCAACAAGGGACGCATTTCGCGCACACGCGATACAAGCGTTCCCTTGCCGACGCCTGCCGGCCCCGAAACCACAAAGAGTCTTGGCCTGCGTCCCACTATTTGGACAGGGCCTCGAGCAGCTGCTCGCGCTGGCGGGCACCGAGGCCCTTTACGCGACGAGACGGAGATATGCTCAGGTCTTCCATAATCTTGGTGGCCTTGGCCTTGCCATAGCCCGGAAGCGACTCAATGAGTGCCGAGACCTTCATGCGGTTTGCAATGGGGTCATCGGAATTCAGGACATCCTCGAGGGATACCTTCCCGGACTTAATGTTCTCACGGAGTTCGGCGCGCGCGTGACGGGCGGCTGCGGCCTTCTCGAGAGCAGCCTTGCGCTGCTCATCAGTGAGCTGAGGTAATGGCATAGTTCCTCCAAACACGTTCTTTTCTTGTAACACCCAATCGCAAAACTGCCTTGTTTGCGATTGCATAGCAATAGTGGTTCATTAGGCCACAATTATCAAGCGTTTTGCCTCCTCAAATGCAAAACACCTCATGCTTCCTACACATCTAGGCCCATAAGCTCGCAAATTATGGCATTAAATGCCTCACAAGGGTCATCTGCTTTTGTTATTGGACGTCCAATAACGAGTTTTGACGCACCTGCGGCAATGGCTGCAGATGGCGTGGAAATGCGTTTTTGGTCCCCCACGTCGGCACCTGCAGGACGGATTCCTGGCGTTACGATTATGGCCTCTGGCCCAAGGAGCTTACGCATTGCCGCTGCTTCTTGAGGTGAGCAAACAATACCGTCTGCACCTGCGCCAACCGCAAGGCTCGCGAGGTTGGAGACCTCCTCCTCCACTGGCAGGCTTACGCCAATGGAGCTCAAGGCGTCCTGGTCCATGCTCGTTAGCACCGATATGGCAATGAGCTTGGTCCTATTGCCCCCACGCATGCCAGCTGCCTCTTCTGTGCCCTCTCGACCCTGCGAGATCATGTCTGCGCCTCCCAGAGCGTGGATGGAAAGGATATCTGCGCCGCATAGCGAGGCAGACAGTGCCGCACCACGGATTTGGAACGGTATGTCGTGAAGCTTGAGGTCCAAGAAGACCTTGAAGCCACGCTCGCGCATCTCGTCTACGATCGTGGGTCCATACCTATAGAACAGTGTCATTCCGACCTTTACCCACCGCGCTTTGCCAGCAAGCTTGTCGCAAAGCTCGAGCGCCTCCTCGCGGCTCATGTCCAAAGCGATAATTACGGCATCCTGCGCTTCTGTTTTGCTTAGCATTCAAAGGCTCCTATCAAATCGTTTACATCCGTTGCTCCCTGCGAAGCAACCCATTCTTCCAAACCCTCCACAATGTGCTTTGCGCTCAAGGGGTCGGTAAGGTTCGCAGTGCCAACCGAAACAGCGGTGGCTCCAGCAAGTATCATCTCTGCGGCGTCTTCGGCCGTTGTAACGCCCCCTATGCCGCAGATGGGTATGTTTACGGCCTGTGCACACTCCCATACCATACGAACCGCTATGGCATGTATGGCGGGGCCAGAGACGCCTGCCGTTGCACGTGCAAGGCGGCTTTTGCGCGTACGTACGTCAATGGACATGCCAGGGATGGTATTTATGAGCGCGAGGGCATCTGCGCCAGATTCCTCAAGCGCATGTCCTATAGCGGCAACGTCGTGCGGGGCCATCTTTACGACTATGGGCCGCTTGGTCCGGGTGCGAACCGCACTCATTACGCGTGCGGCGCTCTGTGGCGTTGCCCCCATGGCCGCACCGCCTTCGGCAATGTTTGGGCAGCTAATGTTGATCTCGAAGCCAGAGGCAAAGGGAGCAAACTCCTCAAACAGGTCCATCGCACGCTCGTACTCTTCCACGGAGTGACCTGCAACCTGGCAGATTACCGCACAGCCGCGTGATCGCACGCTTTCCAAATACTCCCCGTAGCGCTTTACGAATCCATGCACGCCGGGATTCTGCAGTCCAACGGAGTTCATTATGGCTGCGCCGCGAAGCTCTGCCAGCCTTGGGGCAGGATTTCCATCCCAGGGCTCAGCCGATACGCCCTTACACGTAATAGCGCCAAGAGTCTTCCCAACGTCATAGAATCCCTCGAACTGGACTCCGTTTCCAAAGGTACCCGAGGCGGTGTTAACGGGATTTCGCATTTGTATGCCGCCAAGGTCCACGGCCATCTTTACTTTGCTCACAAAACCACCTCGCTTGCGTCAAACACAGGCCCATCCGAGCAGCACAGCGCGTAGCCACCGCCAACGAGTTCCACGTTGCAGCAGCTACAGGCTCCAAATCCGCAGCCCATCATGCGCTCGAGAGAGACCTGGCATGCAATGTTTTGGCTGTGCGCGAGCTCTGCCACACCCCTCATCATTATGTTTGGCCCACAGCTGTAGCAAGTTGCATACGAGCGCTCGGCAAGCATGTCCTGCATGGCCGTGGTAACAAACCCACGCATTCCGCGCGTGCCGTCGTCGGTTGTAAGCACTAAGGTACGCGCGCAGTCGCAGCCTTGCTGCATGGGAAGGGCGCGCAGCTCATCCAGGATGGGCTCAACGTGGCGAGAGGCCGTTTGTGCACCCACAATTACGTCAAAGCCAATGCCTTTCTCCGCAAGCATGCGTGCGCAGGCCATAATGGGAGGAAGCCCCACTCCACCTGCCACCAACAGCGAACGGCCGTCTGACTTTGGGAGCGACCATCCGTTGCCGCATGGGCCAACCATTGTGGATGTATCTCCCACGCACATTGCGCTTAACCGTTTGGTGCCCTCCCCCACCACCGCATAAACAAGCTCGAGCTCGTTATTCTTTGCATCTGCTTTGGAGAACGAGAGGGGGATGCGAAGTATGTGCGACGCATCGTTTGGCACGTCCACATTAACAAACTGACCAGGCCGCAAAAGACCGGAGAGCGCAGTATTGCACCTCATGCGCCAAATGCCATCGGCCACGCACTTGTTTTCCACAACCTCGAATTCGTGGACGTTTGCCAAGGTGTCGTGTGCATTTGTAGGCACGCTCATTATGCGACTACCTCCCCGTCGACCAGCACGTGCCTGCCGTCAACAAAGACGTCCGATGCGCAGCCCATAAGAGTTTGTCCTAGGAACGACGAGTTCTTGGACTTGCTCAAAAGGTATTCGGGGGTTACGTGCACGACTTGCTTAGGATCCACAATCGTAAGGTCTGCAGCAGACCCCACAGATATGCTTACGGGGTCGAGCCTTAGGATGCGACGTGGGTTTATGGCCATAACCTCAACGAGCCTCTGCCAGCTCATGCGACCATTCGACACCATGTTTGCAAGCATGAGGGGAAGAGATGTTTCCAGCCCAACGCAGCCAAAGTACGCAATCTCCCATTCGCAGTCCTTCTCGTGCGCCGCGTGCGGGGCATGATCTGTTACCACGCAGTCTATGGACCCGTCCAATATGCCCTCGCGCATGGCCGCGGCGTCCTCCTTCGTTCTGAGCGGTGGGTTCATCTTTAAGTTCGTATCGTACGCATCGGTAATGTCGTCCTCACAAAGGAAGAGGTGATGCGGCGTTACCTCGCAGGTAACGTTAAGCCCTTCGGCCTTTGCATGGCGGACGTACTCCAAACCGCGCGCCGTGGATATGTGGCATACGTGGAAGTCGCATCCGGTTATGAATGCGGCCTGACGATTGAAAATTATAACGACATCAAGG
>CADBDT010000020.1 GCA_902793465.1 uncultured Coriobacteriaceae bacterium | reverse complement strand
GGCAATTTTCTCGACCCCGAGGCGTAGTGTCCGCGAAAAAAAGCAAGTCTACACTCATATGCAAGGTCGATGGTCGTAAAGAGCGCCATCAGCACTCTTAAAGCGGTGCCGGACAGACGCAGCTCAGGTCGTATTTGGTCTGCCTCCTCGGAGAGGTGCGGGTTCGTCGTGAGTTCCCGAAAGGCCGCATCAGAGATGACGACTTCGTCGAATGGCTCGTGAAGTACGTCTAGCTGTGCGGCCTTCACCAGCGTTATGAGCGGAGTTGAGCCAGATGCTACAATCATGGCTGGTACCTGCGCAGGTTATCCGTACAAGGCGGCGTCGTAAGGTGTGGAGGCGAATAATCAGCATGTTAATTGTAAAACAATATCGCAGTCGGTTGGTCAACATACGCTCAGGCAGCGCATGTCTCCAGAGGAGTATGCGAAGTACATGGGAGTATCGCGTGTAACGATCTATCGCATGCTTCGTGACGGGCGCATAGAGGGGGCGTTAAAAATTGGTCGGCAGTGGCGAATCGACCCGAATGCCAGAGTAACGTAATGCTGTACGTGTTATCCTGAATTAACTAACGCAAGGAGACGGTCTCAATGGGGCCGTCTCCTTGCGTTTAGAGCCGTAAAAGGGCGGCCAATTATCGAGACGAGATCAACATTCTTTGACATGTCAAAGAAAATGTCTTTGACAAAAGCAAGCAGGCCAGCCGCAACACCGCGTCTGACCTGCGAATACTCTGGCTGGGGCACTAGGATTCGAACCTAGGTTGGCGGCACCAAAAACCGCAGTCCTAACCCCTGGACGATGCCCCAGTGCAATCACTGCGCTGGATTCCAGCCAATGAGCGTACTACAGTGTAGCAGAAATGTGGATGCATGAACAGGGGAAGCATCCCACCGCCGTTAAGTTAAGGGTCCGGGAGAGCTGTGCACATTGGGGATACTCCCCATCGGGTACATCGCGAGCAGGGCTTACGTTGGAGTACGGCTCATCCGCGATGTACCCGCAGGGGAATATCCCCAATGTGCACAGCGATAACTTGCCGACGTTGAGAGCATTCCCAACAGGCACCTCGGCCGCTATGCGTCGAACGCCGAGCAAATGGCGTCCAGCAGCAGCACGGCGTAGGTCTGCGCATCGCTTACGGTAAAGGTCCCGTTGTAGTCGGGGCCACCGGACGAAAGCTGTATGCGCACCACGGGCACCTCATCCTTGGAGCTCTCGCATGCGGTGCGAATGCGCATGGGAAGCGTGTCGGGATCGTCTACCACCACATTGGGCACGTTGGAGCCGTCCTCCAAAGGAGTTGTGGCAAAGACGAGCAGCGCGTGGTCGCCAGGACGTTTGTGGTCGGCGGACTCAACAATGTCCAGGCCGCTTCTCTCGTTTGTGGCAGATGCCAGGTTCCAAATGCGTCCGGCCACGTTGCGTGATATGGGGTCTTCCGCAGTAATGGAAATCCTTACGTTTTCCAGCACGTTTGCCGCGCGAGCAAAGCTCATGGCACCCAGGGGGTGCGGCCCTGTTGCGGGCTTGCCGGCCCACACGTGGTGAAGCCGCTCTATGGCGTCAAAGGTAACGGGAAACGCCATGCCGTCGGGTAGCTCGCCAATGCTCTCCTGAAACTGCTTTACTGCCGCCTCGGTGTACGGGCCGTAGTAGCCGTCCACGGCGCCTGCAGAGAAGCCCAGGATGTTAAGGCAGTGCTGCAGCTGGCGCACATCTGCTCCGTGGAAGTTGGGCAGGCGCAGGTAGAGTGTGCGGTCGCCCATCTTGTACGTCTCGTCCACGAGGGTCGTCCACGTGGGGGAGTCTACATCCTGTCCAAGCGATAGGCCATGGTCGAGCCTAAAATGCGTTACGGCGGTGGCCGTGGATATGCCAAACTCCTGATTTGCGCGCTCGCTCTCGTCTATGGAGTAGCCAATCGAGCAGAGACGCTCCTGAATATCCTCGACCGCGGCGCCGGTCATACCTTGTGTGATGGATTCCATCGCTGTTCCTTGTCTGGATCGTACGTAATGCGTCGTTGCGCTAGAAGCGTGGTGCTAGCTTATGCGCTCGATAAAGAAGTCCGACATCGAGATTAGCACCGTACGGGCTTCTTTAGCAATGCAAATATGCTCGAGTTCACGTTTGGCACGGTCTACGAGCTGTGCGGCGTAGCTGCGTGCGTGATCGATGGCGCCCGCCTTTTGGGCAAGCTCCACCGCGCGGCCTGTTTGCTCCGGATCGGACGTTCCCGACGAAAGAATTTCAACGAGTTCGTCGCGGTCGCTCCGGCCTAGATGCTCGAGCGCCCACACCATAACCAAGGTGCGTTTGCCCTCGGTGACGTCGGATCGGTAGTCCTTGCCCTGGGCGCTCTTGTCTCCAATCAGGTTAAGGAGGTCGTCCTGTATCTGGAATGCCAGGCCAGCCTGCATGCCAAAGGCGCGCAGGCCCTCTATCTGCTCCGTGCTTCCTCCGCCGCAGATAGCCCCCAATACCAGGGGAACGGCTGCGGAGTAGTACGCCGTCTTGCTGCGGGCCATTTCTAGGTAGTCGCCCACAGCAATGTCCCAGCGACCGTCGCGCGCCCAGCCGAGGTCGAGCGCCTGGCCCTCCAGCGTGTGGTCCTCCATGCGAAGAATTTCGCCAAGGAGGTCCATGCGGGTCTGCAAGTCAAGCGAAGCGTCGTTTATCACGTGGGACGAAACGGCCACGAGTGCGGCGTCGCCAGCGTTTATCGCCAGGCCCGTTCCCTCCGACACGTGCAGGCAGGGGACGCCGCGGCGCGTGGTGCTCTTGTCGGCAATGTCGTCGTGGATAAGAGCCGCGGCCTGGAAGAGCTCTACCGCGGCGGCAACGGAGGCTGCCGCCGCAGGCGCGGCGCCCACGGCCTCGGCGCCCAGCAGGCAAAGGGCAGGGCGTATACGCTTGCCGCCGCTACTCACAAAACGCTTCAGGGGATCATACAGGTAGCGCTCGAGGTCTACCGCCTGGTCGTACGACGTTGGCGCGCCGGGAGTTCCGGCGGCCACGTATTCGTTGATGAGCGGAAGGCTTTGCTTGAGGTATGAGGCAAACGCCTCGCCAGAGGAGCTCACGCCCTATCCCTCGTATCCGTTGGGGTTGTGGCTCTGCCAGTTCCAGCTGTCGCGGCACATGTCGTCAATGCCGTACTTGGCCTCCCAGCCCAGCTGCTCGCGAGCCTTGGTGCAGTCGGCCCAGTTGGCCGTTACGTCGCCGGCGCGGCGCGGCTCAATTACGTAGGGGAGCTCGCGTCCGCATGCCGCCGAGAAGGCCTTTATTATTTCCAGCACGGACGTTCCGTTGCCCGTACCCAGGTTGAATACCTCGCAACCAGTCTTGTCGGCCATCCACGCAAGCGCCGCGGCGTGGCCTTCGGCAAGGTCCATAACGTGCACGTAGTCGCGTACGCCGGTGCCGTCGGGCGTGTCGTAGTCGTTGCCAAACACGTGGACGGCGTCGCGACGGCCCACGGCCACCTGCGCCACGTAGGGCAGGAGGTTGTTGGGGATGCCCTTGGGATCCTCGCCCATAAGGCCCGACGGATGAGCGCCGATGGGGTTGAAGTAGCGCAGCAGCACTACGTTCCACTCGGGATCCGCCACGGTAAGGGAGCGTAGCATCTCCTCGATCATCCACTTGGTCCAGCCGTAGGGGTTGGTAGCGGGCTTCTTGGGAGAGTCCTCCGTAAGCGGCAGCGAGTCGGGATCGCCGTACACGGTGGCAGAGCTGGAGAACACGATGGACTTGCAGTCGTGTCCGCGCATTACGTCCACGAGCGCCAGCGTGTTGCCAATGTTGTTGGAGTAGTACTCGATGGGCTTCTGGACGCTTTCGCCAACGGCCTTAAAGCCGGCAAAGTGGATTACCGCGTCGATGGGGAACTCGTCGAAGATGGCCTCCAGGGCGTCCTTGTTCGCCACGTCGGCACGAACGAAGGTAAGGCGCTCTGCCGCGTCGTCGCCCACTATCTGGTCTATGCGGTCGAACACCACGTCGCTAGAGTTGCTCAGGTCGTCTACCACAACGACCTCGTAGCCGCGTTCGAGCAGGCACACCACGGTGTGGCTGCCAATAAAGCCTGCGCCGCCGGTTACCAGTACGCAGGTGTCCTTGGGGTCTTTGTTGCTAAACAAGTGCGTTACCTCCATGTTCAGAGTGCAAGTTGCTGTTGTTTAAGTATACGTCAGCGCGTTGCGGCGAACGCAGGCATTTGCACATATACACAATCGCTTGGCGGCGTGGGGTGCCGCTTGGGGATATTCCCCTGCGGGTACATCGCGCGTTAGCCCTTCCCATACGAGGACCCTATCCGCGATGTACGCGATGGGGAGTATCCCCAAGCGGCACCCTGTCTTCGGAGGGGCGCCCCTTTGTTGCTACGCCTCCCAGGCAAAGCGTGCCATGTCCACCCGTCCGTCGGGCAAAAAACCAACGTCCTCGGCTTCCAGCAGGCGCCGCTGCTCGTCCTCGCCGCCAAAGGCGAACCCAGGCGCCAGCGAGCCGTCCTTAAATACAACCCGATGGCACGGAATTACGCCTGGCTCGGGATTAACGTGCAGGGCATAGCCAACAAAGCGCGCGTTGCGCGGGCGCCCCACCATGCGCGCAACCTGCCCATAGCTCGCCACGCGACCCGCTGGTATCTGACGTACGACCTCATATACGGCTTCGTTAAACGCTCCCATTGCATGCCTCTTGCTGCCCGAAAGGCGGGCTTATCCGTGGGTGTACTTGGTTGCTGCGTGGAGCATGTTTATTTCCGCGAGCTCGAGCTTTCCCTCTATATAGGGCGCGTACATGGCGTCCACGCGAGGTGCGCCCATGCTGCAGCCAGAGCAGTTTTCGCAGCTGGAGTCGTCACACCAGTCCAGCCCCTGCGCCACAATGCGCATGCGCTCTTCGCGCGTGGTGTCTTTAATAAGCACGCTCTTTTTCATGGCAGGCCTCCTAGCGTCGTAATCGTGGCAGTCACGGAACTGCTGCGCGCAGTGCCAGCGCGCAATTGATGTCCTGTGCGTTGCGTACTATGCCCTTAAGGTTAAGCACAAAACAAAACGGAGGTAAAACATGGGTGCAGCCGCAATAAGACATCTAAAAACCATGGTAATGTGCGGATACGAGGCACGTGATGCCCTTGCCACTGCCGTCGGGTCCATTGCGCTCGACTGCCTGCGGTCGGTAATGCCCGCTTCGGAATACGAGGGCAGGCAGAGCTACTTGGTTGCACGCGTGTCGTGTGTGCTCAATGCGCTCGACGGCGAGGGTTGGTCGCTCTTAACGGACCGCGAGGTGGACGTGGCGTTGTGCGTGCGCTCCCTGCTGCGCGATCCCGAGGCCTGGGACCCAGACGAGTGGGAGTCCAGGTTGTCGCAGGCGGTTGAACCCTACCGCGTTGCCGCAGGCATAGCTGGCGTTGCGTCTGTGGCGTAGGGGGCTGGTCAACATGTCTGAGGCTAAGGAACGCATTATGAAAAAAGGCATGCTTGCCGCGACGTTTGCCGTCGTTTCGTTTGCGGGGCTTGCGTTCGTGCCGTTTGTGGTGGCGCTCACCACCTTGCCGGGTGCCTTGCTGTAGCGGATGGTGTCCGAAAAGTACGTGCAGGGGCGCCACCTCCCCGGCGAGGCTGTCCAAAAAGGGTGCCGCCAGGGGATATTCCCCTACGGGTACATCGCGGATATGCTTACTCGTAAAGGAATGCCCTGCTCGCGATGTACCCGATGGGGAGTATCCCCTGGCGGCACCCCATCCCATCGCGAGTTCTCGGACACCCCCGGGCGTATGTCGACAGGCGTATGCACGGGGGCGTCGCCCCTGGAGGTGCTTTTCGGACTGCCCACTTGAGACCCTATCGCTAGCCGACGGGCTCGTGGCCTCCGTCGCTTTGGAGCGCTATGCGTCGCAATGCCGACAAGAACGCCTTTGCCGTGGGTGAAAGCGGGTAGTTGGGGTTCGTGAGCTGGCAGATCTCTACGTCCCCAATGTCTTGCAGTGGGACTCTTGCCAGGTTTGTGGGGGAGTACTCGTCGTTAAGCGACCCAACGGCAATGCCGTATCCGTTAAGCTGCGATATGAGCCTGCGTCGCACCTCTGCGTCGGAAACTATAACGCGACGCGCCATGGGCGGCAGATGAAAGAGCCTGCGAACAGGATGTATGCGATCGCCGTACCAAGGACGCTGATCGATTAGCGGTAAGTTTGCGAGCTCCTCGAGGCATACGCTTTCTCGGTTTGCCAATGGGTGGTGCACATCGAGCACGGCAAATATGGGAATGGATGCCAAAGGCGAATATCCTAACCCTGCCGAGCCGATAAAGGCCTCCACGGCATCGGCGTTGCTGGAGCTGCGATACAGCACGCCCACGTCGGACTGACGCGTTTGCACGCGTTCGGTAATCTCGCTCACCTCTCCGCCCCGTAAGGAAAACTCGTATTGTGGGCCAAGCGAATTTGCTACCTCGCCAAAAGCGCGCGACACGAGTGCGTTTTGGGCCGCAGCAACGGAGAGCGAGGGGTGAGGTCCAAGCGAGTTTTTGTAGGATGCCTTCAGCCTGTCGGCGTCGTCCACTACTTGGCGCGCATACGTAACAAAGCGAACGCCGTCGTCGGTTAGCTGCGATCCCGAAAACGTGCGCTTAAAGATGCTAATTCCCATTTCCTGCTCCAGGTCGGCTATGGCCTTGGAAAGGCTGGGCTGAGAAACAAAGAGCTTGGTCGCAGCCGCGGTAATAGACCCGCAGGAAGCAACCTCCATAACGTAGCGCAGTTGTTGAAGTGTCATGTGTGTCTCCACTTCCTCAGGATGCCCGAAAACGGGGTGCCGCAAGGGGATACTCCCCATCGGGTACATCGCGAGCAGGCCTTTCCCTTACGAGGAGGTCAATCCGCGATGTACCCGTAGGGGAGTATCCCCTTGCGGCACCCCACTTCGAAACAAGTTTTCGGTCGGCCTGCCCCTGTGGGAAATCTTACCACCACATGCGATCAGGAGAGAAAAAGGCCCCGGCCGCCTAGGCGGACCGGGACCAAACTTCAAAGAGCTGCTTTACTTTAGTGAGATGCTCTCTTTGAAGTGCTCACGGGGAGCCAAAATATGAGTGACGCACTCCTGCGTCTAGCGGTCTTCTAGCTGTATATATTGCCATCGTTCTTGGGCAAAATGGAAATACATATTAGAGATGAAGGGCATAGCCTAAAACTATAAATGCAGGTAGATAGCAATGACCTATCAAGGGGGAGTACCCCTCTTGATAGGTCCGAAAAGTACGTGCAGGAGTGCCGCTCCCCGAGCGTACTCTTCGGACAGCCTCCCGCACCACGTTTCAAACCGTTACGATTTGCGCATCGTTGCCATCCGCCGCGTTATATTGCCACCTAGCTGGGTATTACATATATTGAAAGTGTGCTAAGCAAACGTAGAGGGGGCGAATTATGCTGTCTCACGAAAACATAAAGCTATCTTTGGGCAATGCGGAAGGCATTGTGAGCGTTGGCGAGGCAAAAAGCCGCCTTGGATGGTATCAGGTAACGCTCATCTTCTTTTTGTGGTCTATTTTGGGGCTCGTAATCGAGGAGCTCTGGATGCGTGTGTCCATGGGCGTGGTGCAGAGCCGCGCGGGACTTGTGTGGGGGCCGTTTAGCCCTCTGTATGGAACGGGCGCAGTGCTTTTGACCGCCGTGCTCTTGCGCCTGCACGACCTGCGCGCAACGGCATGGCAGATCTTCCTTGCGTGCATGCTGCTTGGCGGAGTGCTGGAGCAGGCTACCGGCTGGGCTATGGAGAACTTCTTTGGCATTGTGTCGTGGGACTACATTGCCGGTCACGTGCCCTGTGCGCTTTCCAAGTGGGTGGCGCTGCCGTTTTTGTTTGCATGGGGTGGCCTTGGCCTGCTGTGGGATCGAATGGTTATGCCTGGCCTTATGCCCGTGCTGGGTGGCCCCACCACAAAGACGCGCGTGGTGTTCGTTGCGCTCATAGGCCTGTTTTTGGTGCTGGACATTGTGGTTACCATCGTGTGCTTTGACCGCATGGCCGAACGCGACGCAAACATCCCCCCGTCCAACGCCATAGAGGAGTGGGTAGACAAGAGCTACAACGACGACTTTGTAGCCCGCCGCTTCCAAAACATAGAGGACGTAACAAATAGAGGTTAGCACCGGGGCAAGGCCCCGGTGCTAACCTCACTAACCTCATCCAGCTTGCGACTTCCACGTGCGCAAGCCAGCCTCCGAACCACCTCACAAGCGAGTCACGATTGAAGCGCAGACGAGCCCCCAGACTATCCCACAAGCGAATCACGAGCGAAGCGAGTGAGCGAACGCAGTGAGCGCTGAGCGTGTGGGATAGCCTGGGGGCTGGCCTGCGCGCCACGACGTGTGCTGAGCGTGTGGGATGGTCCGGGCCTGGCCTGCGCGCGCGGGCGCTTATAGTTTTGGCGCCTTGCCAAACAGGCGCACATGTGCGTCGTACGCCTGCTGCGCCGCGCCGTCGGGAAGCGGAAGGCCACTTCCGGCAACGGCGCGGTTTATCATGCACAGGTAGCGAATGAGATCGTTAGACTCCTTTTGCGAAACCACCCCGTCCGCAGATATAAACGCGCTGCCAATGAGCGCATACAGGTTAATGAGTCCCTCCACAAACAGGCGAGAGAGGTCGTTGGCCTGGCCCGACTCCGCCACGGTACCGTCGGCCTTCTTAAACTGCTCGCGCTGAACCATGCTGCCCATCTCGTTAAATATGAGCACGGATGCGGGCACGGCGGTTTCGAAGGACTTGTCGCCCACGTCGTTGCGAAACAGCTCAAAGTCCACGTGCGAGAGGTCGATGTCAAAAATCTTGTTTACGACGGCAATCTCGCGCAGGTCGGTGGGACCGCGGCCAACGCCGTCCAAATACAGCGCAAAGGCCAAAAGGTCGCCGCGCACGCGACCTTCTAGGCTAATTACCAGTTTGCCTGTTGAGGCCATGGCTTTGTCGAGGCTGGCGGCAACGTTAAGCATGTTGTCCAGCTCCTGCTTTATGGTGTCTATGGCCTCGTTGCCCAACGCCCTAACGGAGCGCTTTTTGTTAAACAGCATGCCTTGGCCTCCTTCCTGTGTGCGCTGTGCTTCCGGGCTACTCGCGCACCGACTGGATCTTTTGCTTGGCGCCCTTTGCCAGGCAGAGCATGCGGTACTGCGTGCCCTTAATGGCCACGTCGCGGTCCGGCGCCACAGGTATTGTCTCCTGGCTAAACTTGGTCTTAAACACGTTGAGCCCGTTGAGCTTTGGCGAAAAGTCCGAGCCAATGCCCATGAGGTCAAACTCCTCGCAGCCAAGGCGGGCCAGCTCGCAGCACTCAAAGAAGCAGAGCCTGTCGGTAACGTAGGAGCGCATGGTGCTCGAAAGCGAGGCGGCGTAGTAGCGCGTGGCGCGCGTGCCGTTGGTGGTGCAAATGGACCACGTGCACACGGTACCGTCCTCGAGCCTGCCTGCAAACACCCTGCAATGGTCCTTGCCCAGCGAGGTTATCATGCGCACGTAGTCTTCTTTCGGCGCAAGCGCAAAGCCATCGCGCTCGGCGGTCTCCTTGTACACGGCGTAGTACTCGTCAAAGGATTCGAGTGCCTGATCGGTCTCGTCGGCGCAGGTAATGGGGGCCTCGCGCAGCGCCTTGCGCACATCGCGACGGCCGCGCTTCTTCATGCGGGAAATAATTGCCTCGTCTCCGCCCGTAAGGTCGATCTTAACGGTGGTGTCGTAGGGAATGCCCGAAAGCGTGGGGCTGGTAATGTCGAGCTCGTGGGCAACCGAAAGCCGCATGAACACCTGGCGCTTGTCCTTTTTGCGCACAAAGCTTACGAGCGCCTGCAGGACCTCCCTCTCCAAGTCCTCGTCGGGTTGCTGGACCCACATGGGGCCGTGGTGCGAAAAGAGATAGTGGTATCCGTGTGTGGCATAGTCTATAAACGACACCAGCGCCAGCAGGTTGCCGTCGCGCTCGATGGCAACAAACCCCCACGGCTCTCGTCCGTCGATCTTTTGCTGGTAGGTGGTCCAAACCTCCGTCTGCTCTATGGGAGGCTGGATGCCCGCCTGCTGTGCACTGCTCTCGAATGCCTGCGCGTCCAATTCCTTAACGTTTATCATAAAACACCCTTACGTATGTATGCTAACGGGCTTTGCGGCCCGTTATTGTTGCCGCTAGTACGATACACGCGTTGCGCAATACTGCACGTTAAGTTTAGGGCATCCACAAAAGAATTGTTTCGTTTGGATGCAAGCGGGATAAAACCACTATTATGTGAGGTGCTCTTTGGGCTCTCGAGGTTGGCACAACGTGCCTGAGAGGTCCTTTTGGCAATAAATAGATGCATTTACTCACGATGTGCGGCAACGCAAGCGCGTTGCTCGAGGGGAGGTATTGTGAGCAAACAGCTACTTAGTGGCAACGAGGCCATAGCGCAGGGGGCGTGGGAGGCCGGCGTTGCCGTGGGAGCGGCGTACCCGGGCACGCCGTCAACCGAGACGCTGGAAAACCTGGTAAAGAAGCCAGACGTGTACTGCGAGTGGGCTCCGAACGAAAAGGTGGCGCTCGAGGTGGGACTCGGAGCGTCGCTGGGCGGCGCGCGCACGCTGGTAACCATGAAGCACGTAGGCGTAAACGTGGCCGCCGACCCGTTTATGAGCGCGGCAAACACCGGAGTGGGAGCTGGCCTGGTGCTGCTGGCCGCCGACGACCCGTCGTGCTACAGCTCGCAAAACGAGCAGGACAGCCGGCACTACGCTGCGTTTGGGCGCATTCCGTGCCTGGATCCGGCCGACTCCGCGGAGGCCTACGACTTCGCGCAGCGCGCCTTCGATATTTCGGAGAAGTTCGACACCATAGTAATGCTGCACGAGACCATGCGTATTGCGCATACGCGCACCATGGTGGACGTGGAGGGCAACCGCGTGGTGCCCGAGCAGCCTGCGTATGAGTCGCACCCCGAAAAATACGTAATGATGCCCGCCAACGCCGTGCGCCGCACGCTGGTGGCAAACGAGCGCGAGGACGCGCTCGTTAAGTGGGCCGAAGAGAGCGACCTCAACCGCGTGGAAATGCGCGACACGAGCGTGGGTGTTGTTTGCGCTGGCGCCCTGTACACGCATGTTCGCGAGGCACTGCCCAACGCCTCCGTGCTCAAGCTGGGCATATCGTGGCCGCTGCCGCCTGCAAAGATTCGCGACTTTGCGTCCAAGGTAGACAAGCTCTATGTGGTTGAGGAGGCCTGCACCTACTTTGAGACGCGCGTGCGCGCGCTGGGCGTAAACGTTGCGGAGCCTCCCGCGGGTCGTCTGCCGCGCTCCGGCGAGGTTACGCCTGCACACATCCGCGCGGCGTTTAACGTTGGAGAGCCCGCGCACTTGTCTGCGGCCGAGGGCCTGCCCCCGCGTCCGCCGGCGTTTTGCGCTGGCTGCCCGCATCGCTTGGTGTACTGCGAGCTGCGCCGCATAAAGGCAATTGTTACAGGCGACATTGGCTGCTACACGCTGGGTGCCGTGGCGCCGTATCGCTCTGTGGACTCGGTAATAGACATGGGCGCGTCGCTGTCCATGGCTCACGGCATGGAGCTGGCCGGCGTGGCCGAGCGCTCTGGCCGTCCCGTAGTGGGCGTAATTGGCGACTCCACCTTTGCGCACTCGGGCATTACCAGCCTGTTGGGAACCGTGTACAACGGCGGCAAGGGGACGCTGTGCATCCTGGACAACCGCACCACGGCCATGACAGGTACGCAGGGCAACCCCGTTAACGGCGTTACGCTTACCGACCAGGCCGCCCGCGTTAACCCGCTGGACGTGCCGGCGGGCAAGCAGCTGGACCTCGTGGCACTGTGCGAGGCCATTGGCGTGGACGAGGTGGAGCAGGTGGACGCGCAGGATCTGCGTGCCATCCGCGCTGCCCTAAAGAAGGCCACCAAGGCCACGGACAAGCTCTCGGTTATTATCTTTAAGTCGCCGTGCCGCCTCATAGACCGCTCGCGCAAGCCCATGCCGGCCATTCGCGACTGCCGTCGCTGTGGCACGTGCGTAAACATTGGCTGCCCCGCGCTGGGCAAGGACGAGACGGGCCATCCCGTAATCGATCCCACGCAGTGCATTGGCTGTGGCCAGTGCGCACAGTCCTGCCCGTTTGGCTGCATTGTAGAGGAGGGCTAACCATGCCGCACGATACTTCTGCCGTTGCCGACGTTACCATGTCGGGCAACACGGTTAGCATAGAGGAGACCAAGACCATCCTGCTGGTGGGCGTGGGCGGACAAGGCACCATTCTTGCCGGCAACATCCTTGCCATGACGGCGGCCGAGGCGGGCCTGGACGTAAAGGTGTCCGAGATCCACGGCATGAGCCAGCGCGGTGGTTCGGTGTCCACCGTAATTCGCGTGGGCAAAAAGGTGGATTCCATGATCGCAGACCCCGGCTGCGCGGACGTCGTCGTGGCGTTCGAGGCCGTTGAGGCTCTGCGCGCGCAGCAGTTTTTGCGCGAGGGTGGCACCATGTTTGTAAACGACGAGCAGATTGTGCCCGTTTCGGTACACGTGGGCAACTTTACGATGCCCACCGACGTTAACGAGCGTCTGCAGAAGATTGGCGCGGTGCTCATTCCCGCTGGCGAGATTGCCCGTGCCGCCGGCAGCCCCCGTTCAACCAACGTGGTGCTGGTGGGTGCGCTTTCCACGGCGCTGCCCTTTAGCGAGGACGAGTGGCGCGACGCCATTGCCAAGCGCGTGCCCGCCCACACCGTGGACGCCAACCTGGAGGCCTTCGACCGCGGCCGCGCTGCCGCCCAGGCATAAGGGTACAGCCTGGCCTTTGCTTAGGAGCGGGCCATCGTGTGCGTCGAGTGTGATGTGCCTAGAGGGGATACTCCCCATCGGGTACATCGCGGGAAACCCGTCTCATTATGAGCGTACTATCCGCGATGTACCCGTAGGGGAGTATCCCCTCTAGGCACACCTAGCACCCTGTGCCAGCCGCCCGCGCGCTACAGCTCGCAGTGCGCAAACTCCCCATCCTCATAAACGCCGTAGCTTGCCGACCCATCTTTGGGAATGCCCACGCTGCCAGGGTTGAAGTACGTTACCCCGTCCAGATCGGCGCTCTTCTGGCACACCTTTATGTGCGTGTGGCCGTACACGAGCGCGTCTCCGGGCGCCAGCGCGGGCAGCTTGTGAATGCTGTTGTGCAGGCCTGGGCCATACACATGGCCATGGGTGCAAAACAGCGTGTGGCCGGTGGCGGGATCCAGCAGCGCGTTGTACGTTGCCATGCAGGGGAAGGCGAGCACCATTTGGTCCACCTCGGCCTCGCAGTTGCCGCGCACGGCTATTATCCGCTCCGCCTGGGCATTCAGAAGCTCTATTACGCGCTTGGGTGCGTAGTCGTCGGGCAGGTTGTTGCGCGGCCCGTGGTACAGAAGGTCGCCAAGCAGCACAATGCGGTCTGGTTCGTGCTCGGCAACGGCGGCCATCAGGCGCTCGCAGGCCTTGGCTGCGCCGTGGATGTCGGATGCAATCAAGAGTTTCATGGTTTGGTTCCTTTCGCTCTTCTCTCATAATAGCGGGAGCCTGGCATGGCAAGACCGGTGCCGGGCAACGGGTTTCGCCTGGCGGTAGGGCAAGGAGCGTTGCATGGCAGAGGTAGATACCATAGAGGTTCGTGGCGCGCGCGTGCACAACCTCAAGAACGTAGACGTAAACATTCCCCTCAATAAGGTGGTGGGAATTGCGGGCGTCTCTGGGTCCGGCAAGTCCAGCCTTGCGCTGGGCGTGCTGTATGCCGAGGGCTCGCGGCGCTACATGGAGGCGCTTAGCACATACACGCGTCGCCGCATTAGCCAAGCGGGACGCGCGGACGTAGACGAGGTGTTGCATGTGCCAGCGGCGCTCGCGCTGCGGCAACGGCCTGCCGTCCCGGGCGTACGGTCCACGTTTGGCACGTCCACCGAGCTTCTCAACCACCTGCGATTGCTGTTTAGCCGGTTGGGAAGCCACGTTTGCCCCAATGGTCACCACGTGCCGCCCAGCATGAACGTGGCGCTGGAGCAGCCAATCGTGTGTCCCGAGTGTGGTGCGGAGTTCTACGGCCCTGGCGCCGAGATGCTGGCCTTTAACTCCGACGGCGCGTGTCCCGAGTGCGCGGGCACGGGCACGCAGCGCCAGATTGACGAGTCGACCCTCATTGGCGACGAGACCAAAACAATAGACGAGGGTGCCGTGGCTCCGTGGGGTCACCTTATGTGGTCGCTTATGAAGGACATCGCCCGCGAGGCGGGAATCCGCACCGACGTGCCGTACAAGGACCTTACACCCGACGAGAAGGAATTCGTGCTGCACGGCGCGCCGGACAAATATCATATTCTGTACCATAACGAGAAGACCGGCACGGCCGGCGAGATGGACTTTACCTACTACTCAGCCCGCGCCTCGGTAGAAAACGCGCTTGCCAAGGTAAAGGACGAAAAGGGCCTCAAGCGGGTGGCCAAGTACCTGCGCGAGCTGCCGTGCCCGGCATGCGGCGGCACGCGGCTTTCCGACGCGGCTCGGGCGCCATTGGTGTGCGGCATCAACCTTGCGCAGGCGAGCGCGCTTACCCTGGACGAGCTCGTGGAGTGGGTGGCGGGCGTGCCGGATGCCATGCCCGAGGAGCTGCAGCCCATGGCGCGCACCATCGTTGGCGAGATGTTCGAGCCTGCGGAGCGCCTGCGCCAGCTGGGCTTGGGCTATCTTGCGCTGGACCGCGCGAGCTCGACACTTTCCACCGGCGAGCGCCAACGGGCGCAGCTGAGCCGTGCCGTGCGCAACCGCACGACGGGCGTGCTCTACGTGTTGGACGAGCCCTCCATTGGCCTGCACCCCTCCAACGTGGACGGGCTCATTGGCGTTATGGACGACCTCGTGGCCGACGGCAACTCCGTTGTGGTGGTGGACCACGATGTGCGCCTGCTTCGCAGGGCGGACCACATTGTGGAGGTCGGACCCGGGTCGGGCGCTCATGGCGGCACGATTATTGCCCAGGGTAGCGTGGACCAGATCGCGCAGAATCCCGACTCGCGCATTGCCGGCTTCTTGAGTGGCAGCGCTCAGGTGCGCGTGCGCCCGCAATGCGCTACGCACGAGGTGTTTGAGGCAGGTGCCGTCGAGCTCGCGACCGATGCCATCCACACGGTAAAGCCGCTGGAGGTGCGCATTCCGCGCGGGCGGCTTACCGCGGTTACGGGGGTTTCGGGTTCGGGCAAGACGACGCTCGTGCTCGAAGGGCTTGTCCCTGCGCTGCAGGCCCTTTGTGCGGCGCCCGGGCCGGATGCACCGCGCATGCCGGCGCACGTGCGCTCGATAGACGCAGAGGGAATCCGCCGCGTTAACCTTATAGACTCCACGCCCATTGGAGCCAACGTGCGCTCCACGGTGGCAACGTATTCGGGCGTGCTCGACGACCTGCGCCGCGCGTATGCGGCAACGCCGGACGCCAAGGAGCGTGGACTCAAGATGGGGGCGTTTTCGTACAACACGGGGTCGTTGCGCTGCCCCACCTGCGACGGTACGGGTTCCATATCGCTAGACGTGCAGTTTTTGCCAGACGTGGATGTGGTGTGTCCCGACTGTAGGGGTTCTCGCTACGCGCCCGAGGCGTATCGCGTTATGCGCGCGCCCGGACGCGGATCCAGCGGCCCGGGATTTAGCCTGCCCGACCTTATGGCCATGACCGTAGACGAGGCTCTGGACGCAACTGCGGGCCTACGCAAGGCGCACGCAAAGCTCGCCACGCTTAGCGGGCTGGGGCTGGGATACCTTACGCTGGGAGAGGCAACGCCGGCGCTCAGCGGCGGAGAAGCCCAGCGACTTAAGCTGGCAAGCGAGATGGGGCGGCGCCAGGAGGACGCGCTCTTTGTGTTTGACGAGCCCACCATAGGGTTGCATCCGCTGGACGTGGAGGTGCTGCTGGGCGTGCTGGAGCACTTGGTGCAGGCCGGTGCGACGGTGGTTGTTATCGAGCACGACCTAGACATGATTGCCAACGCGGACTATGTGGTGGACCTCGGTCCCGGCGGGGGAGAGGCGGGCGGCCGCGTGGTATGCGCTGGCACGCCTGCCCAGGTTGCCGCCTGCCCGCAGAGCGTAACGGGCCAGTACCTGACATAGCCCTATCAAGAGGGAGTACCCCCCTTGATTTACACAACCGCTTGGCGGCGTGGGGTGCCGCTTGGGGATATTCCTCTGCGGGTACATCGCGCGTTGGCCCTTCCCATACGAGAGCCCTATCCGCGATGTACCCGATGGGGAGTATCCCCAAGCGGCACCCTGTCTTCGGATGAACGGCCCTTCGTTGCAAAGGCGACGCACAACCAAGAGGGGTACTCCCCCTTGATGGGCGCCAACCGTAGGGGGTACTCCCCCCTTGATAGGAAGCAATTCCTCGCATCTGGCATATACTGGTTGCGAGGGGGAAGTTATGGCAAAACGCGCAAAGAGCACGCACGCAAAGGGGCCGCAGTATCCGCAGGGGCGCAAGGTGGAGGCAAGCGAGTTCTTGCCCACCACGAAGGGCGAGATGCGCCGTCGCGGTTGGGAGCAGTGCGACTTCGTGTACGTGAGCGGCGACGCCTATGTGGACCACCCCTCCTTTGGGCTGGCCATCATAACCCGCCTGCTGGAGGCCAACGGCTACAAGGTGGGAGTCATTGCCCAGCCAGACTGGCGCGACCCCGCAAGCATTGCCGTGCTGGGCGAGCCGCGGCTCGCGTTCTTGGTTTCCAGCGGCAACATGGACTCCATGGTCAACCACTACACGGTGGCAAAAAAGCGCCGCTCGCGCGACGCGTACTCGCCTGGCGGCAAGATGGGCTTGCGGCCCGACCACGCAACCGTGGTGTACGGCAACCTCATACGCCAAACCTACAAGCATACGCCCATCGTATTGGGCGGGATTGAGGCCTCGCTGCGGCGTCTTGCGCACTACGACTACTGGTCCAACAAGCTCAAGCGATCCATCCTGTTGGATTCCGGCGCCGACCTTATTTCCTACGGCATGGGCGAAAAGTCCATAGTTGCCATAGCAGACGCGCTCGACGCCGGGCTGGACGTTGCCGACCTTACGTTTATACCAGGCACGGTGTATCGCGCGCGCACGACCGAGCAGTGCGACAAGCCCGTGGTCCTGCCCACATATGAGGCCATGCGCGCAAATAAGGAGGAGTACGCGCGTAGCTTTGGCATGCAGACGCGCAACCTCAACCCGTTTTTGGGCCATCCCTTGGTGGAGGAGTATCCGCACGGGGTCTATGTAATTCAAAACCCGCCGTCGGAACCGTTGAGCACCCAGGAGTTCGATGCGGTGTACGAGCTTCCGTATGCGCGGGCTTATCATCCCAGATACGAGAAGGACGGCGGGATACCTGCCATCGAGGAGACGCGCTTTAGCCTGTGCAGCAACCGTGGCTGCCTGGGGGAGTGCGCGTTCTGCGCGCTCAACTTCCACCAGGGGCGCATAATACAGACGCGCAGCGACGAGTCTCTCTTGGCCGAGGCGGAGGCCATGACGCGCGACCCCCTGTTTAAGGGATACATTCACGACGTGGGCGGGCCGACGGCCAACTTTAGGGTGCCGGCGTGTCAGGACCAGCTTACGCGCGGGGCGTGCGTGGGCAGGCGGTGCCTTTCGCCCGAGCCTTGCAAGCACCTAACCGTTACGCACAAGGCGTACGTGCGGCTGCTGCGCAAGCTGCGGGCGCTTCCGGTCGTAAAGAAGGTGTTCGTGCGCAGCGGAATCCGATTCGACTACGCAATGCTGGACGACGACCGCACGTTTGTGCGCGAGTTGGCCGAACACCACGTAAGCGGTCAGCTGCGCCTTGCGCCCGAGCACGTATGCGACGAGGTGCTGCGCGTTATGGGCAAGCCTTCCAACGACGTGTACCAGCGGTTTTGCAAGGAATTCGAGCGGGTGTCGCGCAAGGTGGGTAAGGAGCAGTACGTGGTGCCCTACCTTATGAGCAGCCATCCCGGCTCTACGATGCGCGAGGCGGTGCGTCTGGCCGAGTTTTGTCGCGACATGGGCTACAACCCCGAACAGGTCCAGGACTTCTATCCCACCCCGAGCACGGTGAGCACGTGCATCTACTACACGGGGCTCGATCCGCGCACCATGAAGCCGGTGTATTGCGCTACCGACCCTCACGAGAAGGCCATGCAGCGTGCGCTTATCCAGTACCGCAACCCCGCCAACCGCAAGCTCGTGCTCGAGGCACTGCGCAAGGCTCATCGCACCGACCTTATTGGGTACGGTCCCAAGTGCCTGGTACGGCCGGACTCCGGCAGCCGCGGCCAATCCACGCGCAGGACCGGCCGAAAAAAGGGGCGTAGGTAAGATGCCCGAAACGTTTTGTACCTAAGGAGTACCCCACCGCTATTTAGCCAGGGTTCGGGGGAGCCGTGCACATAGGGGATAATCCCACCGCCGTTACGTTAAGGCGTGGGCACGAATCTGGCGCCGTGCGCACTTCCGGGACAAAGGCGTCCCTACCGTGTACAGTAACGGCCCATAACCGCGCACGGTAGGGAGCGTTTTGTTCCGTAACTGTACACGGTGGCGGTGACTGTACACGGTGGGGACGCCTTTGTCCCAAAACCGTGCACGCCGGCGGGGCCGATTGAAACCCATGGCTTAACATAACGGCGGTGGTTTCTGCCCCCGCTGTAACACGTGAACTGACTTTTGGCCGCGCAGCGTTCACGTATTAACTTTTTGCTCAAGGCGCAGGTCGTCTAGCTGGTGCTTTGCAAAACGAGCGCGCTCAAAAGTTAATACGTGAACTCTGGGGAGGCTCCCAGAGTTCACGTATTACAAAACACATGGTTCCGAGCTCCCACGAGCTGGGGTTTTGCGTTTCTGCGCCAAGGAAACTCTCATTCGTGAGCGGTCGGCCGGGGGAAATGCGCGCGCGGGCAAGAATCGCGACATCCCCTCAGGCTGTCCGAAAGCCCGTGACGGGGTGGGGTGCACATTGGGGATATTCCCCTACGGGTACATCGCGGATAGTCCACTCATTATGAGACGGGCTTCTCGCGATGTACCCGATGAGGAGTATCCCCAATGTGCACGGCGCTAACTAAATGGCGTTGGGGTGCCTCTTAGGTGCAAAAACCACAGGTCGTGCCCCTACGTTGCAGAGCGCAGCAAAAACCGGAGTACCCTGCGTGCGGTGCGCTGCAGCTCCGCGCGCGTTATGCCCGCTGGGCGCTCGTGGACGTTAAGTACGTGGCTCATGCTGCCGGGCATTAGAACGTCCACGCCAGCGCGTAGCCGATACGCGTTGTTGCGAAGCTCGGGAAACTCCGGGCTGCGAGCGGGGCGCATCCACCAGTCGGTTATAACCACGCCCTCAAAGCCCCACTCGTTGCGCAGTACGGTGGTGGCCAGGTCGTAGCTGTAGTGCGCCCATACGCCGTTTACCTTGTTGTACGACGTCATTATGAGGTCGGGCTGCGACTCGCGCAGGCAAATGTCAAACCCGCGCAAATAGATTTCGCGCAGCGCTTGCTCGCTCACCCGCGAGTCGCTTGTGTTGCGTCGCCTCTCCTGGTTGTTGCAGGCAAAGTGCTTGGGACACGCGCTTATTCCCGCGTCCTTAAGGCCGTTTACCACGGCGGCTGCCATAAGTCCGCTTGCCACCGGATCCTCCGAGAAGTACTCGAAGTTGCGGCCACAGCGTGGGTCGCGCTGGATGTTTAAGCCAGGTGCCAGCAGCACGTCCACGCCGCATTCGCGCACCTCGGCCCCAACCGCTGCGTACAGCTCTTGCACCAGTTGCGTGTTCCACGTGCTCGCTAGTGTTGTGGCGCTGGGAAGCAGAGAGCAACGTCGTTGCAGTCGCGCGCCGGAGGGTCCGTCCGCGCAGATGGCGGCCGGGATGCCGCGACTGCGCAGCGCCTCGGTTACTCCGCCAAACGCGCCGGCGTTGCCAGGTGCGCCAAGCGGGCTGTTCATGGTGCCTTGGCCGCAGGTTAGGGCTTCCAGCTCGCTGTCCGAAAGCTGGGCCACCAGCTGGTCTAGCGAGGCGTTGCCGCTCGCAACGTCGGAAAAGCTCACGTTGTTGTCTGCGCTGCTCGCGCTTGCGCCTGGTCCGTGTGCATTCGCGAACGCATTGCCATTCGCGCTACCAACTGCGCTTTTGTTCCCGTGTGCGTTGCTCGCGCCCGCGTCTTTGCTCCAGCTTGCGGTTGCGTTGCCGCCAGCGGCGCCCGCGACGGACCTGTTCGTGCCAGGGTTAGCGTTCGCGTTAGACCTGGCAGACTCTGGACTCACGCCTCTGTTCGCATTACCGCCACTGCTTGCGCCGTCGCGCTCGCACGCAGTTACGTCATTGTTCCAATTCGCGCTGCCAACTGCGCTTTTGTACCCATGCACACCGTTTGCGTCTGCGGTTTTGTCATTTGCGTCCGTCCCGTCCGCTCCTGCCCTGCCTGCGCTCACTTCCTGCGGCAGCGCGGCAGCAATGCGCTCGCGCAGCGCATCGCTTGGCTCGCATATTGGCTTGCAGTGCTGCACCAGCACAGTCTCCTGCAGGTCGATTCCCGAGGCAGTGTGCGTGCAGTCAAACTGATAACTGCCCGCCTCAAGCACAAACGCCCTGCTATCCGCGTCGAAGGACGACACGTCTGCCATGTCGCACACAAGCTCGATTTCCTCGTGCATCCCTGGCTCGATTACGCCCGTCTTACCAAAGGCCGCCAGCACACGCACGGGTTTTTGGACCTTGTCCTGTGGCGGCTCGCACCACAACAGTACGGCCTTTTTGCCCGCACGCGAGCCAGTATTGGTAACGCGCACGCGAGCCCTAACGTAGATCCCCTCGCGCGTAAGCTCACGAATCCACAGCTGGAAGGTTGTGTACGAGAGCCCGTGACCAAAGCCAAAGAGCACGTTTTGAGGAGCGCGCGCATCAAAGTGCCTGTACCCCACGTAAATGCCCTCTTCGTAACTCACCTGAATCTTGCCAAACGTGGTGCTGCTGGGATAGTCCTCGTACGTGCGCGCCACGGTGCAAGCAAGGCATCCGCTGGGGTTAATACGGCCATACAGCACGTCCGCCACGGCGTTTCCCGCCTCCATGCCGCCCTGCCAGGCAAGTAAGACCGCGCTCAGGCGCGCGTCGTACTCCTCAATCCACTGCAGGTCCATTGCGTTGCTCGTGTTGAGGACGACCACCGTGTGTTTAAACGTGCTCGTTACCACGTCGAGCATGGCGCGCTCGGCCTCGGTAAGGTAGTAGCCGCCGGTGCGCAACGGTAGGTCCAGGTCTTCGCCCGCGTTGCGGCCAATAACCACAAGGGCGGTGCTGGCCGAACTCGCCGCCGCCTGCGCGAGCTCTTCGCTCACGGGCATTTCGGGATGGCTGGTGGGCCAGTGACCCCACCAGCCTTCGTCCACCATGTTCTTGTCGCTAGAGCACCAGGATCTGTACACCTCGGCCAGAACGCGGTCGTAGGCGGCGTTGGCGTCCTCGAGGCCGTCTATGAGGTTGGTTGTGTAGGGCGCCTTAACGCTGCCGCCGCTTCCGTAGCCCATGGCAAACCAGTCCAGCTGGCAGCGACCAAACACGGCCACTTGGCTAGTTGGGCTAAGGGGTAGCGTTCCATCGTTTACCAACAGGACGCAGCCCTCGGCGGCGGCCTGCCTGCACAGGCGGGCAACGTCTTCGGACGTGCTGCCGTCCTGGACCTCGCCGCTTTCCTGCTGAGAAAGACCGTTGCCCATTACGGAGTCCACGACCCATTGGGCGGCTCGTCGTGCTTTACGATGCAGGTCGATCATGGTTCCACCTCCAGTGTCGTTTACGCCACGCCTTGGATGGCCTGCCTTCGCGGGCCGTCCAAAAGCCTGCGGGATGGGTGTCGTTTGGGGATACTCCCCATCGGGTATATCGCGAGTGGGTCGTTTCCCTACGAGCGGGGCAATCCGCGATGTACCCGTAGGGGAATATCCCCAAACGGCACCCCATTCCGTCACAGCGTCTTCGGACAGCCTAGCGGGGATGCGAGGTAAGGTGCCATCCCTTGCAGTACGAGCACCTGTAGCAGTGCAGGCCTCGCGTGCCGTATTCCTCGCACGCGGCTATGGCACCCATCGCCTCCGCGCGCGTGGCGTAGCGGTTTTTGGACGTGCAAGCCTTGCTGCGCAGAGCCGCCTCGCGCTGGGCGTCCTCGGTTTCCCTGCGCTGCTCTTCTTTCCTAAACACGCCGTCCATCTGGCCAAACGAGGACTCAAAACTGGCTCTCTGCCTCTTTTGCGCCGACCGTTTGTGACTCGCCATGCCCTTTTCTGCCCTTCGCCGTCCGTTGCCAAGTTGCCCGCCAAGCCGCCCGTTGAGCTGCCCACCATGTGGGCCGCCGCGCAAAACAACGCAGCACTTGTGTGTTTACTTCTAAAATATACTTGTCAACTGGCCTTTTTGTGCGAGAAACAAAAAAACAGACAAGTGCTGCGCCAACGATTAGAAAGTTGATAATACCGCGCACGGGCACCCTCTTCTGGCGGGCACTTTACGGCGCCGCGCCCCGCGGCTAAAGCCGCTTGCTAAAGTAGATGCGCTCCGTGCCGTCGTCCAGCGTATAGCGAAACACGACCTCGTACCCGTGCGCGGGGTAGAAATCCGGGGCCTGCCACGAAAACGTGTCCAGGCTGGCGGTGGTGCAGCCGTCCTTGCGCGCCTGCGCCTCCACGTGCGAGAGCAGCAAGCTGCCAAGCCCCTCACGGCGATGGTCCTCGCGCACGGCCAGCATATCTACGTGCACGTCCGACCCCAGCGACCAGGCCGTTATGCCGGCAACCACCTCGCCGTCCTGAGCCACGTGATAGTTGTAGGGCACAAAGTCGACGCCCTGCCGCTTGGCGTGGGAGTTAAGCAGGAGCCCGACCGCTTCGCTGTCCGCGTCGCTACTCGCAAGAACAACGGGTGCCAGATCGCCCGGCTCAGGCGCCTCCAGCTGCGCGCCGTGCGCAACAAGCCACGTGCGCGCCGCCTGCGCGAGCTCAGCCTCCACGCGTTCCCGAGCCGGACCCTTGGCCGTTGCAAACAGCCTTACGAGGTCGGTCGCCCCGCTGCCAAGGAGTTGCGCCACCCGCTCGGGCTCATCGGGCGCGCCCGCCTTGCCCTCCTGCGCAGACAAGCCCGCCTGCAGGTTTATGCCCAGGCTGCGGCACACGGTAAGGATCATTGTTTGCTGCTGACGCCAGTGCATGCGCAGCTCGCTGTTGTGGTCCTCGTCGCGCGGGCTGCTTAGGAGCACCACGCCCACAGGCGCGCCAGAGTCGTCTTCTGCAACCAGCCCGTGGTCGCTCTCGTACAAACAAACGCACAGTTCGTTGGCACCGTGCCAGTACGCGCGCCCACCGTGCTGTGCGTGATGGCAGCTCCCCAGAAGCTTGGACACCGGCTCGAAGTCGGCTCCAGAAAAGTCGTGAATACGCATGTGGTTCTCCTCGTATCCGGGGCGCCCGCATCCTGCCCGCGCCCGACCGCGCCCGCCGGCCTACATCCCAAAGTGCTCGAGCGCAGCGGCAATGCCATCCTCGTTGTTGGACAAGGTAACGTAGTCGGCCACGGCCTTTACCTCGTCTACGGCATTGCCCATGGCCACGCCCGTGCCAGCCCACTCGATCATGGACTGGTCGTTTTGCGCGTCTCCAAAGGCAATGACCTCGGAACGATCGATGCCAAGCGTGGCAAACGTCTCGCGCAGCGCACGGGTCTTGTCTACACCCAGCGGCGTAAACTCGTAGTAGAAGGGCGCGGTAAACATGGAGCTCAGCTCGCCCTCAAACGGCGCGGCCATTTGCTGCCAGACCTCCTGCAGGTATTCGGGCTGGCCCGCCACCAATATTTTGTTAAGCTCCCAGTCCATAAACTCGGCGTTGTTTGCCACTTCGCACAGCAGGTAGTTGTTGTTGTGCGCCTCGTATTCGGCAATGGTCCACGGCGCGCCGTAGCGCTCGATAGTAAAAAACGCGTTTTCCAGGTACATGTACGCACCGCGGTCGTAAATGGGACACACGTTAAACTTGTGCATGTGCTCCAAAACGCGCTTGCCCTGCTCCACCGTTAGCGTCTGCTGGAAGTAAACCTCGTTGGTCTGATAGTTTACGGACTTTGCCCCGTTAAAGCACACGAACACCCCGTTGTGCTCCTTCATGTGCAGCACGTCGGCAAAGCCAGTAAGACCCATGCTGGGACGACCCGACGCCAGCACCAGCACGGCGCCATCGCTTTGGGCGGCCAGCAGTGCATCGCGCGTTCGCGGGGTAATAATCTTTTGGTCGTTGGTAAGCGTTCCGTCGATGTCCAGCAAAATAGCCTTTGCCATGCGAGCCTCCCAGTGTAAACGCCGTTGTTGCCTAACAGTATGGCACGTATGTTAATCTAATGCGGCGTTTTGGGAATAACTGGATACTCGCTGCCGTCCAGCCACATCTAAACGCAGCGCTAGACAAGACCTTGTTGGCTGTTGGGTGCTGTGCCTGGTCGCTTTTTATACTACGAGTCGCAAGGGCCGAGAGGAGAAGACCGCAATGCCTTCGTTTTCGTATGTTTGGCCCATAGGGCTAGTTGTGCTGTCCAACATTGTGTACCAGGTGTGCGCCAAGTCGGTGCCGGGCGGTATGAGCCCCTTTGTGTCGCTGGCGGTAACGTACTCGGTGGGCGCCGTGGTCTCGCTCGCTCTCTTTTTTGTCCTGGGCGGGCACGCAAGCGTTACGGCGGAGCTCAAAAAGATTAACTGGGCGCCCTTTGTGCTCGGCCTTGTAATAGTGGGCCTTGAGGTGGGCTTTATTTATGCCTATCGCGCGGGCTGGGAGGTGAGCGTGGCCTCCATTGTGCAAAGCGCGTTTTTGGCCATCGCTCTGCTGTTTGTGGGCTTTGCGCTCTACGGAGAAGACCTCACGCCCAGCAAGGTACTGGGCGTGATTATTTGCCTGGTGGGGCTGTACTTTATTAATCGATAGGCTGGTGCAGCGTCCGCTGGGCGGGGCACGTTGCGGATAGCCCCAGACAGTGCGAAAACAGGGTGCCGTTAGGGGATATTCCCCTACGGGTACATCGCAAGAAGCCCATGCATCATAAGGCGGCTATTCGCGATGTACTCGATGGGGAGTATCCCCTAACGGCACCAGCGTAGCGGTCGAGCTGGTGCTACGCAAACGCGTGGTTGAGCCAGGCCACAATGTCGTCGCTCTCGTACAGGGGAACGCCGTCGATAAACAAGCAGGGAACTTGGCGCTTGCCTCCCACGCTTACCAGCGTCTGCGCGGCCTCCTGACTCTGCAGGATGTTCTTGAGCGTAATCTTGTCTTGGATGCCCAGCTTACTTATTGCCCTAAGGACCTTTTGGCAGTAGGGGCACGAATCGTAGTAGTACAGGTCTAGTGTCTTGTTCACGGCACTTCCTTTCGCGGTTGTATGTGACATGGATTCTACAGGATGAACAGGGGACGTGTCAGGTGTTCATTTTTGAACAGGGGGACAGGTCTGATGTCCGTGTGAGCGGACAAACCACAAGTAGGGGACAGCCCCCTGCTTGTGGTTTTAGCGATAGTACTTGGTTTGCTCGGCCAGACGGCGAACCTCGTCGGCAATGCGGGAGCTCTCCTCGGTGGAGTCGTTGCTGCTTAGCGTTGCGAGCTCGGAGGAGAGCTTGTCGAGCTCCAGCAGAAGCCCTTCGTTGGCCGAACGCAGCTTGTCCATCTCGTCCTTGGTGGCGCGCAGCAGCTCCCAGCGCTTTATGCGTGCGGGGTCCTGCTTGCCGTTGCGCATTTCGCCGCCCGTGCGATAGAACTGCTCCATACGCTCGTAGTCGCTTACGTCAAACGACTGCACCCGGTTGCCCAGCAGAGCGCAGTTGCGCACGAGTGCGTCGAGCGCGTCGGTTGCCGTGGTGGCAAAGTGGTCCCAGCTAATGCTGCGCTTGTCAAAGGCGCGGTCTATCTCGCCAAACAGGCTCTTTTTGCGCAGGTCCACCATCGACAGAACGTCTATTACCTCGCGCGCGTAAAACCCCACAACGCGCTGCTGCTCGTAGTCGCGCATAACGCGCACGATGGTTTCGGGCGTGGTGCCAGCGTCCACGTCCAGGTAAACGTAGTCTCGCGGTTGCGGCGCAGGCGCGGGCGCGGGCGTAGGTCCAGGCGTAGCCGCAGACCCTTGCGACGTAGAGCCAGCCGCAGCCGTAGGCTTGGCCACCGCAGACCGTCGCGCCGCGCGGCCGGGAAACGTACCCCGCGGAATCGCGGGGCCGTCTATGCGGTCGGGCTCCTTCTTTTTGCCAAACAGGCCTGCTACGGATTGGATTACGCGGGTAGCGCCCCATACGACCAGGCCAACGATGCCCAGGCCCATAACGGCTGTGACTATCATTAGTACTGCCAAGAAGCCAAAGAAGCCGTCCACGACACCTCCCGTTGTTTAGAGGCCCCTACCAGCGCGCGGGATCACCCCAGAAAAAGAGCGCTACGGTACCAGGGCCAGTGTGGCATCCAATGGTCGCGCCAATGGGGAACAGGTGAACTTCCCCGTCCTGAAGGTTGGCAAAGGTGTCTTGAATCTCGTTTGCCACGTCTTGCGCGTCGTCCAGGCACTCCGAGTTGGAAATAAACACCTTGCCGTCGTACTGCTCGCCGTCGCGCGCAAGGCGAATCATGCGCTCCAGCATGCGACGCTTGGTGCGCGCCTTGGTGCGGATCTTTTCCTTAACCTGCAAAGATCCGTCGGTTGCCACGTGCATGAGCGGGCAAATTTTAAGCACGCCGCCCACGGCGCCGGCAAACGGTGTAACGCGGCCGCCCTTAACAAAAAACGTAAGGTCGGACGAGAAGAACAGGTGGTTTACCTCGCTGCGATGGTCTTCGGCCCACTTAACAAGCTCGTCTAGGCCCATGCCCTCGTCGCGAAGGTCGGCAAGGCGATCCATAAAGAGGCCGTAGCCAGCCGAAGCGCACAGCGAGTCAACCACGCGGATGCTACGATCGGGGAATTCGCCGCTCAGCTCCTTGGCGGCAAGTTGCGCGGAGTTTATGGTCTTGGAGATTCCAGAAGACAGCGTAACGTGCAGGATGTCCTTGCCCTGCTCCAAAAAAGACCTAAAGAACTCAATGTAGTCGCCGGTGCTTACCTGTGAGGTTGTGGCGTTTTCGCCAGCAAGCATGCGCTTGTAGAGCTCGGCGGGGGGAACAGACACGCCAAAGTCGTCCTTGTACCACGTGTCGCCAAGCTTAAAGTTAAAGTCCACGCTCGCAATGTTGCGCTCTGCAAGCCATTCGGACGTGAGGTCTACGGTCGAACAACAGCTAAGTATGTAAGATGACAAAACAATGCTCCTCTCTTTGCCCGTGGGCAGGAGTAAGTAGTTCAAGGGTATTATAGCGTTTGGCGAAGAAAGTTTTGGGATGCCCACAATTGCTGCGGCTCCCGAGCGCGCGCAGGACGTGCCGTGAGGGGATACTCCCCCTGCGGTACATCGCGAACGATGTACCGCAGGGGGAGTATCCCCTCACGGCACGTCTTCTTCTTTTTTTTCGGCAGTACCCTAAAACCCGTAATGGGCGAGGCCGTTGGCAACGCCGTCGTTGTCGATGGCAGTGGTAACAAACTCTGCGGCGGCCTTGAGCTCGTCAACTGCGTTGCCCATGGCCACGCCGTGCGCGACCGCCTGGATCATGGACAGGTCGTTTATTCCGTCGCCAAAGGCGTAGCTCTGCTCGTGCGCAAAACCCAGCGCGGCGGTAACGTCGCGCGCGGCATCGCCCTTGCCGTAGCCGAGCACCGTAACGTCGGCAGAGGGATGAGGGCCATGGGGGTTTACCAGGCACACCCCATCCAACGCCTGAGCAATGGCATCGCGCTCTTCCGCACTGCGGAAGTAGATGTCAAAGCTGTAGAGCTCGGTTCCGGCAGTGAGCGCATCCGCCAGATTGCGCGTGGGTCCGTTTGCCTGCTCCGCCACGTGCCGGTACGACTCGTTGCCGCCGTAGTAAAGCTCGTCTTGCGAGAAGAACGCGTACCCCGCGCCATGCTCGTCCAGCACGCGCAGAATGCTTTCCACCTGCGATGCGTCCACGGGTCTGTTTACTAGCGCGCGCCCGTCGCACACGGCAAGGCGCCCGTTGGAGCATACGAACCCGTCCGCATAGGCACCAAAGTGCTCCTGCGCGTAACGCAGCGGCCGTCCCGTGCAAATAAACACGTAGTTGCCTGCCGCGCGTGCGCGCTCCACGGCTGCCGCTGCGCTCGCCGGCACCGCTGTGCCCGTGGCAAGCGTCCCGTCTATGTCAAAGAATATAACGCTCATGCCGCCCCCTCGGATCTCCCGGTTCGCGCTAGACCTTGTCAGTGGGAAACAGCACGCCCGCCTGAATGCGTATGCTGTTTTGGATGCGGTTTACCAAAAGGCTCGCGTCCAACTCCTTGTAGCACGCCTGCAGGTCGCCCGCGTCTTGCTGCGCCTTAAAGGAGCGCCATTCGGCCTCCCACATGTTGTCCAGGCAGTCGTCGTAAAACTCCTCGGTGCCATCGTTAAGGTGCAGCGTAACGGCGCCGCAGCTGTTGGGCGCGGACTCCATTTGAATCCAACCGTCGATTCCCTGAATAACCGAGCGGTTGGGCGCGCCGGAATCCTTGGCGCACACGTTAATGGCGGTAAAGCCGTCGTATTCCAGTATTGCTACGCCGCTCGTGTCTATGTTGCGGTCTATGTTGGGCAGGTAGCGCGCGGCGCGTGGCTCGCCAAACAGAGCGAGCGTAAACGTAAGCGTGTACAACCCCAAGTCCATAAGCGCGCCGCCTGCCTTTGCGGGGTCGAACGCGGGCAGCACCGTGCCGGCGCGGAAGGCGTCGTAGCGCGAGCTGTACTGGCTAAACGTCGAGCTCACCATCTTAATGGTGCCAATGCGCGGCAGCAGGCGCTGCACGTTTTTAAAGTTAGGCTGACGCGTGGTAACAATGGCTTCCCACAAAAAGCGCCCGTTTGCGCGCGCGAGCTCGGAGAGCTTTTCGGTCTCCTCGTAGTCGCTGGTAAGGGGCTTCTCGCACACCACGTCCTTGCCGGCAAGAAGCGCTGCCTCGCACACGTCGTAGTGCAAAAAGTTGGGGACGGCAACGTACACGGTGTCTACGTTTGGGTCGCCAACAACGTCGTGCCAGTCTGTGTAGCGCCCGCTCGCGCCGTACTCGTCTGCCATGCGCAGCATGGTTTCCTCCGAGCGCGGTGTGCCCGATATGGCAACTACGTCTATGCCCCAGCTTGCCAGGTTTGGCGCAATCCACGACACGATGTTTCCGGTGCCTACGATGCCAAGTTTCATGTTGGTACCCCCCTTACCGCGCATGCGCGTTGTTTGAATGAGTTGCTCATGGGTAATGGTACAACACCGTGCTCCGAACTCGGCAGCACGAGTCGGCCAGTAGGGAAGCGCCTTGGGGGTGCTCCGCCGTTGAGTTGAGCCGTGCGCTTCGCATGACCCTGCCGCCGTGTACGGTTATGGGACGGATGGGTCCCTACCGTGTACAGTCGCCGCCACGGCCCCTGCCACCGTGTACGGTTTTGGGACGGGACGGTCCCTACCGTGCGCACTTATCGGCCGGAACCGTACACGGTAGGGAGGGTTAGGTCCCGGAATCGTACACGGTGCCGCCGTGTACGGTTATGGGACGGATGGGTCCCTACCGTGTACAGTCGCCGCCGCCGTGTACAGTTACGGGACGGATGGGTCCCTACCGTGCGCGATTATCGCCCGGAACCGTACACGGTAGGGAGGCTCGCGTCCCGGAAGTGCGCACGGTGCCAGGTTCGTGTCCGCGCCCCTCTCTGCTAAAAAATAAGGTTGAGCACCATGGACGAAAGGAATATGGCCACGGCGGGGCCGTCCACGTGCGTGGAGCAGTCCTCGTTAAAGTACTTTGCAACCAGCAGGTAAACAACGTTGGTCAAACAGCCAAACAGCACGGCAAGAGCCACGTTGCCGCCGGTGAGCCCCAGCGTTACCCCCACAATGTTGGTTATCTGGTGCGTGGTGGGAACCTTTTGGCCGTCGCCGGCGTAGCCAAACAGCAGCAGCGCCGCAGATATCGAGAAGCCCACTCCGTAGAACGTGGGGCCGGCGTCGTGCAGAAGCAGGGCAAACACCGTGGCAACCGCAAGGCCGGTAACCGTCTGATAAACCCAGTACTGCCAGCCCTGCTCGCGGTAGTACTGCGTTGCGTCGGGGTTCCACTTACGGCCGGTGCTTAGCGTAAGACGCACCACGATGCCAATTATTACTATGGCAAGAGAGCCCGCGTCGCCAGGAATGCCAATGTAGGACAAAAGAGAAAACAGCAGGTATCCGGCCGCGCCAGCAGCACCGCCCACCAGCATGAGGCCTGTGTCGTGGGTAAATATGAGCGAGCGCGTAATGTCCCAGCCCTTTACCTCCGGATACTTTCGCGCTGCTACGGCGGTTGCCACGGCCGCAGCGTTAAATATGATAGCTGGCAACAGCAGCGTGTTGAGCACCGAGTCGCCTAGCAGCGTGGGCTCCACGCCCGCCGCCTTAAGAGCGTACACAACAATGCCGGCAAATCCGGTGCAAATAAACGTTTGGATGCCACCAAACATGGCGCCCAAAATGCCCACGCCAAATGCAAACAATACGAGGTATGGATCAAAGAACATACTTTCCTCCCTAAGGCGCGCCGCGGCGATTCCGAAACAGGTACGCGTTATATGAATAAGTTAGATTTCAGTTTGACACATGTTTTGGTGCGACATGCGCGCGGAGTCGTACAATACGGGCGAACGGGCTTGTTACCGTATGCCAGTCGGCGCCGAGCAAGGAAGAAGACGGCAAATGATGAGCAATAGCTTTGGACGCGAGGACGCGCGTGTGCGCGGCGTAAACCTAGGCAACTGGCTCGTGTTGGAAAAGTGGATGGGCGACTCTCCGCTTTCCTCCGCGCAGGCAGAAGACGATCGCGCATGGGTGGACGAGCTGCCCTTGGACGAGCGTACGCGGCAGCTTGGCGCGCACTGGCGCTCGTACGTTACCAGGCAAACCTTTGCCTGGCTCGCGCACGTGGGCGTAACAATGGTGCGCATTCCCGTGCCGTACCATCTGTTTGGCTCGCCTCATCATGCGGCCTGCGTGCGGCACCTCGACAATGCCTTCGACTGGGCCGAGCAGTACGGCCTGGGGATTCTGGTGGATCTGCACACCGTGCCGTACAGCCAAAACGGCTTTGACAACGGCGGGTATACGGCGCTCTGCGCTTGGTCTCGCGACCAAGCGCGTATAAACAAGACCGTGGATTTTTTGGAAGACGTGGCAATCCGCTACGTGGGGCGCTCGGCACTGTGGGGTATCGAGCCGCTTAACGAGCCTGCGAGCAGGCGCGTGTACCTTGCAAACAGGGCCAAGAACCGCGCGTACCCCGACCGCATGGAGGCTTCTGCGCCTGCCTCGCACAAGACCATCGCGCAGTTTTACAAGCAGTTTTACGACCGCGTGCGACCCATTGTGGGGCCCGAGGTAAAGCTGGTCTTTCACGACAGGTTTTCTCTGCGTTCGTGGGACCGCTTCGATCCGGGCAACGGCGATCCCAACGTGTGGCTGGACACGCACCAGTACGCGGCCTTTGCCGATGGCCCGCTGCGCCGTCGTAACCTCAAGTCGTACCTGGCGCTGGTGGACCGCATGGCGGTTCGCGTGCAAAAGGCATCGCGGTATCATCCGGTGCTGGTGGGGGAGTGGAGCCTGGCCAACCATGCTCGCGACCTTGCGGGGCTTTCCGAGGCCCAAACGCGCGAGTGGTACCGTGCGTTTTCCGACGCGCAGCTGGAGGCGTGGAACCGCGGCGGCGCCGGGTCGTGCTTCTGGTCGCTGCGTGTGGGCGCCAAGGACCGCGAGAACTGGTGTTTTACCACCTGCGTGCAGCGCGGCTGGATAAACCTCGCGGCTCGCTAGCACGGCACATTCCCTTTCGGGCAACCGTCCAAAAGTCCACCGCCACGCCCCCTATTTTTGGTTCGCCGCCGCTTTTTTCTCTCCCGCCGCGCATGTTGTGAGATAATCGTATTTCACACCTCTGGTGTGAGCCCGAATAAACTCAAAACGAAGCTGTGGCATGAGAACTAACGATTCTTTAAAAGACACGCGTTCCTCGCAACGCGGCGCGCAGCCCTCCCGAACGCGCGAAACCAAGCGGTCGGTTGGGGCAACGGCGATTTCTGCGTCGGGTGCCCGCGCCCTGGGGCTTGCGAGGCGCGACGAGCGCCGTCCGTACGGCCGGGGCGAAACTGCAATGCGCGTGGAGGCGGATCGCCGCGAGCGGGCGGATATCCGCGAACGAGATACAAGATCCAACGATATACATTCCCGTCCGGCCGTATACACCGGCACGCCAAAGCACCAAAGCGTATTCTCGCGTTTGCGTCTGCCGTCCCTGAGCCTTGGAAACGGGATGCGCGCCATACCAATACCCTTGCTCGTGGCCATTGGGCTCGCAATTGCAATTGCGGTAGTTGCCGGGCCGGCGCGCACGTATTACCTCGCTTGGCGCGAGTCTGGCGTCTTGGAGGCGGAATACGCGGCGCTTGCCTCTCAAAACGAGGAGCTCAACAAGCAAATCGAGCGACTTCAGACGCTCGACGGCATAGAGGACGAGGCCCGAGAGCGCGGCTTTGTGTATCCCGACGAGCAGGCGCTGGTAGTGGAGGGCGTGGAGTCGCAGTCGGCTGCCGATCCCGCGCTGGTGGATGCCGCCGTTAAGGAGTACGAAAAGAGCCTGCCTTGGTACGTTGGCATACTGGACATGCTCTTTGGCTATACGCACGAGTAGGCTCGCAATAAACCCTGCTATTATGAGTGCCAGCTAGGGGCCGTCCGCGTGCGCCTGTCGTGCCGCGATCGCGCCCAAACCTGTGCTATAAAGAGGGGAGAGGCGCCCATGACGCGTGTTGCCGTTATAGACGTGGGCACGGTTACGGCACGCTTGGCCATTGCCAGCGTTGAGGCCGACCACGTTACAAACATGACCCGCCGTTCCACCATCGTTAACCTGGGCGAAGGCGTCGACCAGTCGGGAATGCTGCTGGAGTCGGCCTGCAACAGGCTGCTTGCCTGCATAGACGATTATCTGCTGCAGGTGCGCGCCGACCAGGTGGACGCCTTGTGCTGTACGCTTACCAGCGCTGCCCGTGACGCAAAGAACTCGTCCCAGCTGCTGGACGAGCTTGCCGCGCGCGCCCTTAGGGCGCAGGTGATTCCCGGCGAGGTGGAAGGCAAGCTTACGTTTTTGGGCGTTGCGCAGGACTTTCCAACGTCGCGTCTACTGGTTGCAGACAATGGCGGCGGGTCCACGGAGTTTGCCGTGGGTAGCCTTGAGGGCGGAAGGACGCCGAGCCTGGACTTTGTGCGCTCAATAGACGTGGGCTGCCGGCGCGTTACCGAGAAGTATCTGAGCAGAACCGACCCGCCTACGAGCGAGGACCTAGCCGCCGCGCACGCGTTTGCAGCGGAGGCCTTTGGGCCGGTGTTGGACTGGGAGCGCAAGGGCGTAAGCAAGCCCGAGCGCTTGGTGGTAACGGGCGGCACGTCCACTACCATTGTGGCGCTTGCCAAGGCGCTTGTGCCCTACGACTCCGCGCAGGTGCATTTGGCCACACTTTCGCAGCAGGTTGTGGAAGACCAGGAGCGTCGTTTGGCGGGCGTAACCGCCGCGCAGCGGGCGGAGTTCGCCGGCATTCAGCCAAAGCGGGCGCCTGTTATTCTGGGCGGCACGGTTGCGGTGAGCGAGATAATGCGCGCGGCCGGCTTTAACGAGTTTACGGTGAGCGAGAGCGACCTCTTGTATGGCTTGTCGCTTACGGTGGCTGCGGCGGTGGAGGGGAGTGCCTCCCCGGTTGGTTGGGAACCACAAATAGGGGACAGACCCCAAGTTGTGGTCTAGCGCAAAGAACTTGCAAGCAAAACAAGGAGGGTTAAAGATGGGTTTTTGTTCGAACTGCGGCGCAAAGATTGATGAAGGTGCGCGGTTTTGTCCCGAGTGCGGGACGGCGGTTGGGGCAGCACCAAAGGTGGGGACGCCGGCGGCTCCGGCGGCTGCAGAGAATCCCCAGCCCGCTCCACAGCCGGCACAGCAGCCTGCCCCACAGCAGACGCCGCGGCCGACGCCGCAGCCCGCTCCGCAATCCAACGTCCAGGTGGATGACACGCAAAAATACAAGACGCTTGGCGGCTGGCTGCTCGTCTTTGTTGTTTGCTGGGGCATAAGTGCGCTTAGAGCATTGTTCGACCTTGTGCAGTACCTGCGCATGGCTGCGTATTTTGGGGCCGCGTATGTTCAGCCTTCCTTTGGATCGATACTGGTTGACTTGTTGTCCATTGGCTTGGGCGTGGCCATGATCGTTCTAATTGTTAAGCGCTATCCAAAGTTCCTGCGTATATACCAGATTCTTACGATAGCAAACGCTGCCCTCTCGCTGTTCGTAACAGTTCCTATGGCTATCAATTTGCGGGCCACTAATGCTGCACCCGTTTTGGCAATAGGAATCTTGGGCACCTTTTTTGGCCTTGCGACCGGACTCATTCTTATGACCATGTACTTCTGCAAGTCCGTGCGCGTGCGCACCTATATGGGATCGACTGAGTATCTGGACACCGCGCTGTTTAAGATTGGCGTGTAGAAGATTAACGTACGTTCGGGCAAATTACCCGAATAACTGCTAGACTTAAGACTCCTTGGGGGCGTGGCGGAATTGGCAGACGCAGGAGACTTAAAATCTCTCGCCGCAAGGCTTGCGGGTTCGAGTCCCGCCGCCCCTACCATCCCGCGAAGGTTCGAACTCTCGTAGAGGAACGAAGCGCGTTTTCACGTCATCGAACGTAAAAGTTCGTTCGAACCTGGTGTCTCCCACGTAGTCCAACCAGTCCACCACGATGTCTATACGATTGTCCGAGACGATAATCTCATCGACGAAGTACCTGAGGACATTGTCACGCACTTCCGCATCGTCTAGATTTGCGTTTGCGAACTTTTCGAACAGCGCCGCAATCGTGTACTCGTCTTCGACGAGCGACTGCTTCGCCTCCTCCGAAGCGATCGTTTCCCTCAGCAGACCCGCTCGCTGCTCCGTGTCCTCGAGCCTTCTGAGAAGCGCATCCGACAGTGCCCCACGCTCGATCGCTGCGACCAGATTCCTTATCGACCTCTCCGCATCGTCGAGCTCTGATTGCAGCGACCGAAGGTACGCGCCATCATCATGCGTCGAGCGGTAGTATGACGCAACGTCAACCGCAAACGATGCTAGCAGCTCCTGATCGTTGAGCAGGCTTGTGAGGACGTCCGTGACGACGCCCTCGAGCTTCTCCTTACGGACGCTGCGTTTTGCGCACTTGCCCTTGCGCCGTCTGATGTGGTTGACGCAGGCGTAGTAATAGTAGTTCCTGCCCGTCTTGCTTCGACCGTGGGTACCGCAGAGCGTCGAGCCGCAAACGGCGCAGGTGAGGTGCCCCGTCAGCCAGAACCTCGGTGTGCCGTCCTCGTCTGTCCCTCGTGATACCTGCTGCCCTATGCGCTTGTTCTCTTCGAACCTTCGCTGGACTTTCTCCCAGGTCTCGTCATCGATGATGCGAGGCATGCCGCCCGGAACCACGATGTCGTCATATCTGTACTCGCCGATGTACCGTCTGCTGTGCAGAATCCATCTGAGCGAGTTGATGGTGAATTGCTTTCCATCCCTTGTGGTGACCCCAGCTGTGTTCAGCTCGTCCACTATGACTTGGAGTCTCTTTCCGCTTGCATAATCGTTAAAGATCTTTCTCACGATGGGTGCAGTGTCTTGGTCTATAACGTAGCGCTTTGTCTTGTCGTCCGTCCCATAGCCATAAATCTTGTGCCCGTTCGATAGCGCGCGCTCGGCGTTGTGGCGTGAGCCTCTCTTGACGTTAGCTGAGAGCTGCTTGCTGTACATCTCCGACATTGCGTCAACCAGGCTCTCAATGATTGCCGCTTCCGGGGAGTCGTCCTCAGGAAGGTTGTCCGCCACGTAGATGACCCTGCAACCCGCGTCGCGCAGTGTCTTGCGCGCTATCGCCACGTTATACCTGTCGCGTCCCAGCCTGTCTGCTTTCCAGAGTATGAGAGCCGCGGGACGTAACTTACCGACTTCCGAGAGCATCTGTTGATACCCGGGTCGCTCTTCCGTTGTACCACTTATGGCTCTATCGGCGTACTCTTTGACAATCTTGTAGCCACGTGATTCCGCAAGCTTGCGAGCTGCTTCTTGCTGTTGCTCTATGCTCACGTCACGTTGCGAGTGTGATGAATAGCGGTAATACGCTATTGCTAAATTATTATCATTCAGTTCTGATTTACGATTCTTTTGCACTTATATCACGCTCCAGCCTGATGATGTCTTAGCAATTTCTTGGTGTGATTGATGTTTTGAGTAGCAGCGTTCCCGCAGTAAGAACACACTTGCCGTTGTTATTATTCTACCCGTTGTGAAATTTCTATAACTGAGCCTGACCTTGTGCGGCGCATGTTAATGGCGCTGGGCATATTTAGCCATGCGTTGAAGATCGAGTGATATTGCGTGTTTTTACAATCGCGAGAAGCTCGCCTGTTTCGATATGCCAACCAAGATACAGGATGCAAGGACCAAATACCGAAACAACCAAAACCCACGTCCGGCCCCTCGGTGGCACCACCCTGGCACAGGCTGCGCGGGAGGGCAGGCACCCCTAGCGCCCTCCCGCTCCGCCAGACGCGGATCCGACGCATGCCGCCGCGCCACGCCCGCACCCATGGCGTCACGCGCCGCACCCGCTTGCCCTCAGGGCGCCACCGAGGGGAAAGAGGTTCCCCTCACGACCCGAGAGGGGACGAAAATGAACGAGACAATCACCACCGCACGCGAGGGCATCCAGACGCTTGGCACCGTGGGAGCCGAGCCCGTGGGCTGGGACGGCTGCGAGGACATGCCCGAGGCGTACGGGCACGCGTGCGCGGAGCTCACCGCGGAGACGCTCACGCGGGCGGGCATGCTCGTGCTGGGCGCGCTGGGAGACACCGACCTATGTTAGAGTCGGGCGTTTTTAGCCAATTGTGGAGTCGGATTAAATTGACCAATCCTAGTCGATTGATAATCGCCAATTCCAGTCGGATCTAATTCGCC
>CADBDT010000019.1:42916-86587 GCA_902793465.1 uncultured Coriobacteriaceae bacterium | reverse complement strand
GGGAGAGCACAACTACAAAGCCCGTCGGAACGGATCGCGCTGACCTGCGGTTTTTCTGGACTGATCCGACCGTTTGCGCAATTGTGTCCTCCTGCCGCCGACGCCTGCGCCCTACTCCCGCGCCGCTGCCCTTCGCTTACGCAATTCTTTGAAGCTCACGGGCTTTGGATGCGTTTTGCCAGCAAGTATATCCAGAAGGTCCTGAAACTCACTCTCCGTTGGCCACGCTTCCGTATCCACATCCGCATCGATACGTTTTACCAGTTCGCGGGCAATATACATCAATTGCTTAGCGCTCTCCAGCTGTTCTTGCGCAACAAACCATAGCTCGTAGCCCATCATACGGGCTGCAAACCAACGCGCATAGTCCTTCCCCAGCTGCTTTCCATGCTCTTTACCCTGATGCTCAAGACCAAATTTTTTGTGTCGCCAACAAAGGTCGATGCGTATGGTGTCATGAGGATATATCTTCTGTGCTGCAGGAGACAGTTCGTTCTCGTAGTTCATGGTTGGCTGCAATATGCCCAACCCATGCAACTCCGGCGGTAAGGAAAGCGCCAGCTGAAGCGAGGTCTCGGGAGCGGAAGCCGCACCCTCGCAAGTATAGGCCAAAGCCAGTTTTAGGTTGTTTTTGCCCCACGCACGTCCCACGCCTTCAAGAAACTCTTTAACTGACTCAAAGCTCGTTAGTGGCGCGCGCACGTCCTGACCCAATGGCTCGTTTTTGTTTGGAGTCCACGTTCCCAGGTACCGGCCGAGCATCTGACACAGATTTGCCTGATGAAGCTGGCTTGCCTGCTGTAGCAACGTGAACTCTGGCGAGGAAACATATACGCCCTGGTATAGCTGGAAGACGGAGTTCTTTGGAAGCGGACCGCTCCACACATGGTAGGCCGCACCTGGTGCGTGTCGACGTTTTCCCCGTTTATCGACGAGCAGCTCAATTGGGTGAGGAAGCTGTTTTGCAAATTCTCCCAAGGCCTCCTTTGCGACTTCTGCATCCGCAGCAAAGGAGGAGATGTCTGGAGAAGCAGGCACGAGCTCCAGCTTTTGTTGGGCGGCAAGCTCCAGCGCTACGTCGGCGGACAGGTTGCAAAGACAGATGCTCATAGAAAACCTCGCTTCCACAGACGGCGATTATGTGCGCACAAGAATACGCCAATGAGCCAAGTCCACAAGCCATAAATACAGCAACGAATATGTTATAAGCTTTACAGTTTCTTACTTGATTAAAAGCAAGTTGCGGCTAGGCCATACCCTAGCAAATAATGTTAGACTTGGTTAACATATGTTCGCACAACAAGGCGAGAGGAAGCCGTTATGCCCAAAACTGTTATACAAAAGGGCTCGGTGCAGGAGACGCTTGTTATACCACTGTATGCGCGCTATCACCTGGCCAAGCAGTATCCAGAGCTCTACGAGGGCGGCAACCCGGGCAAACTCATAGAGTCGGTGGACTACGACTTTTCCGAACAGGTCAAGCTTATGGATACTGCCTTGGGCCACTTTGGTTCGCTCGAGGTTGCGCAACGCGAGTTCGACCTGTGCGAGGAGGCACGCGCCTACCTGCGGGTGCATCCGAATGCCGCGGTGGTAAATCTCGGCTGCGGGCTGCTCGACCTATTTAGCCGGGTCGACAACGGAAGCGCCCGTGGATACAACCTCGACTTTCCCGACGTAATTGACGCTCGCAACGAACTCATGCCCGCAGGCAAGCGCGAGCATAACATAGTGTGCGACCTTAACGTCTACAGCTGGTTTGACAAGATCGATGGAAGCCAGGGAGCCATCTTCCTAGCCGCTGGCGTGTTCTATTACCTAACTACCGACCAGGTACGCGCTTTGCTATGCGCCATGGCAGAGCACTTTTTTGGCGGGGTGATTGCCTTCGACTCCGTAAACCGCATTGGCCTTAAGATGATGTCCAAAACGGTACTCAACCAAACAGGTATGGACGATATTGGCGCCTACTTTTGTGTAAGCAACGCCTCTCGCGAGCTTGCGGATTGGTCGAACAGCTTTGCAAGCGTAACATGCAAAAGCTACATGAACGGCTACCGAAAACTCGGCACGAAATACGGCGTTCTGCCCGCCATCCTCTCGTGGTTATCCGACCATCTTGTACACATGTCCATCGTACGCATCGAGTTTAGAGTTTAAGAACAAGCAAAAGGAGCTCAAAAAGTTTCCCCCCAGCTGGCGACTTCCACGCACCCTTTCAGCGTCAGAACTTTCCCGCAAGCGAATCACGAGCGAAGCGAGTGAGCGAACGAAGTGAGCGCTGAGCATGCAGGAGAGTCCTGGCGCTGAAAGGGCGCCCCGCGGGCGCGAATCACGAGCCACAAGCACGTATCTGCACCAGGCCAAACCTCCCGCCGCGAATTCCGCGCGTGCCTGTAGACGCCGGACCCCCGCGGTAAACGAGAGCGCTCGCCGGCCTCGGAACTCTCCTGCAGCGAATCACGAGCGAAGCGAGTGAGCGAACGAAGTGAGCGCTGAGCATGCAGGAGAGTTCCGAGGCCGGCGAGCGCGACCCGCATGAATCGCAAGGAGTCCGCGCCTTGCAGTCTCGCCCCACGGGCGCAAAACACGAAGTGAGCGCTGAGCGTGCAGGAGAGTCCCGAGGCCGGCGAGCGCGACCCATACGTTATGCAGTAGGGTCCGGGTCTTACAAGCACGCCCCGCGGGCGCAAAAAAGCGGGCGGGGCGAGCAAGCGTAAATAAGACTTGTTGGAAACAGCGACGAATCCCGTGCCTATCGGTCTTCTCGGAAGTACGGGAGACCCAGATGCTCGGGTGGCTGGTTTTCTCGCTTGTTCCGCGTGCTTATAACAATGAGCACGATGATGGTTACCACGTAAGGAAGCATCTTGTACAGCTCCTTTACGGCAAGGTCGGTGCCCGTGGGAATAAACAGGTGCAGGATGTAGAGTCCGCCAAACAGGATGGAGGCGGGAATGCTCGCACCCGGGCGCCACACGGTAAAGATTACCAGCGCGATGGCAAGCCAGCCGCGATCGCCAAACGCGTCGTTGGACCAAATGCCGTTGGCGTAGTCCATAACAAAATACAGACCGCCCAAGCCGGCAATAACGCAGCCCACGCAGGTTGCCACGTACTTGTAGCGCGTAATGCTAATGCCTGCGGCATCTGCCGTTGCGGGATCTTCGCCCACGGCGCGCAGTTGCAGGCCGAGTCGCGTGCGATTGAGGAAGAAGGACGCCCCAATGGCAATAAGGATTGCGGCGTACGCAAGGAATCCGTAGCTAAAGAAGAGCTGACCAAACCACCCCGTTGACTCCGCAAACGGCAGCGTGGTCCTAAACAGGTTGCTGGTTGCGGTAAGCGAGATGGAAGGGATATCCGCTCCGGTAAGCTTGATGAGCGAACCGCCAAAAAAGTTGCCCAGGCCAATGCCAAAGGTGGTAAGGGCAAGGCCCGTAACGTTTTGGTTGGCACGCAGGGTAACGGTAAGGAAGCAGTAGATAAGCCCCATGAGTAGCGACCCCACCACACAGCAGAGCAGGGGAATCAGAATTCCGAGCGCGGGGTTTATTTGCGAGGGATCCGCAAGCGAGCGCTCGTACAAAAACGAACCAATTACGCCGCTTATGCCACCCACATACATGACGCCAGGTATGCCAAGGTTAAGGTTGCCAGACTTCTCGGTAACTATCTCGCCCGTGCAGCCGTACAGCAGCGGAATGCCCTGAGCAACCGCACGCGGGATAAAGGTAATCAGAAAATCAAACATCGCCCTGCTCCTCCCCTATCTGCTTTGTCTTGCGGCTAAACACGATCCTATAGGTAATAAAGAACTCCGTGCCAATAATAAAGAACAGGATAATACCCGTAAGAATGTCTCCAAAGCTCTGGTTGAGGCCATAGGTGGTGGCAATCTCGCCTGCGCCGTGGCCCATAAACTCAAGCAGCGCACTGCTGCCCACCATAATAAGGGGATTGAACTTGGCCAGCCATGCGACCATTACCGCCGTAAAGCCGCGACCGGCTGCGATGGTGGTGCTCAGCGTGTGTGCCGAGCCAGCTACCAAAAGCATTCCGGCAAAGCCGCACACGGCACCCGAAATAAGGAGCGTACGCACGATAACGCGGTCCACCTTTATGCCAACGTATCGTGCTGTGCTGGGACTTTCGCCCACAACGCTAAGCTCGTATCCCTGCTTGCTGTAGTTTAGGTACACAAACATGCCTGCCGTAAGCAGCGCTACCAGAATAACAATGAGCACGTATTTGTTGCCGCCCACCACGGGTAGCCATCCCGCCTCGGAGCTCTGGTTAATAATGCCTATGGTGCCCGAGCCCTTGGGGTTTTCCCAAACGATTACGAAATAGGCCACCAACTGCGTGGCGACGTAGTTCATCATGAGCGTAAACAGCGTCTCGTTGGTGTTGAACTTTGCCTTAAAGAAGGCGGGAATCGCCGCCCACAGGGCGCCTGCGGCTACGGATGCCAAAAACATAACGGCAATAAGCGCTGCGTTGGGCATCTTGTCGCCCAGAAGGATCATGCATGCCGCCGAGGCAAGGCCTCCAGCCAGCACCTGTCCCTCGCCGCCCAGGTTCCAAAACTTCATGCGGAACGCCGGCGTAAGAGCCAGCGAGACGCACAGCAGAAGTGCCACCTCCTGCGCCAGAATCCACGCCTTTCGCGGCGACCCAAACGAGCCTTGGATCATGGTGGCATACACGTCTATGGGGTTGAGTCCCGTTGCTATGGCGGTTATTACGCCACACACCACGAGCGCCAATACTATGATGCCAATGCGAACCGCCATAGCCTTGCCAAGCGGCATTTCCTTGCGTTTGACAACATGTATCATTGGTCCTCGCCTCCTCCCAACTTGGTCATCATGAGGCCAACCTCGTTCTTGGTCGTCGTGCGACCATCCACAATGCCGCTCACCTTGCCACCGCAAAGCACAAGGATGCGGTCGCAAAGCTCAAGCAGCACGTCCAGGTCTTCGCCCACGTATATAACGGCAACGCCGTTGCCCTTTTGCCTGTTTAGCAGGTCGTAGATCAAATACGAGGAGTTTACGTCCAGGCCGCGCACGGCGTATGCAGAGAGCAGCACGGTGGGTGCTGCGGCAATCTCGCGTCCAACCAGAATCTTTTGCACGTTTCCGCCGGAAAGCTTGCTTACCGGGGTGTCCACGCCAGGAGTGCTTACCTCAAGCTCCTCTACCACGAGCTCGGCAAGGTGCCTGGGCTCCTTACGGTCGGCCAACGGCGAGTTGCCTCTCCTAAACGAGCGCAGCATCATGTTGTCGGTAAGGTCCATGCTGCCCACCAGACCCATGCCCAAGCGGTCCTCGGGCACGAAGGACAAAATAACGCCCATGTTGGCAATCTTGAGCGGGTCCATGCCAATAAGCTGTTCCACCTGCTCGTCATCCACGTTGTACTCTATGGTGCCGCTCTCCACGGGCTGCAGGCCCGCAATGGCCTCGAGCAGCTCCTTTTGGCCCGATCCAGATATACCTGCGATGCCCAAAATCTCGCCCGTGTAGGCAGAGAAGGTCACGTTGTCCAGCTTGGTAACGCCTTCGCGGTTCTTTACCGTAAGGTTCTTTACGCGAATGCGCTCCATGCGGTACTTCATTTCCGGATCCGGGCGGTCGATGTTAAGCGAGACCTGACGGCCCACCATCATGTTGGTCATCTCTTGCGTGGATGCCTCGGCGGTTACCATCTCGCCCACGTACTCGCCCTTGCGCAGCACAACCACACGGTCGCTTATGTCCTTAACCTCGTTGAGCTTGTGGGTAATTATGATAATGGTCTTGCCATCGTCGCGCATGTTGCGTAGCACGGCAAAGAGCTTGTCGGTCTCCTGAGGTGTGAGCACTGCCGTGGGCTCGTCCAAAATTAGAATCTCGGCACCGCGATACAGGAGCTTTACGATTTCCACAGTCTGCTTTTGCGACACGGACATGTCGTAGATCTTTTGGTCGGGGTCTACGTCAAACCCGTAGTCGTCGCAGATCTGCTTGATTTTTTTGGCGGACTCCTTGAGGTCGTACTTGCCCTGGTCCTTTAGCCCAAGCACGATGTTCTCTGTGGCGGTAAATACGTTTACCAGTTTAAAGTGCTGGTGAATCATGCCTATGCCATAGCTAAACGCATCTTTGGGCGAACCGATTACCACGGGCTTGCCCTCAATCTCTATGGTGCCGCTGTCGGGAAAGTAAATGCCCGACAGCATGTTCATTAGAGTCGTCTTGCCGCTGCCGTTTTCGCCCAAGAGGGCTAGGATCTCGCCACGATTAATGTCTAGGCTCACGTTGCTGTTTGCCTGGATAGGCCCAAAGGACTTGCTAATGTTGCGCATGGAAATTGCCGGTTGTTTGTCGTGCAAAACTCCTCCTCGCTCGCCTCGGCCACCTTCTCGTATAAAGAAGATAACAAATGGGGACAATCCTTGCCCTAAAAATGAGTCAAGAGATTGTCCCTCACTTGTAATCTCGCCTCTTCGAACAGACTTTAGCCGAAGTTGGTGTCCAGCAGCTTGATGCCATCAATCTGCATATCGAAGTACGGGGCGGAGCGGTACTCGGACTCGTGGAAGTAGCCGTCCGCAATAACCTCGGTGTCGCCTTCCATCTTCGGGTCGCTGTCCACGTCTGCCTTGTACGTGGTAACTTCCTTGCCCTCCACCGTAAAGTTCTTGGTGTCAAACACCTTTACGCTGCCAGCCTTGAGGGCCTCCTCAACCTCCTTGAGCTTTTCGGCAGTGCCCTTGGCGGCTGCGGCCTCGTTGAGCTCGGTAAGCTCAACAGAGCTGGTAGCAAGAGTGCCAACGTAGTCAACGTCAATCTCCTTGCCGCCAGTTACGGCGCCAATGGCCTCCTCGTAGTACGGCGACCAGTTGATGCGCGAGGAGATGATGTAGGTCTTGGGGCACGAGCTCTTGGTGCTGCCGTTGTAGGACACGTTGGGAACGTTGGCGTTCTCGCAGGCCTGGGGAGCACCCATGGAGTCGGCGTGCTGAGAAATAAGCACGCAGCCGCCGTTGATGAGCTTGGTGGCACCCTCCTGCTCCAGGGGCTGGTCGTACCAGGAACCCGTAAAGGTTACGTCCATGGTAACTTCGGGAACGATAGACTTGGCACCCAGGAAGAACGAGGTGTAGCCACTAATAACCTCTGCGTAGGTAAAGGCGCCCACGTAGCCCATCTTGGCCTTGTCGGCGGTAATGGTACCGGCATCGATCATTTCCTTGAGCTTGAGGCCGGCAGCAACGCCTGCGAGGTAACGGCCCTCGTAGATGGCGGCAAAGGCGTTGTGGTAGTTGGGGAGCTTCTCGGTGTGAGCCTTGGTGCCAGTTGCATGGCAGAACTGAACCTCGGGGAACTCCTTGGCAGCCTGGATCATGTAGTCCTCGTGACCAAACGAGTCGGCAAAGATGAGCTTGCAACCAGCCTCAACCAGCTCTGCAGCCGCATCGTAGCACTCGTTGTTTTCGGGAACGCCGGTCTTGATGAGGAAGTCCTGGCCTTCGGTGCCAACGCCCATCTTCTCGCAGGACTCCTTGAATGCCTTAATAAAGTTGAGGTCGTAGGTGGAGTTCTCGTCGTGAAGGCATATGAGGCCGACCTTAATCTTGCCGCCCGATGCAGCGCTGCCGGCGGCGGATCCGGAGCCGCCGCAAGCTGCGAGCGAAAGTGCAGCAGCGCCACCAAAGGTGGCGGTGATGGCCTGTCGACGGTTAATCATGAGTTTGTCGAGCTTGTTCATACTCTCCCTTTCTTTCGGAATGCTTGTGCAGCCCCGATATCTACGAGCGAAAAACTATCTCGTTTTCCGACATCGACTCTATTGCAGCCAGCGACTCCAGACGCACGCCCTGCGCGCGGAACTTGTCGCCAGCCCCCGTAAAGCACTTTTCGATGGCGATTGCCACGCCCACCAGCGTCGCTCCCGCCTGGTCGCAAAGGTCCATAAGCCCCTCAAGCGCCTTCCCGTTTGCCAGGAAGTCGTCTACCAGAAGAACGCGATCCTCTGCGCGAAGGTAGTCCTTGCTCACCACAACGTTGTAGTCCGCGTTGTGGGTAAAGGAGTGTACCACCGTAGAATACACGTCGCCGTCCACGTTGCTGGTAATGTGCTTTTTGGCAAAGAGCACCGGCACGCCCATGGCGAGCCCCGCGGCAGCGGCAATTGCAATACCGCTTGCCTCTATGGTTAGGATCTTAGTGGGGTTTTCGGCTTCAAACAAACGCGCTATCTCCTGCCCCATTTGGTTGAGGAGCTGCGTGTCTATGTTTTGGTTTAGAAAGCTGCCAACCTTAAGGATGTCTCCAGGAAGAACTACGCCTTCCTTAAGAATCTTATCTTCCATCTGCTTCATACGTGCAAACTCTCCAATTAATGGCGCTGCTTTTAGCTGAGTTAGCGGGCAGTAGATAAGGAAAGCATAGCCACTCACGGCAAAAAAACTACCGATAATCGCGTACCGACACCGAATTGCAATATAAAACTCACAAGACGAATGCTTCCAGCCCTAACAAAAACGAGGGTGCGGAGGGATTCCCCGGCCCCAAAACAAAGATCCGATCCGCAAGGCGCCATGGAAAGCAGCCGCGCGCAGTTCCGCAGCGCAGCGAGGACTGTCTGAGCACGGCGCTTATCCATGGCGCCGGAAGGATCGGATCTTTGTTTTGGGGCCGGGGAATCCCCATAGGCACATTCCAGACCCAAGACCTGCCTCGAGTACTTGTCTTCCACCTGCATATGGGCGCCGTTTGTCGCAGCGCTGCGGCTTCTTATGCAAATAAGCTTCATAGTTAATATAACGAAGGCAAAGGAAAGGAGAAGGTATATGACTACGTACAAGTTTCCCGAGGGCTTTTTGTGGGGCGGCGCATCTGCGGCCAACCAGTTTGAGGGCGGCTACGACGCAGACGGCAAGGGCCTGAGCGTTCCCGACATCATTACCGGCGGCACGGTGGATACGCCTCGCGTGGTAACGCCGGCGGGAGTCCGCCCCAACACGTACTATCCCAGCCACGAGGCCATAGACTTCTATCATCACTTTGAGGAAGACATCGACATGTTTGGCCAGATGGGCTTCAAGTGCTTCCGTCTGTCCACGCAGTGGGCGCGCATTATTCCCGACGGCGAGGGCGAGCCCAGCCAGGCAGGCATCGACTTCTACCGCAAGGTGTTCGAGGCGTGCAAGCGCAACGGCATTGAGCCGCTTGTTACCATTTCCCACTACGAGTTCCCGCTGGCGCTTTCCCACAAGTACGGCGGATGGGACAACCCCAAGGTAATAGACGCCTTTATGAAGCTCTGCAAGATCCTGTTTACGGAGTACAAGGGCCTCGTTAAGTACTGGCTTACCTTCAACGAGATCAACTGCGCCATGATGGGTGCCTTTGGCAACGTTATGGGCCTGGGCATACTGCCTGCCGACGACTGGGCCATGAGCTTTACCGACGCGGACTGGGACGACCCGCAGCGCCGCTTCGAGGGACTGCATAACCAGTTTGTGGCAAGCGCCAAGGCGGTGCAGCTGGCACACGAGATTGATCCCAACAACAAGGTGGGCTGCATGATTGCCGGCAACGCCACCTATCCGCGCACGTGCAACCCTGCCGACGTGCAGTTAGCCACCGAGGTTATGCGCGAGAACAACTTCTATTGCGGCGACGTTCAGGTGCGCGGCGCATACCCCGTATGGGCCGCGCACCAGATCTGGGAGCGCGACGGCGTGGACGTGGCACGCATGCAGGAGCTTGCCAAGCGCGACGCCGAGGTCCTGAAGGCCGGCACGGTGGACTTCTACAGCTTCTCCTACTACATGAGTGCCACAGCCGCCACCCAGGAGACCGGCGAGGCGTCGGCCGGCAACATCTTCGGCGGCGCAGGCAACCCCTACATCAAGGCAAGCGACTGGGGCTGGCCAATAGACCCCGCCGGCCTGCGTTGGTACCTGGAGGAGGTCTACGACCGCTACCAGATCCCCCTCATGATCGTGGAGAACGGCCTGGGCGCCAACGACGAGCGCGCCGAGGACGGCAAGTTCCACGACAGCTATCGCATAGACTACATGCGCGACCACATTGTGGAAATGGGCAAGGCAATCCAGGACGGCGTGGACCTTATCGGCTACACCATGTGGGGCTGCATAGACCTGGTGAGCGCCTCCACCGGCGAGATGAAGAAACGCTACGGATTCATATATGTAGACAAGGACAACGACGGCAACGGCGACCTGCACCGCGAGAAGAAGGACTCCTTCGACTGGTACAAGCGCGTGTGCGAGACCAACGGAGCCGAGCTGTAGGCGCGAGTCATTGGCCAAAGGGAACGGAGGCGCCATGTCTGCGATAAGCGACACCGTAAGAAGGATGTTTAAGGAAAGCGACGATGCGCGCGATGCCGGGCTTACCACGCCCGACGACGTGGTTCGCATGGACAACATCCGCTATGCAAAGGACGACCCGTGCCAGCTGCTGGACGTGTATCGCCCGAAGGATGCCTTGGGAAAGCCGCTGCCGGTTATAGTGAGCGTCCACGGCGGAGGCTGGGTGTACGGCGACAAGGAGCGATACCAGTGGTATTGCATGGGCCTCGCCCAGCACGGCTTTGCCGTTGTCAACTTTACCTACAGGCTTGCCCCCGAGTATAAGTTTCCCGCTAGCATGGTGGACACCAGCGCGGTGTTCTCTTGGGTGCTAAGAAACGCCAACGAGTACGGCTTTGACGTCGGTCACGTGTTTGGCGTAGGCGACTCCGCAGGCGCGCATATGCTGTCCATGTTTTGCGCTGCTTGCACGAACGAGTCCTACGCAAAGAAGCTGGGCATCGGCGTTCCTGCGGGGTTCGTGCCCGCTGCCGTGGCGCTCAACTGCGGGGCATACCGCATTGTTGCGCGCAAGCAGCAGGCTGGCGACCCCATGCTCGACATTACCGCACAGCTTATGCATGACTTTTTGCCCGGTGGCGGCACCGAGGAGGAATGCGCGCTCATATCACCCATCGACTACGTAAACGAATCGTTCCCGCCTGCGTTCATAATGACGGCCGAGGGCGACTTCTTGCGCGAGGACGCCCTACCTATGGTCCATGCGCTGGACGAATGCGGCGTGGAGGTGTGCTACCGCTACTACAAGAGCCCCGAGCGCGAGCTCGGCCACGTGTTCCACTGCAACATGCGCCTTGCCGAGGCATCGCAGTGCAACGCGGACGAGTGCGCCTTCTTCTGGGCGCACGTATAGCGGCGTACGCAGTCGGCTAGTCGGGGCACATCCCAGGGGTGCTCCTTGGGGATACTCCCCTACGGGTACATCGCGGTTGGCCCTTTCATAATTAGACGGGTTTCTCGCGATGTACCCGATGGGGAGTATCCCCAAGGAGCACCCTGCAGCGTACCCGAGAGAGAGCGTCTCCTTTGCGCGCCTTGGGAAGTACCCTCCTCGGCTTTAGAATAGAATAGTAATATCGTCCCCTATCGAAAGGACCTGCCATGGCAGATCGCATCCTCAACATTGGCTTTATAGGCAACGGCAAAGGAACCAACCGCTACCACGCGCCCTTTTCTGTCGTGCTGCCAAACAAGTTTTGCATCAAAACCATCTATGCTCGCCATCTAGGCGGGCCGTGGGCGCAGATTCCCGGCGCAGAATACACCACCGACCTCGATGCCATGCTGGCCGACCCCAAAATAGACATCGTTGAGATAAGCACGCCCATTAGCACTCACTACGAGCTTACCAAGACCGCGCTGCAAGCAGGCAAGCACGTGGTATGCGACAAGGCCTTCTCTATAACCGTGGCACAGGCCGAGGAGCTGTTTGCCCTTGCAGAGGAAAAGGGCGTTACGGTGCAGTGCTACCAAAACCGCCGCTTTGACTCCGACTACCTTACGGCAAAGCAGGTTGCCGCGTCTGGCAAGCTGGGCAAGATCTACGAGGTTGTGACTCACTACGACTACTGGCGTGAGTCGTTTTTTGAGATGGCAAACGAGGGAACGTACAGCCAGCCGGACGGCATCGTGTACGGACACTCGTGCCACTGCGTGGACCAGCTAATAGCATGGTTTGGCATTCCCGACCGCTGGCATGCCGAGGCACGTCAGCTGGGCGGCGCGGGCACGCCCGACATGGAGTTCGACTTCGACCTCTACTACGACGAGCTGGGGATAAAGGCCACGGCTGCGGCCAGCTATCTTGCCGCAATCCAGCGCCCGAGCTTCGAGGTGTACGGGCAGCGTGGCACGTTTATTAAGGTGGAAAAGGACCAGCAGGAGCGCGACCTCAAGAAGTTCTACCTTCCCGAGGGACATCCCGACTTTGGCCTGGACACGCCCGAGCAGTACGGCACCCTTCGCTACTACGACGAGGACGGGACCTTCCACGAGGAGCGCGTGGAGACCGTGCGTAGCACCTACACCGCATTCTACGAGGCCCTCTACGAAACCGTGGCCAACGGCGCGCCGCAGCTGGTGGCCGCGCAGGAGACCATCGCGCAGATGCGCATTCTGGAGGACGCGGTCCGCAACTTAAAGTAGAGTCGGTCATTGACCTCTCAAGAGGGAGTACCCCTCTTGAGAGGTCATCGCACGAACACGTAGTTCGCGGGGGTCGAGCGAGCCTCGTCGTATGCGTACCCGCTCCAGGCAAAGCCCTTGAGCTGCTCCACATCCGTGGCCTGAATGCCGGCGAGGTATCGCACCATCTCGCCGCGGGCCATCTTTACATACACACCCTTCTGCACCACCCTATCGTTCTGCAGCTCGCCAAACGTGCAGGTAACAAACGTGTCTTCAGGCTGCAGATGGCGCTTGACGGCCTTCGCGTACTCGTTGGATGCCAGGTTTATAACAACGTGGTCGTCCCGTACAACTTCCTGGTACAGGCTATCTCCCCAGAATTCGTACAGGTTGGAGCACCCGGCCACGCTGGCCTTTGCCTGCATTTCCAAACGATACGGCACCACGCCGTCAAAAGGACGGAGCACTCCGTAGAACCCCGAGAGTATACGCAAGTGACCCTGCACGTAGTCGAAGTGGCCGTCCTCGAACACCGTGGGTGCCATATAGGTGTACTGGATGCCGTCGTACGCAAGCAGAGCGGGGACAAGGCCACTGCGCAGGTCCATGTGCGCAAAGCGCTCGGCGTTCTGCGTTGCTATTGCATCGCTGCAGGCCCAGAGACGCTTTTGCTCGTCATACGAGAGCGAGCATACCCACTCCCGAAGAATCTCCGCGCGGTCTATGAACACGGGAAGGTCGCGATGCGCCACATCGGCCTCCCCTATCATCTTCTTCGCTGGCGAGATTATTAATCTCACGCGAGCTCCTCGAGCATCTGAGTGGGGTTGTCTGCGGCCTTGACCTTGCCAAAGGCCTTAACTATTACGCCCTGCTCGTCTATAAGGTAGGTGGAGCGAACGACGCCCATGGACGTGCGGCCGTACATCTTCTTCTCCTTCCACACGTCGTAGGCCTGCAGGACCTCCTTCTCCGTGTCGGACAGAAGGGTAAAGGGCAGCCCGTACTTCTCCTCAAACCGCTTGTGCGAGGCAACGGAGTCCTTGCTCACGCCAACCACGACCGCGCCCTTCTCTTGGAACTGCGGGTACAGGTCGCCGAACGAGCAGGCCTGCTTGGTGCATCCCGCCGTGTTGTCGCGCGGATAGAAGTAGAGCACCACCTTGGTGCCGCGCCAATCGGAGAGCGACCTCATCTGGCCGTTCTGGTCGGGCAGGGTGAATTCGGGGGCCTGAGTGCCAACTTCGAGCATGGGAGCTCCTATCTCTTGTCGCGCGTTGCGCGGGGCGTTTACCTGCAGCCATTGTAGCGCGATGGCGGGCAGTCAAGCCGCACGCCGCAAGCGTCGTTCTCCCTGGCTGCGTGCGGTAACGGGATGCGGGTACCGTGTACAGTTATGGAACGGATGCATCCCTACCGTGTACGGTAACGGCCGATAAGTGCGCACGGTAGGGAGCGTTCGAAACGCACGCGGATGCGTGGTGTTGCCGCCCCGAACTGTAAGTAGGGTGCCACTTGGGGATACTCCCCCTGCGGTACATTGTTCACAATGTACCGCAGGGGGAGTATCCCCAAGAGGCACCCCGGAACGCGCCCGAATTAGTGCTGCGTGTACAGCTCCGCACAGTATTGGTTTGCTGCCAGCTCTTCCGTGTCGTCGAGTGGCTCCAACTCTGCGTCCCCGTACTTGCGCTCCAACGCACGCGACAGAATCCAATCCGCGACGCCGGGATTCTTTGGCAGCAGCGGGCCGTGAACGTACGTGCCAAGCACGTTCTTGTACAGACAGCCCTCCTCGCCGCTCTCGCCATTGTTGCCGTACCCGCCGAGCACCTTGCCAAGCGGTTCTACGCCCGCGCCCAAGTGCGTGCGCCCGCCATGGTTCTCGTACCCCACAATAGGCTGCGACGATATGCGGCTTTTAACCACAACGTTTCCCACAAGACGCGGAGAGCCCCTGGTGGTGTAGAGGTCCACCAGCGACAAGCCCTTTACCTCCTCGTCGCCCATGGTATAGCTGTGCCCCAGGAGCTGATACCCACCGCATACGGCAACGAGCACTCCCCCATCCTCCACGAACGCCGCAAGCTCCGTGCGTGCGGACTGCAGCGAGTCGCACACTATGCGCTGCTCGCGGTCGGAGCCGCCACCCACAAACACGATGTCCGCGTGCGCAAGCGAGGGTAGCTGGCCAACATGGACCTCGTCCACGTGGCACGCCATCTGCCTCCATTCCAGTCGCTTCCTAAGCACCAGCATGTTGCCAGAATCGCCATAGAGGTTAAGGAGCTCTGGGTAGAGGTGTGCAATACGCAAGCTGCGTTCCTTAGCCATTGTGTGCCTCCAACCGTTCCAACTCCGCTCGCGCGGGCGCCAACGCAGAGTAGTTAACGAGCGCATAAAGCGGTGTTTCCTGCGGCAGGTCCGCCGCGGCATCCACGGCCTCGCCCACAGAGCCAACCGTCTGCGCACGTATGCCCGCGTACTTAAGCCGCACCTGCACGTCATTGGCGCGATGCCCGCCCGCAAGCACCAGGCAGATGCCCTCCTCACCTGCAAGCCGTTCGAAGTCCACGTCCCATATCCAACTGACGTCACGCCCGTCGTTGGGCTCGTCGTTAACCACCACGAGCAGGGCCTTGGGCCGGCTGTCGTTTAGCAGCATGGATATGTTCTGGTTAAGACCAGCGGGGTTCTTTGCAAGATTGAGCACTACCTCGCGGCCACCCATGTCAAAGCGCTGCAGGCGTCCGTTGTGTGGGTGGTACTTGTCCACCGCGCGCTGCAGTGTGCTGGCGCGCACTCCGGCTAACGACGCAACGGAGGCAACGGCTAGCAGATTGTATGCCATGTACGTCCCTCCGTGTTGCATGTGCAGGGTATGTGCCTTCCCACCATGCCGCGCAATCGAAAGGAAGACTTGGCCCATATCTATATGAACGTTAGAACCCTCGAAGTCCAAGGGTGGCCGCGCAAAGCTGCAGTGCGGACACGCGTACTTGCCCAGTTGCGCGTAGGCATGCCACTCGTAGGAAAGCTCCGCCCCGCAGCTCTGACAAAACCGTCCCTCGGGCACGCGGTCTGGAGGGAGTCCAAGGTCTTCCGCCATGCCAAACGTTACCACGTGCATGCCCGCCTCGCGCACGCGCTCCGCGACACCCTGGGCCAGCGGGTCGTCCGCACACACCACAAGGGTGGTGCCGGGAGACAAAAGAAGCGCCCCCACAATGGTGTCCTGCACATGGTCTATCTCCCCGGCACGGTCCAACTGATCGCGAAACAGGTTAAGAAGCAGCAGGTACGTTGGTTGGAGCTGGGGCAGGACGCGCGCGCAGGACAGCTCGTCCACCTCGAGCACGGCCCAGTCCGCACGGTCTGCGTCCAAAAGCGCCGTGGTTACGCCGGCAAGCATGTTTGCCCCGTCGCGATTGCAGGCCACATGCGCCCCGCCTTCCTCAAGCGCGGCTGCAACCAAGTTGGTGGTCGTGGTCTTGCCGTTGGTTCCGCAAACGACAATGGAGCCACGCTTGAGCCGCGCGCTCTGATGCGCCACGGCCAAGGGGTCTACGGCAAGCGTCACGCGTCCCGGAACCTGCGAGGCGCTGCGCCCAAGAACGCTGTGCAGCACCCAGCGCGCTGCCTTTCCCGTTGCAACCGAAAGAGCATTCCTCATTGTAGATCGCCTCCCATCGCCGGATGAACAGGGGACGTGTTCTGCCCCTAAACGATGGTCAAAACCGCGAGCGCCATGGATAAGCGCCGTGCTCAAACAGTCCTCGTTCCTGCGGAACTGCGCGCGGCTGCTTTCCATGACGCCTCGCGGTTTTGACCATCGTTTAGGGGCAATCCTATGCGTTGGACAGCATAGCGGCAAGCAGCTGTCACAGACTCGTATTCCTACGGTAACATGCGGCGCCTGTACACCCACACGCCCAGACTGTCTGAAAACTCACGATGGAGTGGGGTGCCGCTTGGGGATGCTCCCCATCGGGTACGTCGCGAGTTGCCCGCCTCATTATGAGGGGACTATCCGCGACGTACCCGCAGGGGAATATCCCCAAGCGGCACCCCAGCCGCAACGCACCCGATGAGGAATACCCTAAGGCCCACTACTCAGCGTTTCCGCAGGTCAATAGCGCCTAGTCCAGGTCTTCTCCGTTGCTGGCGATTACCTTCTTGTACCAGTAGAACGAGTCCTTGCGGCTGCGGGCCATGGACCCCTTGCCCTCGTCGTCCATGTCTACGTAAATGAAGCCGTAGCGCTTGCGCATCTCGCCGGTGCCCGCACTTACCACGTCTATGCAGCCCCAGGTGGTGTAGCCCCACAGGTCCACGCCGTTCTCGATGGCGCGCTCCATGGCCTGGATATGCTGGCGGTAGTAGTCGATGCGGTACGGATCGTGGATGGAGCCATCCTCCTCAACGGTGTCGTACGCGCCAAGGCCGTTTTCCACAACCATCATGGGCAGGTTGTAGCGAGCGGCAGCCCACTCCAGGTACCACTGCAGGCCGTCTGCGTCGGTGGCCCATCCCCAGTCCGAGTACTTGAGGTACTCGTTGCGCGCGCCAGCGCTGAAGTTGCCCTTTACCATGTCCTTTACCTCGTGGGTGGTCACGATGTTGGACATGTAGTAGCTAAAGGTGTAGAAGTCCACCGTGCCCTCGGCAAGGTCGATCCAGTCCGTGTCCTTAATGTCGAGCTCTACGTTGTGCTCCTTCCACAAGCGCGTGGCATAGGTGCCGTAGTCTCCCAGGCACTGCACGTCGCCGCAGTAGTAGATGCCCTCCTCCATCTGATGCTGCGCGAGCAGGATGTCCTTGGGATCGCAGGTCGCGGGATACCAGGCAATGCCGCAGATCATGCAGCCAATCATGTTTTCCTGGTCGATGGCATGGCCAATCTGCACCGCCTTGGCAGACGCCACGAACTTGTGGTGCAGATGCTGGTAGGCGCCCTGATAGTCCTCGTCCGTGGTGTGGCCGGTAAACGGCAGGAACATTATGGTGTTGTTTATCTCGTTGAAGGTAAGCCAGTTGTGCACGAGGCCCTTGAACTCGCGGAAGCATGCCGTGGCATAGCGCACGTAGTGGTCGATGGTCTCGCGGTTTTCCCATCCACCGCAGTGCTCCTCCAGGTAGAGCGGCGTGTCAAAGTGCCAGATGGTAACCAGCGGCTCGATGTTGTGCTTGCGCATCTCCAGGAACATGTCCTTGTAGAAGGCCACGCCCTCGGGATTTGGCTCGGACTCCAGGCCCGTGGGGAACAGGCGGCTCCAGCTAATGGACATGCGGAACTGCTTGAAGCCCATCTCGCCCAGAAGCGCGATGTCCTCCTTGTAGTGGTGATAGCCGTCCACGGCATCGTGGTTGGGATAGTGATACTCGGGAAGCACGGCATACTTGGCGCCCTCGGGCAGAGGGTCGCCGTTCTTCATCTTGCAGCCCTTGCCGTTCTTGTCGATGTAGGTTACGTAGCGAGGTTCGTCCACGGTACCGCCGGTGGTCACGTCGGTCATGGCCATGCCACGACCGCCCTGGTCCCAGCCGCCTTCCCACTGGTTGGCCGCCACTGCCCCGCCCCACAGGAAGTTCTTGGGAAATGCCATGCTTTGCTCCTTTGAACAGATGGTTGATAAACACTTCTACCATATCACCTGTACGGCGAGCAGCACCTCCCGCGTCTGCAGACGGAACGGGTGGAAACGCACAACGCGGCGGGACGGAGCATTGCGCCCTCGAGCACTTCGAATTATAACAATATTGCGTTATGTTAGGCAAGTGTGACAGCCTTGCCACAAAAGAGTCTCTAGCACGCGCGATTACGGGAGAGAGTCCTATTCAGAATGTGTACATTCTTTGGCATATCGAAAAGGGTCAACTGGTGTTTTACAACATTTGATGTAAAGAATGTACACGTCATATTTTATGAGGTGTACATTCTTTATCGCTTGCCTGACTGTCAACTGGGATTATACGAAGTTTAACGAAAAGAATATACACATTTGGAGTGCCAGTTGTCGGGCTGTGCGGATTTGCGGAGCGCAAAAGGGCGCAAACAGAAGAGTCGCCCTAGCGTAATGTTCAATCCGTTGCCAAACAAGGGTGTGCGTCCTATACGAGTCCCTAGACAGGGACGCGCAAAGGTGTTCCGGGCACGTTTCAAGCGCATTGGTCCGACGAGGTGGCCGTATGAGCCGCCGATGGCGCACGAACAGTTTTGAATCCCGCTAATCCCAGCAATCAAAAAAGATGGCGATGCGAGGCGAACCGCTCGCATACCACAACAACGTAAGGCAAACGAAGCGTTTTACGGCCGTCGCCACGAGCGAGATGCGCTACATGTGGTAGTACATGACGGCAATCTGGGTACGGTTTTTAAGGTCGAGCTTCTGCAGGATGGAACTGATGTGGTTGCGTACCGTGCCCTCGCCCATGTACAGCTGGGCGGCGATCTCGTGGTTGTCCAGCCCCTGCGCCACAAGCTCGACGACCTCTATCTCGCGTCCGGTAAGCCCCAGCTTGGCAAAGCCGTCCCTTGCTGCACGCGCGTCGGATGCCTGCGCGATGTGGCCCACCACCTCGTCGCCGAGCACGTTCTGTCCGGAGTTGACGGCGCGGATGGCAGGCGCGATGTCGGTAACGTTTTGCTTTATGAGGTAGCCCTTAGCCCCCATGTGCAACGCGCGCACGATGTAGTCGTCGTCGGCAAACGTGGTAAGAAACACCACGCGGGCGTTGGCATGTTTGGCAAGAATGGACTCGGCGGCGCTCAGGCCGTCGCTGCCCGCCATCTGAATGTCCAAGAGCAACACGTCGGGAACGTGCACCTCAAACAGCTCCGTCGCCTCCTCTCCGCTCGTACCCACCGCAACCACCTCGATGTCCTCCTGAGCACCCAGTATGGTTTGCAGCGACGCGCACACAAACGGATCGTCGTCTACCACAATTACGCGAATCATGCCCTTGCTCCCCTTGCTTCCATTCGCAGATTCCAGCGGCCGCCCGCGCCCTTGCTAGCGCGGAATGCTCGCAAACACGCGAAAGCCGTCCCGGTATTCCGTGCGCAGCGTGCCTCCCAAGGCACGTACGCGATCGTCCATCGTCTGAAGTCCCATACCCGCCCCCGCAGGCGAGCTTGCTATCCCGCCCGAGCCATTGTCCTGCACGACAAGCTGGAACAGGCCGGGATATTCCCGTACCTGCACTTCGATGCGCGTGGCGTCGCTATGGCGCATGGTGTTGGTTGCCGCCTCGCGCACGATGGCCACAAAGCAGCGTGCCACGTTGGCGGGAAGCTCGTCCACCTCGTAGACGAGTTCCGTCTGCTCGATGCCGCAACCGTCGAGCGCGGACTGCATGAGCACGCGCGGGTCGGCAGCGTTGTCGCGTAGGTCGTGTACGCTGGCACGCACCGTCTTCATGGCCTCGTCGAGCGTCTGCGACACCGCGTCGTACTCGCTCACAAGCGAGGGCTCCGACGCATGCACCACCTTGAGCGCTTCCACCTGCATGATGCCCCGCGTAAGCAGATGCCCCACGTTGTCGTGGATCTCGCGCGCAATGCGACCGCGCTCGGCCAGCGTTGCCACCTGCGCAGAGAGGTCGCGCGCCTCCTGCAGGTCTCGGTTGCGCGCCTCGAGCGAAAGCGATGCCTCGTGCGTGTCGTCGCGCAACCGCCTGTAATGCTCGCGCTCGGCCGCCAGCGACGTGGTGCGTCTTGCGAGCACGGTCGAGACCGTGCAAAAGAGCAGCACCGTTATCCAGGGAAGAGAATCCCAGGCACGCATGGCAGCCGCCAGAGGCACCGCCCAGGCAAACCGCACCGGCCACAGCTCGTCACGCACAAGGTCGTAGGCAACAAGGGGCAAGAATGCCACAAGGACGGGCCACGCAACGGTGGCGACCAAATAGCCCGCTGCCACCGCCAGCCTCCATGGGCGCAAGAGGACCTCGCCAAGCGCGGCCACAGCCAACGCGACGAGGAACCCCCCAAGCGTAAACGCGTCGATGGGAATCGAAAGATACGCCGTTAGGCAGCAGGATGCGATAATTGCTTTGTCGATGAGCCGTTCCATACGCCCATTCTACCAGCTCTAATTCCCGATATTGCCAGCCCGATGCAGAACACCACCAGAGCAAACAGGCAAACGATTCCCATGTTTGCAAGCGCCTCGGACGTGAACCCCCCACCAGCAGGGTCCAGCGCAGCCTTAATTGCCCCGTTGTAGTAGTACACGGGCGTGAACTTGGCTATGGTAACTATGGGCTCGCCCACCAGGTCGAGCGAGATCCACACGCCGCCGAGAAACGATATTACCAGCCCGGTAATGTTAGACACCGCATTCATAACCAGCTCGTTGTCGGTCATCTGTCCCACAAGGAACCCGAACGCCAGGCCAAACAGCGAGTAGCACAAAAGCGCGGCAAGCGCGGCCGCCACAACGGGTGCGGCAACGCCCGCGATCCTGCCGCCAAAGGCCACGAGTCCCAGCACGCACACAAACGCCCAGCATGCAAGCATGATTACAAGGCATGCGGCCGCGATCTGCAGGTTTACGGACAGCTGCGGCACGGGCGAGGCCGCCACCCGGCGATGCATTTCCTCGCGTCCGAACCGCGATATCACGACCGCGGAGCACACGGCAATGGACAGCAGAATGGTATAGCCCTCAAACTGCAAGTACACCAAGAAGGCATTGGACAAGGGCGGCGCATCGGTCGTCTGGACGACGCTCACGTTGGCGGTATGCGCCATGGCGGTATTGGTACGTGCGACGACCTCCGACTGGCTGGCGTCGGCAAGCGCCACCGTATAGGTGCGCGCAACACCAAGGTACTCGTCCACCAGGCTGTCCATCATCGTTACGTCCATCGACTGCGAGCTTATTATTACCTGCACCTCCGGCATCTTGGCGCCCGTGGCGGCGGCGCGCGCGAAGTCGGCGCTAAAGCCCTTGGGAATAATAAGGATGTAGCTGGCAAGCTCCTGCATAACGGCGTCCTGCAGCGCTCGCTCGCTGTCGTGGACCTCAACGGCCTCCCCCTGGTCGAGCACGAACGCACGCAGCCCCTGCGAAAGCTCTTGTCCGTCGCGATCCACAACGGCCACGCGAGGCCACTCCAGGTACTCGTCGCTGGGCGCGTCGTTCATGCTCATGCCCATAAACACGCCCATGCAGGAGAGCAGCACCACGTAAATAAGCAGGTAGATGGGATGGCGAAAGAACGCCTTGAGTGCGGCCCTAAAGACTTGCATAGCTCTGCCTCCTCATCATAAGCGCTGCGACCAGCGCAAAGACAGCCGTGGTAAGTGCCAGGACGCCAAGCGTCTGGAAGAAGGGCTCAAGGTCGGTGTAAACATATAGGCTGTAGAACAGGTTGCTTACCTGCTTTACGGGATTTACCGCCGTGGCCCAGGGGGCATTGCGGGCAACCTGGTCGGCAAGTCGCAGGGCAGGCGTGCCATACAGTCCCGCAAACAGCGAGAGCAGGCAGGTGATGCCCGACAGAATGCCGCCCTTTGCGGAGGCGGGCACGTGCGGCAACGCGCCAACAAGCGCGCCGAACGCCGTTGCCATGAGCGCCGACACCGCAATGCCCAGTATGCATGCCGCCTCGCGTCCGCCAAACTCCACGCCCAGCACAAAGCGGATGTACACAAACGCCACGACCAGCGCCAGGAAGCTCACCAGCCAGCTTGCGGCAATCGAGCCTGCAAGCGTGCGCGCCCTGCCCGTGCCGCTGATCGCACGGCGTGCGCCCAACGGCGAGATGTTTGGCTGAATGGCACCCACCGCGGTAAGTCCCACGTTGGCAGCCATTAGCGCCGCAAAGCCGAGCAGTGCGTAGAAGTAGCGCACGTACTCGCGCGTTTGGCTGTGCGTGATCCTGAGCTCGGACGTGTAGTCGTCCAGGCGCACGAACGACCGCACGATTTCGGGATCCCTTATCGCCTGCGGATCGTTTTCCATAATGTCTTCCACCGCCGTGCGCGTACGGCAGAAGTCGTCCACCACATCTGCGAGCACGGTGCGCTTGACCTGCTCCATCGACACGCCCGTCTCTCCCGAGACCGCCGAGAGCTCCAAGCTCGGCCAGCCGTTTTCGTCCAGCGTTATGGTGCCAATGGTCTTGTTGTCCCGCAGCAGCGCCTGGGCCTCCTCGCTCGTCTTGGCCTCCACGGACGCAAGAAGCGCCTCGTCGCCTTCCGACAGCATGTCCATCATGGTTTGGAAGGCCTTGTCTGCCCCGGCCTCGGACTTGTTCACAATCGCCACGGGGATGGGATCCAAGTCGTGTGCGTTCTCGTCTATACCCTTAAACATGGCGTTGAACAGCGTTGCCAGGATGAGCGGGAACAGCAGCACCCAAACCACGATGCTGCGCTCGCGCACGATGGAAAGCGTCGTGTACTTAAACGTGTTCCACATGGCACTCCCCTAGTCTCGCAACTCTTTGCCGGTTATTTCCAGGAACACGTCGTTGAGGGTCGGCGGCTCGGAGTACACGCGACCGAACACCACGGCGCGTTCCTGCAGCACGCCCAGGATGGTGGCCAGGTTGTGCGGGCCGTTGTCGCACAGCAGGTGGATGGAGGTCCCGTCGTGCGAGATGCGCCGCACGAAGGGCAGGGCACCCAGCGCCTCCAGCGTACCGCCTGGCAGGTCGGGCGCCTCGACCTCCACCTTCTCGCCCGTGGATACCATGCGCACGAGGTCGTCCTTGGTTCCACAGGCCAGCGACTCGCCGCGATCCATAATCATAATGCGGCTGCATATCTGCTCGACCTCTTCCATGTAGTGCGAGGTGTACACCACCGTCGCGCCCTCGGCGTTCAGGCGCTGGATTCCCCCCAGGATGGCATTGCGACTTTGCGGGTCCACGGCCACCGTGGGCTCGTCGAAGAAGATGAGGTCGGGCTTGTGCACAATGCCACACGCAATGTTGAGGCGGCGCTTGAGTCCACCCGACAGCTTGCGCGGCCTAAACTTGGTGTAGTCCCTAAGGCCAACGAACTCGATGGCCTCGTCCACCAGCGCCCGGCGCCGAGCGCCGTCGGATACGTAGAGTCCACAGAAGTAGTCGATGTTCTCGCGTACGCTCAGCTCGTCGAACACGGCAACGTCCTGCGGAACCACGCCGATGCGCCGCTTGATGTCGTAGCTGTTGGGACGCATGGGCTCGCCAAACAGCAGGATGTCGCCCTTGTCGTAGGTAAGCAGCTGCAGCAGGCAGTTTATGCTCGTCGTCTTGCCCGACCCGTTGGGGCCTAGCAAGCCGAATATCTCTCCCTCCTCGATCTGCAGGTTAAAGTGATCGAGCGCCAGCACCTCCCCGTATCGCTTTACGAGGTTGCGCACCTCCACAATCGCCATAGTCGCTCCTCCCTCTGTCCAGCCCCTATTTGGTTGTGGTATTTATTACTCTTTGGCCGCAAGCTCGGCGCCGTACCTGCACAGGAGACTTGCGAACAGCAACGCGACGCCAAACGAAACGAAGCCGCCCCCGTCTATGTCCAGCTTAGACACGCCTGCAAAGTAGTTGTTGGCGACTGCCTGGCAAATGCCGGCGACAACCATTTCGCCCAGCGGAACGCAAATGGTGCAGATGCCCAGCCTAAGGAGCTCCTGCGCGCCCTCCAGGGTAAACGGCGTGCCCGCTTCGAGCTCTCGGGCGCAGTAGCGGGCGGCAAGCTTGCAAACCACGCACGACGCTGCGCACATGATGGCTCCTGCCGCCATGCTGCCATACAAGGTGCCAGGGCTGACCTCGGAGGCATTGTCCACTATTGAATGGATGGTAACCCCACCGAGCTTAAGGCTTCCGGGAAGGCCAGCGCAAGCAATGCCCACAAGACACAGGATGCCGCCCACCAAGCTGCAGACAAAAGCGACGGTGCATACGATCTTTGCCACCTTTACGGCGGTTTGGATGGTTTCAAGTGTTTTGCTCTCCATCATGGTCCCTCTCTGCTTGCATGCTCTATGCAACCATTGTGCGCCCTGGCGCAACGCCCCACCAGTGAGCGGCGTCACGTCTGACCATGACAAATGTCACGACCTCTCAAGGGGGAGTGCCCCTCTTGATTGGTACCAATCAAGAGGGGCACTCCCCCTTGAGAGGTCAAAGGTGCCGCTGCACGAACTTGTCCACTATGCCAAGCACCTCCGGCGTCCAGAACGCAGGACCGCCGTGATCTGCACCACGCAGGAGGTAGAGCTCGCACTCATGTCCGGTGGCACGCAGGTGCTCGTACAGGCGAACGCTGCATTTGGTGTTTACGATGCGATCCTTGGTGCCATGCACGATGAGCATGGGCGCAATGCTGGTCGTTTTGTCTATGTTGCACTTTACCGTAAGCTTCTCGCGTGCCGCGCGGTCGCGATTGAGGTCGATGCCGCCCATGACCATTCCCTCGGGCGAGGTGGGCTGGTTGTGATTGGGCGTGGAGGGGTTTGCGTCCTCGAAGGTGAAGTCCGTGGAGCCGTAGTAGTTAACGATGCAGCTCACCTCGGCAGACACCCCGTTAAACAGGTTGTGCTCCGTCTGGTCGTCGTGGAGAATCCCGGCGTAGGCGGCGGTGTGGCCGCCCGACGAGTCGCCCATTACCACCATGCGCTCGGGGTCGACGGCATATTCGTGCGCGTGCACGCGCATAAAGCGAATGGCGTTGCGCGCGTCGCGCGCCTGGTCGGGAAACACGCCCACGCCGCTTTCGCGGTACTGCACGATGGCGACCACGTACCCCAGGGCGGCAAGTCGCGCAATGCAGGGCAGGTTTGCGTACACGTCTTGGGTCATCCACGCAGAACCCTGCACGTATACGATGCAAGGATAGGCGCGCGACGCCTCGCGGCCGGGCTTGGGTGCAGGATATCTAAGGGTTGAGGGAATGAGTATTTGCAGTACGCGCGAAACGCCACCCACGCACTGGTACTCAACGTCCGCAACGTAGCGCACTCCCACCTCAGTTCCGGTGGTGTTAAGCCACGTTGCCCCTTCTACCTCTTCGTCGAATGCCGGCATTTCGTCGTACGTCCACGCCTTTAGTTCCATAGTTGTTCTCCAATTCGTTGTCTGACCATACGATACTAGCGCCTTTGAGCCCTATTTGGCGCCAGGGATCACAAATTGGAGGAGTGCTCCGCCCCAAAAGATGCGTCAAAAGGCATCGATAAGAAGCTAATGCACGCGGATGCGTATCGTTGCGGGCCACGCCACGCAGCCGCGTGCATCTGTGGCCCCATCCGCACACGAGATGCACGTCTCTGCGTGCAGTCAGTTGCCACGCCACGCAGCCACGAGCATTTGGGCAGCCAGACGAGCCCGAAATGACGTTCGCTGCGTATAGTCAGTTGCCACGCCACGCAGCCGCGTGCGTCTGTCAGACTGGTCGCGGCGTAAACGCACGCGCTTGCGTGTAGTAAGTCGTCACGCCACGCAGCCGCGTGCATTTGTGGCCCCATCCGCACACGAGATGCACGTCTCTGCGTGCAGTCAGCATCCACTAACCGCAGCCACGAGCATCTGGGCAGCCAGACGAGCCCGAAATGACGTTCGCTGCGTATAGTCAGTTGCCACGCCACGCAGCCGCGTGCATTTGTGGCCCCATCCGCACACGAGATGCACGTCTCTGCGTATAGTCAGTTGCCACGCCACGCAGCCGCGTGCATCTGGGCAGTAGGTCACGGCGTAAACGCACGCGCTTGCGTGTAGTCAGCCGCCACGCCACGCAGCCGAGCGAATCTAATCGGGAAATACGCTAGCGGTATGCTCGCACAATGCGACAAGAAGATAACAACTCTTGCAGTCGACCAAGCTGACTGTTTTAAAACAGGTATCCTGTGTGTGAGAAGGGCAAACCGCCTTAGTAAGACGATGCGCATACAAGGAGGGGCAATGGGCACAAAGAACGAATCCACGCGCCCGTTCTCCCTTTGGATGGGCCTCGGAGAGTGGATTGGCGCTCACCTGATGCTCATCGTGCCCGCAGGCGTTGTCATTGGGGTGCTGTTTCCTCAGGTGCTGCTCCCCCTCAAGCCGCTCGTACCCACCTTTTTTGCCATAATGACGTTTCAGAACTCCCTCTCCAACAACCTCACGGCAATGCGCGCGGCTGTACAGCGACCATGGATCATAATTATTACCATCCTTATGGTTCACCTTGCAATGCCGTTGCTCGTGTTTGCGCTGGCCAGTCTCTTGTTTGGCCCAACCTCCCCCACCGTAGCCGGCGTCGTGTTGGAATACACGGTGCCCATTGGTGCGTCCACCATCATGTGGATTGGCATGTTTGCAGGCGAAGTGGCCTTGGGGCTCTGCACGCTTTTGGTATCCACGCTTATCTCGCCCTTTACCATTCCGCTTACGCTCAAGCTTTTGGTGGGGGCCGCCGTAGAGATAGACGCGCTTGGCATGATGGGAAGCATGGCATACATGGTGGCTTTGCCCGCACTTGTTGCCACCGTGTTTAACGAGGCGTCGCATGGATGGGCGCAACGCAAGCTTGCACCAGCCACAACGCCCGTCTCGCGCCTGCTGCTGCCAGTAATCGTGGGAACAAACGCAACCGGCATATCCGAGCCGCTTCATCACCTTACGCCCACCCTGGTTGGAATAATGATCCTCATGCTGTGCTTTGCCATTGGAAGCTTTTTGGTAGGTATGGTTATTGCCCGCCGCCTGAGCAGGGGTAATGAGGAACGGTTTGTGGCTGTGTCGTTTTGCTGCGGCATTCGCAACGTTACGGCTGGCGCCGTGCTTGCGTCGCAGTACTTCGGCCCCGAGGTCATGTTTCCGGCCATTATTGCAACGCCGTTCCAGCAGGTGCTGGCTGCCCTCTTTGGCCGCATAATGGAAAGGCGCAAGTCGAAGGCCACCTCCTAAGGAAGGAGGTCGTCCGAAAACACGTGTCGGAGTGGGGTGCCGCTAGGGGATACTCCCCTGCGGGTACATCGCGGATGGGCTCCTCGTGAGGGTCTGGTCAGCTCGCGATGTACCCGATGGGGAGTATCCCCTAGCGGCACCCCGTTTTCGGGCGAGCTGAGGGGTATGCCTGCCTTCCACCGCCATGTACAGTTCCGACACGAAAGGCGACTTCCCGTCGGCGCGGGACAGCACTAGAACAGTTGCTCCACGGCCTCCGCTATTCCGTCGTGGTCGTTGTCCGCAACCACGAGCTTGGCCATGTCTTTGATGGCGGGGCTGGCATTGCCCATAGCTACGGGCATGCCCACTGCAGCCAACGCTTGGGCGTCGTTATCCGAGTCACCTATAGCCACCACCTGGTCCAAGCCGATGCCCAAAGCATCCGCAAGCTCTGCCAGGCCCTGGGCCTTGCTCACCCCCAGCGCACTGCATTCCACCGAGGTCTTCTCGGCATTTGCGAGCGTGAGCGGCAAGCCCGCCTTGGCTAGCCGCTCGCGCGTGCGGTCGCGGGCGTCGGGGGCAACGTGGTAGAAGTTGAGCTTTACCACCTGTCCGGGGTTCGCGCGCACCCACGCGGGCAGGTCTTCCTCAAGCGTGCAGATACGCTCGAACATCCCTTGGTACACGCCCATGCCAAACCGTTCCATGCGCACGATGTCGGCCGGCCTCACAACCGACTCGCGTATGGCCATAACGTGCGTCATGTGCTCCTCCGCGTTGGCAATCTGCATTGCCCTAACGAGCACTTCCGCGTCCAGCGACCTGACCCCCAGCGTCTCGTCCGTTCCGAAGTCGTGCACGATGGCACCGCTCGCCAGCACACCGTAGCGGATAAAGGGCAGCGTGCTTGGCCAGTCAAGCAGCTCGAGCCTGTTGCGACCCGTGCAATACGCAAGCGGAGTGCCCTTGCTCGCTAGCTCCTCCAGCACCGCGCTTGTGCGTGGCAACACGGTCTTGTTCGAGCTCAACAGCGTTCCGTCCATGTCCAATGCAAGCAGTTTGTACGACATAGATTCTCCTTACCTCTGGTTTCTCGCCTTATCCGCGGCGGTGGCGTCAAAGAACTCCGCAAGCGCACCCAACCCCGCTGCGAAGCGCTGCTCAACATGCTCGAAGTGGCCTCCCGGAACCACGGCGTAACGTACCGAGCATCCGAGCTGCTCCAAAACGCACACGCATTCTTCCGTGTTTCTCTGCACGCCCTTAAGAATGGGCCGCGCAGCCCGTCTTTCCTTTGCTCCCACGCTCAGGTACGCAAACGTTCCGTCCAGGCTGGTGCTTGCTCTGCTCATATAGTCCACCCAGCCCTCGTACCACAGCGAGCCCGACAGGCAGGCGCAGGCGTCAAACGCGCCGCTTACAAACGCATACAGAGAAAAGAGCCCGCCCAGCGAGTATCCGCACACGGCGCGCCCTTGCGGCACGAGGCCCCACCGTTCCTCGGTCGCCGGCAAGACCTCGTCCACGAGCTCGGCGAGCGTCGCCGCGGCGTTGCCCCCAAAGTCCGGCTCACCCCGGTAGAGACCTGCCGCCGGCCAAGGTGTGAGCGCGTCGTTCCAGTCGCGCACAGGCACGCGAACGATCGCCATGTTGTGTGCCCCTTTGTCCAACCGCGTCGCAAGGGAATGCTCGACAGAGTCCACGAGGTACACGACGGGGCACCGCGCGTCCTCTGGCGCCACGACCAGCTCCATCTGCTCAACGCACATGTAGCGCAACTCTCTCCCCCGTATCCCAACGCACGTTACTGTTCACGGGCTGGCCGCATGCCAGTTAAATCGATGGTCGGCGGTGACCAATCAAGGGGGAGTACCCCCTTTGATTGGTCAACACATTCTGGCCAGCCCGTGAACAGTAACCAACGCACCTCGGTCGCGGTTCCGCGACCCCGCTCTTCTCACCTTACCACACGCGAACGAGCGTAGAATAGAACGAGCACAAGCTCCCAACGAGGAACGAGGCCAGCATGTCCCAGCGAAATACCGCCCCGCGCGACCGCGCGACCATACGCCGCACCCTGCATTGGTTTTGGTGGGTAACCAAAAAGCGTCCGTTTGCCACCTTTATGGCAGTCTTTACCAGCGTTACGTACACGGCGCTGCTCACCTATGCCAACACCTGGGTAATGGGGCTCATAATAGATCGCATACAGGCCGAGCCGGTTGCGGCCGCGCAGGTATGGGAGGTGTTTACCCCCTACATCGTGGCGTTGCTCTTTGTTAATGCCGTGGGTCAGGCGTGCTCCAAGCTGCAGGACTGGAGCGTAATGGCGCTCGAGCTAAACGGCAACTATCATCTGGCCCGCCTGTGCTTTGACACCTTGTCCAACCAGTCTATGACATTCCACACCAGCCGCTTTGGTGGAAGTCTGGTAAGCCAGACGAGTCGCTTTATGAACGGCTATACCGCCCTGGTGGACGTGGTGGTGTACTCGCTTATTCCCACCGTGGCCTCCGTGGTGTGTACCATTGTGCTCCTTTGGCCGGCAAGTCCGCTCTTTGTGGTGGTCCTCTTTGCGATGTTGGTGCTCTACGTAACCGTGGCTTACCGCATGTACGAGCGCATACTCCCCCTTTCCGCAAACACTGCGGCCGCGCAGAGCAAGCTCTCGGGCGTGCTATCCGACGCCGTAACCAACATTCTTGCCGTAAAGACGTGTGGTCGAGAAGACTACGAGCGCGGGCTTTTTGACGCAGCGGACCAGGAGGCAATGGAGGCGGAGCGCATTTCCATGAATGCCATGATGCGGCGCGGTGCGATGACAAGCACGCTCATAACAATAATAATGTTTATTACCTCCATATTCGTGTGCGGAGGCAACGCCTGGTACGGCATATCGGCAGGCACGCTGGTAATGATGTTTACCTACACCTACCAGCTAACCATGCGCTTCAACTACTTCAACTCCATGATGTAGCGCATAAACCGCGCCGTGGGCGATGCGGCCGAGATGACCAAGATCCTAGACGAGCCCCGCTTGGTGGAGGACGCGCCCGGCGCCCAGCCGCTGGTAGTGCGCCAGGGCAGCATCGACTTCTGCCACCTCTCGTTTAGGTACAACGACGCCGCAAAGGACGACTACGTGTTCCAGGATCTGGACCTCCATGTGCCTGCGGGCCAGCGCGTGGGCCTGGTGGGACACTCCGGCAGCGGAAAGACCACCCTCACCAAGCTGCTGCTGCGCCTTTCCGATGTGCAGGGCGGACAAATTCTTATAGACGACCAGGACGTGAGCGTCTGCACCCAGCAGAGCCTGCGGCGCCAGGTGGCCTACGTGCCACAGGAGGCGCTGCTGTTCCACCGAAGCATTCGCGAGAACATCGCCTACGGTCGACCGGACGCCACGGAGGACCAGATACGGGAGGCCGCGCGCCTTGCAAACGCGCTCGAGTTCATAGACCGGCTTCCCAACGGCCTGGACACCATGGTGGGCGAGCGCGGCGTCAAGCTGTCCGGCGGCCAGCGCCAACGCGTTGCCATCGCCCGCGCCATCCTTGCAGACTGCCCGATACTCGTGCTCGACGAGGCCACCTCCGCGCTGGACTCCGAGTCCGAGGCGCTGGTGCAGGAGGCGCTGGAAAACCTCATGGCGGGACGAACCGCGCTGGTGGTGGCGCACCGCCTATCCACGGTGGCGGCACTCGACCGCATAGTGGTGCTCGAGGAGGGCGCCATAGTGGAGGATGGGACGCACGCCGAGCTCAGCCAAGCTGGCGGCGTTTACGCGGGCCTGTGGGACCGCCAGAGCGGTGCCTTCCTCGAGTCGGAATAGCGTCCGCATCTTGTCTAGGATGAAACACCAGCATATAAACATTTCCGTCTTCGGGTCCTGGACGAACCAGCTGATGACGTCCGTCTTCCCCATGTGGCGACGTTCGTAGACAGCTGGGAACTGGAACCCTTGCTTGCTGTGGATACGCTCGAGCTCGTGCATCGACTCGGTCTCGGATGACTTCTCACATGCATGGTGTCAGGCCTGACTACAGCACCCGCCACCAGCCCGCCTTTCGCGAGCCCTCGCGCACCACGTAGCCGTTGTCGCGCAGCCAGGAGATATTGTCGGCAACAGCCGTGTGTCCCAGGCCCAGCTTCTCGGACATCCTCTTCTGGGTGATGTTTGGGTTGTCCCTCATGAGGGCGATGATCCTTGCGCGAACGGGAGACAGCGAAGCCTCTTGGAGCTGCCCCACATCGCGCTCGACCGACGGCGGAGCATCCGTGACCACGCGCTCGAAGGGGAGCGTCACAGAAATCCAGCTCGCGCCGAACTCGTACACGCCCCGGCCGTAGCGTTCCACTATCTTGGGAACCCCCCTTCCCGACCGCTCCGAAACATGCAGCTGCAGGAATATGTCCGAGAGGCTTCGGTTGACAGGAACGGACGTCCCGCGGAAGAAGCCCTCCATGGTCTGCCCGGGTGCCATCTGCCCGTGGCTCAAGATCTCGATGCGGTCACTGAACACCGTAACCATAGGCGCGTTGAGCCCAACCCACGAGTTGTGGGCGAAGGCATTTATGACCGCTTCGCGATACGCATCCGGGTCAAAGAGCGGCACATCCGTGCGCACCGTCGTGCGCCCGCGCTCGTCCGCCTGCATGACGTTGACGACCTCGCCATACTCGAGCACCCTGTCCAGTGCCACGAGCAGGCACGTGTTGCCGAATTCCCTCACCGAGTACAGCGGGGATGCCTTCGTCGTGCCGCGGAAGACCGATACGCGCACCGGCACGCGCGTCTCGTCGGCCAGCAGCTGGGCGAGCACATTGTAGCGGCCATCCGAGGTCGTGAGGCCCAGGTTCTCCCGGAAGGTCTCTTCTCGTAGCGCGATTCCCCGACCCGCATAGTAGGTGAAGAGGCGCGAGAACCCGAGGTCCTGATAGAGAGACTCGGTGTTGTCTATCGTCGGCAGCCCATGCGAGAGGACATGGAACAGTTGTGCCTCGCGTTCCGGATAACGCGAGACCCGTTCCTTGCTCGACCCGATGCGGATAAAGCGCTCCCCGTCGAAGGCTGTAGGGACCGTCTTTGCCGCCGGGACCTCCATGACCACGACTCGTTTGTCGCGGACGACGCTCTCGTGGAACGAGAAGGCGACGCTCGGCGTCACCTTACGCGCGAGCCAGTGCTCGAGGGGCTCACCCTCGACGTCACGATACCATCGAAAGGAAGTGCCCACGACCGCGTGGGTCCTATCGCTTACTCCCCAAATGAAATAGCCGGAGAAGTGGCCCGTCATCGAGGCCGCATTCGAGAGAGCTGAGACGTACTCGCCGAGTGCCCTCGGCTCGAACCAGTTCTCCTTGAACTCGAACCACTCCTCCTCGGTGGGGTACGAGACGAGGTCCTCTACGACCTTGGCATAGTCCTTCATGCATCCTCCGCTTATCTGCCGTTTATCTACCGCCATTATACTGGTATATAAGCGGTAGATAAACGGTAGATAATAGCTCCCAAGGTGAAGCTTACCGACATAGACAGACAAACCGGCAGCCAGGTGGAGTCCATCTGACGCATAATCAGTCCCCCCGTCCCAGCAGAGAGCAGTCAGCTCAGACATGCCGGTCGACGTCAATATAGTTCGCCTCGTACGACGTATGGCTCGTGGAGGACGGGACGCACGCCGAGCTCAGCCAAGCTGGCGGCGTTTACGCGGGCCTGTGGGACCGCCAGAGCGGTGCCTTTTTGGAGGGAGAGTAGAACTTCCCATCGTTATCGGATCCATTTAGGCGGCGGCGAACACCCAATTGCCTGATCCGTCGCCGCCTATGCGATTGGAGCATGCATGCAGCTCAGGTTGTGGTAGCGGCAGAGCCTGCCGCCCAGCGCCAGGGCAGGACGTCTGAAAACTCATGCCGGAGGGCGGCGCCAAACCCGAACACGACTTCGGCCACCTTCGTGTTACGAAGCCAGAGCGAACTCGTTTGGGACAAGCAGCGATTCCCCAATCAGACTGGGATATCCCTGCATGTCTATATACTCCGCCTCCGACCATCCGTTGAGCTCCCACCGAGGAAGCCCCCTGTACAAGCCCACGACAAGCGATGTGAGCATCGGCGCCGTATTAAAGCCCTCGCACAGATACCACCCCTGCCGCGTGAGCCGTTCGAGTTCCGTAAGCAACGTGTGGCGCCTGAATAAGAAGTTGCATATCAACTCGTCCACCATGCGATCGGCAAACGTGTATTCGTTCTCGCCGCTGGGCACGTGTAAGTCAAAATAGCTCACAAGCGACTGGACGCACGGCAAACCGTACACGTACTCGCTCACCGACTTGTGTAGCAAGTCATCCATCCCCGCTCGAGGCAAAGCCTGCTGATGACACGACACCAGGGAAGCATACGACTTGTCACCCCTCATTGACTCCAAGCGATAGTCACGCGAAGATCCATCTGAAAAGTCGCAATACTCGCAATCGTCGACGCTTACGGGATACGCGTCCAAGGCAATGTATGTAGCTCCCTCATGTTCCCACCGCTTAAACGGACTCCGAAAACCACGCGTAAGCTCGCGCACGGCCCGCATGGCTTGTTCCTCGCTAAACAAACCCTCTGGAACCGATTGCCCACATACATCAAGCACCTCCTGCACCGGCACGATACCGCCAAGCACCACGTAGGTCGAAAGCAGCCTTGCGACGGCAGCGTACGTCCCCTGGCGCTCCGAGTATTTGTGTACGTCCACCTTTGCAAAGGCCTCACGAAGCTCTAGCGGCATAAACCATGTAAGCTTGCTTTCCTTGTTGCACAAGAACGCAAATGGAAACGAACCCATTCCGTTGGTACACCACTGTCGCCCATCCCCGACCAACTCTCCTTCGAGCAGGCGCTCAACCACGCAAATCGCATCCAGCCCAAGGTTCGAGACGACCTCGTCGAACCTTTCTACCTGCTTTGGCAGCTTGTTGAAGAGAAGCTCCACAAGATCGGCCTTTCTGCTCGCTCCTGATAGTTCAATCCTTGCGCCATTCGCGATGTTCCGTAAATCGCTAACATTGGTACCCAGCAGGCAGTCACGCAAAGACGACCCTGGACCTGCTTTACAAACCGGCTTCTTTTCTCTTGTGCGAGCATCCATGTTGGGAATCCGGTCCAGAAGTCGCGTGTAACTATCCCACGGATAAGAGTAGGGCATCTTCAACTTGGCTTCTTCGCGTTTGTTGGTATCCAACCCGCCGAGCGCCCCGCAATGAAACCCTGTATATACATTCTTGTCTTCAATAGCGTAGTACGTCATTCTGGCTCCTTCCTAAATAGAACAACTGTTCTCTTTATTGTACACACATTGGAATCAATTGCAAACAATTGTTCGGCTCTTATCAAAAAAGAACTGTAGGATGGCAGCAGCTCAGTGCTGTGAGTACCCAGGATGTCGGCATAGATCCCGTCCAAATTACCCCCAATACCCATGTGCGCTACACTGGTGGCAGGCAGCACGCAGAGGTAAGTAGGAGGAGACCCCGTGAACGCAAACGACGCCATGCGCGCAATGATAGAGGCGAGCGGAAAGTCGGGCCGGCAGGTCGCGCGAGAGATCGGAAGGTCGGAATCCTTCGTGAGCTCTACGCTTGCCCAAGGCGTGTGCCCCCGAGCCGACACCCTGGTGAGGGTGGCAGATGCCTGCGGCTACAAGATCGTAATCCTCCCCAACGACGTCGCATGCAATCTTTTGGACGGCTCCGACAGAATCGTTGTGGAGTACGACGGTAGGTAGGAGTGACAGGGCGGTACGCCAAACAGGGCACGGAATCGAGCTCGAACCGCCTGGTAGCAGAAGCCCGCTACCCCTTCTTGGCCTTTTTCACCAGGTAGTCGTTGTTAATCACCTTCATGGAGAGACTCGCTCCCACCGTCGCAGAGTAGACGGGCGCCTGCGGTCGGATGACGATACCCTCCTTTGTGCGACCGTTCTCGTAGAGCCCACGAGCACGTTCCAGCAACTCTTCGACGCTTCTATACGGAAGGTCATCCCCGCACTCCTCGACAGGCACCATGAGTAAACCCAATCGTTCGCATATCGCCCTGGTCTCGTCCAGTCCGAGTCGCTCCTCGCGGTTAGCGTCGCGAACGGTAAAGATGTACCATTCTGGTCTCTTGAGTGTAAGTGGATTGCCTTGGATTCCCGCAGCGCAGAACTCCCCCTGCAGAACCAAGTTATCAAGACCGTTGCTAACGAGACGCTGCTCGATCTCGTGTTCGTGCGCCCAGTTCCAAAACGAGCACTTCCCGTCGTCAGCCAGCTCGTAGTTGTGCCCGCATATTCCGAAGCGTCCCCCGACACGATACATGGTCACGCTTGTCCCATCCATCTTCGTGGTTATGTAGTATGGAAGGCCTGCGAACTCATCGATGAGCCTAGGCTCGGACTGGACGCGCGTCTCGTCGGTCTTGGGTACCCATGCCGGAAGCGTTCCGACGATTGTGCCCCCGCTCGATGCACGCTGACTTATCTCCCACTTGCGCACACCTAAAATCTCAGTAACGTCTTCTCCAATCTGCCAATTCCCCTCAGGTAGCACCGTGAGCGGCAGCGCGAGTCCTTGCGATATTTGCCCGCGAAACCGTTGGGTACGTAGGCGATATCCGTCACCCAAAAGCTCGTTGTGCTTGAGGCTCGTAGGACCGAGGAAGGCAAACCGCTCGTCCATGGGCAGGAAGGAATCTATCTCGAAGTATACGCAGAGGTCTCCGACCTTGAACTCGTCCTTCTTCGCTACGCAGCGCCAACCAAGGACGCCGATGCACTCGATGCGGTCCGCGCCTTCTATGGGCCAGATGTCGTGCACATACTGAACGGATGCAAGCTTTCTCGCCATAGATACCTCCAACTCTACTGGTGGGATGACAGACGAATTGCTATTTCTCTGCATTCTAGCACAAACGACTAAATATATTTAGCCTTTCGGATGATTTTTCCTTCGCCCTCGCCTCGGTCATCGGCGAAGCGCCGACGTTATTCCAAAAGCTGAACACGTCACAGTTCATGCCAACGAACCCATGCCATGCAAGAGAAAAAACTAAGTGAGAGCTCAGCCAGGTCGGCGGCATGTACGCAAGTTACTGTCGACCTATCAAAGGGGGTACTCCCCCTTGATAGGTCTTTAATAAACGAATAGTCTGTTCGAGCTTGCGTCGCATGAGTACCAAGGCTACGCTTCTTTTACGTCGGAATAGACACGAAATTCTTAGATTTTGTGTATTAAAGAGCATAAACTGTAATTATTCGAGATTAGCCACATCAAAGATCCCGCCAGTTTTGAATGGTGGTTGCGTAAAAAGGTTTTCTAACAGCCCTTAGGGGGGTACTTAGAACCATATGGCAGCGTGTACACAGGCCTATGAGACTGCCGGGGCGGTGCCTTTTTGGAGGGAGGGTAGAACCTCGAGCATCCAAACACCATGCCATGCAACGGCGAACAAAGACTAAAATGGGAACAGACGCTAGAGCAATGAGAATGGAGTGAGGGGAACGCCATGGGCAAAAGCAAGCTCATAAAGGACACCACGCGCGAGGAGCGCATCCGCATTGTGACGAGCGGACTCTCGTGGGGCGACGACTGCGACAGCGTTTCTGGAATGTCGAACGGGGTTGACGCCATGTACCAGCCCTACATCGACGGGGAGATGGAGCTCGCCGAGTGCAACATGCGCGGTGCCTCCACCACCTACGTAAAGAGCGACCGAGACCGCCCCAGCACCGGCTCGTGCGTTATGGGGATGTAGCACGCAGGCTCGCGCTCTTACCTGTGGTGAGCTGAGGTAATCCGAAAGGTGCTTTCCTACGGATTGTGGCATGGGGTGCAGATTGGGGATCCTCCCCATCGGGTACGTTGCGGGAAACCCATCTCATCATGGGCGGACTATCCGCGACGTACCCGTAGGGGAATATCCCCAATCTGCACCCCATCCGCGACGAGCCCCTAGGACCCGCCCCAAAACCGGTTTGGAAATGCTCCGCTAGGTGCTAATCATCATGTACCATTTACCCTTATGAGATGAAACACCCGTCGGATCGTACCATTCGCCAGTTATGCTTCCGTCTGGGTAAATCTGGCCATCGAAGCCACCCCAGCTTTCCATGGTGCCTTTGTCAATCCACTCGGAACCCTCCAGGCGTATATGCCCGGTGTTCCTGTCGTATTCGCCGGTTACCTTATAGCTGCAAGACGCGTAACCAGACTGCCCCCTTCCCACATAGCACGTGCCGGTCACGGGCTTGTTTAGCACAACGGGATCCAGGTAAATCTCGACCTTGCGCTGAACGGTTCCCGAGTCGGTATGGTCCGACACGCCCTCGTACGTTCCCATCCAGTACTGCGGTATGAGCGAGTTCTGCGAGTACGCCGAGGGAGCGCTTCCTCCGCTCGTGGTACCGCTTTCGCCAGACACGGCGCCGGCGTGCGCATGAGCTTCTGTCCTCTCCGCATGCTCGGAGGCAATCCTTCTCGTGCCAGCCGACATGCTCCACGGGCTCGTTCCTGCATCGGGCCTCTGAGGCGCGTACCATTCGCCGTCTATGGTCCAGTCGCTCATGTTTATGCTTCCCCTAAAGCCTCCCCATGTCTCCATGTCGCCGTGGTCTATCCAACTGGTGCCCTCGACCTCTATGGTTCCGAGGTCCCAGCTAATGGTGCCCTCTATGTTGTAGCTGCTGTGAGAATAGCCTTGCTGACCCCTGCCTACGTAGCACACTCCTTTTACCTTGCCGTCCGACAATACCTCGGTAAACTCCATATCCACATAGCGGTCGACGTTGCCAGATGCGGTGTGATCGCTGCGCCCCACATACGTGCCCGTCCACTTGTGCGGGAAGGAGCTGGGGGCATCGGAGGTCTGCTGGGAAACCTGCTCGCGCTCGGACGCGTCGTTGTCTGCAACTGCCTTGGCGGATGCGCTTGACTGTGCGGCAGTGCTGGCGGCACTTGCCGCGGTGGCGGTGCTCGCGGCGGAGGCGGACGCCGAGCCCGCGGCGGCGGGCGCCCCCGAGGCCGCGCCTCCGCCCGTCGACATGCCGCTTATAAGGGCGACGGCGATCACCACCACGCCGACGGCGGCCACCAGCGCGTACGGCAGCCACCTGGGCGCGCCGGAACGCGCGTCCCGCGCCTCCTTCGCCGCGGAGGAGAGCCCCGCCGAGGCGGGAAGCGGCGCCGTCGCGGGCGCGGCCGTAGTGCCGTGCAGCATGGCCTTGAACTCGTCGGCGGTCTGCGGCCTGTTGGCCGGGTCCTTCGCCAGCGCCATGATCGCCGGGGCCACCGAGGGCGGAAGCGCGGACGCCGCCGGCTCGGGGAGCTCCGGCGCGGGCTCGTTGACCACGCGGTACACCAGCGTGGTAACGTCGGCGCCCTCCCCGGCGCCGAAGGGGTTGCGCCCGGCGAGCATCTCGTAGGCCACCGCGCCTATGGAGAACAGGTCGGATCGCGCGTCCACGGCCTCGCCGCGTATCTGCTCCGGCGACATGTAGCCGGGCGTGCCGAGCACGGTGCCCGCCACGGTGGCCCTCGTCGCCGCCGCGTCGTCCATGCGCGCGATGCCGAAGTCGGCCAGCCTCACGCGGCCGTCGGCGCCCACGAACACGTTGTCCGGCTTTATGTCGCGGTGCACCACGCCCATGGAGTGCGCGTAGGCGGACGAACACGTTGTCCGGCTTTATGTCGCGGTGCACCACGCCCATGGAGTGCGCGTAGGCGGCCGCGTCGAGCAGCTGGTCGAGCGCGTCGACGGCGGTGCTCGGCTCGAGCGGTCCCGCCTCGAGCAGGTCCGAGAGCGTGGCTCCCTCCACGAGCTCCATCACGATGGCCGGCCTGCCGTCGTAGACGTCCGCGGAGTAGATGGTGACGATGTTGGGGTGGTTGAGCCTGGCCGCGGCCACGCCCTCCGCCACGAAGCGCCGGCCCATCTCGTCGAGGACCTCCGGCGACAGGCGCGGGTCGAACAGAGGCTCCTTTATGGCAACCTCGCGCCTGAGGTGGGGGTCCCACGCCCTCCACACCCGCGCCATGGCACCACGGCCCAGCTCGCCGCGCAGCTCGTAGGGACCAAACATCTCGGCGCCACCCGCGGGGCCGCCGCCCCCGGCGCCCTGGTCCAGCTCCGCCCCGCAACTTACGCAGTGACGTGCGCCGTCCTCGTTCTGGTGCCCGCAGCTCGTACAGTACATAGTGCCTCCCCAATGCGCCTGTCGGCGCCATTAAACTCGCAAGTACTTCTCACCATAGCATACAAAGCACATGCAAACCACAACTAGGGCCCCGGTTTCTTCTTGGACCATAGGCTGCAAACCACCCGCATGTCATATTGTTGGGGAATGTGCTCACCTGTGGTCCTAAGCAACCAAATTCCCTACTTGCACTATACTTCTACGAGAAAACCGACCACAGGGAGCGTTTGCTATGCCAATAAGAACATCCGCAGCCATCGCTTTGTGCAAGGCCACTCACCGCGTTATGCGCCTAATGGGGCGTACCGGTCGTGCCATGCCAGGCAAGGTGGCGCTCGCAACGGACGCGCGCGTTATCCAGAACCTCGCCAAGGACTACAACACCATAGTCATTACCGGCACCAACGGAAAGACCACCACCACCCACATTGTTCAGCAGGCGGTAATAAACACCTATGGCAGCGCGGCCTACGACCCCTCCTCCACGAACCTCGAGCAGGGCATTGCCACCACACTGTGCCTAGACAGCACGGTTGGGGGCGGCCATGCCAGCTCCTGGGCGGTAATTGAGTGCGACGAGGGCGCGAGCAAGACCATTCTTCCCGCCATGCACCCCAAGGTGATGGTGGTAACCAACCTGTATCGCGACCAGGTGGACCGCTACGACACGTGGACAACTGCGCGCGACTACATTGTTGAGGCGGCAAGAAGAAGCCCCCACACGGTGCTGGTGCTCGATGCGGACTGCCAGGTAACGGCCTCGATTGCCGATGCCGTTCAAAACAAGGTAATCTGGTTTGGCGTGGAGTGCCCGGTGTACGAGGAGGGAATCGGCGACTACGACAGCGTGGTGGAGTGTGTGGAGTGCGGCACGCAGCTGCAGTTCTCGCACCGTACCTTTGCCCACCTTGGCAACTACACCTGTCCCAACTGCGGGCGCACGCACAACCAGCCCTCGATTGCATGCACAGACATCCAGAACCGTCGCGAGAAGAGCTGCACCCTTACTCTGCGAATCGACGGTACGGAGCACGTGGTGGAGGCAAACGTTCGCGCCGGATACGACGTGTACAACGCCGTTGCGGCAGTCGCAGGACTCTATGCAACGGGCATGGACACCAGCGACATCTTTGAGGCACTGGCCCACTTTACCCATGCGGCGCATCGCTTCGAGATCTTCGACATAGACGGCACTCCGACGCGCCTTCTTCTTATGAAGAACACCGCCGGCTGCAACCAGCTCATAAACATGCTGGTACAGGAGGGAGAGCCACCCCAGCGCCTCGTGTGCATGCTTGGTGCCGAGATTATGGACGGCCTGTCCACCGACTGGATCCAGGACGTAAACTGGGAGAAGATCGTTACCCCCCAAACCCAGATTATCGTGGGCGGCCCTAAGTACGAGGACATGAAAGATCGCCTGCTGCGCGCTGGCGCCAGCGAGCAAAACCTTCGCGTGCAAAAGAGCTACTCCGCGCTCGTGCACGACATCGCGGAGCTAGGCAACGGCGAGCCCGTTACCGTTATAGCCAACTGCTCCACCATCGAGGCGCTGCGCGTGCGGCTCGTAAAGGAAAACTACCAACCACTCGACTACTGGTCGGAGTAGCGCGCGCTACGGTTTGGCGAGCACAAAGCTAACAGGATGACCTACCAGGGATACATCACGGGGTGCCACCTCTGGGCGTATGCCCGAAGGGCGTATGCACAGGGGTGTCACCCTGCGATGTACCCCAGTCACCTGCTCAGCCGCTAGCCGCTCCCCTACTTTCCGTGCTCGCTCAGAATGCCGGACCTGTATGCGCCAAGCAACTGCGAAAGGTCCTCGATCTGCTGGCGAATGCTCTTGCCATCGTCCGTCTCTGCAACTTTTACGGGATTGTCGTTTCTGTTGTCTATTACCTGCACATGCGCGCTTGCAATGTCCTGGTTTCCCTCAAGCGCCGCTTCGACGCCCATAAAGGGTCGGTGCGCCTTGAGCCGCAACCCGTTGCTGTCGGCAATAAGGGTGTAGCCCGCAATGCCCGTGGTCTTGTGATAGGCGCTGCAAAAGCCGCCGTCTATTACCAGCAGCCGGCCGCCAGCCCGAATGGGTGTGTCGCCATCCACCTCGTGAACAGGCGTGTGGCCGTTTACAATATGCGCGCTACTTGGATCGAGGCCAAACTCAATAAGAACGCGCGACGCAACTCGCTCGTCGCGCGAAAGGTCGAAGTACGGATCCTGCGGCTCGGCCCACGTTGACTTGTCTGCAACGTATGCGCGCTCGAAGGTCTTCATGGTTCGACCCGAAAGCGGCGAGTGCGCGCCGCACCACAGGTACCACATCCAGTCGAGCGCCCTCTGCTCGCCCGTGGTCCACGCACGCCTTGCCATGCGGTCCACATGGTCCAGGTAGCTCTTGCCCCTTAGCTTCTTTCCCGCGCTCACCACCACGCTAAACTCGCCGTCCTTGTCCAGCGGCACGCAGCCATGGAACAGCAACCTGCCGTTGCACACCTTGTACACCGAGCCGTGGTCGTACATAAACTGCATGTGGCGATGCAGGCGATCCGAGTCTGCAAACGCCGCCGCCAAACCGTCGACCACGCGCCTTTCTCCCTCGCTCAGCTCGCTAGGATGCTCCGGGTCAAGCGTTGGGAAGTCGCGTGACGACAAGGGCCAGTCGCGACCATCTATGCGCACGGTACCGGCCTCGAGGTTAATCTTTCCCAGCAGGCAGCGGTCGTCCATCTGCCAGTCGGGATGGCGTGCGATGGCCTGCTCCATAAGCTTAAACAGAATGGCGTTTATAGCCTTTTCCAAACGATGGATGCCAAGCTCGTGCTCGTAGGTGGCGTCTGCAAAGAGCGCAAGCTCACGAAGCGAAACACCGTATGAGCTCTCCAGCACGTCCAGCGTATTGTAGTGCACACACGTGCGCACGACCTGGGCCATGCACACCTCGCTGCCCGCCGCCGCGCCCATCCAGGCCACATCGTGGTTGCCCCACTGGATGTCCACGTTGTCGTATGCCATGAGCTCGTCCATTATGCGGTCTGGCCGTGGCCCGCGATCGTACACGTCACCCACCACATGCAGGCGCGTTACCGCGAGCCGCTTTATGAGGCGCGCCATGGAGCGAATAAAGTCGTCGGCCGCGCCCGTGGCAATAATGGACTCCACAATGCGCTCGTGATAATGGTGGTGGGCAGAATCGGAGCCTAGGCTCACGTGAAGCAGCTCGTCAATTATGTAGCCGTAGTCCTCGGGCAGCTTTTTGCGCACATGGCTGCGCGTGTAGAGGTCCGAAAGGACTCGAGCCAGGTTACAGAGGTTCTTAAGGGTGGAGTCGTACCACGCCGATCCCAACGCGCCACTCTTCTTAAGGAGTGCGAGCTTCTCGTCGGGATAGTAGATAAGGGTGCACAGGTCCGCACGCTCCTGCTTGGAAAGCGAGTCACCAAACACTTTGTTTGCCAGCTCGCGAATGACGCCCGAGCAGTTGTTGTGTATGTGCGTAAACGCCTCCAGCTCGCCGTGGATGTCGCTCATAAAGTGCTCGGTAGCGCACGGCAGGTTAAGGATTGCCTCCAGGTTTATGATTTCGGTATACGCACTCTGACGCGTTGGAAACTGGTTAGACAGGAGCTTGAGGTACTTAAGGTCGTTCTGCATACAAACCTCGCTTGGCCGCGTATGTTCTATACCACCATTGTAATGCCCAACACCTTCACGTGAGGTGCACACAAGGAATATCCCCTTTGTCCACCTCAGTAACCTAGAGACCTGTCCCCCTGTTCAAAAATGAGCGCCAGACACATCCCCTGTTCACGGCCCTCGCCCACAGTAATGCCCCCATCGCCTCTGCGCGCCCGGAGGCACAATCGCGCGACGGGCAAGAGCTCTGGGCCTTGCGGAGCTGGCGGCGCGGGAATGCAGCCGCGCGCAGTTCCGCAGCGAAGCCGAGGACTGTCTGAGCACGGCCCTCGCCCACAGTAATGCCCCCATCGCCTCTGCGCGCCCGGGGGCACAAGCGCGCGACGGGCAAGAGCTCTGGGCCTTGCGGGGCTGGCGGCGTGGGAAT
>CADBDT010000019.1:0-42895 GCA_902793465.1 uncultured Coriobacteriaceae bacterium | reverse complement strand
GCGACGGGCAAGAGCTCTGGGCCTTGCGGGGCTGGCGGCGTGGGAATGCAGCCGCGCGCAGTTCCGCAGGCGAAGCCGAGGACTGTCTGAGCACGGCGCATTCCCACGCCGCCAGCCCCGCAAGGCAGCAACCAGGTCTCATAGCCCATCGCGCGATTGTGCCGCCGGTCCTCCGTCGCAAAGGCGTATCATTAAGATATGAAGTCGCTTGCATCACTTTTAGTTCCGCCCGAACAGACGCCAGAGCAAAAGCGCCAGGAGATGTTGGAGAGGCCCGTTGGCCCTCTGATCCTCTCGCTTGCCGCGCCCTCCATCTTTGCCAACGTGGTAACCACGGTATACAACCTGGCAGACACCTACTTCGTGGGACAGATGGGCTCAACCAGTGCCAGCGCTGCCGTAGGCGTCTCGTTTGTAACATCTGCAGTAATCCAGGCCATGGCCTTCTATCTTGCCCAGGGCACGAGCATCCACATGAGTCGTTGTTTGGGCGCAGGCGACACCAAGCGTGCGAACGAGTTTGTTAACGTGGGCATTGCCGGCACTACCATCTTGGGCATTGCAATAGCACTCATTGGTCACCTGTTTTTAGACCAGCTATGCTACCTGGGCGGAGCGACCTCCACCATCCTGCCCTACGCCCGCTCATACATAAGCGTCCTGCTGTTTGGAGCGCCCTTTATAGCGGGCGGGTTCCTTATGAACATGCAGCTACGATTCCAAGGCGAGGCGTTCTACTCCATGCTCTGCATGGTTGCCGGCGCCATCCTAAACACCATCCTTACGCCCATTTTTATCTTTCCCCTTAACCTCGGCATTGCCGGAAGCGCGCTTGCCACGGTAATAAGCGAGGCTGTGAGCTTCTTTTTGCTCCTATACGAGATGAAGCGCGCCGGCATTACCGAGTTTGGCCTCAAGTACCTGCGCATTCCCGACCGCACGATGATCCGTCAGATAAACAACGGCGGCGTACCATCGTTTGCGCGCCAGGTTACCATGGGCGTGGCAATGTCGCTGCTCAACAACGCGGCAGCTCCTTTTGGCGATGCCGCCGTGGCGGGAATCGCCGTTGTTACGCGCATTACCAGCGTGGCAAACTTCTTCCAAATTGGCATTGGACAGGGATTCCAGCCCATAACGGGCTACAACCTGGGCGCCAAGCGGTACGACCGCATTCGCGAGGCCTACTTCTATGCAATAAAGGCGTCGTTCGTGAGCGTGGCGGCTATAGGTGTAATAAGCTTTGTGTTTGCGCCGCGGCTCATAGCGCTGTTTAGAGACGATCCCAATGTGGTGGACTTTGGTACTCTTACGCTAAGGCTAGAGAGCATAACCATGCCGTTTACGGGTATAACGATGGCAACCAACTTCCTTCTGCAGACCAGTGGCAAGATGTGGCGCGCCACCTTTTTGGGCACGTGTCGCCTCGGTCTGGTGCTCGCGCCTGTTGTGCTTATCCTCCCCACCTTCTTGGGAATGCTGGGAGTCCAAATTGCCCAGCCCGTAACCGACATCCTGGTTACGCTCATTGCGATTCCCTTTGCCGTTGTCATGATGCGCGAGCTCGTGGCCGCCGAACGCGACTGTAGCTAGGGTACGGTACCCAAGTTGTAGTCCGCCCCTCGCGATGTGACCAAGGTCGTGCAGCAGAAGCATCGAGAGACAATTTCCTAGCCCCACAGCCAAAATGCACGCGGTTGCGTGCCGTCCCGCCCGACAACACGCAGCGGCGTGCATATCAGATTCTCGCTGCCCTCCAAATGCACGCGGTTGCGTGCCGTCCCGCCCGACAACACGCAGCGGCGTGCGTTTCCGCCGCAACTGGCCCTTCAAATGCACGCGGGTGCGTGTAGTACCGGCCGTCTATACGCAGCAACGTGCATTTCGGACACGCTTGGCTGCCCAAATGCACGCGGATGCGTGGCGTCATGCCGACAACACGCAACGGCGTGCATATCAGATTCTCGCGGCCCTCCAAATGCACGCGGTTGCGTGCCGTCCCGCCCGACAACACGCAGCGGCGTGCGTTTCCACCGCAACTGGCCCTACAAATGCACGCGGGTGCGTGTAGTCCTGGCCGTCTATACGCAGCTACGTGCATTTCCTCCACGCGCTGCCCTCCAAATGCACGCGGATGCGTGCCGTTACCAGCCACAACACGCAACGGCGTGCATTTCCGCCACGCGCTGCCCTCCAAATGCACGCGGGTGCGTTGCGTGTTCACGTCCACACCGACACGTCCCCATGCGCTCTCGACGAACGACTAGGGGCAGCCGCCCGCTACTCCGCGCGCGGTGACCAGAGCAAGCCCAGCTTGTGATGCTTTCGGCACACGCTCACGTAGCGGTCGTTGGAGCCAAGCATAAACTGCCCGCCCTCAGTAACCATAACGCCGTCCTTGTCAAAGCGCGCAACGCACGTGGCCGCCCGGCCACACCAGCACACGGTCTTAATCTCCTCCACCACGTCGGCCCAGGCCAAGAGCCACTGCGAGCCCTCAAACAGCTCGCGCCTAAAGTCCGTGCGCAGACCATAGGCAATTACCGTAACATCGTAGGAATCCACAATGTTGGTGAGCAGCTCCACCTGCTCCTTGGTGCAAAACTGGGCTTCGTCCACAATAACGCAGTCGTATGCGCGTATGGACTTTTGATCCAGCTGCTCCAGCTCGTCAAACAGGATGCACGGCATGCTTAGCCCTATGCGCGACGCCATTACGTGGCCACCGTCGCGCGTGTCGACGGCAGGCTTTACCAAGAGCGCCTTTTGGCCCTTTTCGTCGTAGTTGTATGCAACCATGAGCGCCTGCGCCGTTTTGGAGCTGCCCATGGAGCCATACCTAAAGTACAGCTTTGCCATAAGCGCCCCTATTCGTCGTCCTTCTTGCCATGCTTATAAATCTTGTACACAATGCGTCCAAACGCCACGGCGGTAATGGCGAGCACCACCGTGCGGGTAATGGTAAGCGCCATGTAGCCACCCTGCCCGATGTTTGCGATCATAAGCGCAGAGCGCTCGGGAGACATCATTTCCATTATGCCGTCCACTGCGTAGTACAGGCAAAAGAACACGCATATGGAGTAGAGCACCAGCTGCGCCTCTCGGCTCTGCATAAACGAGTTCCAGCCTCCGCCACCGTTTGCCATAAGCGTTCCTCTCTGTTCCAACGTGCAGAAGACAATACCACACCAGCCACAGGCCATGATAGCATTGCCTTATGTTCATTAAAGAGATGGGAGACGCATGAGCAAGATCGTGTTTTTGGACGTAGACGGAACCCTTATAGACTATGACGCCAAGTGCCCCGCATCGGCCGCAAAGGCCGTGGAGCTCGCGCGGGCAAACGGACACAAGGTGTACATTTGCACCGGATGCTCCAAGGCAGAAATTGAGCAGCGCGATCTTCCCTCCCTCGACGGCATGATTGGTGCCAACGGCGGCTACGTGGAGGACGACGGCCAAGTGGTAATGCACCAGGCGCTTACGGTGAAGCAGGTTCGCCACATCGTGGACTGGTGCAACGAGCGGCACCTTGGCTTCTATCTGGAGGCAAACAGCGGAATGTACATTAACAGCTGGTTTGTGGAGCAGGCACCGGCGGTAATGTACAAGTACGCCATGGGCAAGGGCGCCGATGAGCAGGCTGCCAAGGAGGCAGGCCAGAACTTCGTTAACTCCATGATCCGCACCGACGACCTGTATCGCGACGACGTAAACAAGGTGAGCTTTATTCTGTCCAGCTACCAGGACCATGTGGATTCCCGCACGGAGTTTCCCGACATGGAGTGCAACACCTGGGGCGGTAAGGACGAACAGGCGCTCTTTGGCGACCTTGGCCCCAAGGGCATTACCAAAAAGCGTGCCATCGAGGTGCTTCTGGAGCACCTGGGCGCCAGCCAGGCAGACACCATCTCGTTTGGCGACGCAAAAATAGACCTCTCCATGTTTGAGCTGTGCGCCTACAACGTGGCCATGGGCAACGGTGGCCCGGAGATAAAGGCGGCCGCCGACTACATAACCGACGACGTAAACGAGGACGGCCTGTTTAACGCCTTCAAGCACCTTGGGCTTATATAGCGCGTGAAAAGGGGACGTGTCTGGTGTTCATTTTTGAACAGGGGGACAGGTCACCGAGGTACCGTAAGGGGATGCTCCCCTACGGGTACATTGCGAATAGACCCCTCACAATGGGATGGGCCACTCGCGATGTACCCGATGGGGAGTATCCCCTTACGGTACCTCATCCTAACGCGAGCTTTCCGGCAGCCTGGGGGCATTGCGGACTAGAAGCTGTGGCCGCCGCCACCGCCTCCACCACCGCCGCCTCCGCCGCCGCCACCGCCGCTGGACCTGGACTTGTAGTGACGCACGGTGCGCGTGATTTCCGGCCTGCCAAGCGTGAAGTCCGGAATGGGAGAGGCGCCCTGCGGACCCTGTGGCTTTCCCAGCGCCTTGTATGCCCTGGTACGCACGTGGACGGCATAGAAGAAGTTTATAAGGATACCCAGAACAACGGCTATAAGAAAGTTGGTTATGTGCTTTACGGGGCGCGCAATCTTTCCGCCTTCGCACTTGGTAAGAATCTGTGCAAACGCCTGGTCCGCACACTCGTAGTACTGCTTTTTAGTGGCCAGCTTGTAAATGTTGTCGGTAATGGCTCGCGCATCTGCCTCGTTTACGGTCTTAAGCCCTGCCCTGTTTGCATACACGTAGATCTCGCGGTGGTACATGTCGATGGCAAACACAACGGCGGCCGACTCGCCAAACGTGCGCTTTATGTAATCGCGGCAGTAGCTCTCGGTGGTGCCCGAATGCTTGCCCGTGGTAATGAAGGCGGCGTTAAGGTACTCGGTTATGGTCGTGTACTTCTCCGAGAGCTGCTTCTCCTCGCTCGCGCTCAGCAGCTCGGCCGCATCGTCTATAAGGAACTTGTTCGTGTCCGCGCGTGCGATGCCAGGCGCCGCAAGCACGCCGAACGCCAGGACAACAACGGCAAGGATGTGCAGAAGGCGTCTCATTATTGCACCTCCTTGCGGTCGAACAGCTTGGGCAGCGGACGAGTGGTGCTCAGGTTGTACATGCGCAGCATAAAGATGGAGGCGAGCACCAGGCCCACGATGCAAATCGCGTCGCCAATGTAGTACCAGCCATCGTTGACGGGCGCAATTATGGTTATGATCGAGTTGATAATTACCGTAACCATGAGCACCGCCACGGCAATCAGGGCATAGTTGCGGCCAAGGTACTGTCGCCACCTAAGGGTGCGCACAAGCACGGTTATGCCGTATATCAGGGTTACTATGGGAAGAAGGTATTTCAGCGCAACAATTATTCCGTTGTTGTTGCTTCCACCCTTGATGAAAGAGAACGCAACCGACAATGCGATGCCAAACCCCAGGACGAGGCCCATAGTGGTTCCGATCTCGCGTCGCTGCTTTTGCCTCTGAGCCTTTGCCCTTGCCTTCTCGCGTGCCTCCGGGTCCATGTTTGGATCGTCGTCCTCGCCAGCCCAGCCCTTGTCGTTGGCGTGCGACTGCTGCTCGTACTCGCGCGTAACGCCCATGCGTATGCCCATGGCCATAAAGATGGCGCCGGCCAGGCTTATGAACGACGTGAGCATGGGCGTCGGCTGCAAGAAGAGCTCCAAAAGCAGGAACACCACGGCGGTTATTATTACGCTGCCGATTGCAAACGACTTAAGGTCCAGGGGCAGGTCCGACACCACCTTGCCCGACTCGCCGTTTACCACGGCATACGCCACGCGGTCGTCCTTGCGCCAGGTAATAAACCACATGGGATAGAGCACGGAGTGGAAGCGCGTTATGTTGGTGTCCACCTTGGAGCCAGGCTGCTGGGATATGCCGTAGTCGCTGCGAATCTGCATTCCCATGGCATCCGCCATGTCCTGCTCGGCACGCGCGGTTGCGTCGTCGTAATACAGGCCTGGGTCAACCGAGGACGCGTCTGCGTAGAATCCGCTAAGGTATGCCGGGTAGAAGGGCTGCTCGTCGGCGGAATCGAATGGGAGCACGAGGGCAGACGTCTGGTCGTCCAGGTACTTGCTGGCGTCGAAGGTAACGCCGCGCTCGTACAATGCGTCCACCTGGCCCTCGGTATCGTAGTAGGCAATCTCGTCGTAGCGGCTGGTAGAGACGACCGTCTTTTTCCCCTTTATGCACGCGTTTCCAAAATACGCGTCGTACTGGTAAAACGGCATGTATATGCCTGTTGCCTTTTGTATGTGCTCTGGGTCCTTGAAGTCCTTGGGCAGGTAACGAACGCCCTTGGCGTAGTTCTGGTAAAGCTCCGCACACTGCTGCCTGGACACCTTAAACGGTATTATTCGCTCGGCGGGGCGGCTTTTCGAGGCGCTTGCCACCATGCTCTGACCACCGCAGTACGGGCAAAAGCCAACGACGGACTCCTCCGTTCCCTCCAGCTCCGCCCCGCAGTTCTGGCACGTAAAGCGCGCGATTCTGCCAGCGTCTGCAGACGTGCCGTCCGCCTGCGCTATGCCTTGGTCCCTAAATGCGAAGTCCCCCGGCTCACACGTGCTCCCGCAATGCTCGCAGCGCATGAGCTGCTGTTCCACATCGAACACCATGCTGCCGTTGCAATTGACGCAATGAAACGCCATCCTCCATCCCTCCCTTTAGCAATAGCATGACTTATAGGATTAATGGTACAACGCAAGCGAGAGCGCACGCTGCAGGAGTCCGTGACTGGACGGCATACGGGATGACAGATTGGGAATGCCGGCAGACCGTCCGAGATGGGGTGCCGTAAGGGGATATTCCCCTACGGGTACATCGCGGATAGTCCGATTCGCAAGGGAATCTCTGCTCGCGATGTACCCGATGGGGAGTATCCCCTTACGGCACCCAGGGAGGGAAACGCCCCTTACGCGTACCAAAACCACAATTATTGCGTATCCCCATTGCGGTAAGATAGAACAAGGTCTTATCTTCAACCCAGGGAAGCAGCAATGGACGGCCAAGACAACACCTCACAGTCCAACACCATGAGCTCCGAGGAGCTCGAGCGAACCATGCGCACGCTCGAGCCCATGTACGACCTGGTACGCGTGGTGGATCCAAGCGCCACGCAGGGCCGCGCCATTACGGCGGATGGCACGCTGGACCTCCCCCATCGCTGCTACGACGTGCTCAACAAGGGACGTCGCTGCCAAAACTGCATTTCGGCGCGCACCATCGCGGGAAAATGCTCGGTATCCAAGTTCGAAGTCGTGGGAGAAGACGCCTTTTTTATTTCCACCCGCTACGTGGAGGAAAACGGCAAGCCACGCTCCATTGAGCTCGTAAAGCACCTTGGTTCCAGCACGCTGTTGCAAAATGCGGAAGCGCAGGATATCCACGACCTGCGCGACCTGGTAGCCCACGACAACAACACCCGCTATGCCGACAAAATAGACGGCGTAATGAGCAGAGAATACCTGAGCGAGGGCATCGACGAGCTCAATGCCCGGCGCGTGGCTCTGCTGCACGTTATGGGCCTCGACGCACAAGGCATGCCGGAGCAGGCGCGCCGTCAGATCTTGGAGCATGTGGCACAAAGCGTTTTGCAGCACACCCGAACAACCGACACGCTGGTGCGATACAACAGCACGACGTTTGCCGTCCTTTTTGAGGGCATACCCGCCGAGCTGTTTAGGATGCGGCTCCAGCAGGTTCGCGCCAGTGCGCTGGAAACCCTTGCACACAACGAGGATGCGCAATCGGTGGACATTGCCATTGGCGGCGTGGCTCGCGAAGGCAAGGTTCGCGAGCTGCTAGACCTTGCTGCCAGCGCGCTTGCTGCAGCGCAGAGCGGAACAAGGCGCCTGGTAATACTCATGGACGAAGGCCCGGACGACAATGCGCCGGTGCCCACAAACAACGAAACCATAGGCACGCCTGCACTCGGGCAGCATCAGTCCACCTACGACGCCCTTACGCGCCTACCGCTTGCCGGGCCGTTTCGCAGGGCGCTGCAGGAACGCATTGATCACCTGCAGCCCGACAACACCCCGTTGCACGTAATCCATATGGACATCGAAAACTTTAAGGCCTTCAACCGTGCCTATGGCTTGCCTGCGGGCGACGTCCTGCTCGTACAGCTGGCAAACGCCATTCGCGAGGTGTTCTCGCACGACCTTGCCACGCGTTCGGGCGTGGACATGTTTGTGGTGGCAACGCGTCGCCCGGACGTCGCAGAGCGCGTCGATGAGCTGCGCAAACGCCTTGGCGCAGAGCGCCGCAACGTTGCGCTGGAACTCAAGGCAGGCATATGCGATGTAAATGGCCACGAGGCAGAAGCCCGCGAGGCAATGGATCACGCCAAGATTGCCTGCGACAACATAAAGGGCAAGTACGACCAAACGCTTTGCATGTTCGACCGCGGGCTGGAGCATCGGCTTTCTCTGCGCGACCACATAGTAAAGACCCTGGACGAGGCCATAGCCTCCAACTACATTCGTCCGTACTACCAAATTGTGGTTCGCTCGTTTACCGGCAAGGCATGCGGGATGGAGGCGCTCGCGCGTTGGGAGGACCCCGACTTCGGATGCATATCGCCTGCCGACGTAATTCCCATCTTGGAAAGGCATCACCTTATACACAAGCACGACGTGCACATGGTGCGCTGCATATGCCAAACGCTGCGCTCCCGCATGGACGCAGACCTGCCCGTCGTGCCAATATCCGTTAACCTTTCGCGTCTGGACTTCGAGCTGTGCGATATATTTGGCGAGGTACAGGCTGCCATGGAAGCCTACGACATCGAGCCCAACCTCTTGGACATAGAAGTAACCGAGTCCATGCTCGACGATGCCAACGTGGCCTTTAGGCAGCAGATCGAGCGCTTTAGGAGCGCGGGCCACGAAATTTGGATGGACGACTTTGGCAGCGGCTATAGTTCACTCAACCTCCTAAAGGACTACGACTTTGACGTGCTCAAAATAGACATGGCGTTCCTGCGCGGACTGGAAAGCAACCAGAACTCCAAGCAAATACTGAGCTCCATCGTAGACATGGCCAAACGCATTGGCGTCCGCACGCTGGCCGAGGGTGTGGAGAACCAGGCGCACCTGGACTTCCTCAAGGACATTGGATGCGAGATGATACAGGGCTACCTGTTCTCGCACCCCTCCCCCAGCGAACCCGATCGCCTTGGGGCAGACCTGGATGCAGAGACTCCTGGCGAGCGTACGTACTACGAGACCGTCGGCCGCATAAACCTGCTTTCGCCGCAACCACTGGAAGAGATGGGCGCCGCAGACGCAAGCGCCACGCGTGGAATGCCATTTGCGGTTGTGGAGAAGGACGGCGACGAGGTTCGCTACCTTGCCATGAACGGCGCCTACCGACGCAAGGTCCTGAAGGCGCGCAAGGAAACAGACAAGGTCGCGCCCAGCTCGTGCCTTAACGATTCGGCCCTGCTCGTTGCCACTCTGGGCAGCACATCTGCGTACCTGGTCATGGCCAGATAGAGGCTCGCACCTCTCAAGGGGGGTACTCCCTTTTGGTTGGTACCTCTCAAGGGGGGTACTCCCTTTTGGTTGGTACCTCTCAAGAGGGGTACTCCCCCTTGAGAGGTTAGCGGTTCTCGATGCTGCGGACGTTGCGAATCACGATGGAAATGCTGCCGTCCGGGGCGTGCTCGAAGGCAAGGTAGTCGGAATTGGCGCTCATATCGCTGGGAAACGTTATGTCCACACCGGTGTCGGTACGAATCCGATGGCTCTTGGCCAGGCGGCGTGCGGCGGCAGGGGCAACGGCCACCTCCTCGGGCAGCTCGGCCTCGCGCGTGCGCTCCTCGTAGCGCTCCGCAAGGCGCGGCTCGTCCTCGAACACCTGCTTTCCAATGGCAACGGGCTCCAGGCGCTCCTCCACGTTTGCCGCACGGGTCATGGCGGCCTTGGCCTGGCCAATGGCCTCTACCACGCTCACGTTGCCCGTCTCGGCAACCTCCTGCACCAGCTCCGTTACCGTTTGCATTACCTCGCGGCTCGACGGCTCGCGCGAGCACTTGAGCAGCAGGTTTTGCATTATCCACACCTCGGCCTCGGCCACCGTGCGCAGCTTGTCGCTGTAGTCTATGGCCATGGTCTTGCAGTCCACCAGCACGTAGGTGTTAACCTTGGCAGACGGGTTGGGCAGGGTTGCGTCATGACGCACTATCTCGTTAAAGGCGCCACCCGACGGATGCTCTATGCTGTGCATAAACGTCTGGCTGCGCGGCAGGAGTATTACCGCAAAGCGACGCGTCGGCTCGCCCGAAAAGGACTTTTCCAGCTCCTCGTCGGTTGCGTCCTTGGGCGCCTCCGCGGTTTCCTCGAAGTCCGCCACCAAAAGGTCGGCCTGCACCAGGTCGTCGCATCGGCGCAACGTGTCCCAAAAGAACTCCGCAATCTGCTTGGAGAGGTCTATAAAGTGGGTGCGGTGCCCCAAATAGAGCTCGAGCTCTTCGGCAAAACCGCTGTTCTGATCAAACTCGCCATGCATGTTTTGGTCGCTTGCCACGCAACGGCGCAGGTGGCGGCGCACATACGACTTTACGAGCTTTTCGTCCATGTCCAGCTCGTGCTCGGAGAGCGAGCACGACCCGGTCTCAAAGTCGAAGGCATGCAAAATGGCGTGGTTTATCTTTAGCATTTGTTCTTGTCCTCTCCATGCGGGCGCCTACCCCACCAGGGGCATCTGGGCAGCCGGGCGCCCCTACACGAACAGCTTTATTATGTACAGCTGATCCGAATTCTGATACTGATACGTAAAGCTTTGGTCTTGGGCGCTCGCCAGGCGCTGGCGCAAATCGTCTCCCAAAAACGTTCCGGCTCCTATGCTCGCACAGGCCTGATCGTAGCTCCCCTGGTCGGAGAACTTAAACGCAATGGGCGCAATGCCAGCATTGGCCTGCCTCCAAAATGCCTCAGAAAGCGTCACCTCGTCGTAGCCGTCAAACAGCAAGCCCTCACGCGCGTAGTAGCTACAGTCCACGGATTCGCACTCCGGCCACATGTCCAAATCGGAAAACTCGTGGTCGTCGCGCAGCATCTCTTGGGTGGTTAGGCCCAGGTAATCGTAGGATATGCCCATGTTTTCGGTTTCCAGACCTGGGTAGGTTGGGTCGCCCCAGGTAACGTCCACGTACGTATACTCCCCGTCCATGCGCACGATGTTCCACGAATGGTCCTCGCCCGACGAGGGAATGCGACCCTCCACAAACGAACAGAACACACCTGCACGCATAAGCAGGTATTGATACGCCCTCGCGTATCCAGCACATACCGAGGCATGGCCCAAGAGCACGCTTTGGATGTTCTGGTTCTGACTTGCGCTTATGTCGTAGTCCGTGGTGTTAATAATGTATTCGTAAGCAGCCTTGGCCTTGTCGTAGTCACTTGCGTCCGCTGGCAAAGAACCTATGAACTCGTCCGCCACCTGCTCTATTTGCCCGCGCATATGCTCCACCTCGTCCAGCGGCACGCAATAGCCTGGGGTAACCTGCACCACGTCGCTGCTCTCGTAGTACAGGTAGCGCGTGGAGCCATCCACCCAAAAGAGCTCGGGATGATCCATCACCATTGCATGGTATGCCGGCTCCACGTCCTCCTTTGTGGCATGACGTACCTCAAAGACCTCCTGCAGCGCGTTGACCCCTTCCAGGAACTGCAGATAAAGCACCTTTTGGCCATCGCTGAGCGAGCCGTATGCCAAGCCCTGCTCGTTGGATGCCGCCAAAATTTGCTCGGGGTCCTTGGCGTAGGAGTCCACCACAATGTCTGGCACAAGCCTGTTTAGAGGAACGCCCGCCGACGCAACAAACGAGCGCATGGCCGGCTGCGTAAATAGCAGCGCAATGACCAAGGCCAGCAGGAACGTAAACACTGCTACGAACCCCAGCAACGCAGAGAGGCGTCCACCTTGTTTGTTGTGACTACTCATGCCGCCAGAAACCGATGCCTAAGCCTCTGGCCCCGACACAAACCACAGCAGCTTGCCGCGACCGGAGTCGCCCAGCTCAATTGCTGCCGCAGCACCCGTGGAAAAGCCCAAAAAAGTTCCCGTGAGCATGGCGCAGGCGTCCTCCATAAACGGAATGTGGCCAACCACAACCACCAGATCGGCATTCGTGCACGAGAGCTCGTCCACAAAGGCTTCCTTGTCCTGATCGTACAACGAGTCCATCTCGCGAACGTTCTTAATGGACAGCGTCTTGTTTGCAATCTCTGCCGTCTGGCGGGCACGAACCGCGCTGCTAACCCAAAGCTCGCTCTGCTGCGTGGGCTTTACCTGCGCAAACGTTTGCGGAAACGCCGCCTCGAGCGCCGCGGCGCCCCTGCTGGTAAGCTCGCGCTCGAAGTCCGTCTGACCGAGCTTCTTGCCCTTTGCCTCGCCGTGCCGTACCAAAACCACCGTAAGCGCCATGCGCTCTCCCTTCCGCGTGCAATGCGGTCCTGTGTGCGAACAGGCGCGGCGGGGTGGCAAAATCCCAACCCCGCGCGTCCGCTTGCCTGGCTTGTCTGCCTGCCTATGCCATCCAGCTCTCGTCGGACGGGTTGTCGCGGAAGCGCAGCAGGCGTGCCTTGTCCTCAGGCTCTATGTAGCCCTCCTCCACGGCCACGTCCACCAACGTGTCCAGGTCGCACAGGCTTGTGTTTACCACGTTGTCGGCCGCAAGGCGGTCAAGACCGCGCTGCATGCCGTAGGTAAAGATGCTCACCACGCCCAGCACGTCCGCACCCGCCTCGCGCAGCGGGTCCACGCACTCCAACACGGATCCGCCGGTGGAGATAAGGTCCTCTATAACCACTACCTTGGTACCCGGCTCGCAGCGACCCTCAATCTGGTTCTGACGACCGTGGTCCTTGGCGGAGCCACGAACGTATCCCATGGGAATGCCAAGGCGATCCGCCGCAATGGCCGCATGGGCAATGCCCGCCGTGGAGGTACCCATGAGCATTTGCACGTCGGGATACAGCTCGCGGGTCTTCTGGGCCAGCGCCTCGTCTATGAGCGTGCGCACCTCGGGGTAGCTCAGCGTAAGGCGGTTGTCGCAATAGATGGGGCTCTTTATGCCACTAGCCCAGGTAAAGGGCTCGTTGGGGCGCAAGAACACCGCACGAATGGACAAGAGCGCCTTTGCTACATCGGTCTTGGTTGCCATGGTTCCTCCTTTTGTCATGCGCCAGCGGGCAGGCCGCCAACGCGCCGCCTTTTGCGAGCTAAATGTTAATAGGTATGTTGTCCAACGAGCGAGCGGCCTCCACGTGCAGGAAAACGGAAATCATGCTGTTGCCCACCACAAACGTGGCCTCGCCGTCCTCGTTTACCTCCACGGACCCGTGGTTTTCTCCAAGAACGCAGACCCACTCCTCGCCAGCGTGCTCTTTTCCCAAATCAAGTGTCTTTTGCACAGGCTGTTCGTTGCCATCGCGGCTCGAAAGCACCACCACACAACCGCTCATCTCGTGGGCATCGTCGCCCTTGCGCTGCCAGGCCACAAGGTCGGACTCGTCAAAGGAGTCAACCTGTTCCCCAAAGGCAAAGCGACGACGGATCTCCAGCAGCAGCGGGAGCTCGGCAACCGCGGGTATGCGGTCGTTGGGCAGGCCGTAGAGGTCCGCAAAGAACACGCACGGGTAGCCTGCCTCGCGCAGCAGGATGAGCGAGTACGCAACCGGCTTAAACCACGCCTCCACAGTGGACTCCAGCGCCTGGTTGGGCTGGGTGTCGTGATTGTCCACAAAGGTTACCGCGTGTACCGGGTCCGCATCTACCAGCGTGTCGCACAAAATGTGCTTGAAGTCTATGCGCGCGCGGTCGTGAGACGCGTGGAAAAACTTAAAGTGCAGTGGCACGTCAAACAGGCTCATGGCCTTCTCTTCGCCCAAGTAGTACTTGAGCGCACCCACGTCGGCCAGCCAGTACTCGCCTACGCAAAAGAGCTCACGGCCCGTGGCAACACGCATGTCGTTGAGCCAACGCAGGTAAAAGTCGCGACTCATGTGCTTTATGGCGTCCAGACGCACGCCGTCCACGCCGGTCTCGTTAAGGTACCACGAGCCCCACTTTACAAGCTGCGCGTACACCCGCTCGTCGTGCAGGTCCACATCCGCGCCCATAAGGTAGTCAAAGTTTCCGTTTTCGTGGTCCACGTCCTCGTCCCACTTTTTGCCCTCAAGCAGGAAAATGCCCTCGCGCTCGTGCGAGAGGTCGTAGTCCACGGCCTTAAACATGTGATAGTTCCAGGTAAAGTCGTCCAGGGCTCCGCCTCTGCCAGGAAAGTTGTAAACGGTGTAGGCCGTAATGGGCCTGGGGTTTGGCTTCGGCTCGTCCAGCGCGTAGTTGCGGTTGTCGCGGGCCACCTCGGTGGCCATTACGCGCTGCGTGCCGTCCGCACCCAGGCGATGGTTAAGAACGATGTCCGCCAGTACGTTTATGCCCGCCTCACGCAGGGCGTTTACGGCCGTCTGGTATTCTTTGCGCGTGCCGTACTTTGTGGCCACGCTGCCACGTTGGTCAAATTCTCCCAGGTCCCACAGGTCGTACACGCCATAGCCTACGTCGTTGTTGCCTCCCGTGCCCTTGTATGCCGGTGGCATCCAGACCGAGGTAAAGCCTTCCTCCGCCAAACGCGGAGCAAGTCGAGCCAAGCGACGCCAATGTTGCCCGTCGGGGGGCAGATTCCAAGAGAATCCCTGCAGCATAGTGCCGTTTAGTTGAATTCCTATATCTGCCATAACGGTCACCTCCTCGCGCGCTCGCATTGCATACTATGTTTGGGTTCCATTCTAATCGAGCGCAACGCGATGCGTGAGCTTAGCACAAAGCACGCACGAAAGAAATGAGACCGCACTGTTTTCTAAAGCCTCTCCCAAGCTCCATCCTTCCAGGCTTTCCCATGAGCACGGTTCGCCATCATGGGTTTTCCGCTAGGCTGCCGGGGCAGCGGAGACGCCCGAAAACAGCGAGCTTATGCCCGAATTAACCTCGGCAATAAACGCCTCTATGCCATCCAGGGTGTCGTCGGCATCGTCCAAGAACGTCTTTACCTGGCTCGCTGCCTTCTTAAGCTGCTCAAAGTGCGATTCTGGCAGCGTGTCGGCAATGTGGCGGCACTCGTCCAGCACGGTACGCGCCTTGGTAAGAGAGGCCATAAGCTCGTCCACGTCGGCGGATTTTTCGGTAAACATGGTAACAAGGGTACCTATGAGGGTAAGGCTGTCGTTAAGCTTCTGTGCATCGGAGCTGGAACCGGTCCCGTTGCCGGTGCCCGTTACGTCCTGGCCCACGCTGCCAATAAGGCCGTTTAGGGCATCGATGTTCTCTTGGTCCAGAATACCTAGGTCGTCCGCCTCCTTGAGCACAGGAATGAGCGCATCGTTGGAAAGCGAATCCCCAATGGTGGCCAGACCGCGCGCGCAGCGCACGTCGTCGCCAATTACAGGCAGAACGCTGGCTATTTGCCACTGCGGCATGTCCGCCTCGCTCTTAAGCGACTCGCAGTCCTTGGCCATGTTCCTAAGCGACGTTACGGCCTCGGTAATGTTGCCCTCGTCCATCTGTTGTTGACAGGTGGTTGCCTTTGCGCTAAGGCTCTCCACAGTACCCAGAAGATGCGACGCGCTTATGCAAAGAATAATTGCGTAGGCCACCACAACAATGCCCGCAACCGCAAGAATGCGTAACGCGATGTTAGGTTTGCCTCTCATTTGCCCTCCTAAACGTTGCTCAACAAGCAGTTTAAAGCAAGTGGGCCACTCCGTGGGCTACAAACACGGTTCAGGCAATGTGTCCTCTCCGGCGCGTTGGCCTTGCAACGAAGGGGCGCCCCTTCGTTGCAAGGCCGCTCTGTCACGTTTCCGTCTTGTTCCCTACTTGTGGTTTTTGCAAGCAATGCGTACACATTTATACCAGTGGGCTATTCTGTGTTGCGCGGTCACACCGTATGTGTATGTGCGACAAGGAACCACGAGAAAGGCAATGTTATGAGCAGAGTCTACAACTTCTCCGCCGGCCCGGCAGTGCTGCCCGAGGACGTCCTGCGCGAGTGCGCCGAAGAGACGCTCGACTATCGCGGCTGCGGCATGAGCGTAATGGAGATGAGCCACCGCTCAGCCATGTTCCAAAAGATCATTGACGATGCAGAGGCAGACCTTCGCGACCTTATGGGTATCCCCAGCAACTACAAGGTACTCTTCCTGCAGGGTGGCGCATCCCAGCAGTTTGCCGCCATTCCCCTTAACATCTGCAATCTTCCCGGAGCAAACAAGAAGGCCGACTACATTATTACTGGCATGTGGGCAAAGAAGGCCTTCCAGGAGGCTGGCCGCTTTATTGATGCGCAGGCCGTTGCAAGCAGCGCCGACGAGACCTTCTCCTATATTCCCGACTGCTCCGACCTCGCCATTCGCGACGACGCAGACTATGTGTACATTTGCGAGAACAACACCATCTACGGCACCGTTTACCACGAGCTTCCCAACACCAAGGGCAAGCTGCTCGTAAGCGACGTAAGCTCCATGTTCCTGAGCCAGCCCCACGACGTGCAGAAGTACGGCGTAATTTACGGTGGCGTGCAAAAGAACGTTGGACCCGCAGGCCTGGTAATCTCCGTAATTCGCGAGGACCTTATTGCCACAGACGACATAGCGGACGTTCCCACCATGCTGCAGTGGAAGACCCAAGCCGATGCCGGCTCCATGTACAACACACCCAACTGCTGGTCCATCTACGTGTGCGGCAAGGTGTTCAAGTGGCTCAAGGGCAAGGGCGGCCTTGCAGCCATGAAGGAGATCAACGAGGCCAAGGCCAAGATTCTCTACGACTTCCTGGACGAGTCCGAGCTGTTTAAGGGCACCGTACGTGCCGAGGACCGCTCGCTCATGAACGTTCCGTTTGTTACCGGCGATGCCAACCTGGATGCCGAGTTTGTTAAGGAGTCCAAGGCAGCTGGCCTGGAGAACCTCAAGGGCCACAGGTCCGTGGGCGGCATGCGCGCCAGCATCTACAACGCCATGCCCGTTGAGGGCGTACAGGCGCTCGTCGACTTTATGAAGGACTTCGAGGCCAAGCATTAGGCCGAGCCTCGCTCTCCCCCGCCCCTGAACAGAGGCCGAAACCACGAGGCGCCATGGACAAGCGCCGTGCTCAGACAGTCCTCGCTTCTCTGCGGAACTGCGCGCGGCTGCTTTCCATGGCGCCTCGTGGATGGGGCTTTTGTTTAGGGGCGTGCGCTCAACCTATCAAGGGGGAGTACCCACCGCCATTAAGTTAGCGCTGTGCACATAGGGGATACTCCCCTGCGGGTACATCGCGGATGAGCCGGACTCCAACGGAAGCCCTGCTCGCGATGTACCCGATGGGGAGTATCCCCAATGTGCACAGCGCCCCCGGGCCCTTAGCTAAATGGCGTTGGGGAGCACCCCTCTTGAGAGGTCACTAAATCGTCGTGCCCTTTCACGTATCTTCCCTACAGCTGCGGGGCAAAGAGCCAATGGATGCACCCCACCTCCTGCTCTTCCGCAAACGACTGGCCAACCGTACCACGCACGTTCTTGAGCCCAACCGAGTCGCCAGGTGCCAGGGGGCCGTCCCGTTCCAGCTCGAATCCAAGCTGCGCATCGTAGGGCTCGTACACCTCCGTGCGAACGTCCTCCACGCGTACGTCCACGTTACCGCGATTTTCTATTCTTGCCACGCCGTCGTCGGGCCCACGCGCCACTCCGTTTTCCTGGGCAACGTAATGGAGCGCCGTCGGCACCAAGATTCGCATTTGCACCGCCGTCCACTGCGCATAGAGCGTAAGCGTCTGCCCAGCCGCAGCCACATCCTTTAGCGACGCACCGTCGGCGTAGGACGTACCAGTGCCATTGGCCTTGGTGTTCCAGCCTACAAACAAAAAGCCGTCACGCGCATAGCTCCCAGAGGGCAGCTCCTTTTGCTGCTCGACCAAATAGGTCTCTGGTTGCATGCTTCCCTGCGTGGCGCCGTTTGCATCAAACGCCACCTTGTAGGACTTGCGATACACACTCACGTCCTTGGTCTGGTTGGAAGCCGTCCCCGTAATGGACGCGCTCGCAGCCTCGTACGTGGCATCGGCAGCCCGCGACCAGCTGCGCACCTGCCCCACGTAGTTGGCACCCGAGCTCGCGTTGGACCATCCGGTCCAGCTGCCGTCCGCATTCTGATAGCGCACGCGAATGGTGTTGGTGGCAGTGCGTCGGGATACCGACACGTTAACATCCTTGTTGGCATAGCTTGCCGTATATGCCGCCATGCTCGCCGCAGCATACGTTGCGTCCTGCGCACGGCTCCACGCGGGAACGGTTGCGGTATAGGCATAGCTGCCCGTCCGTGCCACGCCATATCCTCCCCAACTGCCATCCGCGTTTTGGTAGCGCACCAAAACGCGATGCGTATACGACTTCTTGCTAAGCGATACGCTAATCTTGCGAATGGGCACCTCTCCGCCTGTTAGCTGGTTCTTTGCCGCAGAAATGGTTGACCTCGATCCATCTGGCGCTATGGCAACATACGAAAACGCATCGTGCTTGTCACCGTGGGACCACGCACCGTTTGAGGCGGAAAACGTTTTGCCACGAAAGCCACTCCAGCCGTAGTAGCTTTTAACTACATCCGAGCAAGTTGTATTGCTCTGAGGATAATACTCTCGCCCGTTTGCCATAAGGACGGTGTAGTTTACGTTGTAGCATTTTGCAATGGTCCCCGTAAGCCAAATCCTTATGTCTTCCATTGCACGTCGCTGACCACCCGTGCCACAGCTGGCACCATTGGACGCCGTAGCAGAGGCTCCTAGACTCTGAAGAAAGCCCACGTACGAGATGCCGCCATCCACACCATCGTTGTTGTTGAGTTTAAACTGTACGTTCTGGTACCAGTAGGTATCTCCCCCGCCAGAGTCTTGGCCGCCCCCAACCTTCCACGGATCGTCTCCAATTCCATGCCTCCTCCATTCGGCCCGCATAGAAACGGAGCTGTTGCCCGCGGCAACCAAAAACGGCTCGTCCGACACAGCATCCACGGCTGTTTCCGTTAGGGAAGACGATGCGTCTCTTCCCGTCTGGCAATCTTGTCCCATGGAAGTGTTCTGAGCATCGTCGTCGGTAGGGTCCTGGGCTTCTTGGTCCAGGAAGCCCAGAAAAGCGCGCGGCAGACTTGCCAGTGTTTCCAACGGATCCTGGCCAGCGGCTCCATGCGCCCGCAGCAGTGCGGATACCTTGGCTGCAGCCACAGAGGTTGCTGCAGACGGCACGTAGAGGTCCACGGAATCGCCGAAGTTCGAGTCCTGCAAACGGTCTCCCCGCTCGTCACAAGATCCAACTACCACGGCCTCCCCCACACGCCCCGGCACATACCACTTGGCATCCTTGCCATCGTTTCCCGCCGCCCCCACAACGGCTATCCCCGCAGCATGGGCATTGCGAATGGCCTGCTCTACTGCGGCGTTACCCGCCGTTGCTGGCGCGTAAAGCGAGAGGTTTACGACCTTTACCCCCATGGCTATGGCCATCTGCACGGCAGCATACACGCTTGCGGCGGTGGCTTTGCCCTGCTCGTCTGCCGCCTTAATGGAAACAATCTGCACGTTGGGATCAACTTCCCGCATTACCTGGGCCATACGCGTGCCGTGCCCGTTGTTGTCCTCTACATTTGGACCTATTACGCTTCTTCGTTCTACAACGTGTTCCTCCAAGCCGCTCACACCTGTGTCTACCAGCGCCACGGCATTGGGCCAGAGTGCGTTTTGCTCTGCCAGCGCCTCCAGATTTGCTTGGGGGCCAACGGGAGCATCGATGGCCTCGGTTATATGCACGGACGTATTTGCACCGTTTTGTAAGGTGTCTGCTCCGGCTTGTGCTTCTGGCTTTCGATTGCCCTCATCTTTGTTTGCACCCGAATCCTGCGCAACGACCACCAACTGATCCGGTGCCTCAAACTCCGCCTGGTCGCGCAGGTCTTCGAAAGCCCGCGCTGCCTCTTGCTCGGAATCGAACGACAACAACCATATGTTTTCGAAGCACGACAAGACCTTGCCCACGGGAGGCTGGCTTTCCATTGCGACCACTAGCCGTCTGCTCGAAAAGTCCAAATCCTCAACTGGATCTGACGCCTGCGACATGTGGTCTTCGGAACTCGAAAGCTCGCTGGACACGCCATCTTGCCCCGCAACCGAAGCGCCAGCCAACGGTCCATCTGCCCCCAGCTCGAATGCAAACGCAGTAGCAGCAAGGATCTGCACATTTGGAACGGCCGCCGCCACAACGCTTGGCGCCACGCCTGCAACAACTGCCACACATACATATAAGCATAAGCTCCGCTTGCGACTACGGGCCCGCTTGCTCCGTGAGCGATGCCGCAACGCACAGCCCGCAACCACCAACAGGGCAGCTGCAAAGCATATGCACACCGCAGGCCTTGCATCTGTCGTGTCGCCTGTGCGAGCCAGAGCCTCGGCACTGTTTTGGGCAGGTCCCAGCCTTTTTCCGGCATCATGCACTAGCTGGCTTGCACCATCCGCATTCCCGTCCAAATCTGGTTTCTGCGTCCATCCGACTTCTTCCGTTTGCTCGGGCGCACTCTGCCTGGATTGCCCCGTGCCTTCGAATCGAACGAGCAGGGCAGTCGATCCCTGCGCACAGCCATCTTCTGTCCCCTGTGCCTGTGCGGCCGCCGGCACCAGCAGGGCACATACCCATACAACGGCAACCATTACGCACGCCCTTGCACATCGTCCACGCATACGCCCTCCTCCCCTACGGGTGTGGTGGCACGCCACGCCGCAGCGTGCCACCATAAACCGACCACTGGCTTGCTATAACGCCTCGTAGATTGCATAGACCTCCTGCACCGTACCTGCCAGGTCCTGCGCGCTGCCGAGGTCGGACACCTTGCTCACAAACGTTCCGCTTCCGTTGGCCTGCGTGTTCCAGCCCACGAACCCGTACGAAACACTTGAGCCGTCGGCCTGCAATACGGGATTCGGCGGTGTAACGTCGCTTGCGCCCCGTGCCAGTGCGGTGTCCATGCCAGCATCGTTTATCTGCACGTTTGGCAGCTGCGAAGATTGCAGCACCTCTACGGTCTGGTCCTCCACCGGCACGCATCCAACGTTTGAGCCGTTGTTGCTGTTGTAGTGTATGGTTACCGATGCGTCGCGCTTGTCTGCCTGGCTCCTGGTGCCTGCGCGCACCGTCCAGTGGATGGCTCCCACACGGTAGTCGGTTGAGGGGTCTATCTTTTTAAAGCCGCCTATCCTGCCAGTTAGGTTATTGAGCGCCAGAGCACCATGCTTTTGCGCTATGTTCCAGTCGTTCTTGTTCGCCGGACTCTGCTCCGCACCATGCGCGTTGCTGGCATAGTTGCCCAGCTGGTCACGCTGCGTTGCCGGGGTTCCCTCTGGCAGTTCGGTGGGCACGAAGGTGGATCCCGCCTCGTCAGACATGCCTGCAACAGGACGCACAAAGAAGCTCATCTGATCGTCCTCTAGGTTGTCTGCGTCGGGAGCAATGCGGGCGTCTCCGGCGTTTTCCACCGCAATACCCGATACGTGGACCGATCCCAACTTGGTGTGGTTTACAAACTTAACCATGTTGTCGGACGGACCCGTTAGGTTACCCTCAGAATCCGCCACGTAATGGATGGCAACAGGAATGGAGACCTTTATGTTTTCGTCCGCCGCGGCCTCGCTCGTGGTTAGGTTGTCCTGCGTCCCAATTACGTATAGCTTGGTATCACCCGTAGACTCTCCGTTAACCTGACTTCTGTACGAAGGACTGGCATACTCGCCCTCCACGGGGGTATTTGCCGCACCAGGCTCCGCATATGCCACAGCATACGGCCCCGCCGCCAAGGCTAAGCCCAGCCCTGCCGTAATGGCCAGCCTGCCCACACCTCTTGCCTTTGCCATTGCGTTTGTCATATTCCGCTCCTTTCCACGCACTTGCGTACAACCCGAGCGCAGCTCATCCTGTGTGCTGCGCGTCTGCCCCTCTGCGACTCTTACAGCATCAAACGACCCATGCGCCATTGCCTTGTCTCCGTTTCTTGGCCACCTCCTTAGGTGTCGCTACCCACAACGTTTATGGCCACCTGTGCCGCAGCGCTTGCCCCAAAACGGTTGTGACCCAACAGCGCACCCTCGTCCGATACGAGCGTGGGCGTGCGCTCGTATCCCTGGAACTCCACCGTTACGTCGTGAGTCCCCTTGGGCAATGCGTACGCTAGGTCCACGTACTGCACGTACTCACCCGGGGCAATGGCCCCGCTCTGATACAGCACGTCCTCGGGATGACCCGTTGGATACATGCGTACCTTTTGATCGCAGTGATTGTTTGGCACGTTTTCCAGGCGCGCCTCCACGCGCGTCTGGCCCTCCTCCACCTGCATGGTGCTGGCCACGCTAATTTCCATTGCGTACCAATCCACCTGGCTGTCCAGATCCTCGCGAATCTCGTCGGGCGTCTTTCCCTCGTAATAGCCCTTGCGAGCCCGTGGATCGCCCCATCCCAGCAGCAGCGCCACCGCAACCCCGGCCACCACCAGGGTCAGAAGCAGTACCACAACTGCACCGCGACGCCTTGCGCTAACGCGCACCTTGCAAAAATGCTCTGCCATAAGACCCCTTCCCGTGCAACGTGTACACAAGACTAGGTGTCTATGCGCCATCTACCTGCTATTTTTTGGACCTAGGTTGCAGCTGGGTTACGTATATATCGCAGCATTTGCTCGGCTTTAGGCGTTTGCCCACGTTAGGGGCACCGCACGGAAGGGCGCAACAATGGCGCTTTATTGACAACCACGCAAAATTACACGCAAAACCGCAGGATGCGCGAAAGCGTATGCAAAATGTAGGCAGGGGACGAAAAAACGTACCTAGTTGCCCGAAAGTCCCTGGCGGAAGGTGCCTTGAAGAGATATCCCGCCGCCCTTTGGTGAGTGCGACTAAGGGGATCTTCCCTCCAGTTCCCCGCGTGCCCGTCGCAGCTACGAGCACTGCGGAACTGGAGGGGATTCCCTCAGTCGCACTCCCACGGTCTAGTTTATGGCGTTGGAGATATCCCCTAAGTGCAAGGCGCTCTTGACGACCTCGCAACACACCCTATCCCCTATTTGTCGTTTTCAAGCCGTCTTCAGTTTCCACCAATGCACGTCACACGCTCGTCTAAACTTATTTGCTTGGAGATCCCAGCCGCAGACTCCGCAGCCTAAGGATGTGCGTGAATGCTTTCCATACTCTTCGACATAGTGGTTCAGCCGATTATCTACGTTATCGAGCTCGCCTTTTCCATAATGTACAACCTGAGCGGCAACATTGGCGTATCCATAATAGGTGTGAGCCTGGTGGTAAACATACTCTGCCTGCCACTGTATCGCATGGCCGACGAGGCGCAGGACCGCGAGCGCAAAAAGCAGCGCTCCATGGAGCGTTGGGTTTCTCACATAAAGCGTCACTTTAAGGGCGACGAGCAGTACATGATGCTCTCTACCTACTACGCCGAGCAGGGGTATAGGCCCATAAACGCCCTTGTAGGCTCGCTTCCGCTGCTGTTGCAAATACCATTTTTTATGGCTGCCTACAGCTACCTCTCCAACCTTTCGCTGTTGCAGGAAACGCCGTTTCTCTTTCTTTCCAACCTCGGCGCCCCCGACGCCCTGCTCAACATTGGTGGCCTTGCCATAAACGTTATGCCCATAGTAATGACGGCCATAAACTGCGGCTCAACGTATGTGTACACCCGCGGGCTTCCCCTGCGCGACAAGCTCCAGGCGTACCTTTTGGCCGGGCTGTTTTTGATGCTTTTGTACGACAGCCCCTCTGGCCTGGTGTTCTACTGGACGTGCAATCAGCTGTTTAGCCTGGGTAAAAACGTGGTAATGAAGCACCTGTCCAGCAAGCGCGAGGCGAGCCAACCGCAGCAAGAACCCGAAGCAACACCTGCCGCGCAGCGCGCCGCCGCCACGCGCGAGCGCAGGGCCACCATCGTGCAGTTTTTCCTTGGCGCGGCACTGCTCGCCGTCCTAATGGGCCTGCTCGTTCCCGCGGCACTTGTTGGCGACTCCCCCACCGAGTTTGTAGACGTCTTTGACTACGTAGACCCCCTCTCGCACGTCGTGCACTCCTTTTGCGTGTGGTTTGGCCTTTTGGTTGTGTGGCTTGGCGTCTACTTCCTACTCTCCAGCCAGTCCGCCAGACGCAAGATGGCGCTTGTTATGTGGTGCCTGTGCGGAATGGCGCTTGTGGGCTACTTTGCGTTTAAGCCCGAGTTCGGGACCATTACCTCCGAGCTCACCTACGACGGAAACGTCTATTTGGAACTGCCCGACATATTCCTAAACCTCGGTGTCCTTGTTGCCGTAGTGGCTGTGCTCATCGTGCTGTGGCGCAAGGCCAACCGTTTGGTCGCTCCCGCGCTGGGGGTGCTGGTAATTGCACTTGTTGCCCTTAGCGTACCAAGCCTCGTAGACGCGCGCGGCAAAATAGACAGCTACGTTGCATCGAAGAGAGAGACTTCCAACGGGCTGTTTGCCCCAGACGGCACGCCCAAGCAGATCCTCTCGCTTTCTCGCGAAGGCACAAACGTGGTGGTGCTGTTTATGGATCGCGCGCTCTCTGGCATGCTGCCGTACATCTTTGACGAGCGCCCCGAGCTCGAGGCCAAGTATGACGGCTTTACCTACTATCCCAACACCCTCTCGTTTGGGCCGTCCACCAACTTTGGAACCCCTGGACTCTATGGCGGATACGAGTACACGCCAGAAAGAATGAACGAGCGAAACACCGAACCCTTGGTAAAAAAGCACGACGAGGCGCTGCTTGTAATGCCAACGCTGTTTTCCAAGGCAGACTACAAGACCACCGTCGTAAACCCTCCGTATGCAAAGTACAACTACTACTCGGACCTCTCGCTCTACGACGGCATGCAAAACACCAGCGCCTACAACCTTACTGGCGCATACCGAAACATCGTAAACAAGGAGTACGGCATACCGCCGATAATAAACAAACGCAACTTTGTGTACTTTGGGCTCTTTAGGGTGGCACCCCGGCTGCTGCAGATTCCCATTTACGACGGAGGCAATTACAACAGCCCAACGGGAAGATTTGCGCCATACCCCCTGTTTATGGAGGAATGGTCCGCGCTCCACATGCTGCCGGTTATATCCAGCACGCAGGAAACGGGTAACACCTTCCTCGTACTTGGCAACGCCGCAACTCACGATCCAGGCTTTTTGAATCTTCCCGACTACGAACCTGCGGCAAAAATAAAAAAAGAGATTACCGGACCCACGGTACGCGTGCACGACGGAAAAACCATGCAAGTAGCCAACAACTACCAATACACCCACTACCAGGCAAACGCATCCATGTGCCTGCAGCTTGCCCGTTGGTTCGACTGGATGCGCGAGCAGGGCGTCTACGACAACACGCGCATAATAATAGCGTCGGACCACGGTCGAGACCTCAAGCAGTTTGAGGGTCAGACCATCGACAACTACCTGGACGTGGAGATGGTTAACCCCCTGTTTATGGTCAAGGACTTTGATGCCCACGGCTTTAGGACCTCCAACGAGTTTATGACCAACGCCGACACGCCCACGCTTGCCATGCAGGGGCTATTTGAGAATCCCAAAAACCCGTTTACAGGAAAGCCCATAAACAGCAAGTTGAAGTCTGGCGAGCAGGTTGTTACCGCGTCGGGCCTATGGCGAACCGCCAACGGCTATAGAGCCGTGTTCGACACCTCGGACGCACCGTGGTACACCGTTCACGACAACATCTTTGACCTGCGCAACTGGCGCCGTTTGGACTAGGCGAGCAGCGCGGCTTCTTATCAAAACGTCGCTTTCCGCGTGCAGTCAGGCTCGACGCCACACACGTGCGTGCATCTGGGCGGCCGGTCGCGGGCGAAACGCACGTCGCTGCGTGCAGTCGGCTCGACGCCACGCAGCCGCGCGCATTTGGACGGCTCATCGTGCCGGAAATGCACGTAATTGCGTGCAGTCGGCTCGACGCCACGCAGCCGCGTGCATCTGGGCGGCCGATCGCGGGCGAAACGCACGTCGTTGCGTGCAGTCGACGTCCACGGCACGCATCCGCGTGCATTTGGACGGCTCATCGTGCCGGAAACGCACGTAATTGCGTGTAGTCGGCCCGACGCCACGCAGCCGCGTGCATCTGTGCGGCCGGTCGCGGGCGAAACGCACGTCGCAGCGTGCAGTCGGGCTCGACGCCACGCACGTGCGTGCATCCGGGCGGCCGGTCGCAGCGCCAAACGCACTCAAAGCAGGCAACCTGTCCCCTATTTGCGGTTTACCACCTGGCCAGGCGCGGCAGCACGCGTTTGAGCTCCTCGCTCTTGGTAGCCCAGCACCAGGTGTACGAAAGCACGAGGTACACAACGCCTCCAAGCGCCACCTCGCAAAGCAGTCCACCCAGTGTGGCCGCAGACGGTCCCAACACCCCGGCAAGCAGGCGAATGCAGGCAAACATTACTGCGCCAATGACCACGTACGGAAGCATCCCGCGCACGAACGAAAACAGAGGCAGCTGTTTGCGCACGGCACAAGCCTGAAACACCATTACCGCTACCTCTGCGGCTACCGTGGCAATAGCCGCACCCATGGCCCCGGCTACTGGGATGGCAAAGAGGTTTACGGCTACGTTTATTACCGCACCCGTTGCCACCGACGCCGTAAACAGGCCGTCGTGCTTTGTGGGCAGCAGCCACTGCACGCCCATAACGTTGGTAGCGCAAATAAGGGGCACTATAACGCAAAGAACACGCAAGAGCGGTATGCAGCCGTCGTATCCGTCGCCAAAGAAAACGGGTGCAAACTCCGGGGCCACGGCAGCGATGCCAAAAGACAAGGCCAACGCACAGGCCAGCATAAACCACATGGTAACCACCACGAGCGAGCGCGCCTCTTCGTTGCGGCCCTCGGCAATTATGGTGCTCATCTTGGGCAGGACCACCGCCCCGAGCGCGGTTATTACCGACATCGGCATCTTGGAGACCTTTTCGGCGTAGTCGTAGAGACCCGTCTGGTCCATGCCGGCCATAGAGCCAAGCATAACCTTGTCCATAATAAGATAAAGGCTCGTAGCAATAACCGGCACGAACAGCACCAGGTTGGGCACCAGATGAGAAACCATTCCCTTCCAGGTAGGCCGCACCCAATCCACGTATCTTCGCACCACCGGCCACACTAGAAGGGCGTTTGCCAAAAAAGCGCCGGCAATGGCGGCAACGTAGCCCCACACGTCCTCGGGGCCACGCACCAGCACGAATATGGCGGCAATAGAGGCCAGCCTAGTGCAAAAGTTGCGGATGGTGGGAATGCGAAACACCTGCATTCCCCACAAAAGCCAGGTAACGTCGAGTACCGAGCCCAGCACCCACATGCCCCACAACGCCCAAAGCGGCAGGTATTGCTGCCCCCACACCACGGCGTAGCACACGTAGGCAACAAGAACCACCGCGCCTATGAGCGCCTGCATGCAAAATGCCTCCCAGAACACGCGCGAGCGCTCCTCGCGATCCTTGGCATGTTCGGCAATCGTTCGAACGCCGTAATTGGTCATGCCCATTACGGCCACCAGCACAAAGTAGTTGGTTATGGACTGGGTGTAGGTAAACACGCCGTTGCCCGCCGTGCCAATTACGCGCGAGAGGTACGGTGTGGTAACAAGCGGCGCCACAGCCACAAGCAGCTGATACGCAGAGTTATAAATAAAGTTCCTCTTAACGCTTGCCATGCGGCGCCTCCCTCGTGTCTACCCAGTGTAGCAGAGAGTACCTTGCGGTGAGCGCGCCTCCGGGGTGCCGCCAGGGGATACTCCCCTTCGGGTACATCGCGGATAGGTTCCCTCATTAAGGAATGGCCCACCCGCGATGTACCCGATGGGGGTATCCCCTGGCGGCACCCTACCTCAATACATTCTCTGTTCATTCTTTGCGGTTCCACCTATTTAAATTAGTATAATATGTATTAAATTAGTTGCATTTAGAGGTCAAGGATATAAACATGCAGCAGTCTTTTGAGCAAGAGTTCAGCGCAATGCAGCAAATCGCAAGCATTACTAGCAATCTTACGTCGCAGGAACGTATGCGCGTTGCCGCGTGGTTTTTGGAGTACGCGGCTCAGGACAACAAAGACGTCGTTCTTGTAAACACGCCCCAGGACGAAGCCAGCCCCGCGCCCGAGCCCGCGCTAGAACCCGCGTCCAAGACGTCCGCACCCTCCACGTTTACCGAGCTCTACGCGGCCGTGAGTCCCAAAACGGGCGCGCAGAAGGCAGCCGTTGCCGGCTACTGGCTCCAGACCCAAGACGGCTGTGAGTCCTGGAAGGCATCCGAGGTAAACAAGCTCCTTAAGTCGATTGACGTAAAGGTTAGCTCCATTTCCATCGTTCTTACCAACGCCGTAAAGGCAAAGATGCCCCTTGTGGAGCAGCTGGCGCGCCTTGGCGACGGCGAACGCTCGCGCAAGACCTTCCGCCTAACCAGCGCAGGCACCGCTTACGTGGAGGACCACGAATAGGGGTGCTTCCGGGACAAGGGGGGGGTGGGCCGTTCGGACAAACGCCCCGTCCCTTTTGTCCCCGTCCCTTTTGTCCGTGGAACAGGGGACGTGTCTTGCGTTCCATCTTGCCGCGGTGTGTGGAACAGGGCACGGGGCGCTCATCCTTCCCCTCGGACAAACGCCCCATCCCCTTTGTCCGTAAGGGGGAACAGGGCAAACGCCCCCGTCCCACTTGTCCCGCCAGCCTTACGCTCCCCGCTTGCCAAACAGCTCCTTGTAGTCGGCAGCCGCAAGGACGCCGCACAGAAGCACAACCACGGTGCACAGGATGGTAACTGGGTTAAGCAGGCTAAAGTCCTGCAGGACAACCACCGAGATAACAACCGCCCAGGCGGAGTAGGTAACGTTGAGCGCCATTGCCTTGGAGGCGCCTATCTGCGAGATGGCGCGGTAGTAGAAGAGGTAGGAAACCGTGGCAAACAGCGCCGCAAGCGCGATGGTGGGAATAAGCGTGCCCGTTTCCTGGAAGTTGAACAGCGAGACTGTAAGCGGCCAGCCGCCCAGAATGGGCAGCACCACGATGCCGTACACCAGGGCAGACGTGGTCTGGCGGATCTGCAGCGCAATCTCGTCGGTAACGGCGTCGTCCTGCACGCACTTGGCAATTATCACCGCCTCGATTCCCCAGCCAAACGAGCACATGAGCGAGCCGGCAAAGCCGAGCCAGAAGTTGGTGATGTTGATCTCTGGCGAATAGCTAAGGCCGTACACGCCAAGCAGCGTAATTACCAGCAGCACCCAGCGGTACCACTGCATCTCCTCCTTAAGGAAAAAGTACGCAAGCGCCGCGCCAATGGCGGGGAATATGGCGCTTGCCACGGCGCCTATGGAGGCGCCCATGTTCGCAACGGACAGCACGTAGCCCGTCATGCCAACGGGCCCGCCAATAACGGCGGCGAGGGCAACAAACTTGCCGCTGCGCGTCTTGAGCGCCGCAATTACGTTGGGCAGGTTTCCGCGCACGCCGTTGTAGATGCATGCCCAGATGGCAGAAAACGCGTCGTGGACAAACGTGCTTACGAACGGCGCCAAAAAGACTGCCTGCTCCGTGCTCACAAACGGCGTCATGGCCAGCGCGATGCCCAGTATTATGGTCTCGCACGCCCAGGTAAAGCCGGCGATAATTCCTGAAAGCATGGCTCCTCCTATCCAAGCTCTTTGTATGCCTCGATGTTGCGCTTAAGGCGCTCGTAGCGGCCGTCGGCGTACTCCTGCATAAAGTCGCCGTCAAAGGGCACGCGCGTAAGGCCCCACAGTGTCCAGAGGTAGTCCACGTAGAGCTTGGCGGCAACAAAGCGCTTCTTCTGGCCCACCGTCGCGGGGCGCCCGTAGTACTCGGAAAGCAGCAGGTCGTCGCACGTACCGTCGTAGTCCATCTCGATGGAGACGCACGAGAGGTCCCACATGGCCTCGTTCATGCCGGAGTACTCCCAGTCTATGAGCCAGAGCCGGCCGTCGCCGCCAAGCACCCAATTGCCCACGAGCGAGTCGTTGTGGCACGGCACCTTGGGGGCCTGGCCGTCCGCGTCGACCGCGGACTTTATGGCCATTACCGTGGCCTTTACCTCGTCGTAGTCGTCGTAGAACGCAACGCCGCCGTCACGAATAATCTTTTCGTAAAGCTCGGCCATCTCAAACACCTCAAAGCGCACCCCGGTGTCCTTGCCGCAGGTGTGAAGCCTGCGGAAGATTGCCGCCGCCTGCCCAATGATGTCCGGGCGGCGCATGACCTCCTCCGTCATGGGCTGCGGGTCGGCAATAAAGCGCATGACCTTGCGGCCGTCGTCGCCAAAGTACAGAAGCTCGGAGTCTATGTCCAGCTCGCACGCGAGCTCGGTGCTCTTGCGCTCGTCCGCGCGGTTTATGAGCTCCTCGGTTCCGTCGCCCGGAATACGCGCCAGGTACTCCTGGCCATCCGCGCGAGTGACCTTGTACGAATGGTTTGTCATGCCGCCAAGGCGCTCGATCGCCGTCCAATCAGGGTCGTCGAAGACAATCCCCATAAGGTCGTGGAGCTGCGGAATGTCCGCCTCCTCAATCTCCCTAACCAGCTCTGCCATGCTTGTTCCCTCCCTAATCGGTAACCTTTTGCAAAACGCCGTTTGCATACAGAACGCAATATTTTGTTCCCTTGCACCTAAACTCGAACCCCGCTGCCTCGTTGGTGTTGTCTTTAAGCGGGGTACAATCAACAATTTCGCGCTCGGGAACCCCGAGCTCGGCGGCGACGCGCCTTACCATCTCCGAGCGCGTGTTGTCCACGTAGCTCGGGTCAAAGAGCCGCAGCTCGTCGAGCGTGTCGAACTCGGTAATAACGCCTGGCTCGTACTTTCGTATGCGCATCTTGAGCACGTCCAGGTGCTCCATGTAAATGTTTTCCCAGAGCTTCTGGGTGGTTTGGGGCAAATCGTACTCGTTCTGCAGTATGGACAAGAACTGCCGCGTGTACGCCTCGTCCCAAAACGCATGGCCCATCATGTACCACGCGTCGCTGCCGCCTATCGTTACGGAGTCAACAAAGCCGTCGGCATCCTCCGTCATGCACCACTCGGCGGTCTGCCCGTATGCGTACTCGGCCGCGTAGTAGGCGCCATCCACCTGCGCCTCAAACGGGTTTTGCGCAAAGTAGTTGTCGGCCGAGCACAGGTAGCTGTTGCGCATAATGTTGCGCACGGCCCAGATGGAGCCGTTGTTGTTCCTGGTTAGGTAGTCTGGGTTGTGGACCAGCTGGACGCCGTACTTGTCTGCCAAATACGAAAACTGCTCCGCCTTGTAGCCGGTAACTATGTACACGTCCGGCACGCCCGCTTCGAGCAGCTGGGCAATCTGGCGCTCTATGAGCACCTCGCCGCGCACGACGGTAAGCCCCTTGTGCCGCTCGTACGAGAGGGGCGCAAACCGGCTCGACGTGCCGGCCGCCATTATTATGGCGTTGTCTACCTTAGGCACCTTTGCTCCTTTCGCCTATAGCTTGAATGAGTTCGCTTGCATACCGGTAGTAGTCCTTTGCGTAGCGATACTGCGCGAGGCTGTACTCGCCAAACTCGACTCCCAGGTTGCGGTTGTGCTCGCACCAGTTGCTCCACAGCAGGCCGCACGTGGCCACGTAGCAGTAGATCTTTGCCCGCGTTGCCGCGTCGCAGCCGCCCTCGTCCGCAAAGTAGATGTTTATAAGGCGGTCCAACTGGCCCTTGTCGTAGCTGCTGTAGATGGCAAACATCGCAAGGTCCACGTGGGGGTCTTGCATTCCCGCATACTCCCAGTCGGTGAGCTGAAGCGCCTCGCCACCCTGCCCGTCCGGATAGAAGAGAAAGTTTTCTGCAACCGGATCGATGTGCGCCAGGCACCGCGTCCGTGCCCTCGACTCCACAAAGGGACGCAGCAAAAGCACGTTTGCCTTCGTCCGCTCGTAGTCGCGGTATGCACTGGGCGCACCACCCCACAGCGACTCGTAGAAGTCAATACGCTCGTAGAGGTCAAACGTGTGGTCCACCTCTATTCCCATGCGGTGGAACTCCTTGAGCAGGGCCATGCATCGTTTGAGGTCGGCCTCGCTGTTTGCGTCGCAAAAGCGAGCGCCTTCCACGTAGCGGGTAATCTTGCAACCATTTGCCGGATCCACGAGCACCGGGTCGTCGCAGAGCCCCAGGCCAGCGATTGCCCGGTACGTCTCCGCCTCGTAAACGCGGTTTATAAGCTGGCCGGTGGCGGTGCTGGGGACGCGCACGATGTATTTGGCGCCCTTTGCGCAGAAGACAAAGGAGCGGTTTATTGCGCCCTTCTTAACCACCTCTACGTCCTCTATGTTGCTAACGGAGGTGTTGAGGGCAGCGGCCGTTATGTCCAGCACCTCGCGGCTCAACTGGTCCGAGCCCTCGTCCAGCTCCCTCAGCTGCTCGTACGTGTCTATCTCCAGAACCTCCGAGGTGTGGACAGACCTTGCCATGAGCTTTGGTCCGGCGTCGACAAATGCGGCGCTTTCCCAAAAATCGCCGGCGTGCGCGGGAGTGGCATCCATGCGTATGAGGTTGTCTCGCAGGACTGCCGCTTCGCTTTCCAGCAGGTAGGCAATCCCCACCATGCGGTTTCCGCCCAAGCCGTTGCGCACCATTTGGAGCTCGCCCTTGCGGGTTATGCGAACAAAGCTGTTGTTGTCCACAAGGTCCGACACCATGTACCACGAGTAGGGCTCACTCCTGTGAAAGGGGTTTTTGCTGCACCAAATGTCGCTGGGCATAATGTAGGTGTTCGAGAGCTTGCTTGCCACCAGCGCCAGGCTGTGCAGGTTGTTGCGCGCCGCGAACTCGGTGTTTACCACCAGCTCGACCCCGTATTCGTCTATGAGGTAATCGAACCGCTCCTTCATAAAGCCAACGACCACCGTTACGTCCGTAACGCCGGCCTCGTGGAGCTGGCGCACCAGGCGCTCCACCAGCGGCTCGCCGTGCACCTCTATCATGCCCTTTGGCTGCATGAGGTTAACAGGCGCCATGCGCATGCCAATGCCTGCCGCAAGAATGATGGCGTTGCGCGGCGCGCGGGAACGGATTTCCTTCTTTGCCTTGGGGGTAAGCGCAGCCTCGCTGGTAAGGTAGCCCTCGCGAATAAGGTCGCGGATGGACCGGTTTACCATGCCAAGCGAATGTCCGCTCGCACTTGCGAGCAGCCGCTGGTTTACAAATGGCTCGGTCGATAATACGTTCAACAGATCAAGCTCTACGGTGTTCATGTACTTCCAAATTCGCAATTTGTGAACAGCGTAGAGATAGTAGTACTTATAACGCGTCGATTACCAGACGTAACAATACGTATACACGGCTGGCGCATGTGTGGTGTGCCGCATGGGGATATTCCCCTACGGGTACGTCGCGGATAGTCCCCACATGATGAGACGGGCAGCTCGCGACGTACCCGTAGGGGAATATCCCCATGCGGCACACCACTTCGACACGAGTTTACGGACATCCGCAACGTACCCGTAGGGGAATATCCCCAATAGACGCCGTGCTAGCCCTTTGCAAGCTCCTCGCGCTTGCCAACCAAATAGTCCACGGTACGCGTGGCGCATTCTCCCTGGTAGAACCAGCATTGCTCGCGCGCGAGCGCACGGCGCGCCGCCACGTTGGCATCCGTCAGCACGTTGTCGATTACTTCCTTCATGTGGTCGAACTGCGACTCGTCCACGGGTATGCCCGTGTTGGTGAACAGAGGCGACTCCCAAAAGGGCTCGTCCAACCACGCGGCGTCGTAAACGCCGGTGTCCATGCCGCCGAGCGAGTAGATAACCGGTTTGTTAAACACCAACGCAAAGTCGTGAATCACGCCCGACATATCGGATATGAGCACGTCGGCGCGGCGCAGGCAGTCAAAGTTGTCGTTGTCAAAGTTCCACTCCACCGCATCGCCGTCCGGGTACTTGGACATAAGGTTGTCAATCATCTCGCGTTCGGACTTCATCGACTGCGGGTGCGGTCGCACAACCACCCTGTAGCCTGTGTCCACCAGCGCCTTAATAATCCGTTCCCCGTAAGTGCCCAGAAGGCCAATGGGACCCCACGACGGCGCAAGCAGCACGGTGGTGGACCCGTCCGCCTCCAGCGGCGGCGCCGATGCCAGGCGCTCCGCCATGGAGTCCATGTACGTGCAGCCCACTATGGGCAGGTCCTTGGGCGCAAGCCCGCGCTTCTCCTCAAGCTCGCGAATCTCGCCTACCTGGTATTCGTTGGACAAAAGCACCGAGTCGAAGAAGTCCAGGCCAAACATCCGATACCATGCCGCCGTGCTTGCCGCATGCAGGATGTGCGCGTAGTGCGCGACCTCCTTGGAGCGCTTCCACTGGAACACCTGCAGGCCAGGGGTGGTGGCCAGGCAAATGTCTGCGCTCATCATGTTCAGGCGCGCAAACGCCTTGTTGCCCTCCCCTATAAACTCGCACGTAACGTGGTCGTAGCTGGCATCGAGCGCCGGGTCGTCGGGCGATGCCGTCCAATAGCACACATCGATGCCCCGGCGTTCGAACTCGTCGCATATAGGCTTGAACACATTCCAGTAGCGCTTGTCGTCGCTAAATATAACGTAGGGCATGCGCGTGCCATCGCCCTTTGCGGCAGTTCCACCCGACACGGCAAAGCGCGCCCTAATAACCAGCTTGCGCACGAAGAAGTAGCTCGCGCTTAGCAAGCCCACTAGCAGCGTAAACAGCATCGATCCCGTGCCAGGGTCTATATATGCGGCGATATGCGAAACGTTAGAGTTCAAAGCTGCGAGCATGTGCACTACTCCATGTTCAAGCCTGGCATCCCCCGGCCGTCTGGTTCTGCGTATTCATCCTGTACAGGGTAGCAAGGCACACCCTACGTGTCGAACACGTATTGGTTGTTCTCTTACAATCTATATTTGGTGGATGTGCAGCTGCATCTTGTCGCGCTGCCCTGCTTAACCCATTGAGCATAAACAAATAGCATCAATCTTGCGCATTCTCGTGACTTCACACATTCAAATTAGTTTAATTAGTATTAAATTAGTTGCATTCGGAGGTCAAGGATATAAGCATGCAGCAATCTTTCGAGCAAGAGTTCAATGCGATGCAACAAATCGCAAGTATTACTAGCAACCTTACGTCACAGGAACGCATGCGCGTTGCCGCGTGGTTCTTGGAGTACGCGGCACAGGACAACGACGCCGCCGACTTTGTTGGCGCTCGCAAAGACGAGGTCGCAGCCACCGCAACGTACGTTACGCCCGAACCAGAGGAAGCCGTCCAGAAACCTGTTGCCTCGACGTTTGCCGAGCCATACGCGGCCGTTAGTCCCAAGACCGGAGCGCAGAAGGCAGCCGTGGCCGGCTACTGGCTCCAAACCCAGGACGGCGCCGAGTCCTGGAAGGCATCCGAGGTCAACAAGCTCCTTAAGTCGATTGACGTTAAGGTTAGCTCGATTTCCATCGTCCTGACCAATGCCGTAAAGGCAAAGACACCTCTTGTGGAACAGCTGGCACGCCTCGGCGAAGGCGAGCGCTCCCGCAAGACCTTCCGCCTTACGAGCGCGGGAACCTCCTATGTGGAGGACCGCGGCTAAGGCCGTCCTCACCCGGAGTCGCGCTGCACGATGTCGCCCGTGTAGCACCGCACTTCACAACCATTACACAATTTATTAAGGAAGCTTTCCGCTGTATGAAGGAAGGCTGTACTTGCGTTGCGCTTGGCATGCGGCGGCTGGCGCCGGGAATACTCGTCTGATTCTGTTGTCTCGAGAAAGGAGAGAAGTATGAAGAAGACAGGTATTCTATCGCGTGTTCGCAACAGCAAGGGCGGGGTGGCCGGCCTTATAGGAATAACGTTGCTGCCCCTTGCGGTTGGCGGCGTTTCCTCGCTGCTTACGTCGGATGCAATGGCGCAGTTCGGACGGATGGTACAACCGCCGCTCTCGCCGCCCGCGTGGCTCTTCCCCGTGGCGTGGACCATGCTCTACGTGCTTATGGGCCTGGCGAGCTGGCGCATCTTTGCGAGCGAGCCGCAAACGACCGAAGCTGCGGACGCGCGCAAGGTAGCGATCGGCATCTACGTCGTGCAACTTGCGCTCAACTTCCTGTGGTCGCTGGTGTTCTTCGGTGCGGGCCTCTACTGGGCGGCGCTCGTGGTGCTCCTTGTAATGTGGGCGCTTATCATCGCGCTCGTAGTGCTGGCACGCAGGATAGACCGCACGGCCAGCCTGCTGCTTCTGCCCTACCTGGCGTGGACGACGTTTGCCGCCTACCTCAACATTGGGGTGGCCGTGCTCAACTAGCAGCCGGCAGCCATGCCGCATAGGCGCCCCAGCCAGACGCCCCTCTCGCCCGCCATCGGTCGAGAGGGGTGTCGACTGTCGCGCCAAGCGCTTGCCCAGTTTTATCGGACTATCACACGTAATCCCCTGGATATCCACGTCGCTCAGACGCACGTTGGCCAGCACCCGCACCGGTCTCTTGCATATAGCTTCTCGGGAAGCGCGTGGGAAACGCTTCTTTCGACGGCGGGACCAGCATGCCGCTGGTCTGCTCTTCTAGGGAGAGCTAAGCCGTGTCGGGGCTTGCCACTCTCGGTTGTCGAAGTCGCGCGGGGACGGCGAGAGGCCCGTTCACTTCGAAAACCCACCGAAGTGTTTGAAATATGGGCACCCGATTTTACGGGGTCCTATTCGCGGTACCTCTGACCTGCGCGTTTGCGCGTTTGTGGGGTGCCATATCGCCCCTACGGCCGATTGGCACCAGAATTTCAAACACATCTACCCAGTTTGGAAGTGAACGGGCCTCTCGCCGTCCCCAAGCCATGAACGCGGATCTCGGCATCCCTTTTAGCCGGCCAACAGTGTGACAACTCCGCTCTCATACGTTTATAGTGGTATAACAGCACCGACCACAGAGGAGACACCGTGATTCTTCCCATAACGCAGGGCAGGCGCTTTTCCGAGCTGTTCGACCTTGCCACCGCCTACACCCACCGTAGACTACGCGTTGTTAGCGACGATGAGTTCTTTTCTTCAGACGACCCCCTTCACTGGATTGCCGAACGGGCTCAACGCGAGACCTGCGAGGAGTTGTGGAAACAGCCGCAAATACTCGGAGACTTAGCACGCGCTAATCCCCTTAACCTGCCCAAAAACGATTTGGACATTCTCGAATCGTGGCAACACTGCTTTACTTCCACTTTTTACGTTGCGTCGCTGCCAGGCGGGCGCAAAGGCGAGCTCGCGTTTACCGTCGGCAACCAAACCTTTGTGGTGTACGGCATCGCCAAATCCATTTCGTCCATTATTGGCAAACTCCCCGCAATCGTAAAAACAACGCTGCTCCCGTTTAAGGACAAGATCACCTATGCAATGTTTATGCTCCAATATCCAGTAGATCTGGGCAAAAATATGCGCGAGCAAATGGAAAGCCAGTTGGATAGCAACGTGGCGGCGGGACGAATTGTGCGAACAGGAGCCGAACTGGTTGCCATTGCGCCAAAAATAGAAGAGAGGCGAATCGAGCGTGGCTTAGAGGACTTGCGCTATAGCATGCAAATGGAAGAGCGCGCGGCGGGGCCATTGGAGGGACAGCACAAAGGCGCTCTCGTGGGGTTGAGCGAAAAAGAGCGCGATGAGGCAATCCTGGCACATATGCGCAAACAGGACACAAAAGACAGGCCCCACTTCGCGCAAAAACACATCGACAAGTGCTGCCATCCAGGAGAGCCGGTATTCTCGCTGCAAGAGCTCGTTGCGCTTCCCGACGGGATCGAGGACTACGAAATTGAGGATGACTTCGACCCTGTGGAGGAAGAGGAGTACTGGGAGAATTTTGCCGACCCACAAAATCTGGATGATGTTTTATGTCTTTGTGAGGAGTCGCAGATCAGGCAGTTTAGGGAACTGGCAAACAAAGGTGGTCGCTGGCACGTATCCGCAAGCGACTTAGATAGTAGCAAGTCAAAGGTAGACTGCCCCATGCCAATGCAGGGTTTATGTCACTACTTCCACGAGGGCGATGGCTACGTTGCTATTATGCCCAACGATGTTGTGGAGGCCTCCAGGGATCTGGATTGGGACGGCATTCTGAGCTATGCCAAAAAGCGCAGCCAGGCGCTGCACTATATCGAAAACTTAGTTGAGCTGCGCGGCATCGTGCCAGTCGAGGAGGCGGTCCGACTTTACAAGATCGCATATCCTAATGGCATTATCGATGCCAACCGGCTGGCCGACATGCTTTTTGACGCCCTGGACACCATGCAATTCGGAGCTTGCATGGTTGCAATATCGGGTACTGATACTAGTTACTTCGTTCACTACGAGGTGCTATGGGAGCACCGACGCTCAGTGGGCATCGATACGCTTGAAGACGGGTCGTTCGAGGTAGCAGAAAACAGCAAGGTAATCAACTGGCTTCTGGCCGAGCAGAAGGGCAAGGAGCCTCGCCCGCTAACGCAGGAAATGCTAGATGCCGAATCGGTGTTTACCTGGGCAACAATGCAGCCACCAGCCATCGCAACGCGAAACTTTTTGGACGAACACGTTCCGGACGAGGCAGACGACTACTTCTTTGCCGACAAGGTCATCGAAGACCTTATGATGGAGGTGTTTTGGGGCACGACGCCCGAAAGCATTCAGACGTTCTTCGACATACTGGAGCAAAACGGCTTCTATCCCGACGAAAGCCAGCTCAATGGGCTTGTGGAGCTGTGGACCAACATGTGCAACGGCTTGCCCTGCTGGCCAAACAACGGATGGTCTCCCAACCAGCTGGCTGCTCGCATGAGCAGGCACAGGCTGTTCTTCAACCCCGACGGCTCGTTTATGAAGGCGGGACGCAACGACCCATGCCCTTGCGGCAGTGGCAAAAAGTTCAAGCGCTGTTGCGGCCGATAAACCAAAGGCAGGCCGTTCGATAGCGCACGGTTGTGCGCGGCATCCATGCCGTGCAGCTTGCGCTCAGCTTCCTGCGGGCGCCGACGCCCTTTAGCGCGGGTCTTTGCCGAGCGGCGTCCGCCCATCACACCAGGTGCCGCAACAAGAAGAGATCACTACTTGCCTGATGCCCCACCCAAGTACTCCACGAAGCGACCGTGGAACAGCTCTGGCGAGTTGGGGTATGCCTTGTCGAAATGCCGCATTAGCTCGCCGATGTCGTCCACAGTATAGTCGGACGTCCGCTCGTACACCTCCACGACCACGTTGCCGCCAACGTCAAACGAGGTGCAGAGCCGGTAATGCTTGCCAATGCAGTCCCGAGGATTGCCAATTCCCTCGCTGATCCTTGTTACAACCTGCTCGTCCTCGGGCGCCAGGTGTATTGACGGGGGGATTTGAGACAACCACGTAGCGCGCATCGAAGAAGCTCGTGTTAAAGCCGTCCCTGGAGTCGACGTCTGCGCTCTCCACGCCAAAGGGCACAGACGTAAGGCCTCTGGACATCATGACCGAGTCCACGATCGACGAGTTAAGGGTACCCGAGGCAACGGCAAAGTACACGGTGTCGCCGCTCGTGGCGTGCTCGTCGAGCTAGTCGACAAGCTGATAGCGCTGCTCGACGTCTTCGTGGTGAGCGGGAGGCCCAATTGGCCGGCCAAAGGGGAAGCCAAGATTCCCCGTGTCCCCAGCAGGCAGACTGCTGAGCCCATATGCAAATGCCAGCGCCATAACTGCCGAGAACGCATACCCAGCCCATGCGTACGTGCGCGCGGACGTACCAGCGCTCCCAAATAGACCCGCAACTGGCGTGACCATAGCAATAAAAAGAAGAAACGTGATCACGTAGTAGTACTGTGGCGAGAAGTCCTGTGTGGACCAGAACAACAAAACGGTGGGAACGATACCTGCAAGGCAGCACGGCAACGCCATTACGAAGTCCTCCGCAGGCTGCTTTTGGCGCGCGTTTCGAACGACGAGCACGCCCCAGCAGACAATGCCCAAGACCAGGGGAAGCCAGCCGACGGCGCGGACGGCCTCCACCACAGAGCCGATGTAGCCGTCGTACAGCTTCCAGGACTGATACGCCGTGGTGTAGCCACCCTCGAGCGACCTTTTTGTTAGCCCGAGGAAGACGGTAAGCATGGGCAGCAAGGCGGCAGCGACGCAACACCCCGCAGCCACAAGCACCCCTTTGGCCTTAAACGCTCAGCGCCAACGGCCGGGAGGGAGGGCAGGCGAGCAGCGCCGCCCAGGCAAGCCCCGCAATAACAATCGGAACGTGCGACTTGCAAAACGCGATTGACTGTTCGCGCACATTGGCCAACACCATAGTTCTTCGCACCTCACAACGCGAATGCTGCATTTGGAATCGCCAAGCATACACTATGCCACATTTGATTTTCGCAAGGGAGAACACGGCCTCGCCCTCCTTCGCCGCCATCGGTACGTCATAAGAAGACAATCCCTAATGGAATACGCATTGCGCGTCAGCCATATGCAGTAACATAGCAACTGTTCAATCGGTAATCGCTTAATAGTTAGATTGGATTTCACATGTCCATTGTCACCGCCTCGCAAACAGCGGGACTCAAAAAGCCTCGCATGCGTCATATGGATATCGCAAAGGGCATTGGCATGATCTGCATTATTGCGGGCCATCTTGGTAAACCCGAAATCGACAACGTGGTCTTTAGCTTCCATGTGCCTCTCTTCTTCATCATTAGCGGTTGGTTCTTTCGGTCTGCGTCAAGCACGCGAGAGGCGGCAATAAAGTACGCAAAGCATCTGCTTGTGCCATATATCTATTGCATGGTGGCGTGTGTGCTTGGAACGGGCGTCATGCATACGCTTATCAGCGGCCCCGAAGGCAGCTGGGAGGCAATGGCGCAGTCTTTTGTAAGCGCGCTTTACGGCAGCGGCTCTCTAAGCAGTCCCATATGGGGAATCCCAAGTTTTGGGGCAACGTGGTTTCTCCTTGCGCTTTTTTGGGCGCTCATTATGCTCAACGGCATTGCAAAGCAAAAGTGGACACCTCTTGTAGTGGTGGGCACTTTCTTGGCAAGCATTGCGACGCGCGACTGGTGGCTGCCGTTTTCGTTGCAGTCCGGAATGTGTGCCCTGCTGTTTGTCTATATCGGCTACATAGCCAAGGATAAGCTGGGAGATGGGGTGCTAAGAGGCGCAACCGTACCCCATTGGCTTGCGGCGACGGCCGTTTGCGTGTGGGCATTGGCATACTTCTTGGATCGCGGGGAAATGTCTATCGCAAGATGCTATTTTACTTGTATCCCTGTGGATTGCATTGGTGCGGTGGCGGGGACTTTGGTTGTTATATGGCTCTCCAGCCTTTTTGAGCACGTGCCAGTTCTTTCGTCGGCCCTCGAGCTATTGGGGCGTTACTCCCTTACTGCCATGTGCCTCCATCTCTTCGAGCTCAAAACCGTTCCCTGGGAGGAGCTTCTTCGGTTCTTTGGCTTTGCGGGAGACGCTGCCTACCCTTGGAGGCTGTGCCTACTCCTAATTGCAATAAAGCTGCTGTGGGTGTATTTGGGAATAGGCGTGGTTGAGGCCATAAACGCGCACAACCACAGACAGGCCGCAGCTGCATAGAAAAGTGACCGCATCCGCTACTATGACATCGCCAAGGGCATTGCCATCCTGCTTGTTGTTACGACGCACCAGGCCATGGTGGATCCGGTATTCCGAAAACTGGTCTTCGCCTTCCACATGCCGTTCTCCTTCCTTGTTAACGCGGTCTTTATTGGCAGGGCTTACAACATTGGAAAGACGTTCGGGCGCTCGCTTCACACGCTCGTGGTGCCGTATGCCGTCGTAGGGCTCTTGCAAATTGTCCTCGTCGGCCTGCTTACCCCCGACGATACAAAGGCAGCAATGATAGCCAGGCTTAAAGTGGTGGTGGTCGGAATGAGCTTTTCTGGCAACATACTGAAGCAGTTCGATTCGGTCAGCCTCATATGGTTTGTGGCATGCCTCTTTGTTGCACGAAACGTATACGTTATCTGCCGGTGAATGACTACAAACCTGCCTGTTCCAATCCAGTATGCCTTGCCGTTGGCGTTATGCGCGGGTGGCTGGCTACTGGGAACCCGCGGGTTGTTCCTGCCTTGGAGCGCCGATGTCGCCCTCTTTTCGCAGGTATTCATGCTCGTGGGAGACGAGTGCCGCAAACGTGGGGTGCTTGGAAAGCGCCTTGGCCTATCATTGGTCGTTGTCATAACGGCGCTTTGGGTTGCGCTGGCGCTGGGCGGATACCAAATCGAGCTGAGCACGAGAACCTATCCAGGCGGCTGGGTGTGCATTATTCCCGCATGCTTGGGAAGTCTCCTCCTTACGCTTTGTTCTGCCCGTATTGACGAGATCCTTGCGGAGCGCCACAACTGGTTCCCAACCCTTTTGGCCTGGCTGGGCCGCTACAGCATGGTTATCCTCGCCATACACTGTCTTCGCAGGCAGTGGGCAAACTGGTCCGGCGGATTTAAGGACTTTAGCGCCACTTTGCCGTAGGAGGCAAATGCTTGCCTGGAGATTGTCTTTTGCATAGCGTTGTGCTTCGTTTTCGTACGCGCAAGCACGCTGACAAAAGAGGTGCTTAGGGAAGCCCGCTGACGTCTCGTACACCGTTGTCCGTTTCGATGTAAACAGGCCAAACCGATGATTGCGCCACATGGAATAACATTCCCCAGCCACGCGGGGACGGCGAGACCCCCGTTCACTTCGAAATCCCGCCGAAGTGTTTGAAATATAGGCACCCGATTTTACGGGGTCCTATTCGCGGTACCTCTGACCTGCGCGTTTGTGGGGTGCCATATCGCCCCTACGGCCGATTGGCACCAGAATTTCAAA
>CADBDT010000018.1 GCA_902793465.1 uncultured Coriobacteriaceae bacterium | reverse complement strand
TCCAACGAAAGCCCTGCTCGCGATGTACCCGATGGGGAGTATCCCCAATGTGCACAGCTCCCCCGGACCCTTAACTAAATGGCGGTGGGAGCATCCCCTTGCGGCACCCTTTTTTCGACCGTCTGCTTAGAAGCCGGCGTAGTACTTGCGCTTCTCCCAGTCCGTAATGGTGGTGCAGTACTCGTTCCACTCGCGGCGCTTCTCGTCCAGCAGGAAGTCGCAAATGTGGTTGCCCAGCGTCTTGCGCATGAGCTCGCTCTCGTCAAAGAGCTGGATTGCCTCGCCCAGAGTCCGCGGCAGGTGACAGCGACCCATGGCAACCATGTGGGCGTCGGTAACGTCCTTGCCCGTATACTCCACCGGCAGCGGAAGCTCGTCCTCTATGCCCTTGAGGCCTGCCGCAATCGTGGCAGCAATTGCCAGGTACGGGTTGGCAGTTGGATCGGGATTGCGCAGCTCGATGCGAGCGCTCGCGTGCTTGCCAGGCTTGTGCACGGGTATGCGCACCAGTGCCGAGCGGTTTATGCGGCCCCACGTGGTGTACACCGGCACCTCGCCGTTGGGCACCAGGCGCTTGTAGGAGTTTACGGTGGGATTGGTTACCAGCGTAAACTCCGGCGCGTAGCGCAGGATGCCGGCAATGTAGTGATGCGCGAGCTTGGACAGGTGGTAGTCTTCCGTGCCCCAAAAGAGGTTCTCGCCGTCCTCGTTAAACAGCGACTCGCACAGGAACATACCCGACCCCGAATAACCTGCCAGAGGCTTGGGCATAAACGAGGCAAACAACCCCTGCTCGTTGGCCTCCTGCTTAATTACCAATCGTGCCGTCATAATGTTGTCTGCACAGCTTAGGGCGTCGCAGAAACGCAGGTCTATGCCATTTTGAGAAGGCGCATTGGAATGGTAGGAGTACTGCACGGGAATCGACATCTTTTCCAGCATGAGCGTGGTGGAGCGACGTATGTCGCGCGCAGAGTCGTAGGGCGTAAGGTCAAAGTAACCCGCATGATCCACGGGAATAGGCTCCTTGTCGTCCCCAAAGTAGAAGTATTCGAGCTTGGGACCAATGTTGGGAACGAACCCCTTCTTGTCCGCCTCGGCTACCACGCGCTCCAAACAGGAACGGGAATCACCGTCGAACGACTTTCCTGAAGGCTGACAAATCTTGCAAAAAATGCGTGCCACGCCGCTGCTGCTGGGACGCCACGGAAGGATTTGGAACGTCTCGGCATCGGGAAACGCGAGCATATCCGACTCCTCCTGCGGCACAAAGCCCGCAACGGACGAGCCGTCGAACCCAATCCCCTCCTCAAACGCCTCCTCTAGCTCGGCGGGAGAGATAGAAAACGACTTGAGGTTGCCAAGCACGTCGGTAAACCAAAGTCGTACAAAGCGGATGTCGCGCTTCTCTATGGTACGAAGCACAAAATCGATGTTCATGTCGCTGCTCATTAATCCTCCTGGTGTTGCAGAGGTGCCGTATTGGTCGTTCAAGAATCGTATAAGACAATTGCACATCCGTGTTTCGGAGCTGTTTCGCTTTTTCTGTTCGCGCGGAAATGATACGCATACGAAAAGAAACGGCCGAATGCACAAGCGTGCCCGCGCCTTGGCTCTTGTTTGTGGTCTCTTGTTTGCAGCCTTCCATGTGCCCACTGACGGAAAAGCCGAACAAAAGCAGTACCGCATCGTGCATACTTATTGCATTAGGGCAGATTGGCTGCCTTCAAGAGAAAGGAAAACCTATGGCCGACAACCTCATGCATCTCGTTCTTATCCGCCACGGCGAGTCCGAGTGGAACAAGGCCAACCTGTTTACCGGTTGGACTGACGTAGACCTTTCCGAGGCAGGCGTCCAGGAAGCTCTCGACGGCGGCAAGGCCCTCAAGGATGCAGGCTTCGACTTTGACGTGTGCTACACCTCGCTCCTCAAGCGCGCCATCCACACCCTTAACAACGTTCTGTTTGCCATGGATCGCGAGTGGCTGCCCGTATACAAGAGCTGGAAGCTCAACGAGCGTCACTACGGCGCCCTGCAGGGAATGAACAAGGCCGAGACCGCTGCCAAGTACGGTGACGAGCAGGTTAAGATCTGGCGCCGCTCCTTCGACATCCCCGCCAAGGCTCTCGATCCCGATGACGAGCGCTGCGCACAGAAGGCCGAGAACTACCGCGAAGAGCCCATGCCCGAGCGCCTTCCCTACACCGAGTGCCTTAAGGACTGCATCGCTCGCGCGTGGCCGTACTTCCAAGACGAGATTGCTCCGCAGCTCAAGGCTGGCAAGCGCGTTCTTATTGCTGCCCATGGCAACAGCCTGCGCTCCCTCGTTATGATGTTCGACAAGCTCACCCCCGAGGAGATCCTTGAGGTCAACATCCCCACCGCAGTTCCTCTGGCTTACACCTTCGACCAGGACTGGAACGTTGTGGAGAAGAAGTACATTGGCGACCCCGACGTAATCGCCGCAAAGATTGACGCCGTTGCCAACCAGGGCAAGGCCAAGAAATAGTTCGCCTGCATCGGCCGGACTGGGGCTGCCCCCTTTACTTACACGCGCTCATGCGCTTCGCGAAATCGCGCTTAGTAAGTAAAGGGGGCAGCCCCAGTCCGGCCACTGACCACCAGGCAGCGGAGAGTAGATTGGTGTGCCCTCGTTTGCGAGGGCACGTTTTGTATGGGGATGACGCGCTCATGCGCTTCGCGAAATCGCGCTTAGTAAGTAAAGGGGGCAGCCCCAGTTTGGCCACTGACCACCAGGCAGCGGAGAGTAGATTGGTGTGCCCTCGCGTTGAGCGAGGGCACCTTTTGTAGGGGTAAACACGCGCTCATGCGCTTCGCGAAATCGCGCGTTGTTTATGATGGTTTCTTTTTGTTAATCTCCCGGGCATTTTCGATGCCTTCTTTGATTACCTTCCATATGGTGGCGGCCGAGCCGCCGTTTATTTGTTCTAGTTGCTCGGCGGTCAGGTTTTCGTAGTTCATTGTTGACTCCTATCTTTCTTGTTTTTTGATTGTCTAAGAAACTACCTATCTCGCAATACGCGAGATTTAAGTTCTTGTCCCAAGTTTTCACAAAGACCTATCAAGGAGAAGTACTCCTCTTGATAGGTTCACCCGTCCCCTGTTCCACAACCTAGCAGGGTCAGCCGCAATCAGACAGATAACAGCACATGCTTGTGGCCACTACGCTGCAGCGTGGGCCAGCTGCTTGCGGTCGTACAGCATGCGGTCGGCACGCTCGAAGAGCGCTTCTTGGTCTTCGTTTGCAGACGTACAGATGGCATAGCCCATGGTAACCGACAACCGGTACTCAAGGCCGTTGCTCTTGCATGCGCTTGCTATGCACTCGTCTATGCACGTCACAACATCCTCTGGCTTTTGCCCCTCAGAGACGTCGGATATGAGTATGAACTCGTCGCCACCCCAGCGCGCAACGAACCCCTTTACTTTTCCCGCGGCGCTACGAAGACCGTCTGCGACCACCTGCAGTGCATGGTCGCCTTCTGCGTGACCCCTTGTGTCGTTTATCTGCTTAAACTTGTTTACGTCCAGCACATACACACAAACGGGCTTGTTGTTGCTCGCGGCCTGGATCCTGTCGGCAAGAAACAAGTCCGCACGACGGCGATTGTTAAGGCCAGTAAGCGCATCGTTAAATATGCGCGTCTCCTGCAAATTAGAGAAAACAAGTATGATTGCAGAAAGCACACCCAAGGCGATTGCTGGAGTGTTGCCGCATACCACGTCAAACAGGCACGCCACAACGGGTATGATGCCAAACTGTATAAAGGTAATGTATTCGTGTCGTTGTGCTCTGGACTCCTCTGTGCGCATTGCCGCAATTGCCCAAACGGCGACGATCAGAACATAGCCAAGCGAGATTACTGCCGACAATACATACAGTGGGCCACGCACGAATGTGCCGTCCGCACCTATAGAAAACATCCAACCGGTATGGGTATTCACTACGTACAAACCCACGAGAATCGCTATTGGCATGGCAACAACTATGCGCGAACGCAGTGTGTTCAAATTATGCGTTCCCATTTTTACCAACGCGTAGCAGAGCCAGTAATACGCCACGAATGCCATGGATCCCAAATTGATGGTGCTCAGCATCATGTTCAAAAATGCATTCTGCGCAAATATGCCAAAGTTAATAGGCATCCACAGCGCGTCGGCAAGACAAAAGAGCAAATAGAAGCCAATCATTTGCTTGAAGTAGCGTATCTCGCGCTCGGAACCAAAGCTGCTTCCAACGCGGCGGATAATAATGACCGCCAATAATATGCAGAACGCATCCACCAGAAGATACGTGGATGCGTAAAGTAACAAAATGTCCAAGCTCCCTCTTCCGTCGAGTGAAGTCTCGGGAACAGTAGTATAGAAGTATCTTTAGAATTATCAAGAGATACATAAATGTGATATATGCTGCACTAGGGATAGGCTTACCTATGGGCTGCCGCTCACTGAGCCACGGCATACGACACGACGTCGTACCCAAGGTCGCCAACCACCTTTTTAATCGCCCCTTCGTCCAGCTGTTCCCGCGAAGTAATTACACAGGTCTTCTTGCGTCGGTTGCTCTTTACGCGTTTGACCGCAAAGTTCCGACGTATAGCATCGTTTATGTGCGCCTCGCACATGCCGCAAGCCATGCCCTCTATGCCCACCGTGGTAGTAATCACTGTTGCACCCCGCTTCTCTTGTCAATTTCTGCGAGCCGTGCCTCCTGCTCGGGCGTTAGCTTAATGCGTGGCGTCGAGCATGACTGCCCGCAGCTCCCACAGTTACCCTCGCACCCGCCTACGGTACCGCGTCGCATACCGCGCACTATGAGCGCCACTACGACTACCAGCACCGATATAACAACTAAGTCAGCCATAAGGCCTCCTTTTATAGAAAACCCAAGGAGGGGCGCCCGGAGAATACACCCCAGGCGCCCCAAGGAAAGGATTTCCCTACTCCATTACAAGGCGATCCGCCTCTTGGTACTTCTTAACAAACAGCATGTAGATTGCAAAGCCCAGTACCACCGCGCTTGCCGCGAGTCCCACGGGGTTAAGGGCGCCTGCCGCCATAAGGCCAATTTGGTACACGGCAAGGCTTGTGCAGTAGGCAAACGCGCACATGTAGCCAATGGCAAAGAGTGCCCACTTGCCGTTGTTCATCTCGCGCTTTATGGCTCCCATGGCCGCAAAGCACGGCGCGCACAGCAGGTTAAAGATCATAAACGCGTAAGCCGCAAGCTGCCCGTGGCCGTTCGAGAAGGACTCAAAGTCCGCTCGGACGTTCTCCCAAACAGGCGAGCCTTCGTCGTCCCAATCCTCCGACTCAACATCGTAGTTGTACAGAATACCAAAGGTGGAAACCACTTCTTCCTTGGCCACGAGGCCGGTTATGGTTGCCACGGCGGGCTTCCAACTACCAAAGCCCAGAGGAGCGAACACAGGGGCAACGGTGTTGCCCACGGCAGCCAGGATGGAGTCGTCCATGGGGTTTACTTCCTCGGGCGAAATACCCGTGCGCGCCGCCACCGACTCAATGTACTCATCGGTAACCAGCTCCTCGTCTTCGTACAGCTCGGCAAGCATGCCAAACCGACCGTTTACGGTGCCAAAGTTGGAGAGGCCCCAAATAACGATGGACGAAAGCAGAATAACCGTACCCGCCTTCTTAATAAACGACCATCCGCGCTCCCAGGTGCTACGCAACACATTGCCAATCGTAGGCAGGTGGTATGCGGGCAGCTCCATAACAAAGGGAGCCGGCTCGCCCGAGAACATCTTGGTCTTCTTGAGCATGATTCCCGAGATAATAATGGCTGCGACACCAATGAAGTATGCCGAGGTAGAGACCCATGGAGACGCGCCAAACAGAGCACCCGCAATAAGGCCGATTATGGGCATCTTTGCGCCACAGGGAATAAAGCAGGTGGTCGTAATGGTCATGCGACGGTCACGCTCGTTTTCGATGGTACGCGACGCCATAACGGCAGGCACGCCGCAGCCCGTACCAATGAGCATGGGAATAAAGCTCTTGCCCGAAAGCCCAAACCGCCTAAAGATGCGGTCCATAATAAAGGCAACACGCGCCATGTAGCCGCAGTCTTCGAGGATCGCCAGCATGAGGAAAAGCAGCAGGAGCTGCGGAACAAATCCCAGCACTGCGCCAACGCCACCTACTATACCGTCGGAAACAAGGGAAACGAGCCATCCCGAGGCTCCCCATCCCTCAAGCAGGTTGCGTGAGCCTGCTACCAGGAACTCGCCGCCAAACACGTCGTTTGTCCAGTCGGTCAAAAACGTCCCAAGCGGGCCCATGGCCACCCAGTAGACGCCAAACATAATGAGGCCAAAGATGGGAAGGGCAAGGATACGGTTGGTTACCACCTTGTCGATTTTGTCGGAAATGGTAAGCTCACCCGCATTTGCGCGGCGCAGGCACCCGCCGATAATCGAGGTAATGTAGTCATAGCGCTGCGAGGTTATTATGGACTCAGCGTCGTCGTCGAGCTCTTTTTCGCAGGCCGCAATGTCGCTCTCTATGTGGGCAAGCGTGTCCTCGGTAAGGCCGAGCTTCTGCTGGACCTTCTCGTCGCGCTCAAAGAGCTTTATGGCAAACCAGCGATGCTGCTCTTCGGGCAGATCGTGGACCGTAACCTCTTCTATGTGGGCAAACGCGTGCTCCACGCTGCCTGTAAAGCGGTGCTGCGGAATGGGTTTTACACCAGACTGCGCAAGGGCCACGGCCTCCTCTGCAGCTTCCTTTACACCCGTACCCTTGAGGGCAGAAATAGCCACGACCTTACAGTCGAGCGCTTTTGCGAGTGCGGCAAGATCCACCACGTCGCCGTTCTTCTCTACCACGTCCATCATGTTTACGGCCACGAGAACAGGTATGCCCATTTCCACGAGCTGGGTTGTTAGGTAGAGGTTACGCTCGAGGTTCGTGCCATCCACAATGTTAAGGATGGCGTCGGGGCGATGGTCAATAAGATAGTCGCGCGCAACGACTTCCTCCAGGGTGTACGGAGAAAGCGAGTAGATGCCCGGCAGGTCGGCAATCGTTACGTCCGAGTGCCCCTTTAGCTTGCCGTGCTTCTCTTCTACCGTAACTCCCGGCCAGTTGCCTACGTACTGGTTGGAGCCCGTAAGGGCATTAAAGAGCGTCGTTTTACCGCAGTTTGGGTTGCCCGCGAGGGCAATGGTTAGCTCTGCCATAGGTTACGCAACCTCCTCTACCGGCTCTACCTGGACCATCTCGCAGTCGGCCTTACGCACAGAAAGGCCGTAGCCGCGCACGGTAATCTCTATGGGATCGCCCAGCGGCGCCACACGCACAACGGTTATGATCTGGCCCTTTGTTATGCCCATATCCATAATGCGGCGCTTTACCGGACCGGTTCCCGTTAGCTTGACCACCTTTACCGTCTGTCCGACGCTTGCTTCTCTGAGTGTCATACAAACTCCTTCCTGGCTCGCTACACGAATATCTTGCTGGCCATTTGCTTGCTAATGGCCACACGCGCATCGCGTATCGAGCAGATTATGTTGCCCCCCGATTGGGTGATAACCGTAACTGGCGTGCCGACGACAAACCCCAGCCCTTCCAAGAACTTGCGTGTTTCGGGATTTCCGCCAATACGCGTGATGATGCTGCTTTGTCCAGCTTGCAGGAGCGTGAGTGGCATGCCTTTGCCTCCCAAAAGTTAACTCGGTCTAACCACCTAAAATTAACCTTGGGTAACTCGGATGTCAAGGAGAAAGTTTATGTTGACTAACTTGTAACAATGATAGGAGTGACGCTCTGTGCATATTGGGGATATTCCCCTGCGGGTACATCGCGGATGGACCCCGTTGACGAGACCGTGGTGGCGCGGGGTGCCGCTTGGGGATACTCCCCCTACGGGTACATCGCGAGCTGGCTGTTCCCCTATAGGGAGACCTATCCGCGATGTACCCGATGGGGAGTATCCCCAAGCGGCACCCCTTTTCGGACAATCCGCCTTGCCCACAATCCCCAGTCGCAACGTCTCCTACGACCTACCGCTTGCGCAGGCTCAGCAGGCGCTTGACAAGGTCTCCGGCAGCAACCAGCGCGAGCACGATGCCCACGCCCAGGCAAAACGGCTGCATAACGGCATGGCAACGCGCGGTTTGTGCTGCGCATAGGCCAATAAGCACGCCCGGCAGCACGGCAACGAGCACACCCACGAGGGCGATGCCTAGGTCTAACCCGCGCCGTTCCCCCTCGTCACGCTCGAATATGCGCACTATGGACAGTATGAGCGCCACCACACCAGCACCCAGCGCGGCGCGACTCGCCCCGTGGCACGTCTCAGCGGACGCGTCGCCCGATGCGGCGCAGGGTCCTGCGAAGGTAAGAATGCCCACCACCAGCAGTGCGCACATAGCAGTAAGGATAATGCCCACAATGGGTCTGGCCTTGTCATTCATACGCACCTCCGGATGGTAAACGCGCGTGCCCCGCCTCCCACTGTAGCACCCCGCACGAAAAAAGTGAGCCAGAGGTCCGCCCAAGGTCTCCAGCGCCAAAACTATGTCGCAAGGCCCTGTTTCCACCCCCGCGCCGTACGCCGCGCGCCTTACGACAATAGCTCGAAGTCCGAGCCGGGCGTCGTGAGTATGGACCCGTCGCTGGTTACCAGCAACGCCTGAAGATTGCCGCGAGCCTGAACGAACGCCAGCGCGTCTTCGTGTTTCATCATAAAGAGCGGCTTGGTGTAGCCGTCACCGTCTATCGAGGCGACCGAATAGATGCTCGCAGACGCAATGTCCGTTTGCACCGGATATCCCGTGCGCGGATCCAGAATATGCCAGTACCTCCTACCATCGCGTTCGAAGCTGCGTTCGTACAGGCCACTGGTTACCACCGAGCCATCCGAGGTCAGAATGCGCGCCACGACCCTTGTGGCGTCCTCGGATTGAGGGTCGCGCACGCCCACGCTCCACGGCGCGCCCTTGTCGTTGTGCCCCAGCACCTTAACGTTGCCGCCCAGGTTTACAAACACGTCTTGCGCCCCTAGCTGCACAAACAGCTCTACGAGCTTGTCGGCAATGTAGCCCTTGGCAATGCCGCCTAGGTCGATGCGTGCCTGTGGGTCCAACAGCTGCACGGTGTTGTCCTGCACATGCACGTTTTTGTAGCCTACGTGCGGCAGTGCGTTGGCAATGGCTGCGGGGTCGGGCACCACGCCCTCCACGAAGTCCCACAGCTCGCTTACCGCGCCAATGGTTATGTCAAACAGGCCACCCGACTCCTCGCAGTACGCCAGCGAGAGGCCCACGAGCTCGGCGGTAAGCGGGTCCACCTCCACCGCGGCACCGTTTGCCGTGTTCACGCGCGCCACGTCGCTGGTGGCAATGGTGCGCGAAAACAGCTGCTCAAAGCGCTTGCACAGGTCCTCGGCCTCGTCGAGCACGCTGGACGACACATTGCCGCCCATCGTGCACACCGTGTTAAAGAAGAAGCCGGTACGCTGGGCATAGCCGCTCTCCCGTGGCTTCGCGCACCCGGCGAGCGGCAGCAGGGCAAGGCTCGCACACAGCTTGAGCACTTGTTTACGCGACATGTTTGGCATAACGGTCCTCCCCCCGTGTTACGCTATCACATTCGCTGGCCGCACGCGTGGGTCGTGGTCATCTGCGCACGTTCGGGTTCGCAGTGCATTCCGTGGCGCGCGAAATGAAGGGGCCTCTCGAAGGTCGCAAAACCGCAGGTTGTAGCCCTGCCGAAAAGACCGGTGATTTTTGTGAGCCACGAAATGTACCTTTTGCGCACCACGAAATGCGGGCATCTCGCAACTCGCCGCAAAACCGCAGGTGGCGAACTTATCGAGAAGGGCCGTGCGTTCTGTGGCGCGCGAAACGTACCTTTCGTGGCTCACGAACTGCATGCTTCGCTCGGACGCTCGCAAAACCGCTGGTTACAAACCTGTCGAGAAGACCGCCGCATTCTGCGGCGTGCAAAACGTACCGTTAGTGGCGCACGAAACGAACACACTTCCCTGACTGCCGCAAAGCCGCAGATAGCGAGCCTGCCGATAGGGGCAGCGCATTCCGTGGCGTACGAAATGCATTTTTCGTGGCTCACGAACTGCGGCTGTTTTCCCGACAGGCCTCCCACCCGCGCTTTTGCCAGGGGTCAGAACCGACCCGCATTCCGCGACCTGCGAAACGCACTTTTCGTGGCTCACGAACTGCAGGCGTCTCTCGAACACTCGCAAAGCAGCAGGTGGCGGACCTATCGATAAACCCTGCTGCATTCTGCGACCTGCGAAATGTGCGTTCTGAGAGCCACAGAACGTGGCCACCACCGCGTACCCACTAACGACATGCTTCCGCAGCAAGCCTATATCCATCGCTGACGCCTTACCAACATGCCCTGCAACGTACTTTGAAGCTTCTCGAACTCCTTGCTCGCCTCGGGCAGCTGCTGCCCGAGGTAATGCGCAACCGAGGCCGCCTTGGCATTGAACCGACGGAGGTTGAGCACGTCGTCCTTCCAAAAGGTAACGACCTTGAGTCCCATGTCCTGCTCGATCTCCTGCCGATCGCTATCCTCGTGTTCACGCCCAAGGTGAAAGTCCTCCCCAAAGAACTCCACCGCAAGGCCAAACTCGGGCCAATACAAATCCGGAATCACATGTTGCTTGGGCGTTTTTCGTTGCAGTTCGTCGGGCACGAGTATAGACCAGTTGGACCTTGGCTTTGGCAGCCCCATGCCTCCCCATGTTCTTGGCAGGCACAGCATAAGGTAGACCACCGTCTCCATGGGAGAGTTGAGGCCGTCGATTACCCATCGCAGCGCCTCGTATGCCAGGGCGGACCCCCTAGAATACGCAACATAGCTTGCAAAGCTGCGCATATGCCATGTCCCAACCAGCGGAACATCCCGGTTAACAAAGCCGCGGCTACTCTCTCGTTTGGAATACGTTCCGCACAGCTCGCATCCAAGTTCGACCAGAACCACAACGTATTGCCAGCGTTCAAGGCGTTCCTGACAAATGCGCCTAATGTCGCTGGCAATCTGCACAAAGCAGAACTCCGGCGAACTAACGCGGTGCTGTCCCGCCTTGCATATTGCACCAAAGGGAAGGAAGCCGTTCCAGCAACGGATTCTTATGTGGGCCAGGCGCGCATGCTGGGAGGGATCGTTCGTTATAAGCTCCATGGGCAGGTTATGTGGGAAGTTGCGAGAGATAAATTCCAGCCTGACCTCGGTCGCACGGGCTTGTTCGAGTTCTTCCACACTCGTGGGAACAATGCCAAGGTCACATTCGTTCGAACGAAGGCTGTCGGCTTTCGCCTGTACGTAAGTGTTTCGCCACCACCATATGGCCCAAACGTGACTGAATACTAGCGTCATTTCCATCTCCTCAAAATGCCTGCTTATGGACGTAATGCCGCATTCTACGCAGCGTATGTCGCACCAAATGCGCATTAACCTTGCAGCTGGCTTGCAGCAATTGCGCAACAAAATGGTGTTTATGCAAGCAAACCTGTGTGCACCGGATTGAATAAAACGTGCACTATCTTTTTTGCTATAACGTGAGCGGTCGATCTTGCTGCCTGAACGGTATGGTTTGAGGATGGGCCAACCTTGGTGTGGGCATACGCGTGCTGCTGCATTCTGTGGTACGCGAAATGTACCGTTCGTGGCGCGCGAAACGCGGGGGCTTCGCTGATGGGCATAAAACCGCTGGTAGCGGGCTTGTCGATAAGCCGGCTGCGTTCTGTGGCGCGCGAAATGTACCGTTAGTGGCGCACGAAACGCGGGGCCTCTCGCATCCCCGCAAAACCGCAGGTGGCGGACCTGCCGAGAAGACCGGCGCATTCTGCGCGCCACAGAATGCAAGGAGGGATTCCGGCGACAGCAACGGGTCCACCGGCAAGCGGTATGATAGGCGCGGAGGGATGTGTAGTGCGTTATGTACGAGAACATATGGCCACCATCGTGGCGGGCGTGTTGGTGGTTGCCGTGCTCGCAGTGGCGTTCGCTCTGTTTTGGCCGCGCACGCAGGCACCAGAGTCTTCTCTTACTGCCGTAATCCACAGCGGCGACGGAGGGGAACAACGACTGCCCCTAAGCGTGGACACCTCGGTTGAGGTCGTTACATCGCTTGGACACAACACCGTAGTTGTTAAAGATGGGGCGGCTCACATCGAGAAGGCCGACTGTCCAAACGGAAGCTGCATGCAGCAACAGCCCATCTCGCAACCGGGTCAGCAGCTCATTTGCCTTCCCCACAAGCTGTGGGTAGAGGTAATTGCAGGTGATGGCACAACCTCAGAGCTCAATCCAGGCGCAGTGACCTACGGCGGCAACGGTGCCAACTCCGCCAACGACGTAGACGTGGTGGCGCGCTAAGATGGGAAGTAACGGCACCCCGCTTTCCGCACAAGAGGCACAACGCTGGACGCGCATTGGGGTTCTTGCCGCGCTCGCAATGCTTCTGGGATATGCGGAGGCCTTCGTACCCATTCCTATACCAGGCGTTAAGCTAGGCCTTGCAAACATCCCCGTGCTCGTTGCCCTACACAAGCGCGATACCAGCGGCGCGCTTTGCATTGCACTCATTAAGGTACTTGCCACCGGGCTCCTGTTTGGATCGCCGCTCACCATGGCTTACTCGGCCGCAGGCACTCTGCTGTCGTTTGTTGGTATGGCACCCCTCTCGCGCCTGCGCAGCATGCACCTGGCCATGGTCTCAATCGTAGGGGCCCTGCTGCACGAGGTGGGGCAGCTTTTTGTAGCGTCTGCATTGCTGAGAAGCTCAACCGTGTGGTACCTTGCTCCCCTGCTTTTGGTGGCAGGTTGCGCAACGGGTGCGCTCTGCGGCGTGCTGGCAACGCGGCTTTCCCATAGCCTTGCCAAGGTGGAGAACAGCAACAAAACCTGCGCTGCGCATATTCGTCGCACCAGCGGCACCCCGCGCACGGTCCGTGGCACAGGTCTCTTGTTTGTCCTACTTGTGGCATATGTAGCCGTAACAATGCATGCAAGCAATCTGCGCGTGCTCGTGCTCTTATTCTTGGCAAGCCTTGTTGCGTGCGCGCTAGCCCGCGTTCGACCAAAGATGCTTCTAAGGGGACTAATACCCATGGCGGCACTGGTGCTCTTTTCGCTGGTAGCCAACCTAATTGTTGCTCCGCAGGTGGCCGTCGAGGAAGCCGTGCGCTCGGCGTTAAGGCTGGCTGGTATTGGTGCCGCATGCATGGCATTTATGGACGTGGTACCAACCGACAATCTTACCGCCACGATGGAACGTCTCTTGTTGCCGCTTAAGAAGATTGGCATCCAGACCGAGGGCTTCTTGCTCGCATTTAACGTAGCCGTAAGCCTTGTACCCACCATAATTACCCTCGAGCCGCCAAAGGGAGTCTCGCTGCGCGCGCTTCCCGACTTGGCATGCACGGCATACGGCCAGCTATGGGAAGCCACCGTTGCCGACAACGAGTAGAACGTCTTCAAAGACGGCTACCATGGTCGCGCGAACAAACCCGTCTAGAGGTTCGACCGATTACACACAGCTTAAAGCGCTGGCAAAAAAGATTGCCACATTCTGTGGCGCACGGAACGCACATTGTGTGGCTTACGAAATGCAGGGTCTTCTCACTCTTTCGCAAAACCGCAGATAGCGGATCTACCGAGAAAAACGCTACATTCCGTGGTCTGCAAAATGTGCGATTTGCGGTACACAAAATGCAGGTCGTTCTCACGCAGCCACAAAGCAACAAAGGCGCCTATGGCGACCTGCAAAGAAACCCTTAGACTGTTTGGTAAAAACGGCCCCTCCGATTCGTTTTTTGCAGAAAACAAACCGAAGGGGCCGAGTCTTTGAGCCTGCCCGCGCTATAGCTCGAGGGTAAACGTGCCGGTCTTGGAGTCGTAGCCAGAGCCCAGCACCTTGGTGCAGAACTCGTTTGCCCATTCTGGCGTGAGCGAAGAGTTGTCGGTGTCGGGATTAACGTCCGTGTTGATCTTGTTGGTGGACGCCAGCTCGTCGGTCCAGTCGGTAACAAGGTAAGTGGTCATGTCGGTAGACATACCCAAGTGGGAGATTATGGGCTTGAACTTGGCGGAGGTAACCGAGCAGTTGCCGTCCTTGTCCTTGTGCAACGACACCTCGGCAATACCGCCCACCAGGCTCTCGTTGCTGGGAGAGGTGCTTATAAAGTTGCCCGTAGACCAGTAGCAGGGCACCACCTTGCCGTCGGAGCTCTTTACGGCCTCCACCGGCTCAATTACGTGCGGGTGGTTGCCAATAATTACGTCGGCACCGGCGTCGGCAAAGGTCTTTGCCCACTCGCGCTGCATCTCCACGGGCTCCAGGCTGTACTCCTCTCCCCAATGCGGGAACACCACAACCATATCGGCCATCTCGCGGGCCTTGGCCATGGTCTCGTTCACGTGCTCCTTCTCTAGCATAGAAACCACGCTCTTTGTGTCGTTGGCCTCGTGGCCGTTAAGGTCCTGCGTGTAGTTAAGGAGAGCGACCTTAAAGCCCTCCTTCTCGAACACGTAAACGTCACTGGATGTGGACTTGGAGTCGCTGAGGTCTGCCTGCCCAATAACGTTCATCTCGGGATGCTTGCTGTTCCAGAAGTCGCGCTCGCTCTTAACGAGGGTGTAGGGGTCGTCAAACGCACCGCAATTGTCCATGGCATGGTTGGTTGCCTTGAGCGCAACGTTAAAACCAGCCTTTGCCTCGGCATCGCCCATCTCCTGCGGACCATTGAACTCGGGATAGCCATCGTATCCATCGGGCGCACCACCCTCGTACACAGGGCCACCCAGCGGGGTCTCTTGGTTAAGGACCTTTATGTCCTTGTCTTTGAGCTCATCCAGCACATGCGCAAACACGTGGTCGTAGTTGCGCGTGCCATCGGAGTGCAAGCCGCTCATGCGCACCTGATAATGGAACAGGATGTCGCCAACCATAAGCAGGTTTATGTCCACCGAGCCGTCGGAGTTCTTCTGCTCCGCTTGCTGGGCAACGCCACCTCCCTCTGTGGAAACGGCCGAGTTGCCCGCATCCTGGCCAGCCGGCGTGGTCTCCGCCGGCTTTCCACACGAGCGCAGCACAAAGAAGACCAACAAGCCCGCAAACACCGCAATGAGCACGATTGCGATAATAAGACCTATGGGCTTACGACGTGGTTCTGCAGGACGTGCATGTGCCGCATGGGCAGGCGCTGGTCGTTGCGCACGGGACTGCGCAGGACGCTGAGCAGAGCGCTGCGCCGGGCGACGCTGCTGCGGAGGACGGTTTCCCTGCGGCCGTCCACCCTGACTGCGACTTTGCTGCGGATGGTTTCCGTTTGGACGTCGCGCTGGCCGACGCCCGTTCTGCTGTTCTGCCATAGTATTCTCCTCACATAGGTAAGGAGATAATACCCCAGCTGGACGTTCCTTTTTTGCGATATCCCAAATCCACGCATATCGTCCAGCCATTTGGCCATTTCGGCCATTTGCCATGTCTAGGTTGTCCAACGCCAAGAAGGCCCTAGGAGAAGGAAAGGTCGCACCCACCTGTCCGCAACGCTCTGTACTTGCCCGACCGCTCAGCGCTCACTGCGTTCGCTCACTCGCTTACGCTCGTGATTCGCGTCGGCGCAAGTACAGAGCGTAGCTGCCAGTCGGGAGAAAGACGGAAAGTGGTCATCGATTGGTTGTGCCCCTTCGCATCCTGCACCGACGGGCAGACGCACCCAGTTTCCATATGGCGCGAATCACGAGCGAAGCGAGTGAGCGAACGCAGTGAGCGCTGAGCGGCCAGATGGAAACTGGGTGCGTCGGACAGCCGGATATGCGCCCTCTAGCTCCGGATTCGTATGAGCACGTACTGAACGCTGAGCATTGCCATGAGCGCCACCATAACGGCCAGGTACGAGTACACCGCGCCGTCGAAACCTACCATGCGTACCAGGACAACTGCCGCAATAGTCACGAACACAAACGCCGCAAGGTAGATAATGGTTGCCTGGGCTTGTCGGCGCAACACGGTAATAACCTGGTACAGAAAGTCGATGGCAGCCGAAAGTCCGCCGGCAATGATCATGAGGTATTGCGCCATGCGGTACGGCTCGAAGTCCACGCCGTACATTACGCCGTTGAGCCATACGCCCACCATGGCAAACACGAACAGCATGCCCACGGTAACCACTACGCTCACTGCCAGCATGGCAAACACTATGATGTCGAACCGCGCGCGACGGGAGCGATCGGCCCACACGCTGGCAATGCGCACCAGCTGCGGCTTGTATACAAAGCCTACTATCATGAGGATGGACTGCGCGGGAAAGTAGATGGCGTTAAAGAACACCTGGCTCTCGTATGGAAGAACGCCTTCCATGGCAAACTTGGGAACCGTCTCTATGAGCGCAAACAGGAACAACGCCGCAAAGGACGGGAAGCACTCAACAAAGAGCTCCTTTATCTCCAGGGGGTCCACGCTGCGCGACTTGGGCGTTTCCAGTAGGGCAAGCGGTATGGTAAGCAGGACGAGCGTGGCAACGGCCGATATGGCCATGCCCATGCTGGCCACCACAAGATTGCGCGTAACGAGCAGAAGGAACGAGAAGACCACGATGCCCAAAACGGAACGGACTGCCTGAGAGGTGCCAGAGAGATAGAGCTTTTCCATCTGCTGCAGGCGTGCCTCATATACGTCGGCTAGGGCGTCCACCGCGCGGAAGCCAAAGGCTCCCCAGGTTATGAGGCTCATTTGAGAGTCGTATCCCTTTATGGAGCACCACAGCCAGCCAAGTACCAGCATAAGGATTACGGTGGCAATGCGCTGCACCTGGTACGAGGCAAACGAGTCCGCCTCGTCCAGATCCGATACCTGATAGGTACGCACGCCGTAGTTGCCCACGTACAGCAAGAGCGTGGCCGTGGTAAAGGCCATGGAAAACATGCCTGCCTGCTCGGCACCGGCAAGTTGGGTGGCCACGATGGAGAGGATGGGAAAGAGCGCACCCCACGCTGCCAGACCCACGGTGTTTAGCAGATAGTCCCGTGTGGTCTGGTTGGCCTCATACTCGGAGGCACCGCTGGAAAACGAGCGCTTGTCTGCAACGTCGAGCAGGCGGTCCCACCAACGATTGATTACCTGCCGTAGGTACGGCTGGCTGTTCTCACTGCGCTTGGAGCGAGAGCGCCTATGCAGGTCTTGCCGCTCGCGTTCGCGCTCGCGGCGATAGCCGTCCATCCGCTCTCGGCGGCTGTTTTTGCTATCGTCGCGGAGGTCGCGGCGGTCGCGGCGGTTGACGCGTCGGTTTTGCGATGAGGGGCGCCTTCTTTTCCTTTCCATGGCAGCCCTACAGCAACCGCAGGCTTACTTCCTCGAGCGCACGATCGCCAACCGCAGAGGGCGCGCCGCTCATAAGATCGTTGCCGTTGGTGGTCTTGGGGAAGGCCATTACCTCGCGGATGGAGTCCGCGCCGGCAAGCAGCATGCATACGCGATCGAGGCCGAGCGCGAATCCGCCCATGGGGGGCGCACCATACTCGAGTGCCTCCAGCAGGAAGCCAAACTGTTCGCGCGCCGCCTCCTCGGTAAAGCCGAGCAGCTTGAGTATGCGCATTTGCAGCTCTGCGTTGTGCACGCGCATGCCACCACCGCCAGCCTCGTAGCCATCCATTACAAAGTCGTACGTGTGCGAGCCCACCGAAAGCGGGTCGGACTCAAGGCGGTCCAAGTCCGCTTCCTCGGGCTGGGTAAAGGGCTGGTGCTCGGCTGCGTATGCCTTGCGCTCATCGTCCCAATGGACCAGCGGAAAGTCCACGACCCACAGGAAGTCGTGACCTTCGAGTGGCAGCTCGAGTGCCTTGGCCATGTGGCAGCGCATGCCGCCAAGGATCTCGCAGGTGGGAATGCGCTCGCCCGCCGCAAACAGCAACAGGTCGCCCGGCTCCACGTTGCAGGCTGCGCGCAGGCCGTCCATCTCGCTATCGCCCAAGAACTTTTTTATGGGACTGTTTACGGAGCCGTCTGCACGGAAGGCAATCCAGGCAAGGCCCTTTGCGCCAAACTCTGCCGCAACCTTGGAGAGCTTGTCTATTTTGCCGCGCGACCACGTGCCAGCACCCTTTGCGTTAATGCACTTTACAACCTGTCCATCTGTGTTTGCGGCGGCACTGAATACCTTAAAGCCGGACTGCTCAAACACCTTGGTTACGTCCACAAGCTCCATCCCGTAGCGCGTGTCGGGCTTGTCGGTGCCGTAAGTCTCCATGGCATCGGCGTAGGAAAGACGACGGAGCGGACGGGGCATCTGTACGCCCACCGACAAAAACGCATCGGCAAGGACCTCCTCGAGCGCGCCCATAACGTCGTCTTGCTCAACAAAGCTCATCTCTATGTCTACCTGCGTAAACTCTGGCTGGCGGTCGGCGCGCAGATCCTCGTCGCGGAAGCATTTTGCCACCTGGTAGTAGCGCTCCACGCCACCAACCATAAGCAGCTGCTTGAGCAGCTGGGGGCTCTGTGGCAGCGCATAGAAGCTGCCCGACTGCAGTCGGCTGGGAACTATAAAGTCGCGCGCACCCTCTGGAGTGGACTTAAACAGCGCGGGTGTTTCCACCTCGGTAAAGTCGCGCTTGTGCAGGGCCTCGCGAATGGCAAAGGTAAAGTTGGATCGAAGACGCATGTTTGCCATCATGGTTGGGCGACGAAGGTCGAGGTAGCGGTAACGCAGGCGGATGTCCTCCGAAAGCTCCTGGTCGTCCTCGATCTGAAACGCCGGCGTACGGCTTGTGTTAAGCACCTCAATCTGGGAGGCATACACTTCTATTTCACCAGTCGCAAGTGTGCGGTTTGCTTGTCCCTCGGGACGGCTATGAACCACGCCCGTAACCTTTATTGGCCACTCGGTACGCACGGTCTCCGCCGTGGCAAACGCCTCGGGACCAGCGATGTCGGGGTCAAAGGACACCTGGGTAAGACCTTCGCGGTCGCGCAAGTCTATAAATATGAGCCCACCGTGGTCGCGGCGATGCCACACCCATCCAGTAAGGGTTACTTCCTCGTCAATGTTGGAGGCGCGCAGTTCGCCGCAGGTGTGTGTATGCATGGAAAAGGTGCTCATGTGTTCCTCTCGTCTCTCTCCGCCCCGTGTCGTTGCGGGCGGCCTTGCCAGTAGACGGTGCCGGGGCGTAAACGGCGTCCAGACACGCGATAGAACATTCTACTACGCTCACGGCCCACTGCGTGTGCACGCTCAACATAACGACATCCACACACTAATACCTACCAAGTTGCGGTATCCTTTTGGCACAATCGACAAATGAGGAAGTTAACAATGCCCGATCACACTCACAACACGCCCGAGGGCTCCCAAGACAAGCGCATGAATCTGCCTTCCATAGAGGATGGTGGCGTTGGCGACAACACCGTTGCGTCGCCCGTGCTTGGCTTTGGCATGGACCGTGTAGACAAGGTGGAAGAGCAGTCTGTTGCCCCGCAGCAGCCCCAACCCCAGATGCCCGCTCCAACGCCGCAGGCATATGGCACCACTCAACCAGAGGATGCCCCCGACCCGCTTATGCGCAACGAGGTTGCGGCAGTAGACGTGAGCAACCGCGCATATTACGTAGGCGACACCCCCTCCCCTTACCTCTCTACCAAGCAGGCGCAGGAGGACGTGGAGGTTACCAAGCGTCGCCACTCTCGCATAGTAACCATCTTGGTAACGGTTATTATTTTAGGCATACTGGGTGCAGGAGGATGGTTCCTGTGGTCCACTATTAAACCCGGCGAGGCACGCAATACAGTACGCTACGAGACCATGCCCATAGAAAAGGGCGAGTATTTGGAGTCTCTGGTGTCCACCTCCCTCGTAAGACCAATTAACGAGGAGCAGGTAACCTCGGGAATATCTGGAACCATCGCCGAAACCTTTGTGGAAAACGGCGCAACCGTGGAGGAAGGGCAACAGCTGTTTAGGCTAGAGAATCCCACTATTACCGATGCCACAAGAAGGGCTCGCGAAGCGCTGGAGACCTTTAGCCAAGAGGTAAACAGAAAAGCCGATGCCCTCAACAAGGCAAACGAGGAGCTTGCCAAGGCTCAGGAGGCTGCAAACAAGAGCAACGCAAGCACGTCTTCGTCGTCCTCATCCGCAGCCACAACCACAAGTACGGCAACCAACACTGCGGTAGAGAACGCCACCAAGAGGGTTCAGGCAGCCCAAACCGAATACGACTCGGCAAAGCAGAACGAAACCAACATGCAGGAGACGTATGGCCATGCCCTCGAGCAGGAGGAATCGCTTAACGTACATGCACCCATTGCAGGCACCGTAAGCGAAGTCTGTAGTCAGGCAGCCTCTTCCGGGACGGTTTCGGGCTCCACGCGCCTTTGCACGATTGCAGACACAACGGCCTACAGCCTCTCCGTGGAGATTCCGCAGTCCGATCGTGAGCGTGTTAGCGTAGGCCAAGAGGTACGCCTTACGTTCCCCTCCGTTAAGGACCTCGCAATTACCTCCACCATTAGCTCCCTAGACGAAAACGAGGGAACGTTTGTGGCGACCATTAACATAGAGAATCCCGACGAACACATTACCAGCGGCTTAGCTGTAGAGGCAACCGTAGTCCTAAAGAGCATACCCAACTCCTACATTGTTCCCAGCAACACCATACGGACCGAAAAGGACGGCAGCACGCATCTCGACGTTCTTTTGGATGCGACTCGTGGCATCGTTACCGACGTACCGGTACGCGTTATATCCAACGACGGTACCAAGGCAGCAATTGAGTCCGACAACATCCAGGAAGGCAACCCTGTTCTCATTGTTGGACAGCTCGACCAGCAGCAACAGCAGCAGGGATCAAGTAGCAACGGGTCAAGTAGCAACGGGTAGAGACGTTTAGCGTCGGCCCAGACCACAGATAGGGGGACAGTCCCTTAGTTGTGATTTCTGCAGAAATCACAACAAAGGGACTGTCCCCCTATCTGTGGTCTTGAGTCGTTTTACAGGCGAAGCTCGTTGGTCTCGGTGTTAAATCCCTCGCCCAGAGCCTCGGAGCAGGTTCGCGTAACGGCCTCGGGCATAAGGTAGTCCCAACCACGCTGCGCAATTTCATCGGTGTATTCGGACAAAAGGTATGTGGTGTAGTCCCTACCGTTTGCGCGGTAGGTTACAACGGGCTTGAGCACGGGATCCTTTACGCTACACTCGCCCTTCTCGTTACGCACAAACGTAACCTCAGCCAGTCCGCCAACAAAGTTCTGCTGCTCCAAGGAAGACGTAAGGCACCCAAGCGAATAGAAACACACGGTCTTGTGTCCGTTGGCCCCGTTCAAGACCTCGGCGGATTGCAGAACGCGAGGATGGGTGCCTATTACAACGTCCACGCCATTGTTTGCATACGCCTGGGCAAAGCTGCGCTGCTCATCGGTAACTTCAGTATCGTTTTCTGTGCCCCAATGGGGGAACGCCACAATCATCTGAGCACCGGCATCACGCGCCTTCTGCACGTCGGCAGCAATCTTTTGTTCCGTAAGAGGAGAAATCGTATTTTCGTCCTCCTCTGGCACATCCACAGAATGGTTGAGAATGGCAATCTTAAAGCCGCTCCTGTCGTAGACGTAGACGCCGTTTACATAGTCGCTAAAACCAGGGTTGGCCTCTGGATCGGGCTCGGCTATGCCTACGAGGGGCATCTGCGGATGCGAGTCGTGCCACCACACCAGCTCGTTGTGCAGACCATCGTATCCGTTGTCGAGCGCATGGTCGTTGGCACGAAGGATTACGTTAAACCCCGCCTCAATTTCGGCATTGCCAAGAGCCTGGTTTGCATTGAGCGGCTTTATCATTCCCATGCCAAAGGAATCGCCTGGCAGGTTTGTTTCTTGGTTAACCGCACGAATGTCAAACGTAGAAATCTCGTTCTTTATTCCCGAGAACAGATGGCCATATGAGTATCCGCCGCTTTCGTTAATCGAGCTCTGCTGAGCAGACCCGTTAACTATTACATCGCCAGCCGCTACGAGCCTTATCTCGGAAGGCTGCACGGTGGTAATCTCCGTCTGTTGGACCTCTTGCTCGGCGCTACTGTTGCCACTTTGGCTCTGCACGCCCTCCCAAAAACGCGGTATGTCCAGCACGCGACTTCCAAACATATAGGCAGCGCTGCCAATAATGGCAAGCAGCACGATAGCAGACACGATTCTAAAAGCACGCCCTTGTCTGCGACGGCGCCTGTAGCCACCAATACCAGCTGTACGCGAATACTTGTCGTACGACGTATTCGTCCTGTACGGAGACTTGTTTTCCTCGTTCGATTCGAAGCTCATGCGATTTCCTTCCCGCACGGCACCCACACCCAACCATAATACGATTAAATGGAGCAGAATGGGTGAATAACCTTTAAGAAGGAGAACGGTTTTGCAGTACAAAAACATTATATTTGATTTGGATGGCACGTTGCTCAACACACTTGACGATCTGCATGCCTCCACCAACTACGCCCTTGCGCAACATGGCCTGCCCACGCGCACCAAGAACGAGGTACGCGAGTTTGTGGGAAACGGCATACGTAACCTTATTCGCTTGGCCGTTGCGCCCCATACATCCAATGAACTCATAGAAGCGGTACATGCCACGTTTGACAAGCACTACAGTACGCACAATCTCGTTAAAACCGCCCCCTATCCCGGCATTATCGAGCTCGTGGAGAGGCTCAAGTCCAGCGGCGCAAACTGCTGCGTTGTTTCCAACAAGGGCGACTACGCCGTGCAGCCGCTCGTGCAGCACTTTTTTCCCGACCTCTTTGATGTGGTGGTAGGCGAAAGAGAGAAGGATGGCATTCGACGCAAACCCTGGCCCGACACGGTACTTGCCTGCATGGAGGCTGTTGGCTCAACTCCGCTCAACAGTGTGTACGTGGGCGACTCCGAGGTAGACCTCAAAACAGCAGCAAACGCAAAAATCCCCTGCATTTGCGTGGGCTGGGGCTTTAGGGACGAAGGCCTGTTGCTCTCCAACGGTGCCACCGTTATTGTGCACACAATGGAGGAGCTTGGCGCCGCACTTGGCATCTAGTCCAGTTGTTCTGCTTGTGTGGGGGTACGCCTGAGGACGGCTTGCCTGCGATGTACCTGAGTGGAGGCACATCCAAGAAGCACCTTTTTCACGGGGGCACTACCGTCTGTCAACTTACGGCATACAACATGGCGCGCATGCGCTAAGATGTACATATGACGGGGAGTCCTCAATCGAAAGGAGCGACCATGGGTAAGAAAGCAGCAGAGGCCCTTAAAATAAGCTACAACGAACTTGATGAGTACCTGCACGTCAATCATTCTATTTACATGCGCTTTGGTACAAAGGTTTACTACATTACCGACGCAAACGAGAACTACTGGCGCGCGCAGGACACGTCCATTCGCAACCACAAGAACCACTTTGTGGATTGCAGCGAGCTCGTACCTACCGTTGGCGAGTTTCTGTCGCTTCGCTTTGCCAACGGCCACACCATAGAGGAAGTCTTCGATCAGTGCACGTTCTATGCGTCGATTAAGGGCGAGAAGGAATAGGACTCGTCCCAAGTCTTTAATACCACGAAGGCCCCTCTCCACAATTAACGTGTGGAGAGGGGCCTTTGCTGTGGTCTGTCGAAAACCCATGGTGGAGTGAGGCGCACGCAGCCTGGCCCCTAAACATGGGTTGGATCCGCGAGGCGCCATGGAAAGCAGCCGCGCGCAGTTCCGCAATGAAATGAGGACTGTTTGAGCACGGCGCTTATCCATGGCGCCGGAAGGATCCAACCCATGTTTAGGGGCCAGGCTGCGTGCGCCCCGCACCAGGTTACTCGTGAGTTCCGTCCTCATCACGCTCGAGCCAGTGGATGAGTGCGCGGAAGGCGTTGTCCACCGCGTGCTTGTGTGGCGACCTCTTTGCATAGCGCTTTACTGCAGCCGTGGACTTGTTTATGGCCATCATCGTTCCAGGCCCAGCCACGCAGCCTCCAGGACACGCCATGCCCTCCAGCAGGCAGCCATTGTACTTGCCACGCGTGGCGTCACGCAGCATCTTGCGACACTCGTCGAGGCCTTCCGCGTTAACGACTTGTACCTCACGATCGGGATAGCGTTCCTTTATAACGTTTACCACAGCGTTTGCCACGCCACCCGCCACGGCAAAGTTGCGGCCGTCCTCGGAGGCAACGTCGAAGTCGGAGTTGTTGTCGTCCTCCAGCTCCAAGTACTCAATGCCCTTAGCGGTCATCATGCCGGCCATTTCCTCAAAGGTAAGCACAAAGTCGACCTCAGAACGTACCGACTCGCGCATGGCCTCGAGCTTCTTTGCCGAGCACGGTCCCACAAATACGATCTTTGCCTTGGGATGGTTGGCGCGGACCATACGTGCGGTAAGCACCATGGGGGTCAGCGCCATGGAGATGTTCTCCCTGTAGTCGGGAAACTCCATCTTTGCCATAGACGACCACGCTGGGCAGCAGGAGGTTCCCAAGAAATCCAGCTCGTTGGGAACTTCCTCAATAAAGTCGTCTGCCTCCTCGATGGCACAGAGGTCGGCGCCAAGGGCAACCTCCTCCACGCCCGCAAAACCAAGCAATGCAAAGGCGTTACGCAACTTGCCAACGTTTCCCTTGCCACCAAACTGGCCCACGAACGCCGGAGCAACAATTGCAATAACCTCTTCGCCGCCCACAATCGAGAAGATAACCTGGGCAATCTGGCTCTTGTCGGCAATGGCTCCAAACGGGCAGTTTATGAGGCACTGGCCACACGACACGCATCTCTTTTGGTCTATCTCGGCGCGGCCGTGATCGTCGGAACCAATGGCGTTCATGCCGCACGCATCCGCGCACGGGCGAACGTAATGGTGTATTGCGTTGTAGGGGCACGTCTTTTCGCACATGCCACACTTAATGCACTTTTCCTGGTCGATGTGCGCACGCTTTTGGTTAAACGTTATTGCCTGCTTACGGCAGATTTCGCGGCAGGGGTGCGCCAGACAACCCTGACACATGTCCGTTACCACGTACACGTTGTCCTTGCAGGCGTTGCAGGCAAACTTAATAACGTTAATGAGCGGCGGGTTATAGTACGTGTCGGCAACGGTGGCGTCCGCAAGACCCTCGCTCACGCGAATGGGACGGTCCACGCCCTTTTGGTCCAGACCCATGGCAAGGCGTATGCGCTCCTCCACAATGGCGCGCTCCAAAAAGACGCTCTCGCGATAGGTGGCTACCTCGCCTGGCACTATCTCGTAAGGAAGCTGCTCAAAATGCACGTCGAAGTCCGCGTCGGTCCAGTCGGGATTCGAGGCAGTCTCGTACACGATCTTGGCCACCTCGGCAAACACGCGACGGCGAATGTCGGTTAGATTGGTGTACACACCACGCATAGTATCGGCCATGTATTCCCCTCTCCGTATTGGAACGACAATCGATTGCTACAGTGCATTCTGTCTTTAAGTATGAATCAATCTACAACAACTCGTAAGGAGAGCTAGGCCAGTGGTTGGCCTGTTGGCGAGGACAAGGGGGACAAAGGGGCGGGGCATTTGTCCGTCCCGCGAATTCAGATACGAAGACAAACTCGAGCGGGTCAAACTCCCCCGTCTCCTTTGTCCTGCTACGCTTCCCTAAGCCTCGCACAGTCGAGTGGCTCGTACACCAGTCGAGGGCCAGAAAGGTCGGACGAAAAGAGTGCCACGGAGTCTATGATCCCACGGTCCACGTGAGGCATGGGAATATGCAAACCTTGGATGTTCGCACGCCTTGCCAGCGTAACGTGTGGCACAAAGCGCGAATGCTCGGGCGCATATCCCAACACGGAGAGCTGGCCCCACACAGATTGCGCAAGCGCGTCCCAACTCTTGCGTCCCTCAGAAAATCCCTGCCACAGCACGGCCGAGCTTGCACGGCCAAAGGTCCCAAGGTCGCCGAGACTGGTTTTAAACGCTGGCTGCTCGACACATGCCACCCGCATGAGGTCGCAGATTGCCGGCACCTCCGAAGCGGGCCTTTCGCCCAAAAAGGCAAGGGTCACATGAAAGAGGTCGGGGCCAACAAAGCGACCCTTTACTGCATCGCGCAGGCTCGCCGAAGTTTCGCTTAGCGCTTCCAGTATCTGAGGGGGCAACTCCGCCGCAATAAATAGGCGCATGGCTAGGTCAGTTTTTCGCACACAACAGAGGTAAAGTCGGTCATGGGCACCTGCACCTGTTCGTGCGTCTGCATGTTGCGAATGGTTACCACGCCTGCAGCTACCTCGTCGGTTCCAAGCACCACGCAAAGCCTTGCGCCGAGCTTGTCTGCCTGCTTAAACTGGCTCTTGAGCGAGCGTCCCTGGCAGTCGGACTCCGTACGGACTCCCGCCTTGCGCAATGCCAAAACGCATCCGAACACAGCCGGGCGCACGTCGGGCGTGCAGGCCACATATACGCACGAGGGCTCGCTCGCCCCCATGTTGACCCCCTGCTGCTCAAGAGCGAGGGCTATGCGCTCAAAGCCCACTGCAAATCCGAGACCAGGCGTGGGCTTGCCGCCCTCGAGCTCCATGAGGCCATCGTAGCGACCGCCGCCGCCAATGGCGCCAACACCGGCGCCCTCCACTTCCACCTCAAACACGGTACGCGTGTAGTAATCCAGCCCGCGCACGAGCGTGGGATCTTCCACGTAGGCAATGCCCGCTTCGTCCAAATACCGCTTTACCTGCGCGTAGTGAGAAGCGCACTCGTCACACAAGTGATCGGGAGCTAGCGGTGCGTCGGCCATTACCTCACGACAATGGGCGTTCTTGCAGTCGAAGGCGCGGAGCGGATTGAGCTCGGCACGCTCCAGGCAGTCGTCGCACATCTGGTCCTTGTGGTCCAGGATAAAGGCACGCACCTTGTTGCGATATGCAGGCCTGCACTGGTTGTCGCCCATGGAATTAATTGTGAGTCGAAGCGATTCGGAAGCAAACCCTAACCGCCCAAAGAAGGTCATAAGCATTACGATGCATTCCGCGTCGGATGCGGGGTCGGAGGCGCCCAGCCACTCCACGCCAACCTGGTGGAACTGGCGAAGCCTTCCCTTTTGGGGACGTTCGCCACGAAACATAGGGCCGGCATACCACAGCTTTGCCGGTGCTCCGCCCTGGGGAACAAAGTTGTTCTGCACCGCCGCACGCACTACGCCTGCCGTGCCCTCGGGGCGCAACGCAAGACGCTGCTTTGCCTTGAGGCCCTGCTCGCTTCCCTTTGCAAGGAGGCTTTCCACCAGCGCTCCAGAAAAGACCCTAAACATCTCCTTGCGCACCACATCGGTAGACTCGCCTATGCCGTGCACAAACGTTGCCACCTGCTCGATTGCGGGCGTCTCTATCATATTGAATCCGTAGGTGCCAAACACCTCGCGTGCCACGTCGCACATGTGTTGCCATGCGCGCATGTAGCCGCCGTACAAATCCTCGGTTCCCTGGACCCGCTGTGCCATAGAGAGGCCTCCCTCACTCGTTTGTAAACCCGCCCAGTATAGCGCAGCGGAGGAGACGAGGATGGCGAGGCGGTCCATCCCGCTTTACGCCATTGCTCAGCGCTCGCTTTGCTCGCTCACTCACTTCGTTCGTGATTCGCATGGCATAAAGCGGGATGGACCGCCTCTTACCGCAACGTCGCTGCGCTAGACTGGGCGGACTAACGGGTGGGGACAAGGCCAGAGGCGGGGCGCACGCTTTGCGTGCGCAAATTGGTGCGCGCGGGTTCCCCGCGCGCCGAAGATTTGCCATCACATCAAAATCGCAACGTGCTCACTAGACGTCGCGGCAAGCGCGCTTCGTGCGCACTGCAGAGCCACAGTGCGCACGAGGCGGCTTTTTGACGACGTTTAGTGAGCAGATTAAGTATTTTATACGGTGGATGCTGACGGGAAAGCACGGACAGCAACGGATAACCCAGCCAGGGCGCGGGGCAGCCATAAGGGTTCGCGGCACTCAACTCGCGCAAGGAGCGAAGCGACCGCGTGTGTCGTCAGAGCGATCCCTATACTGGGCGCGAAGCGCACCAAATTTGCACCTGTCCAGAGCAACAGGAGGGCGCGTGCCTGAACTATGTTCCCAGCGAGTTCCGCAGCGTAGCGAGGACTGTAGAGCTGGCAACATAGTTCAGGCACGCGCCCGACCCAAACGTTGCGCTATCGTTACGCTACCCTTACTACCCAGTTGAACTTGTCTTCAACTTCGCCGGATTGGATGCCGGTTAGGGTTTCGCGGAGTTTGGCGAGTACGGGGCCAACGTGCTCCATGCCGGCACCAAATACGTGCTCGTTGCCCTCCAGGTCCACGACCTTTCCTACGGGGCTAATAACAGCAGCGGTTCCACACATGCCACACTCAACAAACTGGTCGATCTCGTCGAAGCGCACCTGACGCTGTTCCACCTTCATGCCAAGCATCTCCTCGGCCACCTGCACGAGAGAGCGGCGCGTAATGGAGGGCAGGATAGAGTCTGTGGCGGACTGGGGAACCACCAGCGTACCGTCCTCCTTTACCAGCAGGAAGTTGGCACCGCCGGACTCCTCCACGTAGGTGTGGGTCTGCGGGTCTAGGAACATGTTGTCGGCAAAGCCTTCGGCATGCGCAAGGACGCTGGGATACAGGCTCATGGCGTAGTTGAGGCCCGCCTTAATGGCGCCGGTGCCATGCGGGGCGGCACGGTCGTACTCGGGCACCTTAAGGGCCACGGGCTGTACGCCACCCTTGTAGTAAGGGCCAACAGGCGTCACCAGAATGCGGAACTGGTACTCCGTGGCAGGCTTGACGCCAATTACGTCGCCCGTGGCAATCATGAAGGGACGTATGTAGAGCGTAGCGCCAGAGCCAAAGGGCGGAACCCAAGCGAGGTTGGCCTCCACTACCTTCTTTACCGCCTCCACAAAGCGATCCTCGGGGAAGGGCGGCATGCAAATGCGCTTTGCAGAGTCCGCCATGCGCTTGGCATTCATGTCTGGGCGGAAGCACACGATCTCGCCCTCTTTGGTGGTATAGGCCTTAAGCCCTTCGAAGACCTCCTGACAATAGTGGAAGATGCCTGCACACTCGCTCAGCTGCAGTGTGTGATCGGGCGTAAGAATGTCTTCTCCCCATGCGCCGTCCTTGTAGTTGCACACATAGCTATAGTCGGTTGGCGTGTAGGCAAAGCTCAGGCTGCCCCAGTCGATGTCCTTCTTCTGCATAGTTAACTCCCTCTTTCTTACGACCTCTATGAGATAGAGGCATTATAGTCCCGCATTATTTCGTGTATGGAACAAATTGCATGGCATTTGGCCAGACAACAGATAGGCCTATCAAGAGGGGTACCCCTCTTGATAGGCCCATCGGTGGTCTCTATCGCAGCTAACGGCAGATCTGGTTACTGAGCAAGCGTGTTGATGGAGATGGCGCTCTTTGCATACATATCCGAGAGGAAGTCCTTTACCTTTTCGGAGTACTCGCTCTGCTTTTGGGAATAGGCAGAAGCGGCAACCATGTATGCGTCGTAAGCAGCCTCGTAGGTAGCGCTGTCGTTCTTGATCTCGTACTTGGAAAGCGCCTGAGCGTAGGGGCCGTCTGCGCTCTTCCACTTGTTGCCCGCGGCATCCCACTCGTCACCAGCAAGACCAATAATGTACTTGGCGTAGTCGGCGTTGGCCTTCTTGTAGGCTGCCTCCTGATTCTTCTTTACCTCTTCCTCGCTCAGAGCCTCGCCAGCATCGTTCTTGGTGGCGTACTCAGGCTCCTTGGGGAACTCGGGCTCCTTGGCATCCAGCTCGCCCGCGACCTGCTTGTTAAGCTCGCTTGCGCGATACGAGTCGGTAAGAAGCTGCTTTGCCCTGTCCACGGAAATGTTGTTGCTCGTGGCAATGGACTCGAAATCGGGGGAAAGGCCAAGGTTCTTCTCGGCATACTCAAGCAGCTGCTCGTCGGTGGGGTTGATCCCCCGCTTTTCGGCCTCAGACACGGCAATCCTGTTGCGCACGGCATAAAGAATGAGGTCCGCGCTTGGCACGGTGTAGTTGCCGTCCTCGCCCTTGGCGGAGTCCAGAGAGCCCATGGTCATTTCGATTGCATCGCGGGCGGTAAGGTTTTGCGCCGCGCCGTTTTGGCTGTAAGTGGCAACAACGGTGTTGAGCTCGGCCTCGGTAAGGGTCGTCTTGTTAAGGGCTCCGGGTGCGCCGCCACCCAGGAGGAACTTGCCAACAAGTATGCCGATTACCAGGGCTGCAACGGCAATGCCAATCCAGGCATTCATGCCAAGATTCTTGATGCTAAACTTCTTGGCATCCTCGTTGGCCTCGTTCGTAATCTCTTCTGCCATTCTTCTGCCTTTCTCGCTATTAGTCCACAAAGGGGACATCTACACGATTTAGAATGCGAATGATTTTACTCTTAATCGCTAGATATCGCACCACCTTATTGAGGAATCTTGAAGTTCCCACATACATTACTGTTTTCCAAAAGCTAACAGTTGCTCAGAGAGTCTGTCACATCGTATAGGCGGTATAATCGGTACCCACAAGCGCATGGGTTCCAACGAAAGGCTATCTTTCATGTTCTGGCAGGGAAAAAGGATTGCCCCAAATCTTACGTTGTTTATTGCAACGGCGCTTTTGCTTGTTTTGTCGCTTACCGCATGTGCCCAAAACTCCGCCGACGTGCAGGCCACACAGAGCCATGAGGCCTCGCGAACCATCCTCATGTATGCATGTGGTGCAGAGCCCGTTAATACCCAAAGCATTGCCGCAACGCTAAACCAAACAATGGATTCGACCATTCCCAAAGACGTTAACGTGCTGGTGCTTACCGGAGGAAGTGAAAGCTGGCCCAGCGACCTTTACGTTAGCGAAGAGGGCCAGATGCGCACCGATCGCTACCAGGTGTGGAAGATGTGCGGCGCATCGGACGCAGGGCACGGCACGCTTACGGCTGTGGCGCCAGATGGCATGCGGGGCTTCGAACGCATGTCCATGGACAACCCCACTATGCTCAAGGCCTTTTTGGACTACGCCTACAACAACTACCCAGCCCAAACGTACGACCTCATAATGCTCGGAATCGGAGGCGGACCCGCGCTGGGCATGGGCACAGACGCGGTAACGCAGCGTGAGGACGGCATGGCCATGATGTCCGTACCAGAAATGTGCACTGCCCTGCACGACAGCAAGATTGAACGCCTTGAGGTCCTGGATCTATGCGCAGGACTCATGGGCAGCGTAGAGGTTGCCACCGCTTTGAGCCCCTATGCCAACAACATTGTGTTTTGCCCACAGACTCTCCCCCGCTATGGTCAGGTGTTCGCAGGCATGTTCGAACAGCTCGCCAGCGATCCGCATACAGACGGCTACCTTCTGGGCAAGCGTATAGCCGACGATTCCACCAGCGGCATCGTAAGCGTCGTGAGCACCAAGAACCTTACGGAGCGCCTCGTTCCCGAACTCGCCAAGTCCTCCGACGCCCTGTGCCGCAAGGCCTTGCAACGGGGCAGCACGGGAGCGTACGACTTTGACGGGGTGCTACTTGCCGCAAACCAGGCCACGGCTTATGGAGCCATATACGAGCCCGAGACCCAGCTATACGACTTAAAGTCCTTTGCTAACGCGCTGCTGGCAAACGCTCCCGCCGATGCAAGCGGCGCCAGCAACGCATCCGCAGATGTTTTGCGACGCATAGTCTCCATACTGGACGACCGCGACTTAAGCGGCGACGACGTGCTGTATTGCAGCACAAACAAAGCGAGTGAGGAAGAGGGCGCCGAGCCTGGCAGCGACGCTGGTATCGGAATCTTCTTCGACACAAAAGGAGGCGTATACGGAGCCGATTATCTGCAGGCAATGGGAGACGTGGTTGCGCTCGGCGACGTAGACGAGGGCTCCGGTAGGTTTCTTGGCACACATCGCAACGCCGTAGCGCTCTTTGACCTCATAGGCTCTTCTGGTAAGGCCGTCTTTGCAATAAGCAACGCCGGCAAGAAGACCTTTAACGTGGCGAGCCTCAAAAAGGCGTGGGACAGCCTTGGCATCTGGCAGCTGCCCCCGCTCAATAGGGGTCTTAAGGATGTGTACGACACCGCAGCGGTGCTCAACACCGAAACCGACAAGTGGCTCGAGGAGATTGCCCAACAACAATCAAAGACGGTACTTACAGCCAACAATGTGGAGGTACGGCAAAGAGAGTCGGACGAAGCGCAAGGGACCTACGACAAATACTTTGTTGCCGTACGCGATTTTGCGCCCAAAGACCTTGCGGGAATCCATACGCAAGTAAGGATAAAATCCGACCTTAAGACAAGCAGTGCAAGCCCACTTGATGAGTTCAACTCGTTCGATGAGAGCTACGTTACAACTGGCCCCACCCAACCAGAGTCGACCACGTACGAGCTGCCCAAGTACGACGATCAATGCATGGTCCTAAAGGACGCAAAGGGAGTCGAGCACTTGGTGCAGTGCCTGCATGGCAGCGATCCAAACCGCATTGAGCTTCCGCTGACCATCGTCCCCGCAAACGACAAGGATCCCATTCAGATAATGGTCGAGTTTGCACGTTCTCCAGACGGTACTGCCACACCCGTTGGATTTATGCCCGTACTCATGGACAGAAATCGTTTGAAGGAAGGTCTTCAGCCGTTGGAGCTCAAAATGCTCGATGGTGCTACCGCCATCTCTGTCCTGCGCCTACCCGTATCCGATGGCTGTTTTTTGGACTATGAGCTAAGCACGGGCATTGCCCTAGATTCGTCTCCCACAAGAGGCCTTGTTTTAAGCAAGGCTTCGGCACGCTCAACAAAGGGCGTCCAGGACGTAAAAGGTGAGTACTACCTGGAAGACAAGTACGGCAACAAGCTTGCGTTGGACCAAAAAGTGGAAGACGCAAACAAACAGGAGCCCCTTAGGAGCATTGCCCACGCCAACGTGGAGCTAGACGGGCTGGATGGCACGCCCGTCCTCTCCTACGGCGACTCAACACTGGAGGACGGCGTGGACTTTGAGACCATAGAGACCGACGATGGCCAGCTGGTATTTGTGGGCAAAGGCTCCTACGTGGGCACCACGACGCTGGAGTAGCTATACATCTCCGTAGACCCAAATCGAGCCCTTCGCTTTGGGACGGACGTATGTGGCCCACTCCCCCTTGTTAGGCTATTAAAAAAGGCAGACGATTTCCGTCTGCCTTTGTATTCTCTGGAGCCAGCTATCAGACTTGAACTGATGACCCCCGCTTTACGAGAGCGGTGCTCTACCGGCTGAGCTAAGCTGGCTTGCAACAAATCATAATACGCGAACGCTCGTATGCGCGCAAGTCTTTTTTTCGCGAGCTTGATTACCTCGAGGCAACGAGGGGTGCCGCTTGGGGATACTCCCCTACGGGTACATCGCGGATCGTCCACTCATAATTTGATGGGCCTCGAGCGATGTACCCGATGGGGAGTATCCCCAAGCGGCACCCCATACCCCTACAGCCGCGCGAGCATCCCGCGTACGAGCCGCTCAAACTGATCGGAGTAGTTGCCAGCCACCACGAGCACCGACTCGTGCGATACCCCCGCCTCGCCAGCGTAGTTTGCCGCAAGCGTGAGGCCAAGGACCCGCATGCCAAGCGCGTGCGCCATTATGGCCTCGAGGACCGTGGACATACCCACATACGATGCGCCTATCGCACGGAGCGCGCCTACCTCTGCCGGTGTTTCGAAGCTCGGGCCACCTACACCTGCAAGAACGCCCTCACCCAGCGTTATGCCCGCCTCGGCCGCTACGTTGCGTGCTAGATCCCTAAGATAGGAGGAATACACGTCGTTCATGCTTATGAAGCCCGATTCCAAAAGCGAAAGCTCGGGCTCCGCTTCGTTCCAACCCACGAGCGGGTTTACGCCAGTAAGGTTTATGTGGTCGCTTATGAGTCCGAGCCCTGTTTTGGCAACGCCCTGGATCGCGCCCGTAGCGCAGGCAAACACCACCGTACGACACCCCAGCCTATACGCATGGCGTACAAGCGAGGTAACCTCGAGCGCCGAGTACCCTTGGTAAAGATGAACACGACCCGGATACACCACCACGGGTACGCCGTCTATGGTGCCTATGGTCGTCTCGAAGTTATGACCTCCAACAGGGCGTGCGCTTGCGGGAAAGCTGGGTATGTCGCGGTAGCTCATCCTTCTTACGGGCTTTACCAACCCCGCCAGGTGCCCCAAGCCCGAGCCAAGCACAATGGCAACAGGATGTTCCACCGACGGCTTGCATGCGCGAATCTCGTCTTCGAATGCCATACCGCTTCCCTCCTCCTAAACCGTCCTTGGCATGTGTTCCAGACACGAGCGAGGACGCCATCCTACCTGCTATGTATTACACGTCTCCTAGATCACAAGCGTGCCCAAGGATACAGTTACCTCCGAAAGAATCTTGTTTACGTACGCGGTCCATTTGCTTGCAATCTGGCGCTCTGCGGCAGCCTGCTGGTCGCGCGCCACCTCGTAGGCGGCCTGAGCTGCAGAATAGGTTGCCGCGTCGTTGGAAATCGTAAAGTCCTTAAGCTTCTCGTGATACGGGCCGTCTTCCGTGGCCCAAGTGTTTGCAGCGCCATCCCATTCGCCGCCAATAAGACCCATTATGTATGTTGCATACTCTGGACGGGGGTCGTCGTTCTTACCGTCTGCGGGCGCAGCTGGCGCCTCCGGTGCGGCAGGCGCATCTACCGCAACCGCTTCGTTGCGAAGCTTTCGCAAGGTCGCAGACTCCTTCATGAGTTTTGCCACCTGATCTTTGGTCATGCTGTAGTTGGCGGCTATGAGGGAAAGGTCCTCCGTCCCCCACTCGTCCTTTGCATACGCACGAGCGTCCTCGTCGCTTGCAGAAATACCTCTGGTCTCGGCATCCTTAAGGAGCAGGCGATTTCGCGCAACCGCAAGAACAGAGTCCACGCTGGGAACATCGTAGTTTCCATCCGCGTTGCGCGCCGCATCGAGCGACATGCTTTCCTCTATTGCCTCGCGCACGCTAACTTGAGTGACCTCGCCTTTGTATGCATAGGTTCCCAGCGGGGTATCAAGCTCGGCCTCGCTCACGCTCACACGCCCAAGGAGCGGTGCGGATGGGTTCGATGGCGCCACGACCGGAGCAATGCCCGAGGCACCGGAAAATGCGGGCACAAACATGCGCACCGCAAACCCTATACCAATGCCTGCCACAAGCGCTACCAAGGCGACTATTACCGTACGAAGCACGCCAGCCCTCCGCTCACGCTTACGCTTGAGCTCCATGCGCTGTCGCCTTTCGGACATTGCCCCTGCGCCTGCACCCTGCACTCTCTGTCTCGGTGCCTTATCGTGCCCCAAATCGTCTTTGCCGACCTCTTTGGGGTCCACCTTCTTCGCATCTGTATTCTGTAAAGTGGCAGCCTGTACCTCGCCGCTCTCGTCGACCTCTTGCTTATTGCTCGCTCTGCTGGCCTCGTGTATCTCATTGCTTTTATCGTCCAATTTCTAAGCCTCTCCCGCAGCTATTGAGCAGATCTCCGTAGAATAGGCGCGAATAAAGCCCCTTCCGTTTTTGGAATCGAAGGCCATCTTTGCAACGAGCTGTTCTTTTACATTGCTGCCAATCTCGCCGCGCGCAAACTCCTTTAGACAAATGAGCATCTCGCGATACTCGGGATCGCCGTGATAGCACTGCAAGGCCTCGCTAATTAAGGGCCATGCCTCGGCGGCACACTCTGGAGCAATGGCTCCATAGCGCGTTAGAAACCTAAATGCGGACAGTCGCGCCGATGCCGACGTATCGTCAAACAGCGACTCCTCGGCTCCCGCAAAGGCTTCCAACACCTCTTCTGGATCTTCCGCCGCAATTTCGGAGAGCGCATCGAGGCACTCCCAGCGCGTCTGCGCCTCCGGAAGCGAGAGTGCGTCGATGAGCGTCGGTGCAATGTCTATAACAAGGCCCACGTTTTCGCGAGCCATTATGGCAAGCGCGTGAGATGCCCGCTGGCGCTGGCGCCTGTTGGTTCCTTCGAGCTGTTCTACCAGCGCATCGCGCGTCTCTTTATCCATGCGCAGGTTCTGTCCTTCGTCTGCCATACCGTATCTCCCAATTTATTCGCAAAAGCCATCCACCGCTATCGTACCGCTTTTGGGGTCGCGGTGTATTTCTATAAAACCAAGGTCTGCGGCCTCTTGCAAGAGGCGCGTAAACGACCTGTACCCAAACGACCGCTCGGAAAACTGGGGACGCTTGCGCTTCATGGTGTCCTTTAGGCGCGATGCGAGTATTGCCCCATCCGACTCGCGCTGGAGCGCGTCTATGGTCTCGAGCAGCAGCTGGTAGCACGAGTGCTTCTCGCGGGGAACCCTCGACTGGAAGTTGGGGAACCCACCCGCGCTCACTATGTCCTCGTAAAATATAAACTCGTCGCAGTTTTCGGCCAAAAGCGTGCTGGTGGCATCCTTCATGCCCACGCCCACTACCACCTTGCCAAACTCCTTGAGCTTAGAAACGAGCGGCGAGAAGTCCGAGTCGCCCGAAAGAATGGCAAAGGTGTCTATGTGATCCTTGCTAAAGCAGATCTCCACCGCATCCACGGCAAGGCGAATGTCGGCGGAGTTCTTTCCCGTATACGCGCGGTCGGGTATTTCTATGAGCTCGATTCCCAGTTCGTGCAGAGGCGTTACCGCCGTTCCAAAGCGCTGCCAGTCGCAATAGGCCCGCTTGGAAACAATGCGGCCCTTGTCCACAAGTCGCTCCAGAATGCGCTTGACATCTGGCGCAGGACCCGGCTCCTGGTGACCGTTGCGCTTGCGGCGCCCCGTTCCCAGCGCAAGGTTCTCGTAGTCTATAAGAACCGCTATGGAGCTTTGGACACTTTCTTCGTTCACGGTGTGTTTGTCCTTTCGTATGGTTTTGCTCTAGTCGCCGTCCTGCTCGTCGAGCTTCGACCAATCGAGTCCCGCAGCCGTACACGTAGCCTCGTCCTCGTAGAGGAGCGACACACCCTGCGAGCCCAATGACCCGCCACCCACCTGGCACAAGAGGTCAAACAGATTTCGCGCCGTGGTGGTGCCTGGAAGGTTGAGCTCGAGCTCGTCTGCCTCAAACGTGGCAAGCGACAAATCCTTTAGGAGGTGCTCCGACTTAAATCGTGGCGCAAAGTCGCCGTCTAAGGAAAGCGGCGCAAGGCGCTCCATTGCGGCAGACGCGCCCGTTCCACCAAGCACGAGCTCGCGGACTTTATTTTGGTCGAGCCCCGTCTGCTTGGCCAGCGCAAGAGCCTCGGCATAGCCAACCATGCAGGACGCAAGGGATATTTGGTTGCAGAGCTTTGCCACCTGCCCCGCACCCGCCTCGTCGAAGAAGAGGACCTTGGACGAAAAGGTGCTGAGCAGCGGCATAAGGGGCTCAGCCTCCTTTTGGGTACAGCCCAGCATGAGCGTAAGCGTGCCCGCAATCGCACCCTCTTCCCCTCCGGTAACGGGACAGTCCACAGCATGCTTGTCGCTTACCTCGGCATACCCGTGTATGTCGCGTGCAAGTTGCGGGGATGAGGTGGTAAGGTCCACCATCCAGGCGCCCTTTTGCGTGGTGGCAAGAAGCCCGTCCGACGCAAGGTACACCTCCTCCACGTCCTTGGGATAGCCAACCATGGTAAACACAACATCGGCGCTCTCTGCCGCCTCCTTGGGTGAAGCAGCCCACTTGGCCCCACGGTCCAGCAGCGACTGGGCCTTTTCTTTGGTCCTGTTGTACACCGTTAGGTCGTATCCCGCGTCCATAAGGTGTGCCGCTATGGCCGCGCCCATAATGCCCGTGCCAACAAAGGCCACCTTGCGCAAACGCATGGTGCTCATATCATTCCTTTCGACGGACGGACTATGCCATGGCGTCGTTCTGACTGCGTACCTTGCGTGCGAGTTTGTCGGTAAACGAGAGCTTCTCGCGACGATCCTTGCCCCAGAATACGAGCGCGACCATGCCAGGGCCAACGTGGCTACCAAGGATAGGAGACACCTGGCTTCGTATGATGGTCACAGAGCCGCAACCCTCCTGCTTGCGAACCTCTTTTTCGAGCCAGCTGGCATCCTTCTCTGCATCTGTAGACACAATGGCAAGGGGCAGCGACGTGTCTCCGCTGTAGTTTTCCTTAAAGTCCTTAAGTATGGCTCGCAGGGCTTTTTTGCGGCCACGGCACATGCCGCGCAGGGCAAGTGCACCATTGGTGTCGTATGTAAGCTCTGGCTTTATGTCCAGTTTGCCGCCAACCGTTGCCGCAGCGGGCGGTATACGGCCGCCCGCAGCCAGTGCGCTAAAGCCATCTAGCGTAAAGTAGCCATGAATGAAGTAGCGCGCCTCACGCGCCCACTCATAGAGCTCGCGCGCTGTAAGGCCGCGCGTGGCCTGACGCACCACCTCAATGGCAAGAAGCTCGCATGCCGCGGAGTCGCAACGCGGATCCACTACGTACAGCTCGAAGTCTGGGTACTTTGCCCGCACCATGTCTGCTGCCTGACGCGCGTTGTGGATTGATGAGGAAAGTCCTGCGGTAAGACAAAGGTAGATGGTGGGCAGACCCTCTTGGGCCGCCTCCTCAAAGTACTCCATGTAGCGCCCTGGCGTAACCGCGCAAGTGCTGTAATGGGTATCGGGATTCTTGCGCAGATACTCGTAGAACTCGTGGGGATCCGTATCCTGCCACAGATCGTCGGCCTTTTCGCCCTCTGGCGTTACATAGGTATAGGGAATAAACTCAACACCCAGCCTATGCAGTACCTCAGGCGCAAAGTCACCACCAGAGTCAACGACTATGCGACAAGTGCGGCGCTGATGAAACGCGCGCCCCAGATCTTGGGCTTAATAATGCCATACCCGCCATTCTTACGACGATATACCACATTTGTCAAGCCAGAATGAGCGTCTTCAAATACATAGAAATCGTGGCCAATAAGATCTATTTGCACGAGGGCCTCTTCTACGCTCATGGGAGTGAAGTCGATGAGCTTCTCGCGAACGAGCTCGTCATCGTCTTCTTCCTGCGGCTCGGGAGCCTCAACAGGAAGCTCCACGTACGGCTCCACAACCGGAGTGGGGCGCTTGGCGCGCTGACGCTTGTCTATAACACGCGTCTTATACTTGCGCAGCTGACGTGTAACCTTGGACGCAGCCTCGTCGATCGCAGACTCGAGGTCCGACGAGGACGCAACTACGCGAACCACGTTGTCGCGCACGAACACCGTTACCTCGCAAGCGTGACGCTGGTTGTACGAGTGGTTCAGTGCCCCGCCTATCTTGTTTTCCACCTGTTCACGAAGGGAGTCGGAAATGGTAACCTTACGACCCGATATCTTGATTTTTACCATTGGTGCCTCCTCGTCTGCGTTGTTTTTGCATTTTGCCGAGCTCCTGCCAGCACATGGCAAGCAGCTCGAACTCCTTGCATTAATAATACCCGCAACGTTGGTCAAAGGGCACAATACTTCGGTGTAAAGACGGCATTGGCCTGTTTTCGGTTGCCTGGAGGTGGCAGACAACGAGGTTGATGGCCTCCCGGGGAGCCTGCCCTTAAAAGAAACGTCAAAATCCTTCCGGCAGCCCAGAAAGCGCCATGTTCGAGGGACCTATCAAGAGGGGTACTCCCCCTTGATAGGTCGAACACTCTAACCTTGTTGGTTGCTCCTCGCTACATGGACTGCACTTGCGGTCGCTCCGCTACTGCTGGGGCCTGTTGCTAGCGTTTGCTTCCGAAAGAGTTACGGCGTTGGCGCCCGCAGTGGAGCCGTCCATGGCCGTATCCAGCACTTCATCGCTGGTAGAAACCGGTTGGACAGTCGTGCTAGAGGCTTCCTTGGATGGCAGGTTTGCAATCATGGACTCGGGTGTGAGCTTGGGGAACTCTCCCAACCATGTGCGATAAATCTCGTCAAACACGCCGTTGCTCAAAAGGTGGTCGTACGCCTCGCGAACAGCAGTCTGAACGGCGCCTTCGCCTGCAGCCATGGCAATACCGCGAGACTCGGGTGTACTATAGCACCCTGCAAACGCAATGCCGTCGCGCCACGATGAAAGATACGCACCGGATGCGGACTGGCAGGCAACATACTCCACTTGGCCCTTGTCCAAAATGTCAAATGCCTCGTTTATGGACGTTACCGGTGTCTCCTTCATGCCAAGCGCTGTTACACGCAACGACATCTGCGATGGCGAGCCTTCCTGAAGGGCTACCGTCTTGCCCTTTATGGCATCTACAGGCTGTACCCCAGCCGCGCCCTTGTGAAAGAGTACGAGGGCAGATTGCGCGTAGTCACCAACCACGGTTAGGCCGTTTGCCTCAGCTGGCGATACGCCCATTACCATGTCACACGAATTGAGCGCATCGGCAACGTTTGACACAGTTACGAGCGAAGCTTCCAAACCAAGTTCGCTTGCAATCGAATATGCCAGATCCACATCCATGCCGCCGAGCACACCTTTGGTGCTCGTTACAAAGGGGGTGCTAGCAGTTGAGAGCAGGCCAACCTTGAGCTTTCCCGGCTCCTTAAGGCCTTCTGTGACCACGGGCGTTGCGGTCGACTTTGAGGCAGTGCTTGCGGGGGAGGCATTTGCATTGCAGCCAGCCATAAGAACCAACCCGAACATTAGTGCACAAAGCCACAAAACGTGCAGTTTTCTAACGCGCATGGGGCCTTCCTCCGCCCTTTTCTTACAGTTCGATCGCATCCCAGCTGACCTGGTATTTGGCCCCACACTCGCATACTGGGGCTTTTGCTTCGGGCGCTTGGGCGCCCCCACTACTAACCCTCTCGCCTGCGAGACCCTTTGTCTCGAACATCAGGCGGTACGACTTACTTCTAGGACGAGCCATGCTCGCTCGGGCGCCCACGCCCGAACTTACGTGGATCCTTTTGGCCTCGTCTGCCTTGGACTAGGGCGCATGCGCCCGCAACCACAGACCTGGGATGAGACACAAGCAGTATATATCATCTTTTGATTTGCGCACACCCACAACAATGGAATAGGGAGCGGGTTGCGTCGTGATGCACCATAAGGGTGCCGCTTGGGGATACTCCCCTACGGGTACATCGCGGATTGGTCCCCACGTAAGGGAATGGCCCGCTAGCGATGTACCCGATGGGGAGTATCCCCAAGCGGCACCCCACTCCGACACGAGTTTTCTCACCGCCTGCCCGACTACCATACGCGGGCCAAGGCACAGCAGGTAACCTCGGCTGCGCCGCGCGCGAGCAGGGCGCGGGCTGCCTCCCGTATGGAGGCGCCTGTGGTAATAACGTCGTCCACCAAAAGTAGGCGCATGCCCGCCACGTCGTCCACCACGCTTATGGAGCCCGTTAAGTTGGAGGCGCGTGCATTCCTGTCCAGCACACGCTGGTCTGCACCCGACGCGCGGGCAAGCACATCCAGGAGCCCAACACCCGTAAGGCTTGCAAGCTCCCTGCTCACAAGCTCCATATGGTCAAAACCACGTCGCGCATATGCCTTTGGCGTGGCAGGCACAAAGCAGAGACCGTCCAGCCTATTGTGGTCGAAGCGGGCGAATCCGTCCGATGCGGGCCATCCTCTCGCCTCGTCGAGCGCGCACGCCATGGCTGCCGCATTTACTTTTGCCAGCCGGAGCTCGCCCTGATCCTTAAGGCATGCCACCATTTGCGACGAGATCTTGTTGAATCCCAGAGCACAAACAACGGCTCGGGGTTCCCATGTGCCCTGGCTGCCACATGCAGTGCAGGTTAGCCATCCGTAAGGCGCGCCACACACAGGACATGCCCACCGTTGGTCTATCCACGGCATATGCGCGCGGCAGTCCTCGCACAACAGCTCTCCTGGCATGTCGCAGGCAACGCATCGCGTTGGCCACAGCAGCTCTGCCGCTGCATCCGTTGCGCTTTTAAAGATGCTTGCAGCATCCATGGGATTCCCTACAACTCAAAGAAGGCGTTTGCGTTGTTCCACAGCGCCTCGTAGGTTTTGCGCTGCTCAATCCCAGAACTCTCCTCTCGCGTCTGGGCAATCCGTGCAACAGAAAATGCAACCATCGCTGGCTCGCACTCTTGCCCACGCAGAGGCATTGGTGCCATATACGGACTGTCTGTCTCGCTGAGCAAGAGTTCCTGTGGGCAGGTGGCAGCTGCGGCACGAATGTCGTCGCTTCGCGAGAAGGTTGCCGCACCACCAAAGGCAATGTGGCAGCCAAGCTCCACGAAGGGTTCCATTACCTCGGGTCCACTGGTAAAGCAGTGCAGGTCGCAGCCAGCGGCAGGCACACCCTCTTCGCGCAACACGCGGAGCGCGTCGTCGTGGGCACGGGTGTCGTTGTTGCCATCGCGCAGGTGAAGCTCCACGGGCAGCCCCCGCTCGTGCGCAATGCGGAGCTGGGCCCTAAAGGCCTGCTCCTGAACATCCGCAGGAAGGTTGTTCCACGGGCCATAGTCGAGTCCAAACTCCCCCACTCCTACGCAACCTGGGCTTTTCAGCAGCTCTTCCAACCGTACTCGTACGCTCGAGTCCTCCATAAACTTTTGCGCTCCATACGGATGGACGCCCGCCACAAAGTAGGTGTTGCTCGTTAGGGGCGGCAGATGTCCAAAGCTCTTGTGCTCGGGTGGCACCAGCCCCTCCGACTCGGCTTGCTCCAAAAGCTTTTTTGCATCAATCAGAACGTTTTTAAACCATCGTAGGAACTCCGCCGCGTCCTGCACGTCATCGGCAGGATCCACCGGAGCAACCAGCAATCGCACGCCCGCTAGTGCCGCACGAGCAACAGCGTGTGCAGCCTCCAGTTTGCGAAACGAGGTAAGGTGCCCGTGCGTGTCTGCCAGCGGCGCCAAGGACACCGGCAACTCCACCGGCTTTCCCTTTTTTGTGTAAAACAGGTTGTTGTCTACGATTGAGACTTCGGACATCTGGCTCCCCCTTGGACGTGGCGTGGGGATACTATACCCGTTTGCGCAAAACGATAAGCGCATGAATTGCGTGCCAGGCGTTCATCTAGAACTCGCGCTTATGCAGCCTTACCTTGCGACGCCTCCAGTCCAGGACGCCCTCCTGCTTAAGGAGCGCGATTTCCTTGTACAGGGCACTACGGTCGGAGTTAAGGTGTATTGCAAGGTCGGACATGGTAAACGGGATATGCACCCAGTCACCCTGGCCATCCGTAAGTCGCTCCAAATACACCTTTAGGCGGTCGCGCACCGTCTTTTGTCCAATTACGCGCAGCCTGTGGTGAAGCATCGACGCATGTTCCGAGATGGAGCGGATTACGTTGGACGAAATAATGTGATGATGCTCGGGAAGCAGCTCGATGCGCTGGGGGTTGAGGATGGGAGATAGGTCCACACGCACGATCTTGGTATACGCAACGGCTACCAGCTCAATCTGCGAGGTGTAGCCGGTCGAACACGCCGCAGCCTGCCCAAATGTTACCCCCTCAAAAAGGTGATCGACAGCCATGGGGTTCATGGACTCATCGTAGTACGACACGCGCGCCCTACCTTGCAGGATAATACCAGCACGTACTTCGTCGCCTAACCTCACGATCATCTCGCCCTTGTGGTACTCCTCCGTGCGGGCGTTTAGATAGGAGAGGACTTCTGGCACCTGGCGAACGTGTATGCCCTCGAATAGCTCGTTCTTTAGAAGCGTGGGAAGGTGGGTTGGGTGTATTTCGAACAAAGGATGTATGCCTTTCCATGCTGCGATCGTTCTTGCAAACAACGGTCGAAGATATATTGCCATCTGCGTTTAGTATCTTGAACACGAGCAGCGGCAACACATAAGTTATCCACCGTCTGTTATCGCGCGCGAACCGCAGACAGTATCAGTCGGCAGAACAGCACGTTTGCCGTGCCGCTGGGGGATACTCCCCTTCGGGTACATCGCGATCAGGACATTTCCATACGAGGGAGCCTTTCCGCGATGTACCCGAAGGGGAGTATCCCCCAGCGGCACGGAGCTTTCGGCCAGCATTGCGAGCAGGACACTGCGAAAGATTAACGATGTACTACGCGCTATGCCTTGTGACTGCCCCTCTTCCGGATCCCAAGGAAGCCACCCACGCCAAGTGCCACAGCTCCAGCTGCCACTATGGCAAGAGGACCAGCGGTATTGTCTCCTGTCTTTGCGAGCTCTGTCCTGCTCGCACCGGTGGAGACTGTCACACCAGAGGGCGTGCCGTACGTAACTACGGCGGGCACGCTCGCAGCTGCAGCCGGCTTGGTGTTGGAGACCTGCGTGTCCTTTGCGTTGGCATTGGCTTTATTGTCTGACGGGTTGGCAGCGGCATCCGTGGTTTTATCGGCTGCCGCAGTGGAATCGCCTGCAGCATCGCCCGAGTTGTTATCCTGGTTTCCAGTATTGTCCGCATTGGGATTCGACGACTCAGCCTGTACGGACTCGGGTTTCCACTGCGCCGTATACACAACGTGCTCGGTTACGGTGTCCTTAATGGGCTTGTCCCAGCCAATGAACTCGTGGCCATCGCGCTCTAGTTCCCCCTCGAACGCGGGTGTCTGGGCGCCGTGTTCTATGCTTTCGGTAATCATGGGCATAAAGGCCGTGTTGTTGGCGCCGTCCATGTAGACGACGGTGTAGTAGTTGCGCGTGTAGAGCGCCTCGAAGATAACGTCGTAGTTTACCTCGAGCCTTGCAATCTGGTCCTCGGTAAGCACGTCGCCCTCGGCAATATGCTTGGCTCCCTCACCCAGAGATATAACCTGCCATTCCTTAATAAAGGTCGCGTGGTCGTGGGCTCGCACCGAGGGAATCGTGGGAATCTTGGCTCCTGCCTCCACAACAAGCGTGTCGGTGCCACGAAGGTCTCCGTCGGTTCCGCCCAGGTACTTAACGGTGTAGCTCTTCTTCTGAGGATCGGCGGAGCCGGTAGCGGACTTGATCTTATACTTCGCAAAGTACATAAGGTCGCGGTCGATCCTAGTGGCCTTAATGGTGTCCTCGGGAATCACGTTGGTCGTAAGATCGGTAAACCACCCCACGAACTCGTAGCCCTCCTTGGCATCGGGTACGGGAATCGTGTCTACCAGTTGGTTGTTAAACTGTCGCTCATAGCTGTAGGTGGTCTTGCCGTCAATGGAGCCATAGTCGCTGCTGGTGGCAAACGTTACCGTGTGAACGGGGATGTCCCACACGGCCTCGAACGCAACATGGTCGTACACCACATACGCAAGCGCCTCGTCTGTAGAGAAGACCTTGCCAGAGCTGTCGCCCGCAAGCTTCCAGCCCGCAAACATGTATCCCTTGGCAGCCTCCTCGGCGCTGAGGGTCGGCACCTCGAGGTCGTTCATGTTTGCGTACAGGCTGGCGGAGTCGCCGTAATAGATTCCGTTATGCGAGCTAACATAGGGATTGCTGGCACTGGTGCTGGAATCCTTGTTCTCCTGCGTGCGGTTCCATCCCTCGTAGTAGACCTTTTGCTTCTGGCCGTCGGCAAACGTGCCGACCTCGGTGGTTGTGGAGAAGCCATATGCCTTGGGCTCGTATACCGCCACATATGAGAGGGTCTGACCATCCGCCACCGTTACGGTGGTCTCGTACTCGGTAAGCAGGTTGGCCATCGGCCCGCCGTTAACCACACTTGCGAAGATCACGTGCGTACCCCACTCAAGCGGAGTAAGACGGATGGTGTAGGTTCCAGCAGGCAGGTTTTCGAAGGCAATCTGTCCGTTGCCCGAAGCCGAAGCAATCTGCTCCCCGTTGGCATTGAGCAGCACGGCAGCTCCGTTCGACCAAGTGGGAAGCCTGAGCCAAGCAAGCGATCCGTATTTCGGGCTCTGAAGGGCATCGCGGTATGAGTTGGGAGACACGTAGTCGGACTCAAGCTTGATCTTGGCCGTTCCCACGGGCTCGGCAGCCAGAGGCATGTTTTGGCCTAGCATTTGGGTAGGCGTAGCTACATTTGTCGGGTCGTTCTGATTGTCTGACTGCAGCTCCTCGGCCAGTGCTAATGCCGGCGCGAGCAACGTTAGAACAAGAGCAAACGCAAGTACTTTGGTGAGTGCCTTTCTCATCTTTCCCCAATCCGTCGTCAACAAAGGCGGAGGGACCTTGCCCCTCAAAAAAACTCGCATAGCAGTTTTGCATAGGGCGTCCGATGAGTCTGTGGTCTTACACCACACTTGGACTGTATGTTTTGTGGATTTGGGCTCTATGCAGCCTCTCTATATTGTTTGCGCGGGACTGCAGATGCACGCGGCTGCGTATTGTGGCGACTGTCTACACGCAAGAACGTGCGTTTGCCCCGCGTCTGGCGTCCCACATGCACGTAGCTGCGTGCAGTGCTGGCAGACTATACGCAAGGACGTGCATTTCTACTGCTTGCTAGCAGCCAGATGCACGTAAATGCGTGACATCACCAGCAACTATACGCAACGGCATGCATCTTTGGCATCTGCGGCCGTCCAAATGCGCGCGGCTGCGTGCAGTGCAGGCCGACTATACGCAAAGACGTGCGTTTCGAGAACGCGCGGCCGTCCAAATGCACGCGGCTGCGTGCAGTGCTGGCAGACTATACGCAAGGACGTGCGTTTCTGCTGCTTGCTAGCAGCCAGATGCACGTAAATGCGTGACGTCACCAGCAACTATACGCAACGGCATGCATCTTTGGCATCTGCGGCCGTCCAAATGCACGCGGCTGCGTATAATCCCAACCCTCTACACACAATTTGCGCTCGGCACAAAGGGACACTCTCCCTCGAGTACGTCCCAAGGTTGCTCCACCGCCATTAAGTTAGCGGACTTGGGGGACACTCCCTGCGGCTTCCTACGTGCCCGTCGCAGCTACGAGCACTGCGGAACTGCTGGAAGCACCCCCAATTCCGGGCCCACGGCTCAACTAGACGCCGTCCCGCCCCTCAACAAAGGTCAAGACCTCCCGACACCATGGACAAGCGCCGTGCTCAGACAGTCCTCACTTCGTTGCGGAACTGCGCGCGGCTGCTTTCCATGGCGCCTGCAGCTTCGGCCTTTGTTGAGGGGCGGGACGGCGTTGGGGGTACCCGTTTTTGTTCCAGCTTAGCTTTGCAGCGACTCGCTGAGCTGTACGAAGTCGGTCACACTCAAGGTTTCGGCACGTGCACGGGCGTCGATACCCGCAGTGGCAAACGCCACGTCGAGCACGTCCTTGTCGAAGCCTTTGGCCGCCATGGAGTTGCGAATGGTCTTGCGGCGCTGCGCGAATGCTGCGTCGATTACAGCGGCCACCTCAGCGGGGTTCTTGCACGCCGCATCCATGCGGTCTATGCGCACGACAGCAGAGTCCACGTGCGGTGGCGGCATAAAGTTGCCCGGTCCCACCTCAAAACGACCCGTAACCTGCCCGTACAGGGCAAGCTTGGCGGTATAGGCACCGTACGCCTTGCTGCCAGGACAGGCCGCAATGCGATTGGCCACCTCGGCCTGCACCATTACGACCAGCCGCCGTACGGAGGGCATGTTTTGCAGCGTTCCCAGAATAACGGTTGCCGCCACCTGGTACGGCAGGTTGGATACGAGCTTGGTTGGCGCCTCCCCAGCGGCGGCAATAAGCTCGGCCTTGTCCACGCGCAAGGCATCCCCTTCCACGAGCACGAGCTTCTCGCCATCCCGAGCGCACGTCTCTGCCAACACAGGCGGGAGCGAACGATCCGCCTCCACGGCAACAACCTTGTGCACGCGGGGCAGCATGGCAACCGTAAGGGTACCAATGCCAGGCCCCACCTCGTATACGACGTCTTGCTCGCTGAGCTCCGCGAGCTCCAAGATCCGGCGGATAACGTCGTCGTTTACCAGGAAGTTCTGACCCAGGCGGTGTTTGAGCGAGAACCCGTGCCGCTCCAGGACGGCACGGGTCTCTCGCGGATTTGCAAGATAGGAGCAAGCCATAAGGCGTTACTTCTTGCTGCCCAGACGCGGGAAGAGGGCGTTGCCCTTGGTAACGTCCACACCACCCTTAAGGCCGCCCCACTTGCACACGGCCAGAAGGTCGCTGGTCCCCACCTCGTCCTCAAGCGACATGCGACGCAGGACCTCGGCTGAGGTCTCGGGCATAAACGGCTCCCAAAGGTGTGCGCAAATACGGATGGACTCCAGGAGGTTGGTTATTATCTGCTCCAGCTCGTCGGCACGGGCGGGGTCCTTGGCAACGGCCCAGGGTGCCGAGTCCTCAATGTAGTGGTTGGCAGCATGCACGAGCTCCATTACGGCATCCTTTGCACCCACGAAGTCGAACACGCGCATGGCGTCCGCATAGCGCTCTGCCAGGCCATCCGCAATCGACTTAAGCGGATTCTCGCGCTCGGCCCAGCCCTCGGCCAAGGCAGGCGTCTTGCCGTCAAAGTACTTGGCGCTCATGTTGAGCGAGCGGCTTACCAGGTTGCCCCAGCTGTTTGCCAGGTCGGCGTTGTACACCTGCTCCATGCGGCTAAAGGAGATGGAGCCGTCCTCGCCCGGCACGCAGTCGGTCATAAAGTAGTAGCGGTACCCCTCGACGCCCAACAGGTCAATAACGTCGGCCGGCGCAATGGCGTTGCCGCGGCTCTTGGACATCTTTTCGCCCTTGCCCGTCTCGTCATTGCGCACCATAAGGAAGCCGTGGGCAAACACGTGCTCGGGCAGCGCCTCGCCAATGGCCATGAGCATGGCAGGCCAAATTACGCAGTGGAAGCGAATAATATCCTTGCCCACCACGTGGTACTGCGCAGGCCAGCGCTTGGCATACTCGTCTGCCATCTCGGGGTTGCCAAAGCCCACAGCCGTAGCGTAGTTAAGGAGCGCGTCAAACCACACGTAGGTAACGTGACCCTCGTCAAAGGGAACGGGAATGCCCCAGTCAAAGCTGGTGCGGCTCACCGAGATGTCGCGCAGGCCGCTTTCCACAAAGGTGCGAACCTCGTTCATACGAAACGCCGGCATTACGAAGTCGGGATGCTCGTCGTAGAGCGCAAGCAGGCGGTCCTGGAAGGCGGACAGCTTAAAGAACCAGCTCTCCTCCTTTACGCGCTGAAGCTCACGCTGGCACTCGGGACAAAGGTGCTGACCCTCCACACCGTGCTCCTCGTCGGACTTTTGCACCTGCGTCTCGGTGTAGTAGGTCTCCTCGTGCACGCAGTACCAGCCGTCGTAAGAGTCCTTGTATATGTAGCCCGCATCCTTCATGCGGTTCCACAGATGCTGGACCGCGCGGATCTGGCGCGGCTCGGTGGTGCGGATAAAGTCGTCGTTGGAAATCTCCAGCGTCTTCCAGATGTCGTGGAACGCAGGCGCCAGGCTGTCGCACCACTCCTGCGGCGTCATGTTGTGGTCCTCGGCGGCAATCTGGACCTTCTCGCCGTGCTCGTCCAAGCCGGTAAGGAACTTTACGTCCTCGCCCAGCGCACGACGAAAGCGCGCCTGCACGTCGCACAGAATCGTGCAGTAGGCGGTGCCTAGATGAGGGGCAGCGTTAACGTAGTAGATGGGCGTGGTTACATAGAACGGGGTTTTGGCAGTGCTGGCCATAGCTCCTCCTAATGACGAAGGCTATTTGAATAACAGCGCATCATTGTATCACGTAATAGACAAACGGCCCCTACGAGCATCAATCAAGAGGGGTACTCCCCCTTGAGAGGTGCCAATCAAGAGGGGTACTCCCCCTTGAGAGGTGCCAATCAAGAGGGGTACTCCCCCTTGAGAGGTGC
>CADBDT010000017.1 GCA_902793465.1 uncultured Coriobacteriaceae bacterium | reverse complement strand
TTTGCAAGGCTCCCCAGAACGGGGGGCTTTTTTGTTAGGAAATGCTACAGGGACTCGAACCGGAAGGTCGCAATGCGAAAAGCATTGCGGGCCGAGGAGCGAAGCGACGAGGCCTATGAGCGCCGCGCGCCAGCGCGGCGCGGGAGTCCCACCTCGGGCACCATAAGTGTTAACGCTCCCAGTAATGGGGGCTTTTTTATTAGGCAAGATTACAGGGACTCGAACCGTTAGGTCGCAATGCGAAAAGCATTGCGGGCTGAGGAGCGAAGCGACGAGGTCCCTGAGCGTAGCGCGAAGCGCTGCGCGGGAGTCCCACCTCGGGCACCATAAGTGTTAACGCTCCCAGCAATGGGGGCTTTTTTATTAGGCAAGATTACAGGGACTCGAACCGTTAGGTCGCAATGCGAAAACCTATCAAAAGGGATACTCCCTTTGATAGGTCGTCTTACCAGATCTTACAAAAGCGTGGTGCCGCTAGTGACACCTCGGATACCGCATTGCAGGTACCGCCTATTGCAGCCAGGGGTTGGTGGCGAGCTCGCACTCCATGGTCGTGGCTGGACCATGACCACATAGCAGCACCGTAGAGGGCGGTATTTCTGCCTTTAGGCGCCGCAGCGTGCGCATGAGCGTGGCATGGTCCCCTCCCGCAAGGTCCGTTCGACCGCACGAACCCGCAAAGAGCGTGTCGCCCATAAACGCGATCCCGTCGCCCAAGAGCACTATGCCGCCCTCAGTGTGGCCAGGCGACTCCAGCACCACGAGCTTCTCGTTACCGACCACTAGCTCGTCGCCCTCGCGCAGCAGACGGTCGGGAGCCGGTGCGTCTTCCAAGTCTGTTTGCGAGACGTCAAACACGTGCGAGGAAAGCTCCATGGCATTCTGCGCGCGCTCGGCATCTGCCCAGCCAATGGAAAACGGCGCGCCCGTAAGCCTCTTGAGCGCCGCCACACCGCACACGTGGTCGTGATGGCCGTGCGTGGCAACAATACCCTCAACCTTTACTTCCTCCAACGCCTGCGCAACCTGCGCGCCTTGGGCGCCGGGGTCCACCACAAGACATGCTCCGTCGCTAATGAGGGCATAGCAGTTGGTCTGCAACTGGCCCACGGCAAACTGCCGGATGCTGCTGTTCTCGTCCATGCTAGATCCTCCGCTTCATCTGGTTTGCCCCCTCGCCAGGCATAAGCCGGCGTGCGTCGAACACCGAGGGAACCCTGCTTATGGCCGCCAAGAGCGTGTCCAGAAGTCCTGCGCTGGAAATCGCAACCCTAAAGCGTAGCCGCGCAACGCCCTCGTGAGTCGTCTGTGTGGATGCCGCCAAAATATGCGCTCCCGCATCGTTGATGGCAATGGTAACGTCCTTAAGGAGCCCCATGCGGTCGGATGCCTCAACAACTATGTCTACCTGGAACTCAGTTGCTCCGGACGCATCCCATTCCACGTCTATGAGGCGCTCCGGGTTGTTCATAAGGCCCTTTACGTTGGGACATGAAGCACGGTGTACCGACACGCCTCTCCCGCGCGTTATGAAGCCAACAATGTCGTCGCCCGCAACGGGGTTGCAGCAGTGGGCAAGCCTTACGAGCAGGTCGGGATCTCCCTTTACTACCACGCCGCAACTGCTCTTCTTGTGCTGCGCGGCCGTATGGCGCGACCCATGGCTATGGGGCAGGCGCAGGTGCTGCTCCTCCGAGTGCGTTTGCGTTTGCGCAATGCGATCCTTGGTCCCCTGCTCCAAGACGGCCTGTATGCGGTTTGCAACCTGCTTGACCGACTGCTTTCCCAAATAGATTGCCTGGAACAGGGCTTCGGAGCTCTTTGCGTCGAATGCTTGGAGCACTTGGTCGATGGCCTTGGTGGTGCGCTTGGTGGAAATGCCATAACCACGCTTGCGGAGCTCCTTTGCGAGCTCGTTCCTTCCCTGCTCCGCGTCGTCCGCTTTGGTCATGGTCGCAAAGTAGCGCCGGATCTTGGAGCGCGCGGAGGGAGTTACCACAATGTTCATCCAGTCGCGCGACGGACGGGCATTGTTGTTTGTAAGCACCTCCACACGGTCGCCCATCTGCAGGTGGTAGGTAAGCGGCACCACAGAGCCGTTGACCTTTGCCCCCACGCAGTGATTTCCCACCTCGGTGTGAACCGCGTAGGCAAAGTCCAGAGGCGTTGACTCGCGACGTAGGCTCATTACCTCGCCTTTGGGCGTAAATACGAATATCTCGCCCTCAAAGAGGTCTACGCGCAGGTTGGTTAGGAACTCGTGCGGGTCGTTTATATCGTCCTCGCCCACCCAGTCTAGGCTCCTGCGAATGTGATTGATAGTGGAGTCTATGCTCTTGTCGTCTCGCGACATCTTGCCTTGCGAGTTGCCGGACTTCTTGTACAGCCAATGCGCAGCAACGCCGTATTCTGCATGCTCGTGCATTTCGGCAGTGCGTATTTGCACCTCTATGGGCCGTGCATCGGGACCGATTACCGTGGTGTGCAAGGACTGGTAGAGGTTGGCCTTTGGCGTGGCAATGTAGTCCTTAAACCGACCGGGCAGCGGAGGCCAGAGCGAATGGACCGCGCCGAGCACCGTATAGCACTCCTCCACCGTGCTAGTTATTACCCGCAGGGCAATAAGGTCGTAGATGTCCGTAACCACTTATTTGGTAGTTTTTTACGCCCACGCGGGAAAGCTCGTCGGAGAGCGCCTTTGTTGCCTCGTCGGTATCGCGCTCGCGTTGGGCACGCGAATCCTGAACCATACGCGCTATGCGCTCGTATTCCTCTGGTTCCAGATAGAAGAATGCGAGGTCCTCGAGCTCCCACTTTATGGATGAGATACCCAGCCTGTCTGCGAGCGGCGCATAGACGTCCATGGTCTCTCGCGACTTAAACACGCGCTTGTGCGGCGGCAGTGCAGCCAGCGTACGCATGTTGTGCAGGCGGTCGGCAATCTTGATTATTACCACACGGATGTCCTTGGACATGGCAAGAACCATCTTTCGCAGGTTAAGAGCCTGCTTTTCGTCCATGTTTGACACCTGAATGTTGGTGAGCTTGGTTACGCCATCAACGAGCTCCGACACGGTTTGCCCATAGCGCTTGGACAGGTCATCCAAAGTGGCCGTGGTATCCTCCACAGTGTCGTGCAGGATGGCGGCACATATGGTGTCGGCATCCATATGGAGGTCCTTTGCCAAAATAAGCGCTACCTCCACTGGGTGGTTTATATATGGCTCGCCAGAGCGCCGCCGCTGGTCCTTGTGGTATTCCGCGGCAAACCAATAGGCGTCCTCGATCTTTTTGCAGGAATCGGAATCCAGATAGCTCTCGCAGGCAGACTGCAGGAGCCGGTAGTTATCCGCGCCGGGGATTCCACTTCCCCGCGTGCGTGCAACCTGCGCTCCTTGCAACCTCATATCCTTGACCCCTCTTCGCTCATTCGTCTACCGTCGTACCGAATTCCGGGACAATCGGCTTGTTAATGCGGCTTAGGACCTCGTCCGAAGGCGAGACAAGCGCCCAATCGCAAAACGCTTCAAACTCCTCGAGCGCATGTATTCCTTCAGCATATCGCAACGAGCGCTCAAGGTCGACGCGGTGCGGCGAATGGGTCATACGAACACTGCGAACTTCCCCAAAGCCCTCCGTGCCGCAGAGACCGAGCTCTTCGAAAACCAGGATGCCACATGATACGGAAGCCTCGGTAAGATGAGTGCGCTCGTCTATGCGCAACGAACACTCCACAAGCTGGGCATCGCTAAGCAGGAGTCTTCCTGTGGTCGATCGCCTGTCCTCTGTCACGAGCGCACGATACAGCGTGGCCAAATCGTCGCGAGGCGGAGCCTGCGACCAGAGGATGCGACGGTTAATGCGTGCGTCGCGACTTCCGTAGAGCAGATGTATATGCGCAGGATTGCCGTCTCGTCCGGCTCGCCCGCTCATTTGGTTGAACTCGGTTGCACCAAAGGGCATGTGATAGAGCACGACGTTTCGGATGTCTGGGAGGTTTACGCCTTCGCCAAAGGCGCTGGTGGACACTATGCAGCATATTCCACCGCTCCTAAACGCCTCCTCAATTCGCAGCCTGAGGGCGCGAGAGAGGCCCGCATGGTAGAACGCAATCTGGTTGGCAAGGCTGGGCACGCCCGCACGAAGCGTTCTTACCAGCATGGACGCTTGGTTTCGCGAGTTTACGTACACGACCGTCTTTTGTCCCTGCGACACCAGCTTGCAAAGGTAGTCGTCGCGATCCGCTAGCTCGCGGCGGTCCACAACAGCAAGGTTCTCGCGCGTTGTGCGATCCACTATTACGTTATTCTCCAATATGCCAAGCAGGTGGCATATGTGCTGCGATACATGCGTGGATGCCGTGGCGCTAACTGCAAGCGCAACCGGATTGCCAAGCTCTCGGAGTATAGCGGGTAGCTTGGAGTAGGCCTGCCTGCCCGCATTGCTCGACGACCCCGCATGATGCGCCTCGTCGACCACCACAAACCCCACGTTGCCGGACCGCGCAAGGTCACTGGCGTGTATGGCAAGATACTCGGGAGTGGTAAGCACGACGTCCACATGGCCGCTGTCAAGCGCACTGTATATGGCCATGCGCTCCGATTCCGGCGTCTCGCCCGTAAGCACGCGAACAACAAGCCCGAGCTTCCCCAGGGTGTCGTTAAGGTGAAACGCCTGGTCGGAAACGAGTGCACGCAGCGGATACACAAAGATGCTTGCCTTGTGCATGCCAAGTGCCATACGCGCCGCATGCGCATGGAATATTAGCGACTTTCCGCGACCCGTGGCCATAACGCACAGCGTAGAATGGCCTTGCGCAAGACGTTCGAGCGCCTGCTGCTGCGCGGGAAGCAACGGATTGTTGCCAATGAGGTTCGAGACTATGGCCTTGTCTAGCTCTTGGCTTGGCAGCTGTTCCAAGCGACTGCGCACCGATGCCATGTTTGCCTCGTTGCCGCCAGACTCCTCCACACAATGTACTGCCTGCTCGTGGCTTGCCGGTGCGTCGCAGGAATAGATAATGTCGCTTACCATGAGCTTGGGGTTTGTCCTGCCCTGCCACGACTCGTTAACGGCATCCACCACGAGGTCCACCTCGCCGTCGAACGTGCATGCGCGCTCGATGTTTGGAGCCCTAAACATTATGGCTGGCATAGAGTGAGTTCCGTCGGTTGCAACAAAGCGCAGGTGAGCGCTGTCGTATCCAACGCGGGCGCGATTGGTCATCCGCACGCCGCGTAAGCCAAACAGTGGCCTCTTGTTACCCTGGCCAAAGGGTTGTAGGGCCTCCAGCTGGCCTATGCCCTCCAACGTAAGCTCGGACATGGATGCAAACGCCGTTATTTCTCCCCTGTCCATAAACTCTTCCTGAGGCAGGCGCTCCATAACGGCTTGCAGGCGTTTGGCAAACGCATCGATGTTTTTGACCTCGCACGTTACGCCCACAGCGCCCGCATGGCCTCCAAAGCGCACGAGCAAGTCCGAGCACTGCTCGACGGCATGGAACAAGTCCACCGAGCCAACGCTTCTGCCCGACCCTCGTGCAATGCCCTCAGACACAGAAAAGACTATGGTGGGTACGTGATACTTGTTTACAATGCGACTCGCAACGATGCCCTTTACACCCTCGTGCCAGCCTTCGCCGGCCAGCACCACCACTCGCTCGCCGTCGTATGTGTGCGACAGGCAAGAAAGCGCCTCCTCGGAGAGGCTGGCCTCAATCTCGCGTCTTTTGGCGTTGGTTTCCTCGAGCATGGCCGCAAGCGTGGTTGCCTCCGCCATGTCCTCCGAAATAAGGAGCTCAAGAGCGACCTCCGTCGTTCCCATTCGTCCCGCTGCGTTGAGCCGTGGAATGAGCGAGAAAGGCAGGTCATCCGCATTAACCTGGCTTAGGTCTATGCCGGCCGTGGCCGCAAGCGCCAGGATGCCAGGACGTTTGGAATTGCGCATGCGCTCTATTCCGTCTGCCACAAGCGAGCGGTTTTCTCCCTGCAGCAGCATCATGTCGGAAACTGTTCCCAGGGCGGCAAGGTCGGTATGCTGCCGCCACAGGTCGGGCTTTCCCAGACGTCGGCCAAGCTCGCAAACGAGCTTGAGCGCCACCCCAGCACCCGCGAGCTCTCGCGAGTAGCCGTTCTCGTCGAGTTTGGGGTCGGTAACGGGCACGTTGCGCGGAACAAGGTCGCCTGGCTCGTGGTGGTCGGTTATAACCACGTCTATGCCCTGTGCTCGCAGCCACTCAACCTCGTTGAGCGATGCAATGCCGTTATCCACAGTAATAATGAGCTCGGGACTCGAGTCGGCTATTACGCGCGTGAGCGCCTCCTGCGACAGGCCATAGCCCTCCCCAAAACGATGCGGAATATAGGGAAACACATGCGCGCCAAACGAGCGGAGCCCTTGCGTGAGCAGACATGTTGAGGTCATCCCGTCCACATCAAAGTCGCCAAAGACGGCGATTCTCTTTCCTTGCGTAATGGCCTGCAGAACGCTCTCAACAGCCTGATCCATACCTGGAATATCCAGAGGATCGGCCCAATCGCGCTCCAAAGACGGATGGAGAAACTCCTTGGCCTGCTCGCAATCGCGTATACCGCGGGCGGCAAGAACACGCGCCACAAGACTGGTTATGCCAAGACTCTCGCACAGCAAGCGCTCGTCTTCCTCATAGTGAGGAAGAACCTCCCAGCGCTTGCTGTCAAACAGTCCCGGCATGCCCTTTTCTCCCCAGCGCTAGGAAGCCGTGTCTTCTGAAGACGGCTCCGGCTTCGAATCCGTTTGCGCCACGCCCCATGCAGCCGGATCTGCCTGTACCGCACCCATTGCAACCAGGCGCAGAAGCGTTATGCCATACCAAGCGACGGCACAAATACCGCAAATGAGGCCAAAGATCCACAGGAGCCCGAAGTCACGCAGGTAGGGCATGGGCATAAACAAGAACACAATCGAGGCAACCGAAATAAAGGCGTAGGGAGCGGCAACCGGACGCAGGACTTCTTGTGGCACAGAGGTGGCAGCGCCCTTTGTGCTCTTGCCGTCGAGCACCCTGTTGCGGAACCCCGTAGTAATGAGCCAAAGGCAAATGAATGTGCCTGCAGTGGCGCAGAGCCCACCAACGACTCCCGGAATAGTAAGCGTAAACATGTTTACGCGGGAGGCCAGGGCCATGAGCCCAAGCATGAGCAGCGTAAACACCACCATGCCACCGGAAAGAACCAACGAGAGCTTGCGGAATTTTACAAAAGCCGCAACAGCCAGAACAACCAAGAGGCCAATCATTGATCCCACCATAACAAAGAGCGTCGTTTTGCCTACAAGCGCCCCGCACGTTTGGTCCTTGCTATACGTGAGCTTAATGGGCAAGGGATTACCCTGTATTACTACCTTGGCGGCGTTTGCCTCCTGCGCGGTCATAGAGCTCGTAAAGAGCAGCTTGCCCTCGGTGTTTTCTTCGGTGATGGTTGCAAGCGAGACCACCTGTCCGTCAATTACCAGCGCGATGCTCCCCATGTCTTCTGCAAGCTCCTTGCTCACGCTGGAGAGCTTCTCTTTGCCCTGGTCGTTAAGGGTAACCTGAAGCATGGACATCCCGCTTGACTGCATGACGTCTGCAGAGGCAATGCCGGATTTGTCGACGAACGCGGTGTACGTGCCTTCCTTCATTGGAACGTTCTTTGACCCTGCGTTTAACTTTATGAGGGCATCTGCGTCTCCAATGTCGTCAAAGAGCACGAGCTCCACCTTACCGGTTCCACATGCGATCTGCGCAAGGGCCTTGGCATCCACGCTTGTTGGGAAGTCGGCCAAAATGGAGTCCTCGCCACCCTGCTTTACCGCATATTCGGATATGTTTGCCGAAAGCAGCCTGGAACTAATGGTAGAGACGGCACCAGAAAGGTCTTCCGCGCTTGGCTTGGAGCCATCCTCCGCCTGGGCGGCCATGGTTACCTCGGTGCCTTCGTGAAGCCAAAGACCTCGCGTAATGCGCTCTTGGAGCGGCCAGAAGCACACTACGCTGGCAACGCATACTAAGAGCAGCAGCACAAGAAACGCTATGCGCCTTTTGCGGTCGGCCACTACCTTGCCGTGACGCGAGCCGCTCGCAGACGAGCGCGAGCCTATGCCCACGCTTTCGTTCCATCCGGCAACACCGGTCTTTGGTTCAGAAGCTTCTTTGTTCCGGGCCATACGTGAACCCTCTTTCATCAGTTTGTTTCGTACGAGAGTAATTTGAAGGATTCTACCACAACGCAAACTCAGTAGTCATTTACGGCGGGGCTCGATTCCCAATCTCGAACAAACGAGCCATACGTTCCTGCCACAATTGCCTCGCGAGCACGGCGCATGAGGTCGAGCAGATAATGGATGTTGTGGAGTGACAAGAGTATGCTGCCGCTCATCTCGCGCTGGCGCACAAGATGGTGGATGTATGCGCGGGTAAAGCCGGCAGAGCATGCGGGACACGTGCATCCCTCGTCCAGCGTGCGTTGGTCCTGCCTAAAGCGAGTGTTCTTGAGGTTTAGCCGTCCCTCGTTGGAAAAAGCCGTTCCCATGCGCGCCGTGCGCGTGGGAAGCACACAGTCGAACATGTCTATACCGCACGCAACACCACGCACGAGCGTAGTGGGGTTTCCCACGCCCATAAGGTAGCGCGGCTTGCCTTTGGGCATGTGCTCGGACACAAGGGGCGCAAGCGACTCAAACATCGTGGCATGGTCCTCCCCCACGGAGTAGCCCCCAATGCCGTATCCGGGAAAGTTGCCACATTCCTCCAGGTGCCTGAGCGAACGAAGCCTTAGGTCCAGGTCCATGCCTCCCTGCACGATGCCAAACAGCGCCTGGTCCTCGCGCGTGTGAGCCTTCCAGCAACGCTCCGCCCACTTGCTAGAGAGCTCCACCGCCCGCTCCACAAACGGTCGTGGCGAGGGGTATCCTGGGCACTGATCCAGCTGCATTACGATGTCGGCACCCAAAAGCTGCGCTATGCGCATGTTTTCCTCGGGGGTCCACATTACCTTTTCGCCGCCATAGTCCACGGCATGAAACTCCACGCCGTCGTCCGAGAGCTTAAAGTGCTCGCTCAGGCTGAATACCTGAAATCCCCCGGAGTCGGTAAGGATGGGCCCGTCCCATCGCATGAAGTCGTGCAGGCCTCCCATCTGGGCAACCAGCTCAGCGCCTGGCCTCATGGACAAATGATAGGTGTTGGCAAGCAGAATCTTGGTCCCTATTTCCTCAAGCGAGCTCGGAAGCAGGCCCTTTACCGTTGCCTTGGTGCCAACGGGCATAAAGATGGGGGTCGGCACGTCCCCGTGAGGGGTGTGCAGGACGCCGGCACGCGCATGGGTCTCGCTGTCCTGTGCCACGATGTCATACGAAAACATGGTTGTTCCTTTACTTGCGGGACGTACGTTGGGATGTGCTCCATGGGAGCGTCGTACTATTTTATCGCAAGCAGGTTGGACTCAATCCACATAGCCACACCATCTTTGTTTACCGGAGGACACACTTCGTCTGCAACGGCCTTAAGGTCGTCATCCGCGTTCCCCATGGCCACAAAGCAACCCACTGCGTACGCAAGCGGAAGGTCGTTGCCACCGTCGCCAAACGCGATGGCATTGCCAGCATCCACGCCCATGTACTTCATGAGCTCGGTGGCACCAGTTCCCTTGTTTACGCCTCGAGCGGTAATTTCCAGCTCCGTTGCGCCCATGCGGGCCACCTCAAAGCGCCCGTCGCCGCGCAGCAATTGCAGAGCTTGCTCGCACCTTCCCTCACCCAGAATCGTGCATCCCATTTTATCTACGCCGTCGGATGCGTTCTGTATGTGGGGAAGAATGCTTCTTACCTGATGGTTTGCTCCGCCACGTGCCATTCTGACCACAAAGCGCAGCCCACGCCATGCAAGGCGTGCCATACCGCGCAGACGCCCGCCATTGTCGCCAGCATAGCGGCCGGCGCGTGCCGTGGCGCCCGTCCTGCCCGTAAGCATGTACGAGGCGCCTTTCCATTCGAAGTACGCGCCATCTCCCACAAAGGCGTTCCACGCAGGCTTTAGCGGCTTGAGCATATGGTAGCAGTCGAGCGCATCGGTGCGGGATAGGCAACGATGCGACACCCGCCTTCCGTCACTCATCCTTGTAACCGTGGAGCCGTTGGAGCATACCGCGTAATCGATTGCTCCAGACTGCATGATTTCGTGGTTTAGCGTCGCAAGCGGACGTCCGGACGCGACGGACAGCACATAGCCACGCTGGTGCGCGGCCACAAGGGCACGGATAACTCTTTTGGACACTATGGTGCCAGCTTGCACCAGCGTGTCGTCCATGTCGAACAAAAGAAGCCCGGCACACGGGTGCCGGGCGTCCTGTTTTAGTGCCAAGCTGATTGTGGAATCAGTCTTACTCACCAAAGCCGCTGTCCACGAGGGCCACGAGAGCGTCAAGAGCGGTCTGCTCGTCAGCGCCGTCGCAAGCGATCTCTACGGTGGTGCCAGAGCCCATGCCGGCAGCGAGGATCATCATGATGGACTTAGCGTTAACGGGAGCGGAGCCCTTGTCTACGTCCTTGATGGTAACGGTGCTCTCATACTTCTTCGCCTCGGTTACGAAGACGGAAGCGGGACGAGCGTGCAGTCCGGTAGCGTTGATGATTTTCGTCTGCTTAGAAACCATAGTAAAGCTCCTTCGACTCTCGATTCGAACTTGGGGTAATCCCTTTGACTACCCTCACGTAACACTGTGAGAACACTATCACAGTATTGGCGAATTTTGGCGCTCAAGTCGCTAAGTTGCGATTCTTGTTCGTTGAGCGCATGATTTTGTGCCGTTTGCGGCAATTCTTGGTAAGGTGAATAACGTACACTAGCATCTATCTACTAGGTACCAAGCAAACCAGATTTGACGATACGCCCATCGAGCACAGCTGTGTTCGGTTGGTCGATTTTGGAGGTCTTCTTGCAATGAGCAGTACGCGTGAAGCACGAACAGACGCGAACGAAAACGGCACGAGCCTCGCAAAGAATACGGGTAGACCAGCCAAGGGAACAGGGTCTTCCAAAAAACGCGGCAGCTCAGCCGGCCGTGCCCTTGCCAAGGCAGGATCGTCTGCGGCAAAGGGCGCCGACGGTGCAAGGAGGTCCGTCGCTGGCGGCCTAAGCGCCATGCGAGAGGTCCGCCACGCCGCAAAGCAGCGCTCCGACGCCATGGCAGACCTGCGCGAGATCCAGCGCGGGTTGGAGGAGGATCGCAACGAGTACGCACACCGTCGCGAGGTCGAGCGCAATTTTGACAACATAGTTTCCACTCAGCAGGCCGAAATAAAAAAGGCCACAGCGGAGGCAAAGAGGGCCGCAGGCGAGGCAAAGAAGCAGGAGGAAAAAGCCGAGCGCCTAAGGCAGGAGCTCCGAGAAATGCGCGAGCGCCACGAGCAGAAGCTCAGGCCCTACAGAAACCTTATGGAGAGCTCGCGAGGACGCTCAGACGACGCAGCCAAGGCGCTTGCAGATGCACGACGCGCAACGCGTAGGGCGGAGGCCGACCTCAGTGCGGCCACCAAGCGCAGGGACCAGCGCGTGGCGTTGGCGCACCGTGCCGTCGACAATGCCCAGGAGCGCATAAACAGAAACCAAGAGGAGCGTGAAGCGCTAAGAACAGAGACCGGCGACGGTGCCGCGCTCGCAAAGGTGGAGGCGGAGCGACAGACCCTCGAGCGTTCCCTCTCAACGGCTCGCGAGGACATTACCCGCACCATGCAGGAGTCCCAAGAGTCTGTCGACCTTGCCCAAAAGGCGCTCTGGAAGTGCCAGCGCGAGCTTTCGAACGTAGAAAAGTCCGCAGCAGACGCAAAGGCGGAGGCCACGGCACATAAGGATGAGTACGACGGTCTGTACAAGGAGGCACAGGCCAAGGAAAAGACCAAGGAAGATGCCATAAAGTCCTGCGAGACGCGCATCCGAGACCTCAACAAGGCGCGCGAGGCAGCCATTGCCCGCGCAAACGAGGCGCGTGACATCCTTAACGAGGCAAGGGAGATTCACGCGCATCCCGAAACCACGCAGGGTCTGCGCGAGCGCATAGCAGACGAGGAGAACGACCTGGAGGCATTGCAGGCCGAAGTCGACGAGCTCACAGCCGCCGAACAGGATCTGCGCCGCTCTACGCGCGGCACGAGGTTCGTATTCATTGGCATAGTGGCGGTTGTTCTGGCCATCGTGCTCTTTTTGGTGTGGTTCTTCGTTCTGAGGCCCCATTAGATTGTTGTGAAGGGTGCCGTGAGGGGATACTCCCCCTGCGGTACATCGCGAGCAATGTACCGCAGGGGGAGTATCCCCTCACGGCACCCTCTTTTCGGGCAGCCTGTCCAGTTGTGTCACCAGCGCTATACGATAAGCATGGCGTCGCCAAACGACAGCATGCGGTAGCGCTCGCGAATGGCCTCTGCGTAGGCGTCCATAATCTGCTCGCGCGTAGCAAATGCCGATACAAGCATCATGAGCGTGGAGCGCGGCACATGGAAGTTCGTAATCATGGCATCCACCACGTGAAATTCTGATCCAGGCATAAGGAAGAGGTTGGTGGTCGCGTTCTCGCGCGGCACAAGCCCTCCCGCATGTGCGTCCCAAGCGCTCTCCAGCGAGCGAACGCTCGTGGTACCCACGGCTATTACGCGATGCCCCGATGCATGGGCCTCGGCCACGGCGTCCACAACGTCCTGGCCAACGTGATATCGCTCCGTGTGAATTACGTGCTTGGTCGGATCGTCCTCCTCTATGAGCCTAAAGGTGTCTATGCCCACCTCGAGCTCCACCTCGGCCCAGCAAATGCCCTTGTTGCGCAGTCGCTCCATGAGGCCGGGGGTAAAGTGCAGGCCCGCCGTTGGCGCGGCCGCAGAGTGTTCCTCCTGCATCGCGTACACCGTCTGGTACTTCTCGGGATCGCCCTTATAGTCCGTAATGTAGGGCGGCAGGGGCACGTTGCCCACGTCGTGTATGGCCTCGTCGAGTGTGCGACCACCCTGCGGAACAAACCGCACGAGCCGCCCTCCCCTGCTTCCCTCAACAAAGTCCACGACCTCGCCCACCAGCACCACAGGTGCGTTTTGTGGCGCGTGTAGACCGCCCGCACGATACTCCACGACAGCGCCCTGCTTGAGGCGCTTGCCTGGATGCACAAGGCACTCCCACATGCCGCCCAGGGCATCCAGGTCCTCCCGACGGCGAAGCAGGAGCGTCTCGCACACGGCTCCCGTGGGCTTGCGGCCAACAAGACGTGCGGGTAGCACGCGGGTACGGTTGACAACCAAAAGATCGCCTGGCTCCAAATACTGCTCCACGTCGGTAAAACGTCGATGCTCGATCGTGCCATCCTCGCGATGCAGCACGAGCAGACGACAGCTGTCGCGCGGCTCCGCAGGTGCCTGCGCTATGAGCTCTTCCGGAAGATCGTAGTCAAAGTCGTCGGTACGCATTCTGGTCCCCTCTCGCAGGTCGCACAAAAAGCCTTAGCTTAGCGTCCCGCCTGTTTTTTTCTTTGTTCCTTTGCGGCCTTGCGCGCGTCGCGAGCTTCGTGCCGCTCGATGGTTGCCTCGGCCGAACTAAACCTACACCCGCAATAGTTTTGCCTGTACATTCCCAGCTCGCGCGACTCTATGGTGGCTGCGGAATAATACGGCCTAAAGTCGCGAACCACGGCCGTAAGCCCGTTTGCCCCGGCAAGCTCTACCAACAGGTCGGTACATGTGTCAAACAGCTGGTAGGGCGATACCGCCAGCGTGGTGGAAATATGGGTAAACCCACGCTCCCGCGCAACACGACAGCTCTCGGACAGACGCAGGGCATAGCATGCGCGGCACCGCCTCTGGCGGTCGAAGCCAGCGGGAGCAACACCGTGCTCCCATGCATCCCGGTCGTCTGCCGCCACGATAACCTCCACGTGAGCCACGTCTTTTGCCCACTCCTGCAGCGTATGCAGACGGAGGTCGTGCTCGGCGACCGGCTGTATGTTTGGGTTCGTCCAGCATATGGTGGGCTCGAAGCCCTCCTCGCGCAGGAGCCTGAGCGGTTCCAGCGAGCATGGGCCACAGCATGCGTGCAACAGCAGCGGAACAGACATCCTGGGACTAAGCCTCCAGCGCTGCCTTGAAGGCTGCCAGCAAGTCGTCGAATTCGTCGTATGCGGGAAGATCCGGGTTGCTCGCCTTTATGGAGTCCGTGCTCTTGAACAGGAACCCCGCCTTGCTCGCGCGTATCATGGCCAGGTCGTTAAACGAGTCGCCCGTGGCTATTGTGTCGAAGCCGGCCGACTGTAACGCCCGCACCGTGGTGAGCTTGGACTCCGGACAGCGCATGCGCACGCCCTCAACCATTCCGTTCTCCCCCACCTCCAGGGAGTTGCAAAACAGCGTGGGCCAGTTGAGCTTGGCCATAAGGGGCTTTGCAAACTCCTCAAACGTGTCGGAGATTATTATTACCTGGCTAAGGGTACGCAGCTCGTCCAAGAACTCCTTGGCACCCGGAAGCGGGTCAATGGTGGATATGACATCTTGGATCTGGGGCAGCCCCAGGCCATGCTCGCGAAGGATGTCCATCCTAAACCTCATGAGCTTGTTGTAGTCCGGTTCGTCGCGCGTCGTACGACGCAGCTCGGGAATGCCCGAAGCCTCGCTAAAGGCAATCCAGATCTCCGGTACCAGCACACCTTCCATGTCCAGACAACAAACGTTCATGGTCTTCTCCTCCCACAGTTCGTATGCGTGCCCTACTTTAGCGCAAATGGGCGCCGCGTGTCGTGGCTAGTCCAAGCTGCAATAGTATTCTTCCAAATACGGGCGCGCGGCCACGTAGGCATCCTCCAGCCCCTTGTCAAACTGAGAACCCATACCGTCCATAATAATGGCGTCGGCCTTCTCGAACGACATGGCCTCCTTATACACCCGCTTGCTCACCAGCGCGTCGTACACGTCGGCAATGGCCATTATGCGTGCCTCCAGGGGAATGCCCTCCCCCGCAAGCCCGTCTGGGTATCCCGAGCCGTCCCAGCGTTCGTGGTGGTAGTGGGCCACGTTTTCTGCCACGCGTTTAAAGCTCTCGTCGTCCGTATCGCGCAGGATCTCATGCACGATGCGCGCTCCTTCGGCAGAATGAGTCTTCATCTTTTCGAACTCCTCTGGCGTAAAGCGGCCAGGCTTGCGTAGCACGGCATCGTCTACGGCAATCTTTCCCAAGTCGTGCATGGGTGCGGCCTTTATTACGTCGCGACAAAACTCCTCGGAGAGCTCGTGGGAACCGCTTGCGCGCATCTGGTCCACTAGCAGGCGCACACCCTGGCTGGTACGCCGAATATGGCCACCGGTGGAGTTGTCGCGGCTCTCCACCATCATGGCCATGCTCATAATAAGGTTGTCGTGCATCTCCACAATATGATTTGTCTTCTTCTGCACCTCGACCTGCAGGTCGGAATTGAAGGTGTTTAGAAGCTTTATGTAGCGCTGGTTTGTGGTGTCGTCCACCATAAAGAGCTGGTAGCCACGCTTGCGATTGCCGCTGTAGAGGTTGTGGACAATAATCTTGAAGCTCTGCTCACCGCGCTCGAATATAAACTCGTTTTGCGTCTCGTCTTCGACGAAGGCCTTGAGCCAGGGTAGCGCCGTGGCCGCCAAGTACTCGTTGGAGGCGAGCGGGTGGTCCACTGCAACCTCGCGGAACTCGGGAAAAACGCTCTTGGCCGTCTCGTTGCTGCCCAGGTAGTTAAACTTATAGTCAAACGACGCAAACCCCGTCTCGTCGGTTTGCAAGAGCGAGTCCATGCCGGTATCGGTTACGTCGTAGAGGGTCAGGCGGTATACGATTATGAGGTATACAACGAGGCCAAGGTTGTAGGCGATGGGCAAAAATTCGAGTTGGGGGGCTATAGTCCTTCCGCCAAAGAAGCAGATCATAGCAAAGACCTCGGTAAGAAAGAGCAGGTAGAGGTTCTTGCGTGATACCTGGTTCTTGCGCAAATAGCAATAGATCACAGCACAAAGAGATGCGGTAAAGTACGCAATCTCCATAACAATAAAGGCGGTATGCGCAGGCCCATAAGTCTTATAGAGCACCGTGGCCCCGTCGAGCTTTGCAATCGAGGCGCTTTCGTAGTACAGCGGCGACTTACCAATGGTTAGAACGCACAAAAAAGCCAGCGTACACAAGGTCATAAGGGTTAGGCGCACGGGTCGGCTTATCTCTATAAAACATAATGCAAACACGGCAAGCATGAGGATGAGCGTAAGGTAACAGCCCCCTATATAGGCGACCTTTGTGCCCATGAGGGCCGCTTCGAGGCTCTCGGATGCCGCCACCAGCGCATAGCCCAGATTTGCGATGGGAACCAGCACGAAGATAAGGGTAATGTGGATGTCAAAGTGCTTGTGCCACAAAAAGAGGTAGCAAACCATGAGCAACATGGAAATCGTGAACATAGCTATGTAGTAGCTCATTATCATTGCGCGCCGCTCCCCTGACTTTAACGTAGAGGTTTTATTCTCAGACCATTCTAGCCTGAGGTGGCACATAGATGTAAATGAGCCTGGCATATGGGTAGAGGGCTCTTTATGGGAAGCTCGGCCGTCTATTCGTCGTGGAACAGCGCGATGCCACGCTCGGTATCCTGTACGAGGTTGGCGTTACGTTCGCTGCGAATAATACGCACGTAACCTATGTCGCCCGTGCAGCCAGCCAAATGGATAACGGCCAAAAACCAGCCTAGGAGCGGCTCGCCAGCCACCGCCGCACCAATCCAGAGAGCAAGGGTCACCACCACGCTGGGGGCAAGCAGCACTATGCAAAACCGCGAGCGCGTAAGAATCGTGCCAGGCGATGCGGTATACAGCATCCAGTTTGTAAATCCAAACTTCAGGCGCGCGTTAAAGCCCGAAACGAGCTTAAACGCCGCAGCGTGTACCAGCTCGTGGACGGGCAACGCCACAATGCTTATAACAGCAAGCTGAACAAACCACCAAATGGATATTGGCTCGTGGGGCAACGCGATTGCCAAAAACACTCCCACAACTACGCCTGCAAGCAGGATGGCCATACTGCCTGAAGCCATGCTCGCCTGAAGCTGCTCGTCCTCTAGGAGGTCTATGTCTATTAGTCTTCTCATGGTGTGCCATAGTAACACGAGGAAGCCTGGCATGTGGCCGAGTTGCACATTTGTGGCGCCAAGCATGTTGAGGACACCCCCAAGCTGTTCGAAAGCCCATGGTGAAGGGGGATGCACGCAGCCCGCCCCCAAACAATGGCCGAATCCGCGAGGCGCCATGGAAAGCAGCCGCGCGCAGTTCCGCAACGAGCGAAGCGAAGCGAGGACTGTTTGAGCACGGCGCTTGTCCATGGCGCCGAAAGGATTCGGCCATTGTTTGGGGGCGGGCTGCGTGCATCCCCCTCCGCAAGCTACCAAATGGGACTCTTGTCTTCGCATGCCCATCCTTCGCAGGTTTGTGGGATAATCCCTTAGATTACGTACAGGCTTACGAGAGGAGAACCATGGCCTCCGACAACCGTCCCGTCTTTCCCGCCCGAGCAGTAGTTACAGGCGGCATGCCATACGGCAACAAGAACCTCCATTTTGGCCACATAGGTGGCGTGTTTGTACCTGCGGACTTCTTTGCACGCTTTTTGCGCGACCGCATTGGCAAGCAAAACGTGCTCTTTGTGAGCGGAACCGACTGCTATGGCTCGCCTATAATGGAGGGATACAGAAAGCGCAAGGACGAGGGGTACGAAGGCACCATTGTGGACTACGTGCGCCAAAACCACGAAGCCCAAAAGGCGGCACTTGATGCCTATGGCATATCGCTCGACCTGTACGCTGGATCGGGTCTCGAGCCCGCCGCGTCGTTTCATGCCAAGCTCACAGACGAGCTCATACGCCGCCTGTACGAGAAGGGCCACCTTATAAAGCTCTCCACGCGGCAGTTCTACGACTTGGAGGCCAAACAGTTCCTTAACGGCAGGCAGGTGCAGGGGCGTTGTCCCGTGCGTGGCTGCAAGAGCGAGAAGGCCTATGCGGACGAGTGCGACCTTGGCCACCAGTTTGACCCCGAGGAGCTTATTGCCCCCGTGTCCCAGCTTACCAACACCAAGCCGGAGCTGCGTCCCGTGGACAATTGGTACTTTGACCTCCCCGCCTTCAAGAGCGAGCTCGAGGCGCTTATGGACGAGTGGGACGCGGACCCACAGGTGCGCGCCGTGGTTACCAAGACCGTGCGCGAGTCTCTGGTGGCCCCCGTCATCTACGTGCAGAACAAGTTCCGCGATGCCTTTGATGCGGTTGCGCCCCAGCTTCCCGAGCACGCGCTGCATGAGGCGGAGGGTAACCAACAGAGCTTTAGCGTGGAGTTCAAGGACTGGCGCGACCGCGACGAGGCGCGTGAGCTCTTGGAAAACGCGGGCGTGTACTTCCGCACGGGAAAGACGCTGCTCCCCTTCCGCATTACGGGAAACATAAGCTGGGGTGTGCCGGCACCAGACTTGGAAGACACCAAGGACCTTACCGTGTGGTGCTGGCCCGAAAGCCTCTGGGCACCCATCTCCTTCGTTCAGACCGCCCTTGCCACGGCCCCCGAGGGTCGCTACAGCTCCAGTGACTGGCGCGACTGGTGGTGCGCGAAGGACGCCAAGGTGTTCCAGTTTATTGGTCAGGACAACATCTACTTCTATTGCATTGCCCAGCCTGCCATGTGGAGCGCCCTTGACTGGGACCTTTTCCAAGACACGCCCATTGCCAACTATCACATTCTGTTTATGAACAAGAAAGCTTCGAGCTCTGGCAAAATTGCGCCTCCCATGGCCGCCGAGCTTCTGGAGCACTACACGCCCGAGCAGCTACGCGCACACTGGCTGAGCCTTGGCCTGGACCAAAAGGCCGTAAGCTTTGCCCCCAAGGCATTTGACACCAGCGTGAGCCACAAGAACAAGAAGACCGGCGAGGAGGTGCTGGTTAAGGATGACCCGCACGTGGCCGATCCCGCGCTCAAGGAGAGCGCCTTCCTTACCAACATCTTCAATCGTCTTGCCAGGAGCTGCTTCTATGGCGCCGCAAACGCTTGCGACACGCATCTGCCCGTTTCCCAGCCGCATCCCGAGGTTGTTGAGGAGGCGCGCAAGGCCACGCTCGACTTTGAGCAGCGCGCGCACGCATTTGACGCCCACGGCGCGCTTAAGGTCGTAGAGGACTACGCCCGAATGGAGAACAAGCGCTGGGGAGACGCGTCCAAGGCCGCCAAGGGTGACGACGCTGCATACGACCAGGCTCTTTCCGACGCCTTTGTTGCCCTGCGCACGGTAACGCTGCTCATGCATCCTGCCGTGCCATGGGGGTGCCAGAAGATATGCGAGCACATGGGATTTAGCGAGGACGTGTTCTTTAGCTGGGAGCATGCTTTCGAGGGACCGCAGGAGCTTGCCGCCCTTGATGGCCAGAAGCCCGAGGAGCACGCCATTGTGGCCCTGCCCCCCCGATTCGACTTCTTCCAAAAGCACGAAAGCCAGTATAAGAAATAGAGTGCTGCGACTGTAACGGAGACTATCATGATGCCCACGCCACACCGTCCTTATCGCCGCACGTCGTACGCGCTCCCCAACGCACCGCTCTCGTTTGCCCAGCGCATTCCAACGCCCGACGGCGCGGAGCTTGCCACCTTTGTGTATGGGAACCTTGGCGCCGCCGCACCTGTGCTCGCCTTGCACGGCAATGGCGGCTCGCATGCCACGTTTGCCGCGGTAATAGATCGGCTCGTAGCGGCAGACCTCGCTGTGGTTGCCTTCGACTCGCGAGCACAGGGACAGTCCACACGGGGTACGGCCACGCTTACCTACGAGCGAATGGCGGCAGATGCCATAGCCGTTCTGGACCATCTTGGCATCAAGAAGGTGCATGTGCTCGGATACTCGGACGGCGGAATAGAGGCGCTACTGCTCGCCCGCGACGCCGCGGACCGTGTGGCGTCGTTAGTGGCGTCTGGCGCAAACCTCACGCCCGAAGGTGTTGTGGACGAATGGAATACCGCCGCGTCTGCACAGGCAGGCAGGAAATGGGCCGCGTTTATGGAGGATGGCGCACTGCCCAATACCATTGACCCAACGCTTTTGCCCAGTGCTTCTTTGGCCTCTCTCGATGCTGAGCTCCTCCAGCTTATGGTGGACGAACCGCACATCGACGCGGCATCACTTGGAAGCATTGCGTGCCCCACGTGCGTGGTCGTTGGCGAAAACGACTGCATAACGCAGGAGGAGACCAACGCCATCGTATCGTCTATTCCCGGCGCTCGTCTGGTTGTACTACCCGGTGTCGGCCACAGCACCCCGCGCCAGGCGCCCGACAGCCTCGCCTGCATGGTACTCACCAACATTCTTCTGGCTGCAGGCAAGGAATGACCCGTTGGTGGGTCTGCCCCTACAGCGAGATGTTCCGCTAGACTATTCGCGACACCTCCTTGCTGCGAAGAACAGGACGCCGGAGGCAATAAGACACAGCGCGCAAAGCAGCGACACAGGCCAGGAGACAAGGTCGTCGCCTGTTTTGGGGGTACTAGCCCTAGTGGTCGTTGCGGCGCTCTGCGTGGAGGAACTCGGTGTAGGAGCTTTTGACTGCGGGTCTTTGCTGCCAAGCGTGTAGGTCGAGAAACGATCCGTTTCGAACGTAATCGTATCGCCGGACCCAGTGCCAACCTGAGTCGCCTCGCCCTCGTGAGCCCTTAGCAGGTAGAACGTGCGTTGGTTGGCGCGCAGCTCCGCCGGAATGTCCATCGAAAGCTTCAAGGGCGTATCGACCTTCTCGATCTTGGTCTCCACGCCGCCAACGATCTTGTAGAGCGAGATGTCGAGCCACATGCCATCGCTTGCGCCCAGCTCGCCCAGCTTTGTCTGCAATGCCGACCTGTCGGCATCCGAGGCGGTAGCCGGGTCGATCTTGTTTATGCGAAGCTGCACAACAACGCCCTGCGACTTGTCTTTTGCCGTCACGATCGATTGGGCCACCTCATCGAGGTTGGAAGCTTTGATTGTCGGGGCGCCGTCACCGAGTACGACCTCGGTAGTCACCGAGCCCTCACGCCATTGTGCCCGCGCCGTTATGTCGGAGTACACGGCGTCCGACTCCGGTTTGTAGCGTACCATCACCTTGCCGTCGATTGTCACGTAGTTCTCGTCGACTGCCTGCAGCCACTCCCGTGCTTCCTCCAACACCTCGGCATCGGTCTCGGCACTGGCCTCGGCGCTTTTAATGAATTCGGCCACCTCCGCCTTTAGCTCGGCAAGGCCGTCGGGCGTTATGGTGTCAGAGAAGTCCGCATACCAGCCAAGGAACACGAAGCCGTCCCGCTGGGGATCTGCAGGCTTTTGCGCTAGGCCCTCATAGGGCACCTGCTGGCTTTGCGGAGTCACCGCACTTCCGCCGTTGCTGTCGAACGTAACAGTGTACGCCTGGGGCGTCCACTTGCCATAGATGGTCGTATCGGATGTGATGGGCTGAGTAAAGTTGTATGCACTGCTTCGCGCCTCGTCGGCAAACCAGCCCTCAAAGGCGTAGCTCTCGTTGGTACCGCCGTCGATTTCCGTTGGCGTATCGCCAAAACGCACCACTTGCTTGCAAACCAAGGCTCCGGTATCGTCGACGAACATCACCTTTTTGTTGGCATCTGGATTTGGCTCCCAGCGTGCATACAGCGTCGTGTTTTCGTATACGACGTCCGTTGCAAAATCAAAGGCCTCATACAGCATGTTGTCGTCGGTCACCCAATAGATGTCTTCGAAGTCTGAGTTATAGCAAATCTCGTCGGCCGTTTGGCTGTCGAGCGCCTCGTCTTCGAGAACCCACCAACCCTTGAACAAGTAGCCGGCTTTAATTGGGCTGTCGGCAGGCTCATTCGCCATCCCGCCGTACTCGACGTCCTGGTTGTCCGGCTTTCGCACTCCGCCGTTCGTATCGAAGCTCACGGTGCATTTCTCGGGTAGCCAGCGCGCGTACAATGTAAGGTTGCCCTCAACGGGATAGTTGAAGTCGTATGGCACGCGCAAGAGTTTTTCGCCAGTCACCCAGTAGTCGTGGCTCAGCTCGGAGTCTTCGCGTATCTTCGTTACCGTGTCATCATCGAGTTTGCCGGGGAGCTCAACGTACCAACCAGCGAATGTGCTGCCCGCTTTGGTGGGGTCGGTCTCTGGCCTTTTCGCCAATTCCCCGTGGTCAACCTTCTGCTCGCTTGGCGCTGGCGCGCCGCCATCCGCCTCGAACCTAACGGTGTACTCGTTGGCTTTCCACTTGGCGTAGACAACGACGTCATCCGTGATGGGCTGCTCAAAATCGAAGGCGGTAGACAAGCTCTCGTTGGCGAACCAGCCTTGGAACGTGTATCCCTCACGTGTGGGATTGGCGGGCTTCGTGACCTTGGTGTTGTATGCAACAATCTGATCGTCGGTCGCGCTGCCGTCGCCAGCAATGAATGTGACGATGCATTCCTCGGGCATCCAGCCCGCATACAGGACAAGATCGCTGGTTATGGCTGTGTTGAAGTTAAAGGGTTCGCCAGCTCCCGATGCGTTGATGTACCAACCTGTGAAGTAGTGGCCAGTCCGCGTGGGATCGGAATCGGGTTCTGTTGCTTGCGATTTATTAGTCACGCTCTGGGCTGATGGCGCGTTCTCGCCGCCGTTGGCGCTGAAGCTCACCGTGTGCGTGGTGGATTTCCAGCGTGCGTGCAACGTTATGTCCTGCGTGATCTTGTCGGATTCGTCTACCCCGAAGCCGTATTCGTACCGTATGGTGTAGCCGCTGTCATTGGATATAATCCAAATCCAGGGATTTTGCTCTGGGTCGTTTTCGATAGCTGCGGCCTCTTCGGCGGTAATCGGGTTCGCAAGCTGGACGTCGTAGTACCAGCCGTCAAAAACAGCGTCTTCCTTGGTGGGGTCGGCGGGCTTGGACGCATATTTCCCAGAAGCCACACTTTGCGCGTCCGGAACGGGCGTTCCACCGTTCGCATCGAAGGTCACCGTACGCATCACGGGGTTCCACCACGCCATCAACGCGACGTTGGCAGTTATGGGTTTCGAGAAGTCGAATAGGTCCCCATCGGCATACCAACCACCGAACAAGCTGTGGTCCTTCTGCGGGTCCGCCGGTCTCGTTGCCTTGTCGCCATGGTTGACGTCTTGCTTTGCGACCTGCGTACCACCAGCGCTGTCGAAGGTGACCTCGTAGGTCCTCCTCGTCCACTTGGCGACCAGCGTTAAATTGCCGTTAACCGAAGTATTGAAGTCGTACGCATTCTGGGTACCGCTCAGACACCAGCCTTCGAAGTCGTACCCTTCAAGTGCCGGGACGGGGTCGGGCTGCGATGCCTTTTCTCCATCATCCACAACCTGCGGGTCGACTGTAAAGCCACCAACGGGATCGTTGAACTCAACAAGATAGCTTAGCTTTACCCAACGCGCCGTAAGCTTGAGGTCGCCCGTTACCTCGGTGTTGAAATCGTAAAGGTTATCGCCTGCGTACCAACCCGCAAACCCGTAGCCATCGCGAGTCGGGTCGCCAGGACGTGTAGCCTTGTCATTCTTGTAGACAAACTGCGAGTCAACGTCGCTTCCACCAGCGCTGTCGAATTCAACCTCAAATGGAATGGGCTCCCAATGCGCCGTAAGCGTGAGGTCGGAGGTAACTGGCGCGCAGAAGTCATACAGGTTTTCGTCCGTATACCAGCCAGCGAACACAAAGTCGTTCCTTATTGGAGCCTCATCGGGTTCTGCGACCGCTGAACCATGCTCGACCGGTACCGTGCTCGCAGCGCTCCCATCGGCTTTGTCGAACGTAACCGTGTGCGTCTGGATCGTGGGAGCCCATTTGGCATACAGCACCAAATGGTTGGTCACCTGCATCGAGAAGTCATACGCAGTATCACCAGCGTAGCCCTCGTAGGTAAACCAGCCTTGGAAGTCGTATCCGACGCGCGTCGGACTGCCAGGATCTGTCGCCTTGTCGCTCTCGTTTACTAGCTGGGAAGCAACCTCACTGCCACCATCGCTATCGAAGACGACCACGTATTTATTTGTTTGCTCCTCCACCCAACGCGCCGTCAATTCGATGTCGCTCGTAACAATCTGGTCGAAGTCGTAGGACACGTTGTTCACATACCAACCCGCGAATACGTGGCCTGCATAGGTCGGGTCTGCAGGCCTCGTGGCCTTCCCGCCGTGCTCGACAGGCTGCTGGACAACACCGCTGCCGCCATTGCTGTTGAACGTCACCGTGTGCGACGTCTTGGTCCACTTGGCGAACACTTCCATGCTATGCGCAATTGACGTGCTGAAATCGTATTGGTTCCCTTCGGTGCAGTCTTTGTCCTTATACCAGCCGCCAAACGTGTAGCCGGGACGCGTAGGATTAGCGGGCACGGTCCACGTCTTGCCGTAGTCTTCCTCGGCGTTTGCGGGCATGCCCGTAACGCCAGCGGCATTCGGCCTAAAGAACAGCGTGTACCTTATGATGCCCCATTGGGCTTGGAGCGTTATGTTGCTGGTTACCTTCTCGCTAAAGCCATAGGTCGCATTGCCGAGCTTCCAGCCGGTAAAGTAGTGGCCGGTGCGCCTGGGTTCGTATCGCGGCTTCGTGGCGTACTCTTCGTGCTTGACGGTTTGGGTCGCAGGCATGTTTGTTACCGTGTCGCTGCCGGCATTGGCGTCGAAGGTCACCGTGTGCGAGGTCGCCTCCCACTGCGCGTAAAGGTTTACCTCGTCGTTGACGGGCTGGTTGAAGTCGTAGGCGCCTCCCCCGTACAACGCAGACCTATGCCAGCCCAGGAACGTGTACCCTTCGCGCGTGGGCGCACTCGTAGGTGCCGTGGCCTTCTGGCCATGCGTGACCCATTGTTCCCCAGGCAAGTTGCGCACGTTGTTACCGTGCGGCTGGAACGTGACCTTGTGGGTGGGAACCTGCTTCCACTGCGCAACGAGGGTGAGTTTCGCGTCTACCGGGTGGTCGAAGTTATACAGACCTGTGGCATTCTCAACCTGCCATCCCTCGAACCACCAGCCATCGTGCGTGGGATTGGCGGGCCTTGTTGCCTTTTGCCCGTATTCCACCGTTTGCCTGGCGTATTCGGCATTCTCGTTTTTGAAGACGACCGAGAACTCCTTGATCTTCCACCCCGCCTTTAGCGTGATGTCCCTTGTTACCGGCTCGTCAAAGTGGTAGGGAACGTAATTGACTCCGTGCTTGCCGCCAATGTCGATCTTCCAGCCGGTGAAGTCGTAGCCCTCGCGCGTAGGCACCTCTGGCTCTATAGCGAGCTTTCCGTATTCAATAACCTGCGAATCGACCGGACTGCCATTCGTGCTGTCGAAGCTAACCGTGCACGCGGCCGCGTCCCAGCTCGCTACCAGGTCGATGTTACTGGTAACAGGTGCGTTGAAGTCGTACTTCTGGTTCGACCCCGCAGGATACCAGCCGATGAACGATGCGCCCGTTTTCTCCAGCTTGGCGGGCTCCGTGACCTTTCCGCCGCTCTTTACGAACTGCGTTGCCACCGTACCTGCGCCCATGGTGTTAAACGTCACCTTGTATGCGCTCTTAAAGACTGCCTGGTTGTTTGTGCCGAGCTCAATGCCGTAATCGCATTCGCTCTTAAGGCGCGTAAGGAGGTTCTTCGCCTGATCCGTATTGTCCGCCAGGCGTTCCGTTATCGGGGTCGGCGACGTTGGCGTGGGCTCCCGACTACACGAGACTCCAACAACAATGCCGTCCTGCAAGGCGCTGACGCCCTTTATAACCGCATACTCGTCACGAGAATTCGTGCCCAGGTGCACGTTGTTGTCAACTCGGTTGTTGCTGCTGTCGCCGCGGTGGTTGTTCTCGATGCGTGTCGAGCCGTTAACGGTAAACGAGCACTTGCCCGAGCGGACGTACACGCCGCCACCTGCGCGCGAGGCATAGTTATCTCGTATGGTCACGTCCTTAAGCGTAACGCTGCCCGAGGTCACGTTTATTCCGCCGCCCTCAACTGCGCTTCCGCCCGTTATGGTGCCGGGTCCGTTGATTGTTAGGTTGCCGGCATTAACGATGGCGCTGCCCTTATCCGACTTGCTGCCAACAGACGAGCTGGTTGAGTCGTTCCTGTTGATCGTGTGGCCGTTGAGGTTTATGACGATGTTCTTGTCCTTGGCAATCGAAAGCGCCGTGTCGAGGTTCGTTGCCTTGATGTCGTTCTTTAGTTCGATGGTGGTTGTCTCTTTACCCCGTGCGCCATTGATCAGCTGCGCTACACTGCGCCATGTTTGGGCGTACGTCGCGGTTACCGTAGCCGAGTTTCCCGTTGCGCGAATCGTCGTACCGGGCTGCTGAAGTCCGTGCAGGTCCGCCCCCTCAACGTCCCATCCCAAAAAATCCAAGCCCGACCCGTTGGGAACGATAAACATGCTCTGTGGCAAGCGGACTGCCGTGCCGCGCTGAATGGTGTAAATCTTCTTCTGAATCTCGTTTTGATTAGTCTTGAACGTAATCGTGCAGTACTCGAGCCCACCTTTTGGATAGTTGGCTATCCAGATCTTTTTCGCGATTGCTTCGGTAACGAAGTCGACGTTGAGCCATCCTATGTGAGTTCCGCGCGCGTCGTTGAAGAAGGCATCCTTTCCGGTAAAGAGCTTCTCGTTCACGTACTCAGCAATCTGGAGAGGGGCGCCTTTCGGAGACGGAAACCCATTCGAAGAGGCGTTTACGAAGAGTGCGTTGCGTACGTTGTATGGCTGCGTTCCCGTGATGGTGGTTCTCTGAGCAGGAAACTGATCTTTGATATTTCCCGTAGTCCTGCCACGGTAGAAATCCTGGACGTAATTGGCCTTTTGAAACATGTCGCATTCGTAGTGATTCTCGTACGACATGCCCACATTGGCGACGCCGCCGTTTGTCGTCCACGTGTTAAGGGTGTTGATTTCCATCCCGTAGTTGAATTGTTTGGTATCCGACGTTGCAAGCACGATTTGTCCACGCGTGTCCTCAAGCGTCGGCATGGTGGAAATATGCCAATTGTTGCCCGTGCCCGGCTGCTTATATATGTACGGCTTGCCCGTTGAGGGATTAATGGCACTGGTCCATTTGTTTGTAACGGTGTTGGCACGCTGCCATATAACGGCATCGTCTCCGGATTTGTACTCCCTGCAGACCTGCATGATTATTGTTTCTTTAGGATTCTCGCGCAAAAAGTCGGTACAAAACCGCAGCACCCTGTCGTACGTAAGGTACTCCTCCCCGTTCGTTCGTTGATTTTTCGGCACAGTCGAATAGGTAACGAAGCTCATTGCGCGATTGGCCGTATTTTGCCCATGGCATACCCAAAGACCCCCGTCGCCTTTTGTCGACCCACTTGTATCGGGCTTGGTGTTGGTAACGCGTATGTCGAGCACCCTCACGCCGGCATTGAGCTGCTTGTCAATACCAAGATTCTGTGTCGTTGCATACATCTTGCCGACTTCGGGCACAAATTGAAGGCCGGGGATATGTGCGATGATCTGTGTTCGGGCGGCTGTGTTCGCCATGCCCGAGTCGTGCGTGCCCGGAATAGAGATCTCGTGCAGGCGCAACGAGCCCGATATGCCGCTCATCCAGTTTTTGCCGTTAATCTTGCCACTGGAAAGATCGGCTTCGGTAACTTTGGTGGGAATGCTTTCGAGCGCCTGCGCCTTGCGCGCAGGGACAAAGGCCATGCCAATGCAAAGGCATGCGCACGCCAACAGACATACGATATGCATGAGTGTCTTTTTGGGGACCTTCACGTCTCTGAGCTTGGTTTCCATGTTCGCTCTCCCCTCGCATCACCGCACGTCGAGCAAAGCTGTGACTACTTATTGCTTATGTAATTATGACACACGACGTGAGCTGGTAGGGCTCTGTTCGTGGTCCTTCTGCCGAACAATTCCAGCACGAAAGCGCGGTGTCCGCATAATAGTTAGGTACTTGACAAATTCTATCCGCCTTTTAGAATTAATAAGGCACCTAACGAATTGGAGGCATGCATGACAAGAGAGTTGCTGCACGACCTCGCATTCTTCGGCCATTATCTGCACATGCACGCAGGGGGACGAGGCGGCAAGCAGTTTGTGCTTTCTTCCCTTCACAAGAACGGCGGGCAGCTAACCCAGCGAGAGCTGCTCGAGCTCACCAACATCTCCCCTGCCGCAATGAGCGAGGTGGTTGCCAAGCTCGAATGCGAGGGGCTCATTCAGCGAGAGCCGTACGAGCACGATCGCAGGCAGGTACTCGTAGAGCTCACAGAAGAGGGCGAGGTGCTTGCCGCCCGCAAGCGCCAGGAGCGCGAGGAGTTTGAGAAAAAGGCCTTTGCGTGCCTGGATAACAGCGAAAAAGAGGAACTTAAGGCGTTGCTGGACAAGCTCACGAGGCATTGGCGCCAGCTAGAAGAGGAAGAGGTGAAGGAATGAGCAAAGAAGAGGAGCGCACCAGATCGGACTTGTCGTTACGCGATATCGTAAGTATTATTGGCAAGTCCGTAAGGGAACACAAGAAGGACTCCCTCCGCGCACCGCTCTACGTAACGGGCGAAGTAATCATAGAATGCACGATACCCTTTATTACCTCGCATCTTATAAACGAGATGCAGGCTGGAACCGAGATGAAAACCATTGCCACCTATGGCGGAATACTCTTTCTTCTGGCAGTGCTTTCGCTCTTTTGCGGCATACGCGCCGGCGTTGCGTGCTCGGTTGCGGCCACGGGACTCGCCCGCAACCTGCGGCACGACATGTTTGCCTCTATACAGCGCTTCTCGTTTTCCAACATCGACCGCTTTTCCACTAACTCACTGGTAACGAGGCTCACCACCGACACGCAAAACGTGCAGATGGCCTACATGCAACTAATCCGCTCGGCCGTGCGCTCGCCGCTCATGATTGTATTTGCAGCCATAATGGCGTTCGTCTCTGGCGGTCCCATGGCAATACTGTACGTAATAGTCTCGTTGCTGCTGGGCGCAGGACTCATTGGCATCGCCCGCCATGTAATGCCCATCTTCCGTCGCATATTCCGCAAGTACGACCGGCTCAACGAGTCCGTGGAAGAAAACGTAAGCGGCATACGTGTGGTAAAGAGCTTCGTACGCGAGGACTACGAGAAGGAGAAGTTCAAGAAGGCCTCTGGCGACCTGTTCTTCGACTTTTGGGGGGCGGAGCGCATTCTGGCCTGGAACCAACCCCTTATGACCTTTGCCGTAGACGTTATATACGCCTCGGTCATCATTTTGGGCAGCAAGACAATCGTTGAGTCCATGGGCGCAAACATGCAGGTAGGACAGATGTCCGCGCTTATTACGTACGGCTTCTCCATGCTCATAAGCCTTATGATGCTTTCCATGATCTTCGTAATAGTAACCATGAGCGAGGAGAGCGCGCGACGCATATGCGAGGTGCTCATAGAGGAGCCCGACCTCGCAAACCCGCAAGATCCCGTCTACGAGGTTAAGGACGGCTCCATCGACTTCGACAACGTGAGCTTTAGGTACAACAAAAATGCCGACCGAATGGCCCTGGCCGACGTGGACCTGCACATTCGCAGCGGCGAGGTTATTGGCGTGATAGGCGGCACCGGATCCTCCAAGACCACGTTTATCCAGCTAATTAGCCGTCTGTACGACGTTACCGAGGGATCGGTTCGCGTGGGCGGCGTGGACGTGCGCGACTACGACATGGATTCGCTGCGCAACCAGGTTTCGGTGGTGCTGCAGCGCAACGTCCTGTTTAGCGGCACCATTAAGGAGAACCTGCGCTGGGGCGACCCCAATGCCACCGACGAGGAGCTGGTGCATGCCTGCAAGCTCGCGCAGGCCGATGAGTTTATACAGCTGTTCCCCGACAAGTACGACACATACATCGAGCAGGGCGGAACCAACGTGTCGGGCGGCCAGAAGCAGCGACTCTGCATAGCCCGCGCGCTTCTAAAGAAGCCCAAGATCCTGATATTGGACGACTCCACCAGCGCGGTGGACACCAAGACCGACAAGCTCATCCAGCAGGGGTTCAGGGACTTCATACCCGACACCACAAAGATAATAATCGCGCAGCGAACCAGCTCCGTGCAGGATGCCGACCGCATTATAGTGCTCGACGACGGACGCGTGAACGCATTTGACACGCCCGAAAACCTGTTGCGCAACAACGAGATATACCGCGAGATCTACGAGACCCAGAACAAGGCCAGCCACGACGAGCGTATGAGCAACATGGCCAGCGAGGGAGGCGATCGCAGTGAGTAACCGCAAGCCAAGCTCTTCCGAACAGAAGATTCTTAACGATCCCGCACGCCTTAAGGATGCACCGGCACCCGGCGAGGCCAAACAGGACAATAACGCCGGCGTTCCGGGCAAGGGCAGCAAGGGACGAAGCGCAGCCAACCCCATGAAGGTGTTTCGCGGCACCATAAAGCTCATCTTCTCGTTCTTCCCGCTGCAGCTCACGCTCATGCTCGTGTGCGTGGTTGTTGCCGCGGTACTATCTGCGCTTCCCAGCATCTTCCTCCAGCGCGCCATAGACGTGGTAAGTCGGTACTGGCAGTCGGGCGATTGGAACGCCGCCCTGCCGGAGATCGGCAACATAGTTTTGTCGCTCGTTATTATCTACGTGGTCGCGCTTCTGTGCCAAATTGCCCAAACGCAGCTGGGGGCCTTCGTAACGCAGGGGACCCTTCGCGAGATCCGAAACAAGATGTTCGACCATATGGAGGACCTGCCAATTAGCTTTTTCGACCGCAACCAGCGCGGCGACATTATGAGCTACTACACCAACGACGTGGATGCGCTGCGCCAGCTTATTGGCGTGGCCCTTCCCAACCTCCTTACCATGGTCATTTCTATGATATCCATTACGTTTATCATGCTCTGGTATTCCATTCCGCTCTCGCTCGTCGTGCTGGCCATGGTGGCGTTCATGGGCTGGTTCACGCGCTTTATGGGAGGTAGGTCCGCCAAGTTCTTCCTCCAGCAGCAGCATGCCATCGGACGCGCCGAGGGCTTTGCCGAAGAGGCCATGAACGGCGAGAAGGTTATTAAGGTATTCACCCACGAGAAGGAGATGCAGGAGCAGTTCGACGAGGTAAACGACGAGCTCTTTGAGGCCTCCAAGAAGGCGAACATCTACGCCAACACGCTTGGCCCCATTCTTATGAATCTCGGAAACATCTCGTACGTGGTGGTTGCCCTGGCGGGAGGGCTCTTTTTGGGCCTCGCCATTCCCAACCCCTGCATATCGGGAATGATCCTCTCCATCGACATCGTGATACCCTTCCTCAACCTTACGAAGCGCTTCGCAGGATCCATTGGCCAGATTTCCAACCAGATAAACTTCGTCGTAATGGGCCTCGCGGGAGCAGAGCGAATCTTCCAGCTGCTGGACGAGCTCCCCGAGGAGGACGACGGCTACGTTACCCTCGTACGTGCCAAGCGCGTGGAAGGCACCCACGACTACGTGGAGTGCGATCGCTACGAGCCAGACAGCATCTGGGCCTGGAAACACCCGCACAAGCAGACTAACACCACGACTTACGTGCCCCTGCAGGGCGAGGTGGTGCTCGACGGAGTGGACTTTGGATACGTTCCCCAAAAGCTCGTGCTGCACGACGTCCAACTCTACGCGCTACCTGGCGAGAAGGTCGCGTTTGTTGGTGCGACGGGCGCAGGAAAGACGACCATCACCAACCTCATAAACCGCTTCTACGACATTGCCGACGGAAAGATTCGCTACGACGGCATAAACATAAACAAGATTCGCAAGTCGGACCTGCGCCGCTCGCTTGGCGTCGTGCTGCAGGAGGTAAACCTCTTTACCGGCACCGTTATGGACAACATCCGCTACGGGCGCTTGGACGCCACCGACGAGCAGTGTATGCAGGCAGCCAAGCTCGTAGGTGCACATTCGTTTATCCACCGACTTCCGGACGGCTACAACACCATGCTAACCGGTAATGCCGAGTCGCTCTCGCAGGGTCAGCGACAGCTGCTCTCCATTGCTCGCGCGGCGGTGGCAGATCCTCCCGCCATGATACTGGACGAGGCCACAAGCTCCATCGACACGCGTACCGAGCTAATTGTGAGCCGCGGCATGGACGCCCTCATGGAGGGACGCACCACGTTTGTAATCGCGCACAGGCTGTCCACCGTACGCAACTCCGACGTAATTATTGTGCTTGACCACGGCAAGATAATCGAGCGTGGAACGCACGAGGACCTTATTGCCCAAAAGGGTACGTATTACCAGCTGTATACGGGTGCGTTCGAACTGGAGTAGCGCAACTTGTGCGTCGGAGGTGCGACTGGACAGGTGCAAAATGTGTGCGCTTCGCGCGCTTGGCAGTGTGGGGTGCCGTTAGGGGATACTCCCCATCGGGTACATCGCGAGGAGGCTATTCTCTCATGAGGAGATCTATCCGCGATGTACCCGATGGGGAGTATCCCCTAACGGCACCCCGCTCATTCTAGGACTGAATATCGCTTATACTTGTTCGGTACTTTGACGATTATTGAGGAAGTGGTTTTTGATGCAAGACCTAAACAGGAGAGAGTTTGTTGGCATGTCGTTTTTGGCACTAACTGCCTTGTCGCTTGCGGCCTGCGGCAACCAGGGTTCTGCAGCGTCAACGGCAACGTCTGCGGGTTCTGGCTCTGGAACCTCAACCGAAGCCGGCCACATTACGAGCTCGGGCACGCTAACCACGCCCTACGACGAGGGCTACAACACGGGAAAGCATCACGCCACCATTAAGGTAAAGAGCTTTGGCACCATTAAGCTCGAGCTCGATGCCGACACCGCACCCATTACGGTTAGCAACTTTGCGCATCTGGTAAACGCAAAGTTCTACGACGGGCTCACGTTCCATCGCATTATTCCCGACTTCATGATCCAAGGCGGCGATCCCAATGGGGACGGATCGGGCGGAAGCGACGTCAATGTGCTCGGCGAGTTTTCTGCAAACGGCAAGAAGAACGACATCAAGCACGTGCGTGGCGTAGTTTCCATGGCGCGATCTTCTGCAAACAACTCGGGATCGTCGCAGTTCTTTATCGTGCACAAGGACTCCAGCCACCTGGACGGCCAGTATGCGGCGTTTGGTCACGTTACCGAGGGCATGGACGTGGTCGACAAGATCGCTGCGGTTCCAACGAGCGGAGACAACGGCGCCGTCGCAAAGAAGGACCAGCCCGTAATCGAGTCCATTCGCATGGACGACTAAAAAACCTCTCGGGATGCCGTCGTAGTCTCTCTCCCCTGGCGTGCCCCTTGGGGATACTCCCCTTGCGGTACATTGCTTGCAATGTACCGCAAGGGGAGTATCCCCAAGGGGCACGCCATCCGCTTACGCTGTCGCATCAGGATTCGTTATGTGCCTTAAACCGCGCGATAACGTCGTGGAACGTGTCTATCTGCGCCGCAGTCCATTCCCCCATGTTGTCCGAGGTAAACAGCACGCCTCCGCACGATGCGTCGGTCTCGAGCATCTCCGCGCGCTCCTGAGGACCAAACGAGACGCCGTCCTCGCGGAGGAACAGCACGTCTGGGTCGCACCTAAACGCACGCCCGTCCAAATGCGCACGTGCACGCGCGTTGGCCAGCGACCACTTGGTGCTTATGCGCTCGCGGTGGAGCAGACGCATGTGGGGCTTGTCGTCCCAGTCGAGCCCCACGTCGGGGCCGACGCGGCAGTATTCGCAACGCCCGAACGCAGACATAAGGGGAACACCGCAAAGCAGCAAACGCACGTCCTCTCCCACTGCCTCGCGCAGAAGGTCTAGCGCGTCTGCCATAAGCTCTCCCCGATTGAGCCCGTCGTGGGGCTCGAGGCACGCGGCATACAGGAAGTCAAGCTTTAGCAGGTCGAAACCCCAGTCCTGCGTTACCGTGCGCAGGACCTCCGTAACGTAGGAGCGAACCTCCGTGTTCCTAACGTCGAGGGCAACCGCACCGCTCCACTGGCTTCCCGTGGTCACAAGCTCGCCTGCGTGGTCTCGCATAATCCAGTCGGGGTGCTCGACAAACAGGCGCGACTCCCTTTCGCAAATAAAGGGAGCGAGCCAAAGCCCCGCCACCATGCCCATTTCATGGGCTTGTCGCGCCAAGGCCGCCGGCCCCTCGGGGAAGCGGGCGCGATCGTACTCCAGCCAATCCCCCACCTTTGCGTATCCGTCGTCAATCTGGAACACGGGATCAATACCATAAAGGTCGAACCCCTGCAGCATCTGGTTCTCGCCGCACAGGTCCTCGAAGAGCTTCCAAGCGTCTATGTTTCCGTAATGCCTGTACCAGCTTGTGTATCCCACCATAGGACGCGCCGGTCTTGCCTGTATGTGTGCCAGGGCAAGCCATTGGTCTACCACGTCCTCCAGCCTGCCGCCGAAGACCGCAAGCGCCAGCAGACAGCGCCGTTCACCCTTGGCAATCGTCCTGCGCGGGGGCTCCTTTACAAACTTTAGGGCCTGCTCGTCCACGTCTTCGCGGATTACCGTAAACCCGGTGTCCTCATCCAACGAGCCAAACAGCAGGACCTCCTCGCCCTGACGCAGGTACCCGTAGCCAAAGCCGTGCTGGTGACCTTTGCGGGCGTCCTCGTCCACAAAGCGATAGTCGCCACTGGCGTCCAACACGTACTTGCGAACCACGCGCTGTGGCGCGCGCGTAAGACCCCACGTACGGTCGTAGACTGGGCGCTCCACGCTGTCTGTCCAGGAGTTGTAGCCGTTAAGGTATATGGCATCGGCATCGTCGAGCGCCACGTGCATGGTTGCCTGGACCTCGTCGATCTTAACGGGCTGCGTGGGCGTCACGTTAACCCGCCGCACGTTGCCGTTTCCGCGCACCTCCAGCCCGAGGATCCGCGCGTCATTGCTACCAAGTATGCTTCCGTCACCTGTGATGGATACGTTCCTGGAAAGCGTCTCCCCAGGCAGGTGGTATACGATACTAACATGTGGTCCCAAAGACATCGGTTACTCCTCTTCCGACTCGTTCTTCTCCGCGCCAATAACCCTAAGCACCCGTTGCTCGCGATAACGCAGGAACACCAATCCGCCCAGCAGGCAGAATACGGTGGCCACCACGGCAGTTACACGATATCCAAATCCACCCGTGCCAATCGTGGCAATGGACGAAAAAAGAATCATGGCAAGCGACTGGCCTAGCGTCATGGAAAAGGTACGCGCGGCGTAGAACATGCCCTGTCGGTTTTCTCCCGTCTCCACCGCGTCGCAATCCGCTATGTCTGCAAGCACGGCCTGGGGCAGGATGCCCAGAATCGCCATGGGTATGGCGGCGAGTATGGCCACGAGCACTCCCCATGCCAGCTCGGGCACGCCAAACTGGCCGCATACGCTCGTAACCAAAAACGCAAGGCAAAAGAAGAAGAACGCAAAGCCAACCAGCCTCTTTTTGCCCATGCGCTTGGCCAGGATGTTAACTGGCGCATAGAAGGCAAGCGATATGAGCGTCATTCCGGCAAAGAGCACAAAGTTCATGGAGGGGTCGAGGCCCATGAGGCTCGTTACGTAAAACGGCATGCCCGTTTGGAACATTGTTATGGCCACCCAGTACAGGATGTCGGAGATCTCGAATACCTGGAACTCTTTGTTCTTAAAGGTCTTTACAATACTCGCGCCCATGGAGGTGGTGGAGGGCTCGGTCTGCGCGTATTTGCTCTCGTCTATGGTAAAGGCGGGCAACAGCATGCAGATAATGGCTATCGTCGCAATTATGGCTATGGTAATGCGGTAGGCGTTGGCAATGCCAAAGTTTGCCTGGAAGAAGCCGGCTATGGTGGGAACCAAGTACGCGACCGCCGTACCAAAAAAATACGTTACCGATATATAGGTGGAGAGGTTTACGCGCAACTCCTGTGTGCGCCCCAGCTCGGGTATGAGCGCGTTAAACGGCGTGCAGTAGAGCGAGAGAGTAACGTAGAAGCCCACCAGGCAAACAAACAGCGCCACGTCGTTAAACAGCTCGCCGCCAAGTCCCGGCACAGTAAACACCACCACGGTCATAATTCCAAACGGGATGGCAAACCAGCGCATAAAGGGAATGCGTCGTCCCAAAGGATGGCTGAGCGAGTCCGACTTGGACGCGATGTAGGGATCAATAAATCCGTCCACCAGGCGGCAGAATGCCGTAATAATGCCTATTATGGTCATTCCCGCAAACACGATTCCCTGCGTTATGAACAGGGGCATGCCTGCCTGTATTGTTTCCTCGCTCGGCATGTAAAAGTACAGGAGCCAATTGGCCACCACGCCCGAAAGCATGGCCCAACCCAACTGCCCTATAGAGAAGTTCCGTAATACGCGTCCGCTCGCCAGCTCCTTGTTGGCCATCCCTGCTATCCCTTCAGCCTTGCGGTCTCAGGCGTCGGCGGAACCGACTTGTCTGAGACCAACGACCACAATGCCATGTTTACGATGCTTCGCAGCTCTATGCCCCCATGCGAGAAGTCATCCGAGGGAATTACCTCGCCGCGACAGAGCTTTTGCGCAACGCCCATAATGGCGTGCGCAAGCGTCAGGTAGAACTGCCTAAAATCAATCTGACGCACAATGGAGCCGTCCGTTAGGCCCAAGAGATATGCGTCCTCGAATATGGGGTAGAACGAATCGATGTGCGAGTCGTATTCGCGCAGCTCGGAATCGTTGAGCTGTCCCGAAAGAATAAGATGGTCAAACTCGTCTACAAACGACACAAAGTCGGCATGGCTGCCATATGCGTCGCAATACCCTTCCAGCAGCGCACGCAGCCGACCAATTCCGTCAAGGTCCAAAAACGCGTTGGACTCCACCAGATCAACGAGCCTGAGGTTAAACTGGTCCCAAAGCAGCGTGGCCGCAAGAGCCGCTATGCGCGTCTTTGTGGAAAAGTGACGGTAAAGCGTGGCCACGCCTATGTTGGCGGCCTTGGCAATGTCCACCATCTTTACGCCCTCGATGCCCTTTTGCAAAAACAGGTTAGCGGCGCACCTCACAACATTTGAATCTGCGTCCTTGGCTGCGTCACCATCGACGATGCTTGCCCTCGCTAGCAGATTTGTGGACGGCTCTTTCATCCCACTTGACCTCTCTGGAAGATGTGATAGTCTTACTATCAAGCTGATAGTAAGACTATCACATAGCGAGGGCAGGAATCAAGGAGCATTTTTATGGAAACCGCAAACGACCGTGCAAAGAGCGTTTTTGGCAACGAGATAGACAACAAGACATACAAGAAGGCATGCGCCTCCAAGGCCAAATTCGAGAAGCGCTTTGGCGACGACTCGCAGGCAACCTACCACCTTGCCGCCCAGGAGCTGCCTGTGATTGGCGACCGCCTTGGCGTACGTAACCTCGTTATGAGCAGCAGCTCGACTCCTTTGGACCTGGAGGCAGATGCCAAGGCACAGCCGCTTCCCCCCACAACGGAGCGCACCCTCGCGCATGCACAGGGATCGCCTGTGGTCGTGGGCAACATTCGCATGGGCTTTGGCCACTACCGCATTTCCATGGCCATTGCCAGCGCGGCGCACGCCATGGGCTACACCCCCTATTGGCTCGACCTTGCCTCGTTTGACGAGACCACGGGGTCGAAGGTAATCGCCTACCAAAACGACCTGTACTCCATGGGTTCTCGCCTCTCCCAAAAGGTCGGTCTCTTTAATCGCCTGTATTGGGAGCCGCTCAATTCGGAAGGGTTCCGCAAGCTCACGTACAACTCCGGCGACCAGAAGAACGCGGAGCTCTGCGTGCCCATACTCCAAGACCTTCCCAAGGACGTCCCCTATGTGGGCACGCACGTATGGCCTGCGCAGGCAGCCGTGCACGCCGGGCTCACCCATGTGGTAAACGCAATTCCCGACAACTGGCCCATGGCGCTACATTTGGCCGAGGGCTCCATCCACACCGTGCAGACACCTTCTGCCTACCTCGGCTACCAGCAGCTCCGCGGCATGGATCCCAAGCGAACGCTAAAGCCCATGCCCTTGTCAGACATTCGCTGCACGGGCCACTATGTGGACCACGAGCTGGTACACAACATAGAGCGCGACTGTACCGCCCGACGCAAGCGCCTGCTAAGTGGCGGTCCCATGCGCTGGCTCATATCCGTTGGCGGCGCCGGCGCGCAGCAGGAGCTCTTTGCTGCCATAATTCGGCGCCTCATCCCCTATGTACGCACAGACCAGGCCACACTGCTCATTAATGTGGGAGACCACAAGAACGTATGGGAGGGTCTGGAAAAGAGCGTTCCCGAGCTCGCGCAGCTTTCGCAGCGTCACTTTAACGACTTCGAAGGTGTGGCAAAGCTTGCAAACGACGCGCTTGATGGCGATCTTACGGGAGTTCACGCCTTTTGCGACAACGATATCTTTGCAGCCGTGTACTCGTCCAATCTGCTCATGCGCTGCTGCGACGTGCTCATAACCAAGCCAAGCGAGTTTAGCTTCTACCCCGTTCCCAAGCTCATGATTCACCGCGTTGGCGGTCACGAGGCATGGGGCGCAATTCGTGCGGCAGAGGTTGGCGACGCTACCTACGAGATAGACAACACAGAGGAAGTGCTCGCCATGATAAGCTCCATGCAGTACGACCGCGAGCTCGTTGCATTTATGTGCGACAACATAGAGAAGGCAAACCGCATAGGCACCTACGACGGTGCGTACAAGGTAGTCGAGCTGGCCTGCGCGCAAAGGTAACGGCAACCGAGCCGCGGGCAGAGGGCAGTCGCTGACCCAGGGGGCGAGTCAAGAGAGTGGCGGTGCGGAGCGATGCCGCGCGCAGTTCCGCAGCGCGAGGAAACCGGGATGGTTCGTAGTAGTTCATCGCGCGAGGACTGTTTGAGCACGGCGTCCTCCGCGCCGCCACAACGAGTTGACTCGCCCCCTGGGTCAGCGACTGCCCTCTGCCCGCACCCCACCAACTGGCAACTTCCACATGAGCCTCGCAGTGGTAGGGCGCACACCGTGGGCGCACCAACTCAGTCCTAGCGCTTGCGCTTGTCCTCGCGCAGGATGTCTACCACAAGGCGCACGCCCAGGATTAGAGCCACAAAAAAGCCTACGAAGCCAACGATGGGGATGCCAAACATAAGCGGCTTCATGCCGGCATAGTAGATAACCGAGGAGCCAATAAAGAGTCCGGCGATTACTATTCCCATGGTAAGGCGGTCAAATGCATGCGAGAAGTCGGAAATCGGGTCGTCGCTTCCCGGTATGTCCATGTTCACATGCAGCTGGCCGCGCGTGAGCATGTTCATGGCCAACGACGCCTGCGAGGCCGCATTAAGCACGCTGTGCGTTGCCAGGCGCGTTTCCCTCGCATACTGCTCTGCCTCGCTCTTTGCCATATCCAGCACGCTGATTTCCGCGCGCAGGTGGTTGCCTATTACCTCAATAATGCTCTTGTCGGAAAGCAGGTCATCCACCGTGCCCTCAAGCGTAACCAGCGAGCGGGCGAGCATGGTTACCGAACCGGGCATAACCAGACCGTGGCGCCTGGCAAGCGTAAGCAGTGCATTAAGAAAGCGGGCCAGGTCCAGCTCGGCCAAGTTGGCAGTGCCAAAGTCCTGCATCACAAGGTCCAGGTCTGCCAGCAGGCTCGCATGGTCGAGGTCAGACAAGTCGGACATGTCCACAAAACGCAGAAGTCCGTCCTTTAGGCGCGGGATGTCGTACTCCCCCACCGCAATCACCATGTCTCTGAGGGCCTTGCGATCGTGGGAAGAGAGCCTTCCCATAATGCCAAGGTCTATATACACAATTTGGCCGCCCGATATAAGGATGTTTCCCGGATGCGGATCGGCGTGGAAAAAACCGTCGTCGAGCATCTGCCTCGTGTAGTTGTCTACGAGCTTTTCGCCAATCTCCGAAAGTTCGTACCCTTTTTCGGTGAGCTCATGGGTTCTCGAGATGGATATTCCCTCTATGTAGTCCATTACCACTACGTGCTCGGTACAAAGTCCCGGATACGGCTTGGGACACGTAACAAAGGCGCAGTCCTCGTTGTTGTGCCTAAACTCGTTAAGGGCGCGCGCCTCCACGAGGAAGTCCGTCTCCTCGCGAAACGACTGCCAGAGCTCTTCCACAACCGACTGGATGTCCAGTACCTGGGTATCTCCCACAATACGGCTCGCATGGCGCGCTATGGAGCGCATAATTCCAATGTCCTGTGCCATTATGGCTCGCACGTTGGGTCGCTGGAGCTTTATGGCCACGGTCTCACCCGTTACCAGACGCGCCTTGTGGACCTGCGCCACGGAAGCCGAGCCCAGTGGAATGTCGTCTATGGCGTCGAATATCTTTTCGATGGGGGTGTCGTATTCGCCGCGCAGCGTTTCCAGCACCACCTCGCGCGTCATGGGTTCGACGTCTGTCCTCAGCTTGGCAAGTTCGCGACAAAAGGACTCCGGCAGGATTTCCGAGCGCATGGAAAGAATCTGGCCCGCCTTTACAAACGTGGGGCCAAGCTCTTCCAACATGTGCCTAAATGAGGTGGGCGTAAGCCCGTGGAAGATATCGTACGTGCGGACGATGGACAGTATTTGCATAACGCGCTTGTAGCGCGCAACTACGCCAAGGCCGTCCTGATCGTTGCCCTTTGACCTGCCGCCCAAAAGGCCGATGGTCTCCTCGCGCGTTGGCGCTTCGCCAACAACGGTCTCGTACCACGAGCGCAGACGTTCGGCATCTACATCGATGCCGTCGTCTGCCCACGGGCTCGTTTGCGTCTCGTCCGCACGGACGTCTTTGTCTTCCTTGCCCAAAGCCTATTCGTCGGCCGCTTCCGACTTCTCCTCTGCGGCTTCCTCTGACTTATCTTCTGCCTCGTCGTCCACTACCTCTACCTCGGCCTCAACTGTTGTGGCCTTTTCCTCAATATCGGCAGAGATGCTGGCGACCTTCTTTGCGTACTCCGCACGCTCCTCGGGCGTCATACTCTCTAGATGCATACGGAGGAAGGCATCCTGGGTATCGCTGGCTGCCTTGGTTGCCTTTTGCGTAAGCTCCTCGTTAAAGGCCTTGCCCTGCTCTACCGTAAGCTCGCCCTTTTTTACCAGTTCCTCAATAATTTCCTGGGACTTTTCGGCACCCATTGCCACGGCTCCGACTCCAGCCAAGAAGAACTTGCGAACGCCGTCGCCCAAATCGAAACCTTCCATTGCTACCCCTTTCGTAGGTCTTGTGTGCGACAATCAAAAATGTCGTCCCTATTGTTGTACCCCACCTTAGCGTTCCTCATCCCCAAAACCCCAAAGAACATCGGCCAGCTGCCCATGTGCGTGCCTCCGCGGCGTAAACTATCAAGGGGGAGTCTCTTGATAGGTCCTCGGGGACACATGCGTTGGTCTCTTGTTTGGAGCTAAAAGTCGCATATATATAAACGGTTTTCGCGCTATGCTATAGGCAGCAGATAAAAGCAAATGCGGCGCGAGGAGCACCCATGCATGTAGAGCCCATAACTTGTCTTCGACCGACCCCCAAACGCGTGTCTGAGTTTGCGGCGTTGCCCTACGACGTGTTTAGCGAGTCGGAGGCTCGCGCATTCGTAGAGGCACACCCCACCTCTTTTTTGGCAATCGACAGACCCGAGACGGGTTTTGCAGAAGACCATGACCCCTATGCCCCCGAGGTGTACGAGCACGCGCACAACCTCCTGCGCGAGAGACAGCTCGACCGCACGCTCATGCCAGACGAGAAGCCCTGCTTCTACCTTTACGAGCTCTCCACCGCATCCCACCGCCAGATGGGCGTTATGGGTGCGATTGCCGTGGATGACTACCTAGACGGCACCATTCGCCAACACGAGCTCACGCTCTCGCAAAAGGAGCAGGACCGAGTAAACCACATTAAGATCCTGCGCGCCCAAACCGGCCCCGTCTTTTTGGCCTACAAGGACAGCGTTGCAATAGACACCATATTGGACGCCGCGAGGCTTGCAACTCCCCTCTACGACTTTATGGGCCCCGGAAACGTGCGCCAACGCGTATGGCGCATAGCTCGTCCCGTTGCCGTGGAGGCACTCCAAGTTGCCTTTGGCACCGTTGAGCGCGGCTACATTGCCGACGGCCACCACCGCGCCGCTGCCGCAGCGCGCATTTGCCAAGAGCGTAGGGCAGAGGGGATTACTGGCGATCCTTCCGAGGCCTTTCTTGGCGTTCTGTTTCCCGCAAGTCAACTGCGCATCCTGCCGTACGACCGCATTGTTGCAGACACCGCAGGACTCGAGGAAGACGAGTTCGTGTTGCGCCTCGAGGCCGCGGGCTTCTCGGTCGACGCGCCGAGCCGCGATGCGCAGCTGCCCTCCAACAAGGGCTCCTTTGGCGTCTTTGCGTTTGGTTCGTGGCGCACAATCCATGCACTCGACGCGGCAGACCAGCTAGACGTATCGGTTTTGCAGGAACGGGTGCTTGGCCCCATCCTGGGAATCGAAGACCCACGCACCGACAGCCGCATCTCCTTTGCCGGCAATGCACAGCCCGAGGAGCTGGAGCGACTTGCACACTCCACGGGCATTTCGTTTGCACTGTATCCCACGTCAATCGACGAGCTTATGGCAATTGCAGACGAGGGCGGCATAATGCCACCCAAGTCCACGTGGTTTGAGCCAAAGCTCCTAAGCGGACTGGCAATACGCAGAATTTGGTAACGCAATCGGGTCCCGGGGTAGCTCGGGACCACAGATAGCCCACCCCTAAACAAGGGCCAAAGCCGCGAGGCGCCATGGAAAGCAGCCGCGCGCAGTTCCGCAGTGTAGCGAGGGGCAACCAAAAAGGTTAGGGGCACCCAACTCGCGCGAGGAGCGGAGCGACCGCGTGTGCAGTCTTCGCAGCGAGGGGCAACCAAAAAGGTTAGGGGCACCCAACTCGCGCGAGGAGCGGAGCGACCGCGTGTGCAGTCTCCGCAGCGAGGGGCAACCAAAGAGGTTAGGGGCACTCAACTCGCGCGAGGAGCGGAGCGACCGCGTGTGCAGTCTATGCGAGGACTGTCTGAGCACGGCGCTTATCCATGGCGCCGGGATGCTTTGGCCCTTGTT